>NZ_SSBI01000048.1 GCF_004795015.1 Streptomyces sp. A1277 | reverse complement strand
GGGCGTGGAGGTCGTCGGGCCGGAGCCCTTCGACGGCCGCGTGCACGGCCTCCTGGATGCGGGAGTATCCATCCGTCAAAATGTCAGCGACGTTCATGCCTTCACCATGGCCGCTCGCCTGCGCCCGCCCGGTGCTCAGCTGTAGACGCCGAACTCCCAGAGCGAGTAGCCCCAGGCCGTGCCCCGCTGTGTGAGGTGGAGCTTCACGTAGCGGGCGGTCTGCGCGATGTCGAGGTCGTCGGCGTCACCGTCCCCGTTGGTGATGGTGTACACCGACCGCCAGGAGCTGCCGTCGTCCGAGACCAGCACCTCGTAGGACTTGGCGTACGCCGGGTCCCACACCAGCTGGAGGTGGCGGAAGGACTTCCGCTCACCCAGGTCGACCTGGATGGACTGCGGGTCGCTCCAGTCGCTGGCCCACCGGGTGTCCAGCCGCCCGTCGGTCGCCATCGCCGCGGTACAGGGGCAGCCGCTGCTGCCGGACTGGGCGGAGGTGGCGGTGGCGGGGCGGCCGAGCGCCAGGTTGGTGCCGCTGACCGGGGGCACCACGACCTTCACCGACTTGGTCTCGATGCCGGCGTTGCCGTGCCCGTCCTCGGCCTGGATGTACACCTTCCACACGCCGAGCCGCCCGGGCGCGGTCACCGCGAAGGTGCCGTTGCCGGTGGAGCGCCAGGTGGCCTCGACCAGGCCCTTGTCGCCGGTCGCGTAGTTGCCGCTGAGGTAGATCTTGTACGTGATCGGGTCGTTGTCCGGGTCGCGGATGTCGGCCCGTACGGTGAACTCCTTGCCCGCGGGCGTCCCGCCGGCGTTCTGCACCGTCATGTTGCTGATGACGGGCGGGGTGTTGTCACCGGCGGTGGAGCCGCTGTACGCCTTCTTCAGGGCGTAGTACGAGAGCCGCTTCTTGCCGTCGGGCACGATGTTGAACCAGACGCCGCCGAAGTCGTGCTCCGTTCCGTAGTGGAAGAAGGTGGCGCCCAGTGCGACGCCCTGGTGGGCGGTGATGCAGTTCCACGCCTTGGTGTAGCCCTCGGCCTTCTGCACGTCGGTGGGCTCGTCCGGGATGCCGTTGGCGTCGTTCGGGACCTCCCACTCACCGGCCGGGCCGCCCTCGGTGATGATGTAGGGCTTGGTGTAGCCGCCGGACTCCCAGGTGGCGCGGACCCCGCAGATGTCGCCGTAGGAGTTGACCGAGTACAGGTCGAGGTCGGGGGCGTTGCGCTTGTAGTAGGGCCAGGCGCCCGTCCAGGCGTCGGTCGAGGTCACGGGGTGGTCGGGGTCGATGGTGTGGATCTTCTTCGCCACGTCGTTGACGAAGGCCGTGTACGCGTTGCGCTGCTTCTCCAGCTCGTCACCGCTGTAGCAGTTCTGCAGCCCGAGGACCGACTCGTTGCCGACGTTCCACATGAGCACACCGGGGTGGCTCTTGTACGTCTCGACCCACTTGGCGAACTCGGTGAGGGAGGAGGACTTGTACGCGTCGTCGGTGAGGTAGTCGACGCAGCCGCCGCTGCCGGGGCCGCCGCCGGGCTGCAGCCAGAAGCCGCTGACCACCCGGATGCCGTTCGCCGCGGCTGCGTCCAGGAGCGGCTTGGAGGTGCCGTCGGTGCCCCAGGTGCGGATGGTGTTGACGCCCATGGACTTCAGGTCGGGCAGGTAGCGGGCCGCGTCGTTGACGGACGGTCCCCAGGTCAGGCCCTTGACCTGGTAGGGCTTGCCGTCCACGGTCAGCTGCCAGTTGCCCTGCGATCCGGTGACGCGGACGGCCCCGCCGGTCGCCGGAGGTGTGCCGCCGGTGGTGCCGTACACCTGGAACTCCCACAGGGAGTAGCCGTATCCGCCGGGGCGGGCCGTGCCGTACATCCTGACGTACCGTCCGGAGCCGGTGACCGCCAGTTCGTCGGTGCCGCCGTCGCCGTCGGTGACGGTCCTCAGGGTGCGCCAGTCGGATCCGTTGTCGGACGCCTGGATCTGGTACGCCTTGCCGTAGGCGGACTCCCAGGTCAGGACGACCCTGCTGAGGTCCGCGGTGGCGCCCAGGTCCACCTGGAGCCACTGCGGGTCGCTCCACTCGCTGGCCCAGCGGGTGCCCGTGGTGTTGCCGTCCACGGCGGCCGAGGGCGCGTAGCCGACGCCCTCCGAGGAGGAGGCGGTGGCGGGTCTGCCCTGCGACAGCAGGGGTTCCGCGGCCCGGGCGCGGGGCGCGGTCAGCATGACCAACGACGACGCGAGAAGGGCGAGAAGGGTGATCAGCAGCGTGCCCGTGCGGGGTCTCGCGGGCAGGGCTGCGCCGGGTCTGTGCACATTCTCTCCTGGCGGAAGAGTGCGGGACGGGTGTCCCGCGGCGGGTTGGGAGAGCGCTCTCCCAGGAGAGTGACGTGTACCCGTCCAGCTGTCAACGATCAGGACGCGCCCGGTTCCCCGGATCGCGAGGGAAGGGCTACGGCAGGAGGGCGCGTCCCGCGTCGGCGGGCTCCTCATGGCGCCCGCTCACCCCCGCGGCCCGCGCGGCCGCGTGCAGCGAACGCAGGGCCAGCAGGAGGATCCCGATGTCATCGAGGTAGATGGGGTCCGGCAGCAGGTCCACGGGCGAGACGGTGTAGAGCAGCGCCGCCCAGACCAGCGCCTTGTTGTGCAGGGGGACGCCGGCCTCGGCCAGCAGTTTCCTGGCCCTCAGGACCCGCACCACGAGGACGCCGGCGACGGCCAGGGTGAACAGCGCGAGAACCGCGCCGATGATGATCCAAGCCGTGGTGTCCATGCTTCATCCTCCACCAGCAGCCCGGCGAAAGGCCACAGAACGGGCCATCCACCGGTGTGACACTGCCCTCGGTCGTTGCGGCGGTCTCACTTGGGGCCGTGCGAGCCGTGCGCCTGCCGGCGGCTGCGGCGCTTGAGCGCGCGTCGCTCGTTCTCGCCCAGACCGCCCCACACCCCGGCGTCCTGGTTGTTGTCCAGGGCCCACCTCAGGCACTCCTCCCGTACGGGGCAGCCGCGGCACACCGCCTTGGCCTCCTCGGCCTGGACGAGTGCCGGGCCGGTGGTACCGATGGGGAAGAACAGGTCCGGGTCCTCGTCGCGGCAGGCCGCGTGCATGCGCCAGTTCTCCATGGACTCTCACTCCTGACGGTCGTGTGCGTTGTGTTTGCCTCGGTACGCTGCGGGTGACCGGCATTCGGCGCCCGAAACCCCCTGCGGCGTCCTCTTTGCGGCCCTCGAAGCTGCGGGGGCGGTGAGTCAGGGGCGACCATGGGAGTCGGCGGGCCTGCTTCCGGGCACGGTGACGGCAGGGGAAGGATCGTCCGTGGGCGGCACTGATGACTTGCGGATCGGCTGGGGCGAGGCCCGCCGGGCGGGCGCGCACCGGTCGCCCGAGAGCGGGCTGCTCGATGTCCTCGGGGTCGCCGCGCTGGTGCTGGACACCCAGGGCCGCATCGTCCTGTGGAGCCCGCAGGCGGAACGGCTCCTGGGCTACTCGGCCCAGGAGGCACTGGGCAGGTTCGCCGCCCGGGTCCTGGTCGACGAGGAGCACTTCGACCTGGTGCTGCGCCTGTTCGGCGAGGTGATGAGCAGCGGCGAGGCGTGGGCCGGGGTCTTCCCCGTACGGCACAAGGACGGCACCGGCCGGCTCCTCGAATTCCGCAACATGCGGCTGCAGGACGATCGGGGCCGGTTCTACGCCCTGGGTCTGGCGGCGGACGGGGAGGTGCTGCGGCGGGTGGAGCGGGACCTCGCGCTGTCGGTGGGCCTGGTCGACCAGTCGCCGATCGGCCTCGCCGTGCTGGGCGACGACCTGCGTTATCTGGCGGCCAACGCCGCGCTGGAGCGGATGGACGGGATGAGCGCCGCCGAGCACCTGGGCCGACGGGTGGGCGAGGCGCTGCCGTTCCTGGACTCCGGCGCCATCGAGGCGGCCATGCGCGAGGTGCTGGCCAGCGGGGTGCCGCAGGTGTCGCACCAGGTGGTGGGCCGCAGCCCCGCCGATCCGGAGACCGACCGCGCCTGGTCGGTGTCCCTGTACCGGCTGGACGACTCCGGCGGCCGGGTGCTGGGGATCGCCGTGTCCCTGATCGATGTCACCGACCGCTACCGGGCGGCGGCCGAGGCGGAGCGGGCCCGGCAGCATCTGGCCCTGATCGCCGATGCCTCGGTGCGCATCGGCACCACGCTCGACCTGGAGCAGACGGCCCGGGAGCTGGCCGAGGTCATCGTGCCGCAGCTCGCCGACGTCGCCGCGGTGGACGTGCTGGACAGCGTGTTGAAGGGGCACCCGGGTTCGACCGAGGGTCCGCTCCTCATCCAGGCCCTGGCCGTCGTCGCCGCACGGCCGACCCCCGTGGTGGAGGCGGCCGATCCGCCGGGCCACGCCGCCCACTACGGCGCCGACCGCCTGGTCACCCGCTGTGTGCGGACCGCCTCACCGGTACGGGAGCCGTATCTCGACGCGGAGAAGCTCGCCCGCGTGGCCCGCGACGCCCGCTCGGCGCGACTGCTCGCCGACGCCGGGGCGCACTCCTACCTGGCGGTGCCGTTGATCGCCCGGGGCGAGGTGCTGGGCGCGGTCGACCTGATCCGGACGGACAATCCGCTGCCGTTCACCGCGGACGACGAGGCACTGACCGGCGAACTGGCCGCGAGGGCCGCGGTCGGCATCGACAACGCACGGCTCTACCGGCAGCAGCAGGAGACCGCGCTGACGCTCCAGCGCAGCATGCTGCCGCGCAACCACCACCACCCGGTGGACCTCGACGTGGTGTCCCGCTACCGGCCGGCCGCCTCGCGGTACGAGGTCGGCGGGGACTGGTTCGACGTGATCGGGCTGCGGGGCGGCAGGACCGCCCTGGTGGTGGGCGATGTGATGGGCAGCGGCATCAACGCGGCGACCACCATGGGGCGGCTGCGCACGGCCACGCAGACGCTCTCCCGGCTCGACCTGGAACCCGGCGAGGTGCTGCGGCACCTGGACGAGATCACCGCCGACCTGGACCCGTGGTTCGCCACCTGCGTCTACGCCGTGTACGACCCGGAGGCAGGGCGGTGCCGGGTGAGCACCGCCGGGCATCTGCCGCCGGTGCTGATCCCCGAGGGCGGTGCGCCGGTGCTCGTCGATCTGCCGGCCGGGGCGCCGCTCGGGGTGGGCGGGGTGCCGTTCAGCGATGTCACGGTGGAGCTGGGCCCTGGCGACCGGCTGGTCCTGTACACGGACGGGCTGGTGGAGACCCGTGACGACGACATCGACAGCCGTCTGCGGACGCTGCTGGCTCTGCTGCGCACTGCGGACGCGTCGCTCGACGCGACGTGCGACCGGCTGCTGCGGGAGTTGCGGGACCCGGACGACCACGACGACGTGGCGCTGCTGATCGCTCAGGTGCGCCGCACGTGAGGACGGGCGGTGGCGCGGGGTGCGCCACCGCCCGTTGTCGTCATCGGGTCAGCGGCCGCACCTGCGCCGGGTGCGGCGGTGCGCCGAGGCGCGGACGCGGTAGCCGCCCGCGCCCAGGAAGCCCAGGCCGATGCCGAACATCCAGGAGTCCTTGGCCAGCGGGACCCCGCCCTGGCTCGGCCGCAGGCTGCCCGGCTCGCGCACCCCGGGGGTGCGCAGATAGAGGCCGAGGAGCCCGCCGGAGAACCCGGTGAGGACGAGGCCGGCGAGCCTGGTCGGTACGAACGGGGCCAACAGGGTCCCGCCGACCGCGATTTCGGACCAGGCGAGCAACCGGGTGAACCGGGCCGGTTCGAGCTTGCCGAGGAAGGGATAGGCGGTGCTGGCCATGCCGTGCAGCCCCTGGGCGGCCGCCTCGTCGGCCTTGAGCTTGCCCAGGCCGGAGTTGAGGATGAACGCGCCGGTGGCGAGGCGCGGCGGGATATCGCGCGGTTCGGGCAACGGCATCATGGCGTGAGCCTCCACGGATCGGGTTGTCGGCCCCCGACCGAGCCTAGCCAGCGGGTGTCCCGGGCGCGCGCCGAGAGCGGCGGGGGCCGTCGCGGCTGGGCCATACTGACCACGGCGGGAACACGGGAGGGGCACAGTGGTCCAACAGCAAACGGAGTACGACGTCGTGGTGGTCGGCGGCAGCGGGGTGGACACGATCGTCCGCGTCGACGCCCTGCCGGTCCCTCTTGCCGATTCGGTCATGGTCGGCCCGATCAAGGAGTGGCCCGGCCAGACCGGGGGCAATGTGGCGCTCGGCGCCCGCGCGCTGGGGCTTGAGGTGGTGTTCCTCGACTGCATCGGCGACGACTGGACCGGGGCGCAGGTGCGCGAGCGGCTGGCGAAGGGCGGTGTGGAGTTCCATCCGGTGATCTCCCCCGCGGGCACCCGTCGTGCGGTGAACCTGGTGGACGCGACGGGCCGGCGGATGTCGTTCTACGACGCCCGGGACCCGGAGGACCTGCGGATGCCGCGGGACTTCTACCTGCCCCGGCTGCGCCGGACCCGCCATGTCCATCTGTCCATCACGAACTTCACGCGGTTCCTGTACGACGACATCGAGGCGCTGGGGGTGCCGGTCTCCACCGACCTGCACGACTGGGACGGACTGAGCGACCACCAGCGGGAGTTCGCGCTCCGGTCCGATCTGGTCTTCTTCAGCGCGGCGACGACGGGAGAGCGTGCCCCGGCGCTGATGCGGGAGATCCTGAGCGAGGGCCGGGCCACCACGGTGGTCGCCACGGCGGGCGCGGAGGGCTCCTACCTCCTGACCCGTGACGGCGGCGAGGACCCGCTCCACGTCCCGGCGGCCGCGCCGCCCGCGCCGGTGGTCGACAGCAACGGGGCGGGCGACGCGTTCGTCACCGGCTTCCTGTTGGGCAGGCTCGACGGGCGGGAGCCCCTGGAGTGCGCCCGGCTGGGTGCGGTCGCGGGTGCCTTCGCCTGTACGGGCCCCGGTTCGACGGCCATGATCGGCCGCTCGGAGCTGCTGGGCTCGTAGCCCCGGCGGCTGGCGGCACGGAGGCGCCCCGGCGCCCGGAGAACCGGGACGGCCGGGGCGCCTGTGCGTGCGAGACCGTACGGGTTACTTCAGGTAGGGGCCGGCGGTGCCGATCCTGCCGGGGCCGTTGAGCACGTAGACGCGCATGTTGCCCTTGCCCGGGGCGGTGACGGTGAGCTTTCCGTCGGTGACGATGCGGGTGTCGCCGGTGACGGCGTCCTTGTACGTGCCGTTGGGGATGCCGGTGTACGAGGCGCCGCCCGTGACGGTGACGAGCGCGAAGCTGTCGGTCGAGCCGCTGGTGTAGCGGCGCTTGTACGCCATCTGGCCGGTGATGCCCTGGGTGGAGTACTGGCCCATCTGCAGGGCGGGCACGGCCCGGCGGATCTGGTTGAGCCGCTGGAGGTGCTTGACCAGGGGCTCGGACAGGGTGTTGGCGACCTCGCCGGAGGCGGAGTCGACCTGGGAGAACTCCGAGGCGGTCACGTTGCCGGCGAGGTGGTCGCCGTAGTAGGCGCGGCCGGTCGTGGCCAGCGGGCAGGTGGGGCCGCAGTCGATCTGCTTGCCGGCCTGGAACTCGATCTCCGATCCGTAGTAGAGGGTCGGGATGCCGCGGAAGGTCCACATCAGGGACATGTTCTCGGCCCAGGCGTCGGTGCCGCCCGCGTATCGCTCGCCGCTCTTGTTGGGCCCGTAGTCGTGGCTGTCGACGTAGACGACGTTGTAGGTGGCGTCGTTGGTCGAGTCGTCGGAGTCCTTGCCGTTGTTGAACGCGTTGGCGGCGTCACCGAAGTTCATGTGCATGCGCATGTCGATGATGTTCATCCCGGAGAACTTGCTGTGGTCCGGCGTGTGGTAGTCGTTGCCGTCCAGGAAGGCGTTGGTGGAGGTGGGCTGGGAGCCCGTGCCGAGCTGCTCCTCGTAGTCGTACATCTCCAGCGCGGCCTCGGCGTCGTCGGCGGCGTACTCCTTGCGTTCCTTCCAGGTGAAGAACTGGGCGGAGTGGTTGACCGAGCCGCGGTTCCACTTGTCGTTGACGAAGGCGCCGACCTCACCGAAGACGAGGAAGTCCTTCGCGGCCCCGGCGCCGAACCGCTGGGTGACGCGCTCCTGGATGGCGGGCAGGAAGCGGCGGTTCCAGGTGGTGCGCGGGATGTGCACCGCGGTGTCGATGCGGAAGCCGTCCACGCCCATGTCGATGTACTTGTCGTAGGCGCCGATCAGGTAGTTCTGCACCGGTGCGGACTCGGTGTTGAAGTCGGCCAGGTCCTCGTGCAGCCAGCAGGAGCGGGAGTCCTCGCCCTCCCAGTTGCCCAGCCAGCACGTGTGGTAGTACTCCTTCGGGAACATGCCCGACGTCGGGTTGGGCCACTGGCAGTTGTAGATCCTGTAGCCCTCGGCGGAGGTCCCTCCGGTGGGCTTGCCCCAGTTCAGGCAGGTGTTGCCCGCGGGCTCGGCGGTGGACCACAGGTCGCCGTTGTAGTACGACTTGCCGCTCTTGGGGTCGACGGTGAGCCCGTCGTACTCGAAGCCCTCGTTCTTCTCGTCGTAGTACCAGCTCCACTGCTCGTCGCGGACGCCGTAGACGGTCGGGGTGTACAGGCCCTTGGCGCCCCAGCGCGAGGAGTGGTTGTAGACGACGTCCTGGTAGATCTTGATGCCCTTGGCGTGGGCGGCGCTGATCAGGTCCTGGTAGGAGGCGCCGGCGGACTCCAGCCGGGGGTCGACCTCGTAGAAGTCGTAGCCGTGGTAGCCGTGGTAGTCGTAGTCGGACCGGTTCAGGACGACCGGGGTGATCCAGATGGCCGAGAAGCCGAGCCCCTTGATGTAGTCGAGCTTGTTGACCAGGCCCTTGAAGTCCCCGCGGAACATGGGATCGTCGTCGGCGGCGTTGCCGGACTTCACGTCCTGGCTGCCGCCCCGGTTGTTGCTGGTGTCCCCGTCGTTGAAGCGGGCGGTGAGGACGAAGTAGATCGGGTCCTTGCGGGGGTCGGTGCCCAGCGGCTGCCCCTGCGCCGCGGCGGGCGGCTTCGACCCGGTCGTCGCCTTGGCGGGCATGGAGGCGGCGGAGGTGTTGCCCGCCGCGTCGGCCGCCTTGACGGTGTAGGTGTAGGCGGTGTTCTCCTCCAGGTTCGACTCGGAGAGAACGGTCGAGGTCACATCGGTGACGGTGCTGCCCTTGGTACCGCCGGTGCGGGTTACCTGATACTTCGTCACCTTGTTGTCGTCGGTGGAGGGTTCCCAGCTCAGGACGACCGCCACGCCGTCCGCCTTCGCGGTCACGCCGGCCGGGACGGACGGCGCCTCGGTGTCGGCGGGTTCGGCGGAGCAGGGGTCCTTGGCGTCCTTGACGACCGCCTGGTTCTTCACGGTGCTGACCCCGGCGGGGATCGTGTAGTCGCCGCCGTTGTTGTTGTCCCAGACGCCGTTGCCGTTGTTGAACGCGGCCTTCATCGACGTCGCCGTGCCGAGGTCGACCGTCTTCCTCACCCAGCCGGTGCAGGCGGGCTCCATACCGACGCCGGGCACGGCCGTCCAGGACCCGCCCGCCGGCTGGTAGTGCAGATTCGTGGTGGTCCAGCCGACGGTGGCGGTGGAGTAGTACACGGACGCGGTGTTCGCGCCGTCGGTCGGGCCGGGGCCCGGTTCCGGGTCACCGGCGCCGTCGCACGGGTCGCTGTGGGCGACGACCCCGTCCTTGACGGTGATGGTGCCGCTGCCCAGGTCGTAGTTCTTGCCCGCGTTGTTGTCCCACACGCCCGAGCCGTTGTTGAAGGTCGCCTGGATTCCCCCGGCGCCCGCGAGGGGGACGGTCTTCTTGACCCAGTCGGTACAGGCGGGCTCCATGGCCACACCCGGCACGGTGGTCCAGGCACCGCCGTCCGGCGCGTAATGCAGGTCGTACGCGGCCCAGTTCTTGGTCTTCGTGTAGTAGAAGACAGTTGTGGACGCGTCGGAGGCCGCGACGGGCTGCGCGTCGAGGCCGGCGGCGTCCGGCAGCGCGGTCAGCAGACCGCATACGGCAGCGGCGGCCGCGGCGGACGCCAGGGTGCGTCTCAGCAGCCGGCGAGGGGTGCGTTTCATGGTGTCTCCAGGGAAGAGCCACAGCGGCGGCGAAGCCGTGGCGACCGAGGCGCAGGGGTCGGGGCCCTGCGCCGTCCCGCCGGAAACCCTGACGCGCCTCAAGGTCCGAGCGATGGGGGATCATCCGTCTGTAAGCACAGCCGGAACGTTGCTGAAAACTCTTGCGGCAAGGAAGTTACCGGCACATGACAACCCCGTAAAGAGGTGCGGCGCGGGGGCCTCCTTCCGCTCCCGCTCAGAACGGCACGGTCAACTGCGCCTGCACGTGCGCCCGCAGGACGCCCGCCATATCGGTCGCGCCACCACCGAGGAGCCACTGGGTCTGGAGCCCGTCCATCAGCGCGATCAGCTGCTGCGCCGCCGCGTCGGGGGCGATACCCTCGCGCAGCACGCCCTTGTCGCGGGCCTCGGCATAGGAGACCGCCGTGCTCAGGACCGAGGTGCGGTACCGCTCCACGAAGTAGGCGTGCGCCGGGTGGTCGGCGGAGGTGGCCTCGGCCGACAGGACGCAGAACAGCTCGACGATGCCGCGCCGCCGGGCGTTCAGCGCCGCGAGGTCGACCAGGCGGCGCAGCCGGTCGACGCCGGTGGGCCGGCCCGCCTCCAGCCACTCACCGTCCACGGCGTCGCGGTGTTCGAGGACCGCGAGCAGCAGGGACTCCTTGGTCGGGAAGTGGTGCAGCAGTCCGGGATGCGAGATGCCGCAGCGGGTGGCGATGACCCGCAGCGAGGCGCCCCGGTAGCCGGCCTCGCCGAACATGGCCATGGCCTGGTCGAGGATCTCCTCGCGTTTGGCCCGGCCCTTGGCGTAACCACGCCGCTCCTCGCCGGTCACTCGGCACGCTCCCCGGTCGTCTCGGCAGGCGCCGCTGAGTACGTTTGCATATTACTTACTTACCACTCGGTCGGGATTCGGCGTACGGTGGACCCCGGAGCGCTGCCTCCGCGTAACGCCGATGAGAACGTCGCCGACGTCGTGAAAGGAACTCCCGTGGGCTCCTCCCTGCCCTACCTCGACCCCCGCCTGTCCGTACCGGAGCGCGTCGCCGACCTGGTCGGCCGGATGACGCTGCCCGAGAAGGTCGGCCAGATGCTCCAGCTGAACGCCAAGGAGGGGGTCCGGCACCTCATCGAGGACATGCACGTGGGGTCGATCCTGCACGCCTCGCCCGAACGCGTCCTGGAAGCGGCCGAGCTGACCCGGCGCACCCGGCTGGGCATCCCGCTCCTGGTGGCCGAGGACTGCATCCACGGGCACTCGTTCTGGGAGGGCGCCACCATCTACCCCACCCAGCTCGGCATGGCCGCGAGCTGGGACCCCGAGCTGCTGGAGCGCGTCGCGCGGGCGACGGCGGTGGAGGTCGCGGCGACCGGCGTCCACTGGACGTTCTCGCCGGTGCTGTGCATCACCCGGGACCTGCGCTGGGGGCGGGTGAGCGAGACGTTCGGCGAGGACCCGTTCCTCATCGGCGAACTGGCCTCGGCGATGGTGCGCGGATACCAGGGCGAGGGGCTGGACGACCCGACGGCGGTCCTGGCGTGCGCCAAGCACTTCGCGGGCTACTCAGAGACCCAGGGCGGCCGGGACGCGAGCGAGGCCGACATCTCGCGGCGCAAGCTGCGCTCGTGGTTCCTGCCGCCGTTCGAGCGGGTCGCCCGGGAGGGCTGCCGTACGTTCATGCTCGGCTACCAGTCGATGGACGGCGTCCCCGTCACGGTCAACAACTGGCTGCTGAACGAGGTGCTGCGGGGCGAGTGGGGCTACACCGGAACCCTGGTGACCGACTGGGACAACGTCGGGCGCATGGTGTGGGAGCAGAAGGTGTTCGCCGACCACGCGCAGGCGGCGGCCGCAGCGGTCCGGGCGGGCAACGACATGGTGATGACGACGCCGGACTTCTTCGAGGGCGCGCAGGAGGCGGTAGCGGCCGGGCGGCTCGACGAGGCGGCGATCGACGCGGCGGTCGCGCGCGTCCTGACGCTCAAGTTCGAGCTGGGCCTGTTCGAGAACCCACGCCATCCGGACCGGGCCCGGCAGGCGGCGGTCATCGGCAGTGCGGACCACACCGCGCTGAACCTCGAAGTGGCCCGCCGCTCCCTGGTGCTGCTGGCCAACGACGGCACCCTGCCGCTGGACGGCGGCTACGAGGCCGGCGCGGACGGGCGCGCGGTCGCGGACACCGGTACGGCGCCGCGCACGGTCGCCGTGATCGGCCCGAACGCCGACGACGCGCAGACCCAGCTCGGGGACTGGGCGGGATCGTCGGGGCAGGCGGACTGGCTGCCGGACGGCCACCCGCGCGCCATGATCCGTACCGTGCTCGACGGGTTCCGGGAGCATGTGCCCGCCGGCTGGTCGGTCACCCACGCGCGCGGCGCCGACATCCTGACGGTGGGCCCGGACCCGGAGGGGGCCTTCTTCCCGGACGGGCAGCCCCGGCCCGAGATCGTCGTCCCGGCCGAGCCGTCCGATGCTCTGATCGCCGAGGCGGTCGCCGCGGCCGAGGCCGCCGACCACGTCGTGGCCGTGGTGGGCGACCGCATCGAGCTGGTCGGTGAGGGGCGCTCGACCGCGACCCTGGAGCTGATCGGCGGGCAGATCGCGCTGCTGGACGCGCTCGCCGCGACGGGCAAGCCGTTCACCGTGGTGGTCATCAGCTCGAAGCCGCTCGTGCTGCCGCCGTCCGCGTACCGCGCCTCGGCCATCGTGCACGCGTTCAACCCGGGCATGGAAGGCGGCCGGGCGGTGGCGGAGCTGGTGCTCGGCCTCGTCGAGCCTTCGGGGCGGCTGCCCGTGTCCTTCGCCCGTCACGCGGGGCAGCAGCCGACGTACTACAACCAGCTGCGCGGCCAGCACGGTTCGCGGTACGCGGATCTGACGCAGCGGCCGGCGTTCGTGTTCGGGGAGGGCCTCAGCTACACGACCGTGGCCTACTCGGACCTGGAGGTGCTGACCGACGTGCTGGGCGCGGCCGACACACTGCGGGCGCGCGTCCTCGTCAGCAACACGGGTGAGCGTCCGGCACTGGAGACCGTGCAGGCGTATGTGAGTGACACGGTCACCTCGGTGACGTGGGCGGAGAAGGAGCTCAAGACCTACCGCCAGGTCGCCCTGGCGCCCGGCGAGTCGCGCGAGGTCGTCATCGAGCTGCCGGTGTCCGCGTGCAGCCTGGTGGACGCCGAGGGCCGCCGGGCGGTCGAGCCCGGCGCCTTCGAGCTCCTCGTCGGCCCGTCGTCGCGCGACGACGACCTGCTGCGGGCGGGCTTCAGCGTCAAGGGCTGACGCCCGGGGGCGGCGGCCGGGTCCTCACGGGCCCGGCCGGCCGCCGCCGCGCAGCCGCTCCAGGTCCGAGGGGCGCACCTGGATGACGAACAGCGCGGTGAGCGCGGCGGCCGGGGCGAAGGCCGCTGCGGCGAGGAAGGCGGTGGAGACGCCCGAGGCCAGGACCTGGTCGCCCCAGTGGCCCGGAAGCTGCCCGGTCCCGCGGAACTGCGCCGGCTGCGCGGGTGTCGCCTCGGCCATGGACTTCGGCACGGTCGCGGCACAGCTGACCGGGACCTGTCCGGCGTGAACGGCCGCTGCCGGGAGCGATCGCCGGGGTTCATAGTTTGCGGGTGTCTCGCGGTTCCGCATACGGCTCTTCGCCGGGCGGGTGACCACTGTCGATGGCGCGTTGGCGCTCCACTTCGGCGTTGAATTCAAGGCCGAGGAGAATGGCGAGGTTGGAGATCCACAGCCAGACCAAGAAGACGATGACAGCGGCCAGGCTGCCGTACGTCTTGTCGTAGTTGGAGAAGTTCGCCGCGTACAGCGCGAAAAGTGCGGAGGCGACGAGCCAGATGAGCACGGCCAGCAGACTGCCGGGAGTAACCCAGCGGAACCCGCGTTTGACGTTGGGGGCAGCCCAGAAGAGCAGGGCCACGATGAGGCTGAACAGAATGACCATCACCGGCCACTTGGCGATGTTCCACACCGTCACGGCCGTCCCGCCGACGCCGAGTACGTCTCCCGTCTTCTGGGCCAGCGTACCGGTGAACACGACGCCGATGGCGATCAGCGCCAGCAGGATTACCACGATGAGGGTGATGACCAGGCGGGTGGGGAGGGTCTTCCACACCGGGCGCCCTTCGCCGATGTCGTACACCGCGTTGGACGCGCGCATGAACGCGGCGATGTAGCCGGAGGCCGACCACAGCGCGATCAGTATGCCGACGATCAGCGCCACGCCGGCTCGGCCCTGACTGTGTTCCAGCTGCCGCAGCATGCTGGTCATGATGTCGCGAGCTGCGCCGGGAGCCAGACTGCCCAGATTGTTGATCAGCGGCCTGATGCTGGAGGCACCCATCAGCCCCAGGACTGACAGCAGGGCCAGCATGGCCGGGAAGATCGCCAGCACTCCGTAGTAGGTCAGGGCGGCGGCCCAGTCGGTCAGGTTGTCCCGTTTGAACTCCTTGACCGTGCGCTTCAGTGCGGCCCACCAGGAACGCTTGGGTACCTGGGTGGGGCCATGGGCCGGCGGGTGCTCCCCTTGTGCGTTCTCCTGCCCGGTACGGGGAGCGGCCGCCTCGCCGCCCTCGCCGTGCGTATTCCGCGTCATGGTCGTGTCCTCCTTCCGGTACCGCCTGTCACGGGTCCGGAGAGGAAGGACCCGGGCCGGCGCGGCAGCCGCCACGGGCTGCCGCGGGCAGCCCGTGGGGCGCCGGGACGCCCTTGCCACGGAGGCGGTGCGCCCCGGCACAGGGACTACTGAGCATCCGGGTCTCGGTCGCGGGCTTCGTCGGCGACCCGCTGTCCGGATTCGCGGGCCTGCTCGGTGACCTGTGTGGCCTGGCTGCGTGCTTCCTCGCGTGTGGTGCTGGCTGCGTCCGCGGCCGTGTCCTTGACCTGTTCCGAGGCGTGCTTCGCCGCCTCGGTGACGTCCTCCTTCAGGTGCTGCGCGGATTCGACGGCGGCTTGCTTGACCGGCTCGATGGCCTCACCCGCCTGGTCTGCGATCCGGCTCGCCGCCTGCTGCTCGGCTGGGGATTCGGGGAGGAGGGAGGCTGCGAGCAGCCCGGCGCCGAAGGCGATCAGCCCTGCCGCCAGGGGGTTGCCCTGGGTCTGCCGCATGGTCTTCTCCGGGGCCTCCTTGACCGCGTCGCCCACCTGCCCGGCGCTCTCCTGAGCCGACTGGGTGACCTGCCGCGTCCGCTCGGCAGCCTGGCTGCCGGTGTCCGACGCAGCCCCCATGACCCGGTGCCGTAGCCCCGTCGCCGCCGAGCGCACCCGGTCGGTACGGCGCTGCACCATCCGCTTCGGGCTGGTGTGATCGGCCAGTGCGTCGACGTTCTGCGCCAGCCTGTCGCGCGTCGCGTCGATGTCGGCCCTTACTTGTTCGGGTGACGTACCCACTGTGCGTCCTCCTTCAGTGTCTGAACCGTCTGCTCCGGCTTGGGCGAGACCTTCCGCATCCGCGAGCGGCCCATCGCGAAGAGCACAGCGCCGACCACCGCCCATACCGCGGTGACGATCAGCGCCGCCCAGCCGGCGTCCATCACGTTGGCCAGCCCGAACACGGCCGCCAGCGACAGAAACAGCGCCACCATGTATCCGGCGAATCCCGCTCCGCCGAACATCCCGGCGGCCTTGCCCGCCTTGGCGGCCTCCTCGCGGATCTCGGTCTTGGCCAGCTCGACCTCCTGCTGGAACAACGTCTGCACATCCGACGTCACCGCGGCCAGCAGTTCGCCGGCTGACCGGTCCTGTCCCGCGGCGCTCGTTCCGGGTTCCTGCGAGGGTTGAGGGGAGAGCGATGACATATCACACCTCCGGATCGCCGGGCAGCTCCCGCCGTACCGTGCCCTGCGGCAGCGGGCTGCTCTCCTCGCGGCCGGGTTCCCGCCACGCCCCGTCGGGCTCCTGCCAGGCACTCTCCGGCTCCTGCCGCGCGCCGTCGGGCCCCTGCCAGGCACTCTCCGGCTCCTGCCGCGCGCCGTCGGCGGTGTGGGCCGCCTTTCCCGCCTTCGCGACACGGCCGACGAGCAGGCCGGTGAGCACCGCGCCGCCCAGGAAGGCACCCGGCCGCCGACGCGCGAAGCCCTGGAGGTCGCCCACCAGTCCCTCCAGGCCGTTCTTGCCCAGGTAGTCCGCCGTACGATGTCCCCGGTCGGCGGCCTGGGCCGCGAGGCTGCGGGCCGGCGAGTCCCCGGGAGCGTTCCGTGCGAGCCCGGCGAAGTCATCCGCCCACTGCCGCACGGTTCCCGCGAGCCGCTCCGTCTGTTCCTGGCCCTGCTCCAGCAGACGTTGCCGGAGGTCACTCACCACGTTTCCGGCCTGGTGGCGCGCCTCATCGGCCACTGCCCTGGCTTGCTCCGCAGCGGTTCCGGCCACTTCAGCGGCCCCCTGCTTCGTCTGTTCCGCAGTCGCAGCCGTCTGTTCCTTCGCCGCCTGCCCCGTTTGCTGAACACGTCCGGCGTCATCCATGTCGTACCTCCCTCGACGTTTCCCCTGGCCGCCGCGCGAAGGCCCGGACCCGAGCCCTTCCGCCCGCCAGCGGGCTTTCGCAGCGCGGGTACCACGGCAAGCCAGGGCAAAACATGAGATCCGGAACGAATCTCATCCAGCGGCGTGCGGGACGGTGCGCTCACACGGACAGGACTCCCGGGGTAAGAACCGGGCCGCCTGATAAGATCGTCACGCTGTTCAGCGTGTACCGAGGAGACCAGGCATGGCAGGCGACGACGACATCTCCGGGTGATCCCCGGAGCCGATAGCCACCGCGGGCGCCCAGGGCGCCGCCGCAGTGGCCATGTCGTCGTTCCCTTGGCCATTCCTCCGGGGCCGCGGTCCGTGCCGACCCCGGATTCACACGCGAGGTCTCCGCATGTCCGACGCTTCCGTCATCTGTTCGAACCTTTCCTTCTCCTGGCCCGACGACACGCCGGTCTTCACGGGCCTGTCCTTCACGGTGGGCCAAGGCAGCACCGGTCTCATCGCCCCCAACGGCTCGGGGAAGAGCACGCTGCTCAAGCTGATCGCCGGTGAGCTGCGGCCGGCCGCCGGTTCCGTCGCGGTCGAGGGCACGCTTGGCTACCTCCCGCAGAGCCTCCCCCTGACCGGCGACCTGTCGGTGGCCGAAGTGCTCGGCGTCGACGCGGTGATCCGCGCGCTGGACGCCGTGGAGTCCGGTGATGTGGGCGAGGAGCACTTCGCCGTCATCGGCGACGACTGGGACATCGAGGAGCGCACCCGCGCCCAGCTCGACCGGCTCGGGCTCGAAGGCATCGCCCTGGACCGGGGCATCGGCACGCTCAGCGGCGGCCAGGTCGTCTCGCTCGGGCTGGCCGCCCAGCTGCTGAAGCGGCCGGACGTCCTGCTGCTCGACGAGCCGACCAACAACCTCGACCTCGAAGCCCGCCGCCGGCTCTACGACACGCTGGAGGCGTGGAACGGCACACTCCTCCTCGTCAGCCACGACCGCGCGCTCCTGGACCGCATGGACCGCATCGCCGAACTCGGCCCGGAGGAACTGCGCCTGTACGGGGGCGACTTCACGGCCTACGAGGAAGCCGTGCAGGCCGAGCGCGAGGTGGCCGAGAAGAACGTCCGCAACGCCGAGCAGGAGCTGAAGCGCGAGAAGCGCGAGATGCAACAGGCCCGCGAACGGGCCGAGCGCCGCGCGAGCAACGCGGCCCGCAACCTCAAGAACGCCGGACTGCCCCGCATCTTCGCCGGGAACATGAAGCGGGGCGCCCAGGAGTCCGCGGGCCGCTCCGGCCAGACCCACGCCTCCCGGGTCGGCGAGGCACAGGCCCGTCTGGACGAGGCGGGGCGTGCCGTACGCGACGAGCAGCGCATCACACTCGACCTTCCGGACACCGACGTGCCCGCCGGACGCACGGTCCTGCTCGGCGAACAGATGCGCATCCGCCTCGGCGGCCGGGAGCAGTTCGCCGGCGAGGGCGTAGACCTGACGATCCGGGGGCCCGAACGCATCGCGCTGACCGGGCCCAACGGCGCCGGCAAGAGCACCCTGCTGCGGCTGGTCAACGGCGACCTGGAGTTGGACGGCGGGCTGATCAAGCGTGCCGACGGACGGATCGCCTACCTCTCGCAACGCCTCGACCTGCTCGACCTCGACCGCACGGTGGCCGAGAACTTCGCCGCGTTCGCCCCGCACCGGACGGAGGCGGAGCGGATGAACCTGCTGGCTCGCTTCCTCTTCCGCGGCGACCGCGCCCACCTGCCCGTGGGCGTGCTGTCGGGCGGTGAACGGCTGCGGGCCACGCTGGCCTGCGTCCTGTGCGCGGAGCCGGCCCCGCAACTGCTGCTCCTGGACGAGCCGACCAACAACCTCGACCTGGTCAGCGCCGATCAGCTGGAGAGCGCGCTCGCCTCCTATCGCGGGGCGTTCGTGGTGGTCAGCCACGACGAACGGTTCCTGGAACGGATCGGCGTGGACCGCTGGCTCCGGCTGGCCGGCGGGGAGCTGCGGGAGACGGGGGCCCCGCAGACGTGAACCGCTGACGTGCCGTCCAGGCCCGCGCCCGAGGCTCCGTGCCCGGCGGGCCCAGAACCGATCACGTCGGAGGTACCCATGACCGCCACCACCCGGCTGCCCGCCCTGCTCGCCCACGGCCTCGTCCGCACCCTCGGCACCAGGCGCGTCCACGACGGAGTGTCGCTCACCGCGTCGCCCGGCCACCGCATCGGCCTGATCGGCGAGAACGGCGTCGGAAAATCGACTCTGCTGCGGGTGCTCGCGGGGGCGGACGAGCCCGACGCGGGCCACGTCACGCGGCCCGCCGATGTCGGCTTCCTGCACCAGGAGATGCCCTTCGACGCGCGCTCCACCGTCGCGGACGTCCTGGACGACGCGCTGCGCGAGGCCCGGGCGGACCTCGCGGAACTCGACCGGCTCGCCGGACTGCTCGCCCGTACGCCAGAGAGCGCCCCGGACCACGCGGAGCTCCTGGAGACGTACGGCCGGCGGCTCGAACAGGCCGAGGAACGGGAGACCTGGGACGCCGACCGGCGCGCGGCCGTCCTGCTCGGCGGGCTCGGCCTCGCCGCGTTGCCGCACGAGCGGACACTCGGTTCGCTCTCGGGCGGGCAGCGCGGCCGGCTGGCCCTCGCCGCACTGCTGGTGCGCCGGCCGTCCGCCCTGCTCCTGGACGAGCCGACCAACCATCTGGACGACGAGGCCGCCGCGTTCGTGGAGGAGCAGCTGCGGACGATGCCGGGGCCGGTGGTGATGGCCGGCCACGACCGGGCCTTTCTCGACGCCGTGTGCACGGACCTGATCGACCTCGATCCGGCGGTCGAGGGGCCCGTGCGGTACGGCGGCGGGTACAGCGCCTATCTGGCCGAGAAGCGTGCGGAGCGGGTGCGTTGGGAGCGCCGGTATGCCGAGGAGCAGGAGGAGATCGAGGCCCTGCGCCGTTCGGCCGCGGTGACCGCGCGCCAGGTCGCGCCGGACCGCGGGCCCCGCGACAGCGAGAAGATGGGGTACGGGCTGCGGGCGGGCCGGGTGCAGAGCCAGATCGCGCGCCGGGTCCGCAATGCCGGCCGCAGGCTGGACGAGCTGGAGCGCCGCCAGGTCGCTGAGCCGCCCCGCCCGCTGCGCTTCCGGTACACCGCCCGCGCCGAGCCGTCCGAGCCGGGCACCCTGGTGTCCTTGCGGGACATACGGGTCCCGGGCCGCCTGACCGTCGACCGGCTCGACATCGCGGCGTCCGAACGCCTGCTGGTCACGGGCGGCAACGGGGCCGGGAAGTCGACACTTCTGGCGGTGCTCGCCGGGCGGCTCGGCGCACAGGGCGAGGTGGACCGGCGGCCGGGTCTGAGCGTCGGGGTGCTCGCGCAGGACACCGTGTTCGCCCGGCCGGACCGGACCGCAGGCGACACGTACGAACGTGTGCTGGGCTACGAGCGGGCGGAGCGGGTGCCGCTGGCCTCGCTCGGCCTGTTGCGCGAGGCGGACGCGGACAAGCCGGTGGGTCAGTTGTCGGCGGGTCAGCGGCGCAGGCTCGCCCTCGCCCTGCTCATGGCCCGTCCGCCGGAGCTGTTGCTGCTGGACGAGCCGACCAACCACCTCTCGCCCGGGCTGTGCGACGAGTTGGAGGAGGCGTTGGGCCCGGGGCCCGGCGCGGTCGTGGTGGCCAGCCACGACCGCTGGCTGCGCCGGCGGTGGCGGGGGCGCGCACTGCGGCTGGGCGGCTAGGGCCGCGGCACTAGGCTCTGTCCGGCAGGCGCGCCTCGTGGTGGATGGGCGCGTGCGAACCCGTGAGCGGTGCACCCGTGCCGCCCCGGCGCACCGCGACGATCTCCGCCGCGATGGACAGGGCGGTCTCCTCGGGGGTGCGGGCACCGAGGTCGAGGCCGATCGGAGAGTGCAGCCGGGACAGCTCGTGCTCCGTGACACCGACTTCACGCAGGCGCCGGTTGCGCTCCTCGTGAGTGCGGCGGGAGCCCATCGCGCCGACGTACGCGGCCGGCAGCCGCAGGGCCGTCTCCAGGAGCGGCACGTCGAACTTGGTGTCGTGGGTGAGGACGCACAGGACGGTCCGGTCGTCGGTCGTCGTGCCCCGCAGATAGCGGTGCGGCCAGTCGACCACCACGTCGTCGGCCTCGGGGAAGCGGGCCGGGGTGGCGAAGACCGGCCGGGCGTCGCACACGGTGACGTGGTAGCCGAGGAACGCGCCGGCCCGGACGAGCGCGGTGGCGAAGTCCACGGCACCGAAGACGATCATGCGGGGCGGGGGCAGGCTCGACTCCACGAACAGAGTGAGGCCGCCGGGGCAGTGCGAGCCGTCCTCGGCGATCTCGGCGGTGCCGTTGCGTCCGGTGTCCAGCAGGGCTCGGGCCTCGGCCGCCGCCGCGTGGCCGAGTTCCGGGCGGCCGCCGAGGTGTCCCTCGTACGATCCGTCGGCGCGTACGGTCAGGGCGCCGCCGAGCAGGTCGCCGGGGCCGCGGACCACCCGGGCGAGCGCCACCGCCTCCCGCCGGGTCGCGGCCGCTACCGCCTCCCGCAGCACCGGTGCGGCCTCCCGCACCGGTGCGATCAGGATGTCGATGACGCCCCCGCAGGTGAGCCCGGCCGCGAAGGCGTCCTCGTCGCTGTACCCGAAGCGCCGACGTACGGTCCGCCCGTCGCCCAGGGCCTGCTCGCAGAGTTCGTACACCTCTGCTTCCACGCAGCCCCCGGAGACGGAGCCCACGACGGCTCCCTCCCGGTCGACGGCCAGGGCGGCGCCGGGGCCGCGCGGCGCGCTGCCGTCGACGGACACGACCGTGGCGACGGCGAAGTCCCGGCCGTCCTCGAACCAGGGGTGCAGCCGGTCAGCGATCTCAAGCACCCGGGGTGTCCCCCGCCGCTCGCAGGACCCGGTCCGGCCGGATCGGCAGGTGCCTGTGGCGGACGCCGGTGGCGTGCCACACCGCGTTGGCGAGGGCGGCGGCGACTCCGACGACGCCGATCTCGCCGATGCCCTTGATGCCGACGGGGTCGCCAGGCACGTGGTCGTCCACCCAGTCCGCCTCGATGAGCGGCACGTCGGCGTGGGCGGCGACGTGGTAGCCGGCGAGGTCGGCGTTGACGTGACCGCCGGACGCCGCGTCGCGGACCGCCTCCTCGTGGAGCGCCATGGAAAGGCCCCACGTCATGCCGCCGATGAGCTGGCTGCGGGCGGTGAGCGGGTTGACGATGGTGCCCGCGGCGAAGATGCCCAGCAGCCTGCGTGCGCGTACCTCGCCGGTGGTGACGTCCACCGCGACCTCGGCGAACTGCGCGCCGAAGGAGTGCCGTTCCTGTTGCGGGAGGGCGCCGATGGCGTCGGCGGTGTCCGAGCGGGCGGTGATCCCCTCGGGCGGGATGGCGCCGCCCAGGGCCAGCCGTTCGCGCACATCGCTCGCCGCGAGCCGGACGGCCCAGCCCCAGGAGCGGGTGCCCGTCGAGCCGCCGGCGATCATCGCGTGGCCCAGGTCGCTGTCGCCGATGCGCACCCGGACGCGGTCCGGGCCGACCTGGAGCGCGTCGGCGGCGACGAGCGTCATGGCGGTACGGGCGCCGGTCCCGATGTCCGCCGCGTTGATCCGTACGGTGAAGGTGCCGTCGGCCTCGGCGGTCACGGCGGCCGTGGACCGGCCGACCCCGGAGGGGTAGGAGGCCGCGGCCGTGCCGGTGCCGAGCAGCCAGCGCCCTTCGCGGCGCTGGCCGGGGCGCGGGTCGCGGTCCGCCCAGCCGAACCTGCGGGCGCCCTCCTCGAAGCATGCGAGTACGTTGCGGCTGCTGAACGGCAGGCCCGACACGGGGCCCGTCGCGGGTTCGTTGCGGGCCCGCAGCGCGATCGGGTCCACACCGCACTTCTCGGCCAGTTCGTCCAGGGCCGATTCGATGGCGAAGGAGCCGGGCGCCTCTCCCGGGGCGCGCATCCAGGTGGGCGTCGGCACGTCCAGCCGGACGAGCCGGTGGCGGCTGCGGTGCGCGTCGGCGTCGTACATGACACGGCCCAGCACGGCGCTCGTCTCGACGAACTCGTGGACGGTCGAGGTGAGGTTCAGCGCGTCGTGGTCGAAGGCGCGCAGCCTGCCGTCGGTGTCGGCCGCCATCCTGACGCGCTGGGCCGTGGGGCTGCGGTACCCCACGAGCGAGAACATCTGACGCCGGGTCATGACGACGCGCACCGGCCGCTGGAGGACGGTGGTGGCCATGACTGCGGCGACCTGGTGGGCGCTCAGCCCCTTGGACCCGAAGGCGCCTCCGATGTGCTCGGACCGCACCCGCACCGAGGCGGGGTCCAGGGAGAAGAGCCGGGCGAGTTCGCCGGCCACCCAGCTGCTGCCCTGGTTGGAGTCGACGACGTCGAGCCGGCCGTCGTCCCAGCGGGCGGTCGCGGCGTGCGGCTCCATCGTGCAGTGGTGCTCCTCCGGCGTGGTGTACTCCTCGTCCACGACGAACGCGGCGCCCTCGAACCGCGCCTCCACATCCCCCTTCTCGGCGTCGGCCTGCACCATGTCCTCGGGACGGTAGGCGTCGTCGCGTCCGGCGCGGAACGCCACGTCGTGCGGCTCCTGCTCGTAGCTGACGGCCAGGGCCTCGGCCGCTTCCCTGGCCTGCTCGGACGTCTCGGCCACCACCAGGGCCACCGGCCAGCCGGCGAACGGCACCCGGTCGTGCTGGAAGAGCCCGACGACCGGGTTCGGCCGCCCCAGCATTCCCACGTAGTCGATGTCGACACGCGGCGCGTTCCCGTGGTGCAGCACGGCGAGGACGCCGGGCATGGCGAGGACCGGCTCGTCCGCCACGGCGGTGATCCGTCCCCGGGCCACCGTGGAGAGGACCAGCCAGCCGTGGGCGAGGCGGGCGAACGGGATCTCGCCGGCGTAGCGGGCGGCCCCGGTGACCTTGTCGCGGCCCTCCACCCGGGTGCGGCCCGAGCCGACGGCTCCGGTGGCGGCGCTCGTGCCGGTGGTCGTGGTCATCGGGCGGCCTCCTCGGCGAGTCGGGTGAGCACGGCCACGACGAGGTTGCGCATCAGCGTCACCTTGTAGCCGTTGCCGGGCAGCGGCTGCGCGGCGGCCAGTTCGGCGTCCGCTGCCGCGGCGAAGGCGTCCGCGTCGGCCGGGCCGCCGGTCAGCGCCCGCTCGGCGGCGCGGGCCCGCCACGGCCGGGAGGCGACCGCCCCGAACGCGAGCCGGACGTCGTGCACGGCTCCGTCGTGCACGTCGAGCGCGGCGGCGACCGAGCCGATCGCGAACGCGTACGAGGCGCGCTCGCGCGCCTTGCGGTAGTGGGAGTACGCGGCGGGTGCCGGCGGCAGCGTGACACCGGTGATCACGGCGCCGGCGGGGAGCGCGGTCTCGATGTGCGGGGTGTCGCCCACGGGTAGGTAGAACGCGTCGATCGGCAGGTCACCGGGCCCCTCGGCCGTCTCGTACGAGATGACCGCGTCGAACGCCGTGAGGGCGACCGCCATGTCGGAGGGGTGGGTGGCGACGCAGTGCTCGGACGCGCCGAGGACGGCGTGGTTGCGGTGTTCGCCCGCGATGGCGGGGCAACCGCTGCCGGGTGTCCGCTTGTTGCAGGGTTTGCTCAGGTCGGCGAAGTAGCCGCAGCGGGTGCGCTGGAGGAGGTTCCCGCCCACGGTCGCCATGTTGCGCAGCTGCCCGGACGCACCGGCGAGCAGCGCCTGCGCGAGGGCCGGGTAGTGGCGCCTTACATCGGGGTGGGCCGCCAGGTCGCTGTTGCTGACCGTCGCCCCGATGCGCAGCCCGCCTTCGGGGGTGGACTCGATGCCGTCGAGCGGGAGTTCCTGGACGTCGATGAGGAGGGTGGGACGCTCCACGCCCGCCTTCATCAGGTCGACGAGGTTGCTGCCGCCGCCGAGCAGCCGGGCGCCGGGGTCGCTGCAGAGGAGGGCGACCGCCCCGGCGACGTCGTGGGCCCGTTCGTAACCGAACTCCCTCATGCCACCGGCTCCTTGACCTCGTCCGCGGCGTTCTCGGCCGCTCGCGCGACCGCCTGCACGATCGACGCGTAGGCGCCGCAGCGGCACAGGTTGCCGCTCATCCGCTCACGGATCTCCTCCGTGCTGAGCGCGGGGGCCGCCGCTTCGGGCCGCAGGTCCTCGGTCACGGCACTGGGCCAGCCCGCGGCGTGCTCCTCGATGACCGCGAGGGCGGAGCAGATCTGCCCCGGTGTGCAGTACCCGCACTGGTAGCCGTCGAGATCCAGGAACGCCTGCTGCACGGGATGCAGCCGGTCGCCATCGGCCACGCCTTCGATGGTGGTGATCTCGCGCCCCTCGGCCGCCACGGCGAGCTGGAGGCACGCCACGGCCCGGCGGCCGTCGAGCAGCACGGTGCAGGCGCCGCACTGGCCCTGGTCGCAGCCCTTCTTGGTGCCCGTCAGGTCGAGATGCTCGCGTAAGGCGTCGAGCAGGGTGGTGCGGTGGTCGACGGGCAGCGTGTATTTTTCGCCGTTGATGCGCAGGGTGATGGCACTGGACGTCGATGGGGCCATGATCAGCCTTCTTTCGCATTGCTTGGACGCGTCGAACGAGACGGTTCCGGGAGACGAAGGGCGATGCGTGCGAGTGCAGGGCCAACGGGCACCGGTCGGCCATGTGGCCTGATCCGGCGCTATGGTGGAGCCAAGCGGACAGCTGTCCGCTTGGCTGTCGAACCTAACGGACAGCTGTCCGGTGAGCAAGGCCGTATCCGGCTGTGGCTCCGGAAGAGGAGGACGCGTGCGGGAAGCGAGGAGCACGCCCACGCGCCCGGACGCTCAGCGCAACCGCGAGCGCATCCTGTCCGTCGCGCTGACCGAGCTGACGCGCGACGCCGACGCCCCCGTCAGCATGATCGCGAAGAAGGCCGGCGTCGGCCAGGGCACCTTCTACCGCAACTTCCCGCACCGCGAGGCCCTTGTCCTGGAGGTCTACCGCTACGAGATGCAGCAGGTCGCCGACACGGCGGCCCAGTTGCTCCGCGACCGCCCCGCCGACCTCGCCCTGCGGGAGTGGATGGACCGGCTCGCCCAGTACGCCATGGCCAAGGCCGGCCTCGCGGACGCTCTGCGCGCCACGACGAGCGGACACGGCTCCCTGGCGCAGGTGGGCCACGGCCCGGTGACCGAGGCGATCACACTCCTCCTGGAGGCGAACGAGCGGGCGGGCGGCATCCGCCCCGGCGTGACCCCCGACGACTTCCTCCTCGCCATAGCGGGCCTGTGGCAGCTCGACCCCCGCAGCGACTGGCAGCCCCGCGCCGCCCGCCTCTTCGACCTCGTGATGGACGGGTTGCGGGCGGGGGCGGCGGGTTGAGGCGGTTGGAGAAGCGCGCCGCCGGGTGGACACGGCGGCGCCGGAGTCACTCCGTCAGGCCCGCCGCAAGGGTGGCGCCCAGTTCCCAGCATGCCTCGGTGTCGGCCTTGCCCGGCTCCCCCGTCACCTTGACCGCGTCCGCCGCCCGGCGCCAGCCGAGGCCCGTGGTGATGGTCTCGATGCCGCGCACGGCCCCGGTGACGTCGTTGCCGCCGTGCACGTAGTAGCCGAAGGGGCGGCTGCTCGTGGTGTCGAGGCACGGGTAGTAGATCTGATCGAAGAAGTGCTTCAGTGCCCCGGACATGTACCCGAGATTGGCCGGGGTACCGAGGAGCAGCCCATCGGCGGCGAGGACGTCGGAGGCCGTCGCGGCGAGTGCGGCGCGGCGCACGACGCGTACGCCTTCGATCTCGTCCGTCGTCGCACCGGAGACGACGGCCTCGAAGAGGGCCTGGCAGTTGGGCGAGGGTGTGTGATGCACGATCAGGAGAGTGGGCACAGCACCGAACCCTGCCGTCCCCGTTCCGCTGCCGCAAGCGGGGCACGCTCGTGGCACGCCTCGTCGGCCCCGGCTTCAGGAGCGGTGGCCGAAGAACTCGACCTCGGCGACCGCCACCCGCGGCCCTTGCCGGTGCCGAACGCGGAGTAGAGCGTGAGCCGGACGCGGACGGTCTGCGAGCCCCGTACGTCGAAGTTCTGCTGGCCCGCCTGGTCCGCCAGGCCCGCCTGGCCCGCGTGGCCCGCCTGGCCCGCCAGGCCCGCCTGGTCGCAAACGCCTCGGTCAGGGTGACGCCGGGGTCCGAGACGTTGTGGTCGGCCCGTTCCGGGCAGCGCTGCTGGACCAGGCGGCACCGGATGCTGACTCTTCGGGCAGCGGTGCGGCACGGACGACCGGGCGCCGTCGCACCGGCCGAAACCGGTCAGGACCGGTCAGGAATAGAGAAGCGGGGCCGGGCGGCCCTGCCTAGCATGATCTTCATGGACATCACCATTCACACCAGCTTCCTCCCGCACGACGACCCGGAGGAGGCGCTCGCGTTCTACCGCGACACTCTGGGCTTCGAGGTCCGCAACGACGTCGGCCAGGGCAAGATGCGCTGGATCACGGTCGGCCCCGCGGGCCAGCCCGGCACGTCCATCCTGCTGGCCCCGCCGGCCGCGGACCCCGGGGTCACCGACGACGAGCGCCGCACCATCACCGAGATGATGGCCAAGGGCACCTACGGCTGGATTCTGCTGGCCACCCGCGACCTGGACGCCACCTTCGAGAAGGTGCAGGCCGGTGACGCGGAGGTCGTGCAGGAGCCGACCGAGCAGCCCTACGGCATCCGCGACTGCGCGTTCCGCGACCCGGCGGGCAACCTGGTCCGCATCCAGGAACTGCGCTGATCCTTCGGCTCACCGGCCGGCGCCGAACCCCGTGGGCCCGCACCGGCCGGCCGGGCGCGGCTCAGGTGGTGAGCTCGACCCGGACCAGTGCGGCCGCCAGCCGGGGGAGGTCGTCGTCGCCGACGAGGGCGGCCAGTTTCTCCGGGGAGTGCGGCAGCCCGAGTCCGTCCGCGGCCCCCTGGGCCCGCTTGTCGAACGCCGGGCGCAGTTCGGGCCAGACGCCCTGCGCCTCGCGGCTGAAGATGTCGGCGCCCACGGGTCCGATCCGGGGGAACTCGCGCAGCAGTTCGCGCAGTTTCTCCGGGTCCGCGCCGGCTTCGTCGCGCAGCCGCCGCAGGTCCCCGTCGTACCGGTCGAGCACCAGCTGCGCGCCCTCGCCGAGCGCGGTGGCCGTGCTCTCGTCATAGCGGCGGTAGTGGGCGCGGCCCAGCGCGTCCACCCGGTCCTGCCAGGTGGCGCCGGCCATGCCCCGGGGCGTGCGCATCCCGGCGTCGAAGAGTTCGCGGGCCGCGGCCACCGCGATGCCGGCCTTGATGCGGACCGAGAAGAGCACGCAGAGCACCAGCAGCTGGTACAGGGGCATGGGCGTGTCCTTCAGCCGGATGCCGGCTTCCTCGGCGTACGTCTGCCCGTGCTCATCCAGCAGCTGTTTCACCGTCGTCGCTCTGGACATGGGGTTCCTCCGTCATGGTTCGGCTCTACGCGGTCAGCGCGTCGAGCAGGGTGCGGGCCCGACCGAGGGAGCGGGGCCGTGGCGGCTGGTGCCAGGGATTGCGTTCCAGGAGGCCGTCGGCGCCGCGCAGGGTCCAGCGGCGGGCGTCGAGATCCGGGTCCTCGATGTCCTCCCAGGCCAGTGGGGCCGCGACGGGTGCGCCGGGGCGGGCGCGGACCGCGTAGGGGGTGACGGCGGTCTGGGCGTACGCGTTGCGCTGGACGTCGAGGTAGAGGCGGTCCCCGCGGGCCTTCTTGCGGGCCTCGGTGGTGAAGCGGTCGGGCCGGCGGGCGACGAGGGCGTCGGCGGCCGCGCGGGCGAACGCCCGTACGTCGTCGAAGGCGTCCCGGCGGTCGAGTGCCACCACGACGTGCAGTCCGCGCGATCCCGTGGTCATGACCAGGGACGGCAGCTCCAGTTCGTCCAGCAGGCCGTGCAGGGCCAGGGCCGCTTCGCGTACCGGGGCGAAGTCGTCGCCGGGCGGGTCGAGGTCGAAGACCATCCGGTCCGGGTGGTGCGGCCGGCCGGCCCGGGAGAGGAAGCGGTGCGGGGTGACGCAAGCCTGGCCGGCGAGGTAGACCAGCGTCGCGGTGTCGTCGGCGATGGGGTAGGTGACGGTGCCGTCCTCCTTGGGGAGTTCGACGCGGTGGACCCAGTCGGGGAAGTGGTCGGGCACGTCCTTCTGCATGAAGCCGTGGCCGCCGATCCCGTCGGGGAAGCGTTCCAGCATCAGGGGCCGCTCACGCAGCTGGGGCAGCATGCGGCGGGCCACCGTGCGGTAGTACCCGGCGAGTTCGGCCTTGGTGATGCCGTCGTCGGGGAAGAGGACCTTGTCCGGGCGGCTGATCTCCGGTACGCGGCGGGTGCGTGCGGTCACGTCCGCTCACCGTCCCTTCGCGGCGCGCAGGCCCAGGGCCGTGGCGCCGGACACGGCACCCGCGGCGAGCAGCGCGGTGAGGGCCGGGTGCCGGGAGGCCCACAGTTGCGGGTCGCGCCGGTGGGACTCGTCGTCGAAGGTGCCGTGCGCCCCGTGGTCGGTCCCGTCGTCCACCGGATGCCAGAGGTTGTGCTCGCGGTGCTCGTCGCCGGCGTCCCCGGACTGCTGGGAGTCGAAGCCCGTACGTGCGAGGTAGCGGTCGAGGAGGCCCGGGGCGAACTTGTTGGCGACGAGCGTGGCGACCGTGCTGGAGCCCACGTAGAACTGCTTGCGGCCCGGGTGGTCGGCGGCGTACAGCACGGCGTCGGCGGCGACCTCCGGCTGGTAGATCGGCGGTACGGGCTGCGGGCGGCCGCGCATCCGGGACAGGACCCAGGAGAACTGCGGGGTGTTGACGGCCGGCATCTGGACCACGGTGACGCGGATGTTGCTGCCCTGGTGCATGAGTTCGGTGCGCAGGGACGAGGTGAAGCCGTTGATGGCGTGCTTGGCCCCGCAGTACGCGGACTGGAGGGGGATGGACCGTTCGCCCAGCGCCGAACCCACCTGGATGATCGTGCCGGCGTCGCGCGGGGTCATGTGTGTGAGGGCGGCCCGGGTGCCGTTGACGAACCCCAGGTACGTGACCTGCGTGACCCGCTCGTACTCCTCGGCCTTGATCTGGGTGAACGGCGCGAAGACCGAGGCGAAGCCGACGTTGACCCACACGTCGATCCGGCCGAAGGCGCGCACGGCCTCGTCCGCCGCGGCCTCCACCGCGTGGTGGTCGGACACGTCGGTGGGGACGGCCAGGGCGCGCCCGCCGCCCTCCTCCACCTCGCGGGCCGCCGCGGCGAGACCGGCCCGGCCCCGGGCCAGCAGGGCCACGTCGGCTCCGCGCGCCCCGAAGGCCCGGGCCACCGCCCGGCCGATTCCCGCGCTCGCTCCTGTGACGACGACGCTCTGGCTCACAGCTGTTCTCCTTCGGACGGGGCGGGTGCGGCGAGACGGACGGAGGTTTCGAGCATCAGCGCGTGGACGAATGCCTGCGGGACGTTGCCGCGCAGCTGCCGCTGGCCGATGTCGTACTCCTCGGTGAACAGGCCCGGGGGCCCGCAGGCCGCCCGGTTGCGCTCGAACCAGCGCACCGCCTCCCACTCGTTGCCCTGCTGGTGCTCGGCGAGCGCCATCACGTAGCCGCACAGCAGGAACGCGCCCTCGGCCTGGTCCAGGGGGCGTTCGTCGTGCCGGAAGCGGTAGGCGTAGTGGTCCTGGGTCAGCTCGGCGCGGTACGCGTCGAGCGTGCGGACGGTTCGCGGGTCCAAGGCGCTGATTCCGCCCCGGATGGGGGGCATCAGCAGGGCGGCGTCCAGCCCCGGGTCGTCGGGCGCGCGCTGCCAGCGTCCGGTCGGGTGGGTGCTGGTGGCGGCCGTTTCGGCGACCAGGGTGTCCGCGAGCCCGGCCCAGGAGGCGGCCTGGGCGCAGCGGAGGCTCCCGGCCAGGGCGCGCAGGCCGGCGGCGCAGATGAGCTTGCTGTGCGTCCAGGCGCGGTTGTCCAGCTCCCAGATTCCCGCGTCCGGTTCGCCGTGGCGCCGGGCGATGGCTGCCACCGCGATGTCCGCCGCCCGCCGGCCGTCGGGGCCGAGCCGGTCCGCCCGGGCCGCCGCGGCGAACAGGAGCAGCGCCTCGCCGAACGCGTCGAGCTGGAACTGCCGGTTGACGTGGTTGCCGATCCGGTCGTGGCCTCCCGGGTAGCCGGGGAGGGACAGGGACTCCTGGTCGGGGACGGGTCCGCCGGTCACGGTGTAGGCGGGCGCCAGGCGGGGGCCGTCCTCGTGCAGGCGTGCGGTGACGAACCGTACGGCGTCGTCGGTCAGTTGCTGGGCCCCCGCTGCCGCGGCCGCCTGCCCGGCGTAGCACTGGTCGCGGATCCACACGTACCGGTAGTCGTAGTTGCGGCCGGCCTCGGCGCGCTCGGGGAGGCTGGTGGTGGCGGCCGCGACCATGCCGCCGGAGGCGCTGGTGAGGCCGCGCAGCACGGTGTGGGAGTGGCGGGCGTCGTCGGGGGCGAGGCAGTCGGGCAGTGGCTGGGCGGCGCGGGCCCAGGCGTCCTGCGTGGCCTGCCAGGCCCGGTCCGCGTCCACCGGCTCGCCGGGTGCGGTCTCGGACAGTTCGAGGATCAGGTCGTGGTGCCCGCCCGCGGGCACGGTCAGCTCCGCCGCCATGCCCGTGGTGCGGTGGCCGTCGCGGGCGGGGTGCGCCGCGTCGGCTCCGGTCCAGCGCCAGTGCAGGGGGCCGGTGCGCCCGCGCCACACTCCGGGCCGCTCGCGCCGCACGTCCCGCGCCCGGTGCGCGCCGTACTCCGCGTGCGGCTCCAGGCGTACGGTGATCCGGGCGTCCCCCTCCACCGCGCAGATGCGGCGCAGCAGGACGGCGCGCCGCGCGTCGCCCGGGAAGGCCAGGGCCTCGCGGCACTCGATGACGCCGGAGGCGGTGACCCAGCGGTTGCGCCAGATCAGCGTGCCGGGTTCGTAGTAGCCGCCCCAGACGAAGCGGTCCGTGGGGGTGACGGTGTAGTGGCCGGGGCCTCCGATGAGGGCGGAGAAGACCGCGCCGGAGTCCCAGCGCGGCGCGCACAGCCAGGCGATGTCGCCCTGGGGGCCGACGAGCGCGCCCCGCTCCCCGTCGGCGATGAGGGCGTACTCGCGCAGCACGTGGGGCGGCGGGTTGTCGTACGGCAGGTGCGGGCGGGTCATGCGCCTCCTCGTAGGGTCCGGGCGGTCACCGGACGCGGTAGCGTTCCGCGGCGTCGGACCGCAGCTCCAGGCCGAGCCCGGGGGCGCCGGACGCGCCGGGGCGTACGGTGCCCCCGGCCGGGTCCAGTACCCCGTCGAAGAAGAACTCCTCGATGCGGACGTGGTCGTGGAACCACTCCAGGTGGCGCAGGTTGGGCACGGCCGCGGCGGCGTGGGCGTGGGCGTGCGGGGCGCAGTGTCCGGAGAGGTGGAGTCCGGCGGCCTCGGCGAGGGCGGCGGCGCGCAGCCAGACGGTGATGCCGCCGCAGCGGGTGGCGTCCGCCTGGAGGCAGTCCACGGCGCCGGCGGTGGTCAGCTGCCAGAAGTGGGGCAGTGCGTAGCCGTATTCGCCGGCCGCGACGTCGGCCGTGGTGGCCGCTCTGATGTGGGCGAGGCCGGTCGGGTCGTCGGACGAGACGGGCTCCTCGAACCAGGTCACACCATGGTCCTCGAACCTTCGGGCCACGCGGACGGCCTGTTTGCGGGTGTAGGCGCCGTTGGCGTCGACGTACAGCTCGGTGCCGTCCCCGATGCTGCGGCGGGCGCGTGCGATCCGGTGCAGGTCGCGGGCTTCCTCCCGGCCCCAGGACTCGCCGATCTTGATCTTGACGCGGGGGATGCCCTGGGTCTGCGCCCAGCCGCGCAGCTGCCGGTCCTGCCGCTCGTCGTCGTACGGGGTGAAGCCGCCGCTGCCGTAGACGGGGACCTCCTGGGCGCTCGCCCCGAGCAGGCGGGTGAGGGGCAGTTCCAGGAGGCGGGCCTTCAGGTCCCAGAGCGCGATGTCCACGGCGGACAGGGCCTGGGCGACGAGGCCGGGGCGCCCGGCGTTGCGGACGGCCCGGCTCATCGCCTCGTTGGCGGCGGGTACGTCCCAGGCGCTGCGCCCCCGGACCACTGCGGCGAGCAGCTGGTCGACGGCCGCGGCGGTGGCGGGGGCCCCGTAGGTGTAGCCGAGGCCGCTCGTGCCGCCCGAGCCCACCCTGACCAGGACGAGTGTGGTCTCGTCCCAGGCCAGGGTGCCGTCGCCCTCCGGGGCGTCGGTGGGCACGGTGTAGACGGCGGTCTCCACCCGGTCGATCAGGGGTGCGTCCGCTTCGCCCGGGCGGGGGTTCACTTGCCCGAGGGCCCTTCGTTCCCGGAGTCCCGGTGGTGGCCGGGCAGCATCTCCTGGACCTTGGCCTTGAACCCCTGGCGCAGCACGGCACCGCGGTCGCTGTCGCCCTTGATGAGGGAGAGGGCGGCCCCCTCGATCTGGTCGAGACTGGCGTGCGGCGGGATCGGCGGGACGGCGGGGTCGGTCCGGAAGTCGATGACGAAGGGCCGGTCGCAGGCGAGGGCCCGGTGCCAGGCGTCCTCGACCTCGTCGGGCTTCTCGACGCGTACGCCGTCCAGGCCGACCGAGCGGGCGAAGTCCGCGTAGCGCACGTCGGGCAGGGACTGGGAGGGCAGGAACTGCGGGGCGCCCGACATGGCGCGCATCTCCCAGGTGACTTGGTTGAGGTCCTCGTTGTTGAGGACCGCCACGACGAGGCGCGGGTTCTCCCACTCGTGCCAGTACTTGGCGATGGTGATGAGTTCGGCCATGCCGTTCATCTGCATCGCGCCGTCACCCACGATGGCGATGGCCGGCCGCTCGGGGTGGGCGAACTTGGCGCCGATGACGTACGGCACGCCGGGGCCCATGGTGGCCAGCGTCCCGGAGAGCGAACCGCGCATCGCGCTCCGGAAGCGCAGGTGCCGGGCGTACCAGTTGGCGGCGGAACCGGAGTCGGCCGCGACCATCGCGTCGTCCGGCAGGAGGGCGTCGAGGGCGTGCACGACGTACTCGGGGTTGACCGGGTCGGCCTCCACGGCGGCGCGCCGCTGCATGACCTCCCACCACTTGGCGGTGTCCTTCTCGATCTTCTTCCGCCAGGAGCCGTGCTTCTTCCGCTTGAGCCGAGGCAGCAGGGCGTCGAGGGTGGCGCGTGCGTCACCGATGAGGTTGACCTCGAACGGGTAGCGCAATCCGATCATGAACGGGTCGATGTCGATCTGCACCGCACGCGCCTGGTCGAATTCGGGCAGGAACTGGCTGTACGGGAAGCTGGAGCCGACCACGAGCAGGGTGTCGCAGTCCTGCATCAGCTCGTAACTGGGGCGGGTGCCGAGCAGCCCGATGGAACCGGTCACGTACGGCAGGTCGTCGGACAGGACGTCCTTGCCGAGCAGCGCCTTGGCGACGCCCGCGCCGAGCACCTCGGCCAGCCGCTCGACCTCGGCGCGAGCGCCCCGGGCGCCCTGACCGATCAGGATCGCGACCTTCTCCCCCGCGTTCAGCACCTCGGCGGCCCGCGCGAGGTCGTCCTCGGCGGGGACCGGCGCGGACGTGCTCGCGCCGAGGCTGGAGGGGACCATCTTGAACGCGTGGGTGGGCGGCGAGTAGTCCAGTTCCTGGACGTCCGCCGGGATGATCACGGCGGTCACGGTCCGCTTGGCGTACGCGGTCCGCATGGCCCGGTCGATGACGTTGGGCAGCTGTTCGGGGACGGTGACCATCTCGCAGAACTCGGAGGCGACGTCCTTGTAGAGGCTCAGCAGGTCCACCTCCTGCTGGTAGGAGCCGCCCATGGCACTGCGGTTGGTCTGGCCCACGATCGCGACGACGGGTACGTGGTCCAGCTTCGCGTCGTACAGCCCGTTGAGCAGGTGGATCGCTCCGGGGCCCGAGGTGGCGGCGCAGACCCCGGCCTTGCCGGAGAACTTCGCGTAGCCGACCGCCTCGAAGGCGGCCATCTCCTCGTGCCGGGCCTGGACGAACTTCGGCTTGTTCTCGGCCCGCCCCCAGGCGGCGAGCAGACCGTTGATCCCGTCGCCCGCGTAGGCGAAGACGTGGTCGACGTCCCACTCGCGCAGGCGCTGCAGAACGTAGTCGGAGACCTTGGTCGCCATGATTTCTACTCCTATCGGTGGTGCGTCGTGCGTCGGTTCCGGCGCAGGGTGGCGTATGCGGCCGTGCCGAGCGCGGTGAGTGCGGTGAGCGCGGCGCCCGTCACCAGCCGGCTCGCGGCCGGGGCCGGGCGGGAGGGGCGGGCGGTGGCCTTCTCGGGGTGGTCGGCGGGCAGCGGCCCGTCGAGGCCGAGCGCGAGCGCTTCGGCCAGGTGCACGGCGCGTCGGCCGGTCGCGCCCTGCTCGATCTGAGTACGGCAGCTGAAGCCGTCGGCCACCACCAGGGCGTCAGGTGCGGCGCCCCGGACGGCGGGCAGGACGCCCTGTTCGCCGATGTCCATGGACAGGTCGTAGTGGCCGCGTTCGAAGCCGAAGTTGCCGGCGAGCCCGCAGCAGCCCTCGTCCAGCACCTCGGCGTCGAGCCCGGCTCGGCGCATGAGTTCGCGGTCCGCGTCGAACTTGGTGACGGCGTGCTGGTGGCAGTGGGTCTGCACGGTGGCCTGCCGGGTCAGGACGGGCGGCCGCCAGTCGTCGGGGGCGTCGTTCACCAGAAGTTCGGCGAAGGTGCGGAACTGTCCGGCGAGGCGCTGGATGTCCTGGTCGTGCGGCATCAGCTCCGGGGCGTCGGAGCGGAAGACGGCCGTGCAGGACGGTTCCAGGCCGACGATCGGGGTGCCCGCCTCGATCCACGGCCGCAGCACCTCGACGGTGCGGCGCAGCACCTTCTTCGCGGTGGCGGGCTGGCCGGTGGAGATCCAGGTGAGCCCGCAGCACACGGCCTTCTCCGGAACGGCGACCCGGAAGCCGGCGTCCTCCAGCACCCGGACCGCGGACCTGGCGATGCCGGGGTGGAAGAAGGTCGTGAAGGTGTCCGGCCACAGCACCACGGTCCGGGCGTCGGCCGGGTCGGGGTCAGGGGCGCCGCGGGCCCGCCACCACTGGACGAACGATTCCTCGGCGAAGGCGGGCGGCTGCCGCTCGGCGGCGACTCCGGCGAGGCGCTTGGCGACGCGCCGGGCGCCGGGCGCGTCGAGCGCCGCGTTGACCAGGCGCGGGGCGAGGCGGGAGAGCTGGGCCCACAGGGGCAGCCAGCCCAGCGAGTAGTGCGCCGCGGGGCGCGGCCGCCCGGCGTAGTGGTGGGCCAGGAACTCGGACTTGTAGGTGGCCATGTCGACGCCCACGGGGCAGTCGGACTTGCAGCCCTTGCAAGCGAGGCAGAGGTCGAGGGCGTCGCGTACCTCGGTGGAGCGCCAGCCGTCGGTGACGGGTGTGTCCCGGTGGCCGCCCAGCATCTCGAAGAGCAGCCGGGCCCTCCCCCGGGTGGAGTGCTCCTCCTCGCCCGTCGCTCGGTAGGACGGGCACATCACGCCGCCGCTGTGGGAGCGGCAGTTGCCGATGCCGACACAGCGCATCACGGCCCGGTTGAAGGAGCCCTCGTCCTTTGGGTACTGGAAGTGCGTCGCGTCGGTGCGGGGTCGCCAGAGCGGCCCGAGCCTCAGGTTCTCGTCCGCGCGGTACGGGTCGACGACCTTGCCCGGGTTCATCCGGTTGTCCGGGTCCAGGAGCGCCTTGACCTCGCCGAACGCGGCGACGAGCCGGTCACCGAACATGCGGGGCAGCAGTTCGGCGCGGGACTGGCCGTCCCCGTGCTCGCCCGAGAGCGAGCCCCCGTGCGCGACGACGAGGTCGGCGGCGCGGAACAGGAACTTCCGGAAGGTCGCCACGCCCTCGGCGGTCTTCAGCTCGAAGGGGATGCGGGTGTGTACGCAGCCCTGGCCGAAGTGGCCGTACAGGGAGGGGTGGTCGTAGCCGAACTCGGCGAAGAGCTCCTTCAGACCGCGCAGGTAGTCGCCGAGCCGCTCGGGCGGGACGGCGGAGTCCTCCCAGCCCTCCCAGGTCTCGCGCCCGTCCGGCGGCCGCGCGGTCACCCCGAGCCCGGCCTCGCGCGCCTTGAGCATCCTGCGCTCGCGCGGCGGGTCGTCCGAGAACGTCACCGTGGGGTCGTCCTCGTCGCGCCCGAGCGCCTTGAGCAGGTCGCGCGCCTGACGGTCCACCTCCTGCTGGGTGTCCCCGCTGAACTGGAGCAGCAGCCAGCTCTCGCCCTCGGGGAAGGTCTTCAGGGAGGCGACGTGGCTGTCCTCCTCGCGCATCAGCTGCGCCATCCGGCCGTCCATCGCCTCCAGCTGGGTCGGCCGGCTGCGTTCCAGCAGGCGCGGCACGTCGTCGGCCGCGGCGCAGATGTCGGGGTAGCCGAGGACGAGCATCGCCTCGTGGGGCGGGACGGGGACCAGGTCGAGTTCGGCGCGCAGGACGGTGACGAGGGTGCCCTCACTGCCGACGAGGGCCCGGGCCACGTCGAAGCCCTTCTCCGGCAGGAGCGAATCGAGGTTGTAGCCGGAGACCCGGCGCGGGATGGCGGGGAAGCCCTGGCGGACGTCGGCGAGGTGCGCGTCGATGATCCGGCGCAGTCCCCGGTACACCTCCGCGCGGCGCCCGCCGCCGTCGATGATCCGGGTGAACTCGTCGTCGGGCGTGGGCCCGACCCAGCAGCGCAGCCCGTCGTAGGTGAGGACCTCCAGCCGCCGTACGTTGTCGACGGTCTTGCCGTACGCCTGGGCCGATGCGCCGCACGAGTTGTTGCCGATCATGCCGCCCAGGGAGCAGTGGCTGTGCGTCGAGGGCTTCGGGCCGAACCTGAGCCGGCGGTCCGCGAGCTGCCGGTTCAGTTCGTCCAGCACGATGCCGGGCTCCACCACACAGGTCCGCGCGGACTCGTCCACGGACACCAGGCGGTGGCAGTACTTCGTCCAGTCGATGACGACGGCGGCGTTGGTGCACTGGCCGGCGAGGCTGGTGCCGCCGCCCCGGGACAGCACCGGGACGCCGTGCCGCGCGCAGACCGCGACCGCTTCGGCGCCGGCGTCGACCGTGCGGGGCACGACGACACCGATCGGCACCTGCCGGTAGTTCGAGCCGTCGGTCGCGTAGGCGCCCCGGCTGCCCCCGTCGAAGCGGATCTCGCCGTCGACCCGCCGGTCCAGCTCGCGCCGGAGGGAGGCGAGGTCCGGCGCCGCCGCCGTGCCCGGACCGTGCTGCCCGTCCGCCGGGGCGTTCCCTCCCGTGACCATCCGTTTCCTCCTCGTCGTCGTCCGGCCGGGGAACCCGGGCGGGCCCAGCCTCGTACGAACCCGGTACCCGAAGTCGGCACCTTCACCTGTCCGCAGTGCGGCGACTGCCCCGAACAGCCCTGTGGACCCCTGCGGCAGGGTGCGGCGGCCGCCGCCGCGTCACCCGAGCGCGCGGCCCGGTGGGCGTACGCCCGTCGGCGGTGCCATGTTTCGGACGTGGCCCCCCGGCAACCCGGGTGTATGCCCGGGGACCGGGTCCTACGGGCCGAAAACGAGTACGAGGAGGAGAGCGCCATGCCGGCAGGATCGAGCCCCAAGCGCGAGCGTCAGTACGAGCACGTGAAGGACAGCGCGGAGAAGCGCGGCACGTCCGAGAAGCGTGCCAAGGAGATCGCCGCCCGCACCGTCAACAAGGAGCGCGCCCGCACCGGGGAGTCCAGGACGGCGAGCAAGACGTCCACGCGCGACCCCAAGTCGGCCTCCCAGCGCGGCGGCGAGCGCTCGCACAAGGGCGCGCAGGGCCGCACGAAGGACCAGCTGTACGAAGAGGCGAAGAAGAAGAACATCGAGGGCCGTTCCACGATGAACAAGGAGCAGCTCCTGAAGGCCGTGAGCCGCTGAACCGCCGGGGCGTGCGGCCGTCGCACCGCAGTGGGGGTGCGACGGCCGGGAGGGAGGGAGAGCCGGCATGGACAACACCGGAAGCACGACGGACGAAGGAGACGACGGCGGGGAGGATGTGCGCTCCGGGCGGGACGAGACGACCGAGGAGCGGGCGGACCGCCGCTGGACGGAACTGCTCCAGGAGCTGCGGGTGGCGCAGACCGGGGTCCAGATCCTCTTCGGGTTTTTGCTCGCGGTGGTCTTCCAGCCCCGCTTCACCACCCTGTCGGAAACGGACCGCGGCATCTACGTCGTCACCGTGCTCCTGGGTTCGGCGACGGCGGCCGCGCTGATCGGGCCGGTCTCCTACCACCGGCTGCTCACCGGGCGCCATCTGAAGCCGGAGACGGTGGTGTGGGCGTCGCGGCTCACGTTGTTCGGGCTCGTGCTGCTGTTCTGCACGATGTGTTCGGCGCTGCTGCTCATCATGCGGGTGGCGCTGCACAACACGCTGGCCCTGTGGCTGGTGGGCGGGATGGCCCTGTGGTCGTTCGTCTGCTGGTTCGTCTTCCCCGCCTGGGCACTCGTCAGGTCGTCCTCCTCGTCCCCCGGTGCGGACTCGGACCGCGGGAAGTAGCACTCCAGCGCGCGCATCGGTGTTCCCCGGCTTCCGGGCCGGGGAACACCGGTGCGCGTACGCGTGTCACATGGCGCGCAGGGCGGGCAGCAGCTTCTCCTCGGCCCAGTCGATGAACGGCTTCTGATGGCCGCCGCCGATCTGCACGAGGGCGACCTCGGTGAACCCCGCCTCCACGAACGGGCGCACCGCCTCGACGAACTGCCCGACGTCGTCACCGCAGGGCACCGACTCGGCGATGTCCTCGGGCCGGACGTACTGGGTGGCCTGGTCGAACGCGGCCGGGTTCGGCAGCTCCGAGTTCACCTTCCAGCCGCCGACCGACCAGCGGAACTGGTCGTGCGCCCGCTTCACCGCCGCATCCCGGTCGGTGTCGTAGCAGACGGGCAGCTGGCCGACGCTCGGCTTTCCGCCGCCGCCGTGCCGTTCGAATCCGGTGAGCAGCTCCGCCTTGGGCTCCGTGGCGATGACGAGGTCCGCCAGCCGGCCCGCGATCTCGCACGAGCGGTCTCCCGAGACGGCTACACCGAGGGGCACGGCCACCTCGGGCACGTCCCAGAGCTTGGCGTTGTCCACGTCGAAGTGGGTGCCGTGGTGGGTGACGGGTCCGCCGGCGAGGAGCGCTTTGATGATCTCCACCGCCTCTTCCAGCTTCTCCAGCCGCACCCGGGCGTCCGGCCAGCCCTTGCCCACGACGTGCTCGTTGAGGCTTTCGCCGGACCCGAGCCCGAGCCTGAACCTCCCCTCCGAGAGCAGTTGCAGCGTCGCGGCCTTCTGGGCCACCACGGCGGGGTGGTAGCGGGTCGTCGGACAGGTCACGTACGTCATCAGCGGGATGCGCGACGTGGCCTGGGCGGCCGCCCCCAGCACGCTCCAGGCGTACGGGGCATGTCCCTGGGACGCCAGCCAGGGGAAGTAGTGGTCGGAGGTCACGGAGAAGTCGAAGCCGGCCTGCTCGGCCGCCACGACGTCCTCGACCAGTGCCCGCGGTCCCGACTGCTCGGTCATCATCGTGTATCCGAATTGCACCATATAGGATGGGTTACCGTTCCGTGGCGGTCGAAACGTCCGGCGAAGGAGCCATCCGGGACACGTTTCCTCGGCGGTGGACGCGGAACCCGGGAGGGGACGATCCGACACGGAAGCGAGGAACAAGATGGCTGTCGCGACGTACTGCCTGGTCGCCCTCGACTGCCCCGACCCCGAGGCACTCGCCACCTTTTACCAGAAGGTCCTGGGCGGCGAGGTGAAGCGGGAGCACGACCGCTGGTACGACCTCTACGTGCCGGGCGGCGCACGCCTCGCCTTTCAGCTCGCCCCCGACTACCGGCCCCCCGAGTGGCCCCGGGGCGACCGGAACTCGCAGCAGGAACACCTCGACTTCAAGGTGACCGACATGGAGTCGGCCCAGCGCGAGGTGATCGCGCTGGGGGCGAAACCGCTCGATCTGGACGACCGGAACGGCGAGCGCGGCTTCCGCGTCTTCGCGGACCCGGTGGGGCACCCGTTCTGCCTGTGCCGCAGTTGAGTCCTACGTCCGCGTGCGGGCGATGACGCTCGAGTCGAGACGGGCCAGGAGGTCGGCCGGACCCCGGTAGACCTCCACGGCCCCGGCCGACTCCAGGTCCGCCCGGGGGATTCCGCCCGACAGGAGGCCCACGGCGGCCACCGAGGCCCGGGTCGCCGCCTCCATGTCCCAGACGGAGTCCCCCACGTACACGGTCTCCTCGCTGGTGGCCCCGGCGATCTCCATGGCGTGGCGGATGGGCGCCGGAGCGGGCTTGCCCTCGTCCACGTCGTCGGAACTGGCGGTGCCGGCGATGACGTCGTCGGCGTCGAGCGCCCGGCGCAGGGCCTGGAGCTCGGGGCCGGACGCGGAGGTGGCCAGGACGACCGTCCAGCCCTGCCCGGCCACAGCGCGCAGCAGGTCCGCCGCTCCTTCCAGCGGGGGCAGGCGCTCGAAGTACGTGGCGTACAGGGCGGAGTGCGTGGCACTGATCCCCGCGTCCTGGTCCCGGTCCCGGCCGGGGCCCAGCAGATGGTCGATGAGGTCGTCGGAGCCGAGGCCGACAGCCCGGTGGATCGCGGGCATCGCCACGGTGTGGCCGGCCTGCCGGAACGCCTCCCACCACGAGGTGACATGCAGGTAGTTGGTGTCGACCAGGGTTCCGTCCACATCGAACAGGGCGGCGCGCGTCATCGGGGTCCTTTCGGTTCTGCGTGAGCTGCCGGCATCAGAGCGCGATCTCTTCGGCCGCGCTCACCCGGGCACCCATGTTGCGTTCCGTCATCCGCAGGGCGGCGTCGGCGAGGTCGGCGTAGATGTGGGCCACTCCGTCCCGCGCAATCGTCAGGTCCATATGGCGGATGTGCGCGTCGAGCGCCGAGTAGAGGATGCACTGCTCCGTCACCTGGCCGGTCAGGACGAGGTGGTCGACGCCCAGTTGGTGGAGCAGATACGGCAGGGGGGTTTCGTAGAAGATCGAGTGCCGGGCCTTCACCACGAAGAGCGAGTCGTCGTCCGGCCGCAGCGGTTCGACCAGGTCGGGGCGGACGCCGGCCATGGCCGCGTCGACGATCTCGCCGTGGTGGGAGCGCCAGTCACCGAAGTTGTCGTTGACGTAGATCACATGCGTCCCGCTCCGGCGGGCCGCCTCCAGCATGCGCGTGATGACCGGGACGGCCCGCTCGGCGGAGGGGAGGAGCTGTTCGGCGTCCTTGTGGTCGTAGGGGTTGATCATGTCGATGACGATCAGCGCCTTGCGTGACATGACTTTCATGGTGGCATCCGTCCGGTTTCATGGCGAACTGTCGTCCCGCGCGGGTCCGGCACACGCTTCACCATAGGAACCGATGGCCGGGCCCCGCCCCGGACACCGTCTGCGTCGCGTCCTCGTACAGCGGGCAGCCGCGGCAGCCGGCCGCCGCGCCCCGCAGTGCCGCCACCTTCTCGCGGGCCGGGACGTAGGGGAGGGCGCCGTCCGTACGTTCCGGGGCGGCGCTCATCAGCTCCACCGGCTGCCGGCCAGCGGGGCGGTCGCCTCGCCCTCCCCGCTGACGACGCCGTGCAGGAAGGCGTTCAGCGCCTCGGAGGCCGAGTACCGCGGCCGCCAGCCCAGCTCCTCGCGGGCCCGCGCGCAGTCCATGACCGGAAGCCGCAGCACGGCGTCGAAGAGGTGCGGCGACGCCGGGACCGCCCGCGCGTGCCAGGCCGTCGCCAGCGCACCGCGCACCAGCGGCACGGGCGCGCGCACCACGCGGGCGTCGAGGAGTTCCCCGAGCGCGCGGGCGTCGGTGACGGTGTCGGCGGCCAGGTTGAAGGGGCCGCGCACGTCACCCAGCACGGCGAGCCGGTATGCCTCGGCCGCGTCGTCCGTGTGCAGCACCTGAAACCTCAGCCCCTCCAGGTCGGGTACGAACGGCAGCAGGTCCGGGCGGAGCAGCACTCCGGGGAGGTACTTGCCGCCGAAGATGCGCCGCTGTTCGGGGGCCGCCGTCTCCTTGAACAGGAAGCCGGGCCTCATCCGCGCCACCCGGATCTGCGGGTGGCGCAGCTCGAAGGTGTCGAGGACCCGCTCCAGGTACGCCTTCTCCCGGCAGTAGGCGGCATCGGGCCACCCGTGGGTCGGCCACTGCTCGTCGACCCCCGGCTCCCGCTTCGGGCCGGGCGAGTAGGCGCCCACCGACGAGGCGTGGACCAGGGACGGCACGCCCGCCGTGCGCACCGCGTCGAAGACCCGCAGGGAGCCCTCGACGTTGCTCCGCCAGGTGACGACGGGATCGTGCGTCGGCTGGAAGCGCCAGGCGAGGTGGACGACGGCGTCCGCGCCCGCCAGCAGGGAGGCGAGCGTCCTCGCGCTGTCGGGGCGGGAGAGATCGACCCTGCCCCATTCCACGCCGGGCAGGGTGAGGTCGGGCAGCCGCCGGGCCAGGCCCAGGACCGAGTCCACCTCCGGGTCCTGCGACAGGGCCCGGACGAGGCTGGTTCCCACGTTCCCGGTCGCGCCCGTGACCACGACGCGCAGTCCTTGCGATGCGCTCACCATTACTCCTTCCGTACGTCGCCCCCCGGGTCTTCTGCGGCTGGGCGCCGGCTCAGGGCCGCAGGAGTGTCTTGACCATGCCGTCGGCCTTCGCCTGGAAGGTGGCGTACGCCTCCGGGGCGTCCTCCAGTGGCAGGTGGTGCGTGGCGAAGCCGTCCACGCCCAGCGGGTCGTCGTCGCCGAGCAGCGGCAGGATGTCGGGCACCCAGCGCTTGACGTTCGCCTGGCCCATCCGCAGCTGGATCTGCTTGTCGAACAGGGTGAGCAGGGGCAGCGGGTCGGCCGCGCCCCCGTACACACCGGACACCGAGATCGTGCCGCCCCGGCGCACCACGTCGATCGCGGTGAAGAGGGCGGTGAGGCGGTCGATGCCCGCGCGTTCCATCAGCTTGCGGGCAGCCGCGTCGGGGAGGAGTCCGGTGGCCCACTGGCCCGCCTTGCCGAGCGGTGCGCCGTGGGCCTCCATGCCGACGGCGTCGATGACCGCGTCGGTGCCACGGCCGTCCGTGAGGTCCCGGACCGCCTGCGGCAGGTCCTTCCCGTAACGGCCCAGGTCCAGCACCTGGACGCCACGCGCCGCCGCGCGGGCGAGGCGTTCGTGGACGAGGTCCACGCCGATGACGAGGCCCGCGCCCCGGTGCAGGGCGATCCTGGCCGCCATGTCGCCGATCGGCCCGAGGCCGAGGACGGTGACGCTGCCGCCGGGCGGGATGTCGGCGTACTCGACGGCCTGCCAGGCGGTGGGCAGGACGTCGGAGAGGTAGACGAAGCGGTCGTCCTGCGGGCCTTCGGGCACCTTGATGGGCAGGGTGTTGCCGAAGGGGACCCACATCAGCTCGGCCTGTCCGCCGGGCACCTGCCCGTAGAGCTTGGTGTATCCGAAGAGCGAGGCCCCGGTGCCGTACTCCTTCACCTGAGTGGTCTCGCACTGCGAGTGCAGGCCCTTCTCACACATGAAGCAGGTACCGCAGGAGACGTTGAACGGGATCACGACCCGGTCACCCGGTGCCACGGCGGTCACCTCGGGGCCCGTGACCTCCACGATGCCCATCGCCTCGTGCCCCAGGATGTCCCCGGCGTCGAGGTAGGGGCCGAGCACTTCGTACAGGTGGAGGTCCGATCCACAGACCCCCGTCGAGGTGACGCGGACGATGATGTCGGTCGGGTCCTGGATGACCGGGTCGGGAACGGTCTCGACGCGGACATCGCGCTTTCCTTGCCAGGTCAGTGCACGCATTGGGTCATCTCCTCGCTGTGCGGTGACGGCTGCGCCGCCGGTTCAGTGGCCGGCCGTGCGCCGCGTGGCGCCGGCGTCGGTCCGGGCGGCCCGCCCGGCGGCTTCCCGCCGGCGTCCCCGCGCCTTCAGGCCCTCGTCGCCCAGCGCGGCGCCGTCCGACTTGAGTTTCGCCGCCCTGGCCCTCAGGGCCAGGGCACGGACGATTTCGGCACGCCTTCCCATGTTTCCCCTGTTCCTCCCGATAGTCCGGCTTCGTCCTGTGCGGCTCACCCGCTCAGCCGTTCCGTGCGACGGGTTCCCAGGTAATGCGGCTTCAACCGGAATGACCGATTCAATCCGCGTGGGCCGTCGCCGGTCTCCGGGGGGACGAAAACACCCGGCCGGTCCCGCATGTCCAGGGGCGGTACGGGTACCCGGCTGGCCAGGCTCCCGGCGTACGCGGGAGCAGGCGCTGCCGGTTGGGACAACAGCCGCAGCGCCGTCCAGCGGATTCCGAGTCGCGCGCCGGCCCCGGTGCGCCCAGGATCGACGGCAGGGCACCGGTGGCCCCGCCCCGGGCGTTCCGCCGCCGCACGGACCCCCTCATCCCTGTCCTACGGAGACTTCATGGTCGACAGCACCCTGTCCCTTCTGCTCCGGGGCTACGCGTGGCTGCCCGACCGGCGGCGGAGCAGCGGCGGAGCGCCCGTCCGCACCCGTCTGCTCGGCAAGCGGGCCATCGCCCTGCACGGCCCTGCCGCCGTGCGCTTCTTCTACGACGAGAAGCACATCCACCGGCACGGGGCGCTGCCCGAACCGGTCATCGACACACTGTTCGGCCAGGGCGCCGTACACACCCTGGACGGTGAGCACCACCGGGTGCGCAAGGGCATGTTCCTCCACCTGCTGAAGGATCCGGTGGGGGTGAAGTCCCTGACCGACCAGGTGGTCCGGGAGTGGGACGGAGCCGTCGCCGGGTGGGCGGACCGGGGCCGGATCGTGCTGTTCGACGAGGCCGCGGGGGTGCTCACCCGCGCCGTCCACGCCTGGGCGGGCGTCCCGCTGCCGGAGGCGGAGGCGGACGGGACGGCCCGTGACCTCGTGGCCATGGTGGACGGCTTCGCGACCGCCGGGCCACGGCATCTGCGCGCCCGCCGGGCCCGGCGCCGGCAGGAGAAGCGCCTGGCCCGCCTGATCGAGGCGGAGCGCGAGAGCGGCGACGCCGGCCCGGCCACCCCGTTCCGTACCGTCGCCCACCACCGCGATGCGGACGGCGCGCTCCTCGATCCCCGTACGGCGGCCGTCGAGGTGCTCAACATCCTGCGGCCGACCGTCGCGGTCAGCTGGTTCGCGGCCTTCGCGGCCCACGCCCTGCACCGGTGGCCCGAACACCGTGCGGCGCTCCGGGACGGCGATCCGGCGTCGGCGTACGCCTTCGCGCAGGAGGTCCGCCGCTTCTACCCGTTCGCCCCGTTCATCGGCGGGCTGGCCGCCGAACGGCTCGAATGGGCGGGCCGGACCATCCGGCCGGGGACGCTCGTGCTCCTGGACCTGTACGGCCAGAACCACGACCCGGACCTGTGGCCCCGGCCCTACGTCTTCGATCCCGCGCGTTTCCGTGGCGCGCCGCCCAGGTCCGATGAGCTCGTCCCGCAGGGCGGGGGCGACCCGGCCACGGGGCACCGGTGCCCCGGCGAGGACATCACCCTCGCGCTGCTGGCCGCTCTCGCGGAGCTGCTGTCCGGCCTCACGTACCGGGTGGCGGAGCAGGACCTCTCGATCCCGCTGAGCCGCGTCCCGACCGCGCCCCGCAGCGGGTTCGTCATCGAGGACATCCAGCACTCCCCCACCACCGCAACGGAAGAAGCCGCGTCATGACCGAGTCCGCCCCCACCCCGGACCCCACCGAACGCTTTCCGCAGCCCGACTTCCCGCAGCAGGAACAGAAGCACCCCGGCTGGACCGGGCCCATGGACCCGCCGCCCGACCACGGCGAGGACTCCTACCGGGGCCACGGCCTCCTGAAGGACCGCAAGGCCGTCGTGACCGGGGGCGACTCCGGCATCGGCCGGGCCGTCGCCCTGGCCTTCGCCCGCGAGGGGGCCGATGTCCTGATCACCCATCTCGACGCCGAGAAGGACGACGCGCGGGAGACGGCCCGCCTGGTCGAGGAGGCGGGCCGGCGGGCCCTGACCGAGGCGTGCGACATCCGGGACGAGAAGCAGTGCCGCGCGCTGATCGGCCGCGCGGTGCAGGACTTCGGCAGGATCGACGTACTCGTCAACAACGCCGCGTACCAGATGGCCCAGCCCGACGGCATCGCCGCCATCTCCACGGAGCAGTTCGACCGGGTGATGCGCACCAACCTGTACGGGATGTTCTGGCTGTGCAAGATGGCCCTGCCGCACATCCCGGCCGGCGGATCGATCATCAACACCACGTCGGTGCAGGCGTACAAGCCGAGCCCGCATCTGCTCGACTACGCCATGACCAAGGGCGCCATCGTCACCTTCACCCACGGCCTCGCGCAGATGCTGGCCTCCGACGGCATCCGCGTCAACGCGGTGGCCCCGGGCCCGGTGTGGACGCCGCTGATTCCGGCGACGCTGCCCGACACCAAGGAGTTCGGGAAGCAGAGCCCGCTCGGGCGCCCCGCCCAGCCGGCCGAGATGGCTCCGGCGTACGTGTTCCTGGCCTCGGCGAACGCGAGTTTCATCACCGGGGAAATCGTGAACGCCACGGGCGGCACGCCCCTTCCCTGACTTCGCGGGCAGCGCGGCGTGTGATTGGCGGGGGCGACCATGGGAAGGCGGCCCGTATGCCGAAGAACCACGAAGAAGCGCCCGTTCTCGACGCCCTGGCCGCCTACCGGAAGCGGGACGAGCTGGGATTCACTCCCCCGGGCCACAAGCAGGCCCGCGGGGCTGCGCCGGAGGTCAGGGACCTGCTCGGGGACGCCGTGTTCATGGGGGACGTCCTGGCCAGTGGCGGGCTCGACGACCGGCGGACGAAGTCTGGGGTGCTGCAGCGCGCGGAGGTCCTGATGGCCGACGCCGTGCACGCGGAGCACGCGTTCTTCTCCACGTGCGGCAGCTCCCTGTCGGTCAAGGCGGCGATGCTGAGCGTCGCCGCCCACGGCGAGAAGCTGCTGGTGGGGCGGGACGCGCACAAGGCCGTGATCTCCGGGCTCATCCTGTCCGGCATCCAGCCGGTGTGGATCGAACCGCAGTGGGACACCGAACGGCACCTCGCGCACCCGCCGTCCCCGGACGCCTACGAGCGGGCCTTCGAGGAGCACCCGGACGCGAGGGGCGCCCTGGTCACCAGCCCCACGCCGTACGGGGTGTCGGCGAATCTGCGGGCCATCGCCGAGGTGTGCCACCGCCGCTCGCGTCCGCTGGTCGTCGATGAGGCGTGGGGCGCGCATCTGCCCTTCCACCCGGACCTGCCGACATGGGCGATGGACGCCGGCGCCGACGTCTGCGTCACCAGCATCCACAAGATGGGCAGCGGCCTGGAGCAGGGTTCCGTGTTCCATCTGCGGGGCGACCTGATCGACCACGACACGCTGGCGTCCCGGGCGGACCTGCTGGGGACGACCAGCCCGTCCGTGCTGCTGTACGCCGGCATGGACGGCTGGCGGCGGCAGATGGTGAGGGAGGGCCGCACGCTGATGTCACGGGCACTCGCCCTCGCCGCCTCGGTGCGCGAGGAGATCGAGTCCATCGACGGCATGCACGTCAACGACCGGGACGACTTCTGCGGCCCGGGGGCGGGCTCCGGGTTCGACCCGCTGCCGGTCATCATCGACATCGAGGAACTCGGCGTCTCCGGCTACCTGGCGGCGGACTGGCTGCGCGAGCACCACCACATCGACACCCACCTGATGGACCACCGGCGCGTCAGCGCCCAGCTCACCCATGCGGACGACGAGGAGACGACGCGGCGTCTCACGACGGCCCTGCGGGACCTGGCCCGCCGGGCACCCTCCCTGCCCCGGGGCCCCGTGGTGGCGGTCCCCGCCCCGTCCGAGCTGCGGATGGACCAGGCCCGGCTGCCGCGCGACGCCTACTTCACCGCCACCGAGGACGTCCCGGTGGAGCGGGCCGCGGGACGGATCGCCGCGGAGATGATCACGCCCTATCCGCCGGGCATCCCGGTGGTGCTGCCCGGGGAGCGGCTGACCGAACCGGTGCTGCGCTACCTGCTGACCGGGCTCGAAGCGGGCATGAACCTGCCCGATCCGGCGGACCCGGAGCTGCACACCGTACGGGTCTGCGCGAACGACGACTCCTGAGGGGGCGGCTGTCCGCGACTCCTGATAGCGGCGGGCCGCTTCCCCGTGTGGGGGAGCGGCCCGCCGTTATCAGCCGAGCGTCCTGGTCACGCAGTCGGCGACCGCGTCGCGGAGGCTGCCCGTGCGGGCGAGTGTGTCGCGCTGGATCCGGGCACCCGTGCCCCTCTTCAGCACCTGCTCGATGCCTTCCTCGGCCGCTGCGAGGTCTCCGGTCTCCTCCAGGGCGTCCCGCACATGGGCGAGCAGGGCGCGCAGGACGTCCGGTGCGGGGGCAGGGCGCATGGTGGCGGGGTGGAGCAGCTTGCCCTCCAGGCCCGCGCGCCCTGCCTGCCAGGCGGCCATGCGCAGCAGGCCCACCCCGTACGGCTCCGGGGGATCGCCGGCCCGCCAGGCCCGGGCCGCCGTCTCGACCAGGCCCCGCACCAGGGTGGCGAGCAGCACGGCGTCGGCGGGGTCCAGGCACACGTCCGCGACCCGGACCTCGACCGTGGGGTAGCGGTGCGAGAGCCGGGCGTCGAAGTAGATCATCCCCTTGTCGCGCAGAACCTCCGTGTCCACGAGGGCCTGGACCTCTTCGTGGTAGCGGCGGGCGGTGCCGAAGATCTCGACGGGCCCGGCCGAGGGCCAGCGCCCCCAGACCCTGCTGCGGTAACTGCTGTACGTGGTGTCCTGGCCCTGCCAGAAGGGCGAGTTGGCGCTCAGCGCGAGCAGGACGGCGAGCCAGGGCCGGATGCGGTCCAGTACGCCGACGCCCTCCTCGTCCGACTCCACGGAGACGTGCACATGGCATCCGCACGTCAGCTGCTCCTGGGTGGTCAGGCCGAACTTGTCGGCCAGCCAGCGGTACCGTTCGCCCTCGCCGATGGTGGGGCTGACGGGCAGCGGCGCGGTGGCGAGGGCCGCCACCGTTCCCCCGGCGTCCGCGGCGCTGCGGGCCGCCTCCGCCCGCCAGCGCAGGATCTCGTCGGCGAGTTCGCGCATGTCGGTGCGCGGTTCGGTGGCGAATTCCAGCTGCTGGCGGTGGAGCTCCGACTCGAAGACCGAGTCGCCGTCGGCGTGGCGTTCCGCCAGGGCCAGGACGGCCGTCGACAGCGCCCGGGGGTCACCGCTCTGCTCGTCGACGAGCAGCAGCTCCTCCTCGACACCCACTGTCCGTACCATCGTGTCCTCCATGCTCGGCCGGCCTGGGCGACCCGTTCGGCCCGCTCGCGCCGGAGCGTCCGCGGGCCTCGGTGCCCTCAAAGGTTCTTCCACCATGACGTGTGCCACCTCCTGACCGCCGCACCCGTCGCCGGGCGGGTTTTCTTCGTACGGGCCTGCCCGGGGGCCCAGGTCAGAAGGGGTCGGGGCGGCCCATGCCCCCTCGCTGCGCCAGGACGGCCAGGTGGCCGGCCGCCATCTCCGCGCTGCCGGCCTCCAGGAGGGAGAACGGCTGTCGCGCCCCGCACCGGAGCAGGGTCAGCGCTCCCAGCACCGTCGAGTCGTCGGGCGCGAGCAGGGCGACGCAGAGCAGCGAGGTGACGTCGGCACGGACCGTCAGCGGCGCGCCCTCGTCATCCGTCCCGAGCCTGTCGAGGTCGTCCGTCAGCTGTTCCACCGCCGCCGCGCCCGAGGCCGTGACCTCGGCGGCCACCGGGCAGGCGCGCGGGTCCTGCTGGAGGAACGCCTTCTCCAGGCCCGGGTCGTCGGGGGCCGCCGGTCCGTGGACGGCCACCCTGGCCGGGGCCCGGGCCGGCCCGAGGTCGAGCAGGGCCCAGTCCGCGAGGCCGTCGCGCAGCAGGCCCGCCGCCGCGCCGAGCGTCGCGGCAGGGTCCTCCTGTCCGCCGCAGCTCAGGAGCAGACGGTCGGTGCGGTCCAGGAGGGCGGTCAGCTCGGCCTGGCGGACGACGGCGGACGGTTCGGACGGGCCGGGTTCCCGCACGGCCGGTACGGGAGGCGGGCCGGCGGACGGTGTGAGCGTCAGGAGCACGTCCTTCCTGCACTCGCCCGGCATGTCGAGGGCGGTGAGCGTGGCGTGCAGGGGGCTGTCCGGCAGCCGCTGGAGGCGCACCGGGAGGCTGCGGTCTCCCTCGCCCCGGGCCACGGCCGCCGCGTGGCTGCGCAGGGCCGCCCGGTCGGCGGGCCTCAGCGTCGCGGCGAGCGGCCGGCCGGCGGCGTACTGCGGGGGCAGTCCGGTCAGCTCCACGGCGGCCGGGTTGAGGCGCCGGACCACGGTCTGCTCGTCCATCAGGACGACGGCCCACGGCAGGCGCTCGAAAACATCTTTGAACGGGTACGTGGCCTTCGTGCCCGGCGGCCGGGGCGGCTCGTCCCGCGCCGGGCGCAGGGTCTCGACCGCGTGTTCCAGTTCCACGAGGGCCGCGTCGAGCAGGACCGGGTACTCGGCGGGAGGATGGGCACGGGCCGCACGCAGTTCCCGCACGCGGGCGGCGAGAGCCCGAACGTCGCTCTCACGCTCCGGTGACCGGCTCATACGACGAAGCTAACCGATGGTCCGCGTTCCCGCGCCGAGCCGCGCGAGGGCGCGTCCGTCCCGTCCGGGAGGCTGTGACGTGACCTGTCCGGTGGATCCGACGACCGATTCCGCCGCCGTGGCGCGGCGGATCACCCGATTGGGTCAGCGGGTGATGCGGTGCACCGCGCACTGCCGGGGAGCGACCGTGGCCCTGGAACTCCCCGGCGCGGAACGCCACACTGCGGCGACCCATCCGGATCTCGCGGCCCTGGCCGCGCTCCAGGAGGAGACCGGAGACGGCCCCGGCATCGAAGCGGCCCGCTCCGGGCGGCCGGTCGCCGCCGCCGACCTCGTCACCGACGCGCGCTGGCCCCGGTTCCGGGTCGCGGCGCTGGAGCGGGGGCTGCGCTCCTGCACGGCCGTGCCGGCACTGTCGGGGGGCGTCCCGGCGACGGTCACCCTGTACGCCTTCCGGCCGGGGCCGCTCACCGAGGGGGTCCAGGAGGCCGTACGGGTCCTGGCCGAGGAGTCGGTCGACGGTCTCCTGGGCGACCACGCCCGCGTCCGCGCCGAGGCGGAGGCGGAGCAGTTGCGTACGGCGATGGCCTCGCGGGCCGTCATCGACCAGGCCAGCGGCATCGTGATGCACATGCTGGACTGCGACGCGGGCCAAGCCTTCGACGTGCTGCGCACCCTCTCGCAGCGTACGAACCACAAGCTGAGCGCCGTCGCGGCGCGGATCGTACGGGTGAAGGGCCGGGGCAGCACACGGGAGCTGCGCCGGCTGCTGGGTGAGGTGCGGGGCGACGGCTAGTGCCGCGGCACTAGACGGTCTCCGTCCGCCAGTCGGTCAGCAGGCGGTCGGCCAGGCGGTCCTCCAGGAAGCCCGTCGTGTCGACGCCGAACACGACATCCGCCTCCAGGGCGGGTTCGTCGTCCAGCAGCCCGCGTACGACATCGTGGCGGACGACCTGTTCGTGGACCGCGTCCGCCTCGACGTGTTCGGTGTAGAAGTGCTCGGCGGCGGGTCCGGCCCCTGCCCGTTTCATCGCGAGGGCCAGGCGGCGCGAGGCCGGGGACGAGGTGATCTCCACGGCCGCGAAGTGGCCGACCAGGGCGCCGCGCAGCCTGCGGTGCAGGCCGAAGAGGGACATCAGGTTCACCAGGGCCAGCATCTCGGCGTGGCCCTCATCGAGGTAGTGGCCGTACGCCGTCTCCAGGCCCAGGTCCGCCATGAGGTCGGCGAACAACTGGGCGTGCACCCGTTCGGCCCGGCCGGCGCCGAACTCGTCGTACTCGATGGCGGCCATGCCCGCCTTGGCGCGGCCGCTGAGGCGGGGCAGTACCCAGGCGTGCGGGTCGGCCTCCTTCAGGTGGTAGAGGGAGCGCTGCGCGGCGTACGCCCGCAAGCGGTCCCGCGTGGCGTGCTCCTGGAGGAAGTGCGACACGCCCGTGCCCTCGACGGGCTCGACGAGCAGCGCGTCCAGGGTGTCGGTCAGGCCGGCGCCGGCAGGGGCGTCCCTGCGCAGGGCCGACTCGAAGCGGCGTTCCAGCGCGGCCCGGAACGCCAGCAGGCCCGGGTCCCACTCCAGGGCCGGGTCCACCTCCGCGAAGCCGCGGTAGTGCAGCTCGTAGCAGAGGTAGAGGGCGAGTTGCAGATCGTCCCCGTAGGGGTGTGCCGCGTCCGCCGGGGCGGGGCCGGGCAGTGTGCCGCTGCCCCGCAGATGGGCGATGACCGCCGCCGAAAGGTCACCGCGGGCCCGCGGAAGCGCGGGTCCGCCCGTCTGACCTGCCATGGTGTCACTCCTCGAACGTGCGCTAGGGCGAAACGGCCTCGTCCGCCGACCGCTTCCGTGTACCCGGCAACCGGCACGCCAACCCGTCGGAGGCCGCCCGCACCGCCTTTCCCACCATGGGCGCCCGCCGCCGATGCCGCTACAGCGGGGCCGGACGGCCGGTGTGCGGTTGCGGGGGCCGCTCCACGGCAGGAGGCTGCCGGGGGGCGGGCGGCCGCAGGAATGACCGCCGCCGTGGGGGGAACCCAGAGGCTGCGACCCGGAAGCGACGTCACCGGGCGTGTTCCCCGCAGGACGGAAGGACGAACGCACATGAGCGACAACGGCAGCAAGCGCAAGGTACTGGCCATCGTCACCAACTACGGCGTGGAGCAGGACGAACTCGTCGTCCCGGTGGACCATCTGCGTGAACGGGGCGCCCAGGTCGATGTCGCCGCCCTGAAGAAGGACGACATCCAGACCCTCGTCGGCGACAAGGACCCGGGCAGGACCGTACGCCCCGACCTCACGCTGGACGACGTCGATCCGACGGGTTACGACCTGCTGCTGGTGCCGGGCGGCACGTTGAACGCCGACACACTGCGGCTGCAGCGCACGGCGTTGGACATCGTGCGGTCCTTCACCGGCTCCGGCCGCCCCGTCGCGGCCATCTGCCACGGCCCGTGGGTGCTGGTGGAGACCGGCGGCGTCTCGGGCAAGCGGCTCACCTCGTACGCCTCGCTGCAGACCGACGTCCGCAACGCGGGCGGCGACTGGGTGGACGAGCCCGTCGTCGCGGACGAGTCGGGCGGCTGGAAGCTCATCACCTCGCGCAACCCGGGCGACCTGGACCCGTTCCTCAAGGAGGTCGACGCCGCACTCGCCGGCTGACGCCCCCCGTTTGGCGCCGGCCCTAGACCGGTTCGGGCGCGAACGGCAGGAACTCGTCCGTGCCCGGCTGGACGACGCCATAGCTGCTCTCCGGCACTTCCTTCCACACGCCGGGCAGACCGCCCAGGGGCTCCGACACCACCAGGCGGGTGCTGTCGGAGACGCCCCGCAGGAAGTCCAGGTCGGGGTGGAGCGCGCGGACCGTCTCGGCCCTGCTGCTGTAGAACAGCGAGCGGGACTTGCGGAGGCTCGAATAGCGGAAGGACCATAGCCGTTCGCCGTCGGAGACCGCCACGGTCATCTGGAGCGGATACTCCACCCCTTCGGCGTGCCCCACGCGTTCGATGAGTCCGGCCATGCGCGCCACCGCACCCGGCACGTCCTGGTCGAGCCCGAACGTCAGCGCGAGGTAGAACATCACCTCGGAGTCCGTCGACCCTTCCAGGGCGGAGAACAGCGCCGGGTCGAGCGCCAGCGAGAGGTCGCGGCGCAGGCGGTGGAAATCGGTGATGGCCCCGTTGTGCATCCACATCCACCGGCCGTGCCGGAAGGGGTGGCAGTTCGTCTGCTGCACGGCCGTCCCCGTGGACGCCCGCACGTGCGCGAAGAACAGCGGCGAGCGGATGTGGGTCGCGAGTTCGCGCAGGTTGCGGTTGTTCCAGGCGGGTCCGGTGTCCCGGATGATCGCGGGCGTGTCCCGATCGGGCCCGTACCATCCGACACCGAAGCCGTCCCCGTTGGTCGTCTCGACACCCATGTGTGAGTGCAGGCTCTGGTCGATGAGCGAGTGCTCGGGTTTGTAGAGGAGATCGCTGAGCACGACACTCGTGCCGGAGTAGGCCAGCCATCTGCACATGAGCGGCGTCCCTTCCCGGGCGGCGGTCAGGGGCCGTGGTCCGGACGTGACGCCGGTTGCTTCCGCGGTCCTCGGTCCCTGGGCGTCCGGTCTCGTCGTTAGGTCCACGCTACCGACTCCGCGGGCCGGTCGCCCGGCACGGGGAGCACCAGGGGGGCGGAATTCTGACCGCTCCCCTACGCGGTAGGGGCGGGACGGCGGCGGAAGGTCTCCGCCAGGGCCGTGTTCACCACGACGACGACTGCCATCACCGCGGCGGCGGTGGGGTGCCCGACCCAGTACAGCGCCAGGGCGCCGCCGCCGAGCACCAGGGCCTTGACCGCCAGCACCCCGGCGAGCGGCGGGCAGAAGCGAGCGCTCGGTGCGGCGAACAGCGCCCACAGCACGACGGCCACGACGAGGACGGCGCAGCCGAGCAGGAGTTGGACGGCCAGGTTGTCCGCGAGGGAGTACCCCCACCAGAAGAGGCAGGCCAGGGCCACCAGTTCCACGAGGAACGCCAGAAGCTCGTTGGCCGCCCACCAGGGCCGCTCGGCCGACAGGCCCGTCGCCGGTCCGCCCGCAGGTCTCTCGTGCACCGCGGCCCCCCCTTGTCGTTCGCGTGGCCGCAAGCGTACTGGGGCTGCGTTCAGCGGGCGCGGCGCAGTCGCAGTGCGGCCACGGCACCCAGGACCGCGCCCACCGCGAGGACGGCCAGCCCCCTCAGCCAGACCGCGCCCTCGATCTGGGTGGCGAGCCCTACGCAGGAAGCCGCGCCGAGTACGGGTACGACGACCGGCGCCTTGAAGTGATCGGCTCGGCCGGGGTCGCGGCGCAGCACGAGCAGCGAGGTGTTGACGATGAAGAAGACGACGAGGAGGAGCAGGACCAGCGTCGATGCGAGCGTGGAGACGTCGCCGGTCAGGGCGAGCAGCAGCGACAGGGCGGTGGTCGCGGCGATCGCCGCCCACGGGGTGCGCCGGCCGGGCAGAACGGCCGTCAGGAAGCGCGGCAGCAGCCCGTCGCGGGCCATGCCGTACGCCAGCCGCGAGGACATGATGCCGGTCAGGAGCGCTCCGTTGGCCACGGCCACCAGGGCGATGGCGCTGAACAGCCAGGTGGGCACACCGCCGGCGGTACGGACGACCTCCAGCAGCGGCCCGGTGGAGCGGGCCAGCTTGCTGGTGGGCACGGCGGCCGCGGCCGCGGCACCGACCAGGGCGTAGACGGCGCCCGCGGTGAGCAGGGCGCCGAAGAGGGCCCGGGGGTAGGAGCGGCGCGGATCGCGGGTCTCCTCGGCGACGTTGACGGACGTCTCGAAGCCGACGAACGAGTAGTACGCGAGCACGGCGCCGCTCAGCACGGCCAGGACCGGCCCCTCGCTCTCGGTGCCCAGGTCGGTGAGCCGTCCGAGGTCGCCGTCGCCGCGCAGCACGATCCAGGCGCCGAGCCCGATCACCAGCAGCAGCCCGCTGACCTCGATGACGGTGGCGACGGCGTTGGCCCGGGTCGATTCGCTGATGCCCCGGGCGTTCAGCAGCGCCAGCGCCACCAGGAAGACGACGGTGACGAGCACCACCGGGAGCGTGACGAACTCCGAGAGGTAGTCCCCGCCGAAACCCCGGGCCAGGGCTGCCACGGACACCACGCCGGCCGCGAGCATGCAGAAGCCGGCGACGAACCCGGTGAAGGGCCCGTACGCCAGGGTGGCGTAGTGGGACGCGCCGCCCGCGCGCGGGTACTTGGTGGCGAGCTCGGCGTACGAGGTGGCCGTCAGCAGGGCCAGGCACAGGGCCACCACGAGGGGCACCCAGACGGCGCCGCCGGCGTCGGCCGCGACCTCGCCGACCAGCACGTACACGCCGGCGCCGAGGACGTCTCCGAGGATGAAGAAGTAGAGCAGCGGGGTGGTCAGTTCCTTCTTGAGGCTCGTCGGAGCGTCGGGCTTCTCGGGGGAGGTTCGTGGAGCGTTCACGGGGGCCGTATACCCGCTGCGCCCTTCCTCAGCGGGCCCGCATTCCGCCGTACGGGGGCCCCGTGGCTACGGGGCCCGCGGCATAGCACCGGATGGCGCAACAGCATGTGTCCGGGCGGGCGCCAGGGGGTACCGGTGGTCAGGCGATGCCGTCCCCCAGCGCGTGCCGACCACCCCGCGCGCGGCACTGCCCGTCCCCCGCGAGATTGGAACTCAGTGAGCGAGAAGAAGAACCCGGTGTCAGCAGCCGCGGAGAAGATCGCCGACAAGGTCCAGCAGGCCGTCGCCCCGAGCACCGAGATTCCCGGAGCACCCGGTCCCGAGCCCGCCCAGGTCGAGGAGCCCACCAAGCCGCGCGGTCCGCTGCCGCCAAAGCACGACCAGACCGGGCCCGACACGTACAGCCCCACCGGGCAGCCGACCGGCGCCGGGCAGGACAAGGTGGCCCAGGGCGGCACCTACCTCACCACCGCGCAGGGCGCGCGCCTGTACGACACCGACCATTCGCTGAAGGCCGGTCCCCGGGGTCCGGTGCTGCTGCAGGACCACCACCTGCGCGAGAAGATCACCCACTTCGACCACGAGCGCATCCCGGAGCGGGTGGTGCACGCCCGCGGGGCCGCCGCGCACGGTGTCTTCCGGGCCTACGGCGCCGCCGCCGGCATCACCAAGGCCGCCTTCCTCGCCGAGGGCGCCGAGACGCCGGTGTTCGTGCGCTTCTCCACCGTGCTGGGCTCGCGCGGCTCCGCCGACACGGTGCGCGACACCCGGGGCTTCGCGACGAAGTTCTACACCGAGGAGGGTGTGTTCGACCTGGTCGGCAACAACATCCCGGTGTTCTTCATCCAGGACGCGATCAAGTTCCCCGACATCATCCACGCCGGCAAGCCGCACCCGGACCGGGAGATCCCGCAGGCGCAGAGCGCGCACGACACGTTCTGGGACTTCGTCACTCTGCACACGGAGGCGACCCACCACACCCTGTGGAACATGTCGGACCGGGGCATCCCGCGTTCGTACCGGATGATGGAGGGCTTCGGCGTCCACACGTTCCGGCTGGTCAACGCCGAGGGCGCGACCACACTGGTGAAGTTCCACTGGAAGCCGAAGCTGGGTGTGCACTCGCAGGTGTGGGAGGAGGCCCAGATCACAGGGGGCGTCGACCCCGACTTCCACCGCCGCGACCTGGCCGACGCGATCGAGGCGGGCGCGTTCCCCCAGTGGGAGCTGGGTGTGCAGACGTTCCCCGACACCGAGGACGAGATGTTCGAGGGGATCGACCTGCTGGACCCGACCAAGATCGTGCCGGAGGAGCTGGCGCCGGTCCGCCCGATCGGGCTGATGACCCTGAACGCCAACCCCTCGAACTACTTCGCGGAGACGGAGCAGGTCGCCTTCCACATCGGCCATCTGGTTCCCGGCATCGACGTCACCAACGACCCGCTGCTGCAGGGGCGTCTCTTCTCGTACGTGGACACCCAGATCACCCGGCTCGGTGGACCCAACTTCGCGCAGCTGCCGATCAACCGGACCCACGCACCCGTCAACGACATGCTGCGCGACGGCATGCACCAGACGGCCGTGCACCGCGGGGTGGCCCCCTACCGGCCCAACTCCCTGGACGGCGGCTGCCCGTTCGTCGCGGGCGCGGACACCGGTGCGTACATCGAGGTGCCCACCGAGGTTCCGGCGGCCCGCAAGGTGCGGGACGCGGCGGCCTCCTTCGACGACCACTTCAGCCAGCCCCGGCTGTTCTGGCTCAGCATGACGCCCACGGAGCGCGAGCACACCGCCGCCGCGTACACCTTCGAACTCGGCAAGTGCTGGGACAAGGCGGTCAAGGAGCGGGGGCTCAAGGCGCTCGCCAACATCGACCCGGAGCTGTGCTCGCGCGTCGCACAGGGCCTGGGCCTGCCGGCGCCGGAGGCCACCGTGCCGCTGGCGTCGGTCGAACCGAGCCCCGCGCTGTCCCAGCTCGGCCACACCTGGCCGGTCGACGGCCGGATCGTCGGCATCGTCACCGACGGGGAGACCGGCCTGGACGCCGTTCGGGAGGCGCGCGGGCTGGTCCTGGACGCCGGGATGGTGCCGCTGGTCATCGCGCCGACGGGCGGCGAGCTGGGCGCCGGGAGCGATCCGGTCACCGTGCAGCGCACCTTCGCCACCGCCCGGTCGATCGAGTTCGACGCGATCGTCGTGGCGGGGGCGCCCGCTCCGGCCGCCGACGCTTACGGGGCCCGTGACGCCAAGGCCGACGACGGCGCGGCCGCGGCCACCGGCGTGGACCCGCGCGTCCTGCTGCTGGTCACCGAAGCCTTCCGCCACGGCAAGGCCATCGGCGCCCTGAGCGACGGGGCGACGGTGCTGGAGCAGGCCGGGCTGGCCGCGGACGCGGCCGGGGTCGTGTCGGGCGGGGCCGCGTCCACCGTGCTCGACGGCGTGGCCGAGCTCCTCGCAGGTCACCGCGCCTGGGACCGTTTCACCCCGGCTCTGTGAGGACGTGCCGGGCCGGCGGTGTGTAGCCGGCCCGGACCAGGGCACGCGCGGGACGAGGCCGGGCCTCCACAGGCCCCTCGCGTGCCGTCCCGCCCGGTCGGCGGGGCGCCATCCACGTAAGGAGACATATGAACCACCAGGATCGCGAACGCAGCCGCCCGGACGGCGCGAAGCCTCCCCGGACCGCCGCCGACGAGGTGCTCCGGGAGGCGGAGGAGGCCGAGACGGACGTGGCCGACGTGGCGGACCACGGAGAGCGGCGCGGTGAGAAGGGCAAGGACGGTGAGGCCGGGGACGCGCTGACCCCGAATGCGGACGCCCAGGAGGACGTGGATCAGTCGCACACCTAGAGTGACAAATGGGGTGTTTCCACCGTGCCCGGCCGGGCACTCGCAGGGTGCGAAGGGAAGCCGCCGGGTGGCCTGATGCCACCCGGCGGCGGCCCGGGCCCCATGACGCCTCCGACGGAAGGACGAAGCATGCCGACAGAGGCACGTGGCGACGATGTCTACCAGCCGCAGGACGACGGCCAGGACCCGCCGAACGACGAACTCGACATGGAGAACACCCTCGGTGAACGGGGGCTGGACGACCAGATGGAAGAGGGCTACTCCCCGCCCGAGCGTCCGCTGGGCGTCGAGAAGTACGGCACGACCGGCGAGGAGGAGCGGCGCGGCGAATCCCTCGACCAGCGCCTGGCCCAGGAGGTCGACGACGTGGAGCCGCCGGACGGCGACGGCATCGGTGACCTGAACGGGGGCGAGGGCGAACCGCTGGAGCCGGAGGACGGCGAGACGCGTTCGGGCCGTCTGAGCGCGGTGGACGAGGTGCCCGGACGGCGTACCGACGTCTACGCCGACGACGTGGGCATCGACGGCGGTGCGGCGTCCGCCGAGGAGGCCGCCGTCCATACGACGTACGACGAGGAGGAGCAGGGACGGCGGGGCTGACCGCACGGCGGGAGAACGCCGGGTCCGCATGCGCGAAGGGAGGGGTGGACGTGGTCCGCACAGGGAGGGCCGGAGAGGGCTTGAAGGCGTCGTGGGACTCACTCGTCGCGGACGGGCGTCTCCCCGGCCGGTACCAGTTGGTGCAGTCCCTGAAGGCGGCCGCCGCGGCCGCCCTCGCCTGGGCGGTGACGGGCTGGTGGCTGGCGGCCCCCATGGCGCTGATGGCTCCCTGGGCGGCCGTGGCCCTGGTCCAGGGAACCGTCTACCGGTCCCTGCGCTCCGCGGTCGAACTGCTCGCGATGATGGCGTCCGGGACGCTGCTCGCCGCCGGGGCCGCGGCGGTCACGGGGGACACCATGGCCGCCATGCTCATCGCCCTCCCGCTGACCGTGCTCCTCGGCAACTGGGCCCCGGTCGGCGAGCAGGGCCTGTACGCGCCGACCACCGCCCTGTTCGTCCTGGCCTACGGCTCCTACTCGCTGCCCGCCGTCGGACACCGGCTCCTGGAGACCGCGGTGGGGGCCGCCGTCGGTGTCGCGGTCAACGCGATCGTCCTGCCGCCGGTGCACTCGCTGCGCGTCAGGACCCTCGCGTGTGCGCTGCCGCGCGACTGTTCCCTCCTTCTGCACGACCTGAGCGAGGGTATCGTCGAGGAGTACGACGAGGAGCAGGCGGGACGCTGGCACCAGGCCGCCGGTGAGCTGCCGGGCGCGCTGTCGGAACTGCGCTCGGCGCGCGGATGGGCGTCTGAGAGCTTCCGGTTCAACCCGGGCCACCGGCTGCGCCGCAGCACCCCTTCCCCCTCCGACAAGTGGGACGTGGTCTGGGCCCAGGTGGGCAACCGCCTGCTCACCCTGACGCTGACGCTCTGGGAGACTGCTTCCGAGCAGCGGGCGCTGCCCCGCCCGCCGGGCCGGTCCCTGGAGTGCCTGAGCGCCGTACTGGCCGCCGCGGCGGAGGTCTGTGCGGCCGATCAGACGATCATGGAGCAGGGCCCGGACGACGCGTGCCTGGAGCAGCGCGCCGGCCATCTCGCCGAGGCCCGCCGCGCCCTGGCCGACGCCAAGGAACACCTGCACGGCCCCGGCCCCGACGCCGGTGCCTCGCTGGGCAGCCTGGTGGCCGGCTGCCAGGCCCTGCTCGACGACCTGACACCCGACGACGAAGGTTCGGCGCTTCCCGCAGGGGCGCGCCCGCACCGGCCGGACCTGAGGAGCACCCCATGACACGAACGGACCGCATCGCACAGCCCTGGGGCACCCGGACCCCGTACGGCCCGGGTGAGCCGTGGCCCGTACGGGTGGACACCCGGCTCGCCGACGGGGTGACGCCGGACCAGGTCGAGCGGTGGGTGCAGTCGGCGGCGATCCTGCACTCCAACGGGGACGGGCTCGACATCGCCGTGAAGGACGGGCGGATCGTCGGGGTGCGGGGGCGGGCCCAGGACCGGGTCAACCACGGGCGGCTCGGCCCGAAGGACCTGTTCGGCTGGCAGGCGAACGGCTCCCCGGACCGGCTGACCCGGCCGCTGGTGCGCGACGAGGGCGGCAGGCTGGTGGAGAGCGACTGGGACACGGCCATGGACCGAGTGGCGCGCCGTACGAAGGAACTCATGGAGGAGCGCGGGCCGTCGTCGGTGGGCTTCTACACCTCGGGCCAGCTCTTCTCGGAGGAGTACTACACGCTCACCCTGATCGCCCGGGGCGGCCTCGGCACCAACCACCTGGACGGCAACACCCGGCTGTGCACGTCGACGGCCGCCGAGGCGCTGAAGGAGACGTTCGGCAGCGACGGGCAGCCGGGCTCGTACGCCGACATCGACCACGCGGACACCATCGCGCTGTTCGGCCACAACATGGCGGAGACCCAGACGGTCCTGTGGACGCGCGTACTGGACCGGCTGGCCGGGCCGAACCCGCCGGCCGTCGTCTGCGTGGACCCGCGCCCCACCCCGGTGGCGAGGGCGGCCACCGTGCATCTGGCGCCGCGCCCCGGGACCAACGTCGCCCTGATGAACGGTCTGCTGCGGGAGATCGTGGAGAACGGCTGGACCGACCACGACTACATCGACCGCAACACCGTCGGCTTCGACGAGCTGACAAAGCGGCTGGACGCGTACACACCGGAGCACGTGGCGGGCATCTGCGGGGTGAGCGCCGAACAGATCCGGGAGGCGGCCCGCGTCCTGGGCACGGCCGAGCGGCTGCTGTCCACGGTGTTGCAGGGCTTCTACCAGTCGCACCAGGCCACCGCCGCGTCCGTGCAGGTCAACAACCTGCACCTGGTACGGGGCATGCTGGGGAAGCCCGGCTGCGGGGTCCTCCAGATGAACGGTCAGCCGACGGCGCAGAACACCCGCGAGTGCGGCGCCAACGGCGACATGCCGGGCTTCCGCAACTGGGAGAACGACGCCCACATGGCCGAGCTCGCCCGGCTGTGGAACCTCGACCCCCTCCAGGTGCCGCACTACGGCCCGCCCACCCACGCCATGCAGATGTTCCGGTACGTGGAGGAGGGCTCCATCCGGCTGCTGTGGGTCAGCGGGACCAACCCGGCGGTGTCGCTGCCGGAGCTGCGGCGCATCCGTTCGGTGCTCGCCCAGGAGCGGCTGTTCCTCGTCGTGCAGGACGCCTTCCTCACCGAGACGGCGCAGCTCGCCGACGTGGTCCTGCCCGCGGCGATCTGGGGCGAGAAGACGGGCACCTTCACCAATGTTGACCGGACCGTGCATCTCTCGGAGAAGGCGGTCGAGCCGCCCGGCCAGGCCAGGCCCGACCTGGAGATCTTCTGCGACTTCGCGCGCCGCCTCGGTCTGGAGGACAAGGACGGCGGCCCGCTGGTCCCGTGGAGCGACCCGGAGGCCGCGTTCGAGGCATGGAAGGAGTGCAGCCGGGGCCGGCCCTGCGACTACACGGGCATCACGTACGCCAAACTCCGTGGCGGGAGCGGCATCCAGTGGCCGTGCAACGAGCACCATCCGTACGGTACGGAGCGGCTGTACGCGGACGGTGCGTTCTGGAGCGGCCCGGACGACTGCGAGAGCTTCGGGCGCGACCTGATCACCGGGGCGCCGGTGGAGGAGAGCGAGTACCGGGCGCTGAACCCGTCGGCGAAGGCGGTCATCAAGGCCGCCGAGTACGTGACGCCGCACGAGCCGCCCGGCGAGGAGTATCCGTTCTCCCTGATCACCGGCCGCACGCTCTACCAGTTCCACACCCGGACGAAGACCGCGAGGGCCCCGCAGCTCCAGGCCGCCGCGCCCGAGGTGTGGGTGGAGGTCTCCGCCGGCGACGCTCAGGCGTACGGCATCGGGGAGGGCGATCTGGTGGAGGTCGCCACCGCGCGCGGCACCGTGCGGGCCAAGGCCCGCGTCTGCGGTATCCGGGACGGTGTGCTGTTCCTGCCGTTCCACTACGGCTACTGGGACACCGACGGCGGGTTCGCGCCCAAGGACGACGGGCGCGCCGGGAACGAGCTGACGCCCACCCAGTGGGACCCGGTCTCCAAACAGCCGCTGTTCAAGACGGCCGCCGCCCGGCTGCGCCGCGTCGGGGCCACCGGCTCCCCCGCCCCCGCGCCCACCACCACCGCATCCGCCCCCGTCCCGGGCGCGGCCGTGCCCGCGACCACCGGCGGCCGCGCGGGCGAGGCGGACGAACAGCTGCACGCCACGCACCCTAAGGAGACCCGATGAAGCTGGACATGGTCCTCAAAGAGGTGCACCACGGGGAGAACGGCCTCGCCGTGCGGCTGATGCGGCTCTCCAGCACCCACGCGACCGACCACGAGGTGCACCACGTGGCCCGCGACCTGGCCGCCTGGTCGCAGCAGCACGTACGGGAACTCGCGGACAAGGCCGCCGACCACGGCGTCGACCTGTCCCCCGAGCCGAAGGAGGAGACGGGGGCCGCGGCCTGGCTGCGGGAGAAGGGCGGCGAACTCGTCGGGCGGCGCCCCGAGACGGGCCTGCTCCTCCTGCGCGACCTGCGCGACACCTATCTGAAGGCGACGGCCGTCTCCGTGGACTGGGAACTGCTGGCCCAGACCGCCCAGGCCGCCCGCGACCAGGAACTGCTGGATCTGACCGAACGCTGCCACCCGCAGACACTGCGCCAGCAGCGCTGGGCCAACGCCATGATCAAAGTGATCTCGCCCCAGGTCCTCGCGAGCTGAACGCCCTGCGGAATCGGGCGCGGGCGCGGGGCGGCCGGGATGCGCGTACCGGGCCGCAGGAGGATCGTTCACGTGGGAGCACCTCCGGCGAAGGAGCGCCGCATGCCGAGCCTCGAATGGAAGACACCGGTCGCCGGTGCGCCCTGCTGGGTGAGTCTGACGACCCGCGATCCGCGGGCGTCCAGGGCTTTTTACGCCCGGGTCATGGGCTGGGAGTTCCAGGAGAGCACCCTCGGCGGCGACTTCGTCGTCGCCCGTGCGCACGGCAGGGCGGTCGCCGGGATCGGCGGCTGCCCCGGGCCCGCAGGCCCGTCCCCGGTGTGGATTTTGTACTTCGCCGTGCCGGACGCCGACGAGACGGCCGACCGGATCAGGGAACGCGGCGCCACGCTCGCCGTGGGGCCCCTCCCCCTGGGCGACGGAAGAGCGGTGATCGCCGCCGACCGGGAAGGGGCGGCCTTCGGCTTCTGGGAGGGCCCGGCCCCCGTCTGGTCCGACGGCCCCCGCGCACCCGCGCGCGTCGATCTCCGGTCGCGCCACGTCTTCGACGCGGCCGTCTTCTACGCCGAGGTGTTCGGATGGGCCAGACCGCACAGCCGGTGCAGCGTCGACTACGCGCAGGAGCGCGTGCTCGTCCGGGCCGGTGGACACACCGTGGTGACCCTGCGCGGCGGCGGTGTGGAGAACGATCCGGACCCGCGTGTGCGGGCCCGCTGGATCGTCGACTTCTTCGTGGAGGACAGCCGGGAGACGGCGGCCGCGGCGGTGGCCGCCGGGGGCGAGGCGGCGCCCGCGAGCGGCCTCACGGGAGCGGCCTACGTGATCTGCGACCCCGAGGGCGCGCTGTTCACCGTCTCCGACCGCTGACCCGGGGGCGGCGCACTCCGGGGCCGGGGGGTCTGTGCGGGCAAGGACACCAGGGCGTGAACTCGACTGACAGTGAGGATGTGAGTGGTGGTTCTGCTGATGCGTCTGACTCGCCGACTGACTGACGTCTTCGACTGTCCTGTTTCGGATTTGTCGGCGCATCGGCGGAGCCACCACGCACGCGGCCGGA
>NZ_SSBI01000047.1 GCF_004795015.1 Streptomyces sp. A1277 | reverse complement strand
GATCTGCGCCGCCGCCCGCGAGCACGGCTCCCCCGCCGCCCCGTCCGCGCGCCGCCACCACCGCGCCGCCCGCGCATCCGGTGTCCTGCCCCGTCATGCCGCCCCCGCACCCCACGTCCTGTCCCGTCATGCCGCCCCCGCACCCCACGTCCTGCCCCGTCATGCCGCCCCCGTCCCCATCGCGACCCCGCGCGGGATGCCGCTGCGCAGTTCCAGGGCCACCGCGATGTCCGAGGCGTCCGGGCGGTCGGCGCCGCGCAGGTCCGCGACCGTCCACGCCACCCGCAGCACCCGGTCCAGGCCCCGCGCGGTGAGCAGGCCCCGCTCCATGTCCCGCTCCGCCGCCATCAGCGCGCCCGGCGCCGCGGCCAGCCGGGTCCGCAGCTCGTGGCCCGGGACCTCGCTGTTGGTCGTCCAGGCCGTGCCCGCCAGCCGCTCGGCCGCCCGCTCCCGGGCCTCCCGCACCCGGGCCGCGACGGTCGCCGTGGACTCGCCCCGGCCACCCCGCCCCATCAGGTCCGCCCGCGTCACCGGGGCGACGGCCACCCTCAGGTCCACCCGGTCCAGCAGCGGGCCGGAGAGCCGGGCCTGGTAGCGCCGCACCGCGGACGGCGGGCACTCGCAGCCGTCCCCGCTCAGGGTGTGCCGCCCGCACGGGCAGGGGTTGGCGGCGAGCACCATCAGGAACCGGGCCGGCAGCCGCACCACCCCCGCGCTCCGCGCCACCACGACGTGCCCGGACTCCAAGGGCTGGCGCAGCGCGTCCAGCGCCTTCACGGAGAACTCCGGCGCCTCGTCCAGAAAGAGGATCCCGCGATGAGCGAGCGAGACGGCGCCGGGCCTCGGCAGCCCGTTGCCCCCGCCGACCAGGGACTGCATGGTCGCCGAGTGGTGCGGCGCGCAGTAGGGCGCCCGGGAGACCAGCGGCTCGCCCGGCGGCAGGATGCCGGCGACCGAGTGCACGGCGGTCACCTCCAGGGACTCCTGCCTGGTCAGCGGCGGCAGGATCGCGGGCATCCGCTCGGCCAGCATGGTCTTGCCCGCCCCCGGCGGACCGGTGAGCAGCAGGTGGTGGCCGCCCGCCGCGGCGACCTCCAGGGCCTTGCGCGGCCGCTCCTGGCCCGCCACGTCCGCCAGATCCGGCCGGGCGCCCTCGCCCGTCGCAGCGGCCCTGGCGATGCCGGCGCCCAGTCCGGCGCCGGGCACCATCAGCCCGGCGAGCATGGGGTCGGGGCGCCCCTCCTCGTGGGGCCGCTGTTCGTCGGGCACGGGTTCGTCGCACAGCACCGCGATCAGCTGCCGCAGGCTGCGCACCCCGAGCACGGAGACGCCGGGCACGAGGGCCGCCTCGCCCGCGCTCTGTTCGGGGACGACCACCTGCCGGTAGCCGGCCTCGGCCGCCGCCAGGACGGCGGGGAGCACCCCGCGGACCGGGCGCACCCGGCCGTCGAGCCCCAGCTCCCCGATCATCACCACGTCGTCGATCGAGGCGGGATCGATCCGCTCGGCGGCGCCCAGCACCGCACACGCCACAGCGAGGTCGAAGCCCGATCCGCCCTTGGGCACCGAGGCCGGGGACAGTCCCACGGTGAGCTTCTTCTGCGGCCACTCGGCCCCGGAGTTGACCACGGCGGCCCTGACCCGGTCGCGGCTCTCCACCAGGCTCTTGTCCGGCAGCCCCACCAGGGTGAACGCCGCCACCCCGGCCTCCAGGTCCGCCTGGACCTCCACCACCACGCCCTCGACGCCGACCAGCGCCACCGAGCAGGCACGCGCGAACCCCATCAGGCCACCCCCCGCGCATGCTCGGCCAGGGGCGCGCCGCGTGTGGGCAGCACCACGCCCACCAGGTCGATGCGCACCCCGCCGGGCGGCGGGCCGCCGTGCCGGTCCAGCCAGAGCGCGGCCAGCCGGCGCAGCCGGTCCGCCTTGGCCGGTGTGACAGCGGCCATCGGATGCTCGAACGCGCCCGCCCTGCGGGTCTTCACCTCGCAGATGACGAGCGCGTCACCGTCCATCGCGACGATGTCGATCTCGCCGGCGCGACAGCGCCAGTTCCGTTCCAGTACGGACATGCCGGCGTCGGCCAGCAGCCGCGCCGCCAGGTCCTCGCCGTACCGCCCGAGAGCCCCCCGTGCGTTCATATCGGCACCACCTCCGGTACCGACTGTGACGCGTCCGCCCTACTTCAGTGGATCTTGGTGGACAAGCGGGCGATTGTGGATAACTCAGCCACCCGGAAGTTCGAGATCGCTCTTGTTGAGCTCCTCGATGTTGACGTCCTTGAACGTCAGCACCCGTACCTGCTTGACGAACCGTGCGGGCCGGTACATGTCCCAGACCCAGGCGTCCGCCATGGACACCTCGAAAAACACCTCGCCCTGGACCGAGTGCACCTGCATCTCGTAGTCGTTGGTGAGGTAGAAGCGCCGTTCGGTCTCGATCACATATTTGAACAGACCGACGACATCGCGGTACTCCCGGTAGAGCTTCAGCTCCATCTCGGTCTCGTACTTCTCGAGGTCCTCGGCGCTCATTGGCATGTTCCCCTTCAGCCGTGCGTTTCCCCATTGTGCGCCAGCCCCCGACGCCCCGGCCGCTCAGGCGTTTTCGGGGGCCAGGACCACCGGCGTACCCGGAGGACCCTCGTCGAGCAGCGTCCGGAGCAGCTCGGCGAGTCTGGTCGGGTACACCGTCTCACGCGCCGCCGACAGTTCGGCGGAGGTCCACCACCTCAGACCCGTGACACTGCGGCGTTCCAGCCATGTGTGTCCGCTGGTGTCGGTGGCGGTCTGTGCCGTACGGGCCAGGAAATACCACTCGTCCTGTTCCCAGCGCCGGCCGTCGAAGGGGAAGGAGCACCGCCGCTTCCAGAGGACCGGGCCCAGTTCGACGTCGGTGATGCCGGTCTCCTCGGCCAGCTCGCGCAGCGCGGCCCGCTCATGGGTCTCGTCGTCCTCCAGGCCGCCGCCCGGGGTGAACCACCAGCTGCGGTCCGGGTCCTCCGGTTCGAAGCCGTGCATCAGCAGAATGCGGTCGTCCGGATCGAGGAGTACCAGGCGGGCGACCCTGCGTACCTCAGCGGGCACCGGCGGCCGCCTTCGGCTGCGTGTTCCGCTTCGGCCGGGAGGAGCGGGCCGCGAGCGGGCCGTACACGGCGCCGCCGAGGATGAGCACCATGCCCGCGGCCATGGCGGCGAGCTGGAGCTTCAGCGGCCCGGCCGTCGAGACCCCGCCGGGCAGCGCGGCGAATGCCTGGGGCCTGCCGATCATCGAGCCGAGCGGCCAGGCGACGGCGTCCACCCGGGCCTGCACGGCCCCGCGCGGCACCGAGCCGTGGGCGGCGTCCTCCAGGTGGACCCGGGAGTCCAGCGAGACCGTGCGGTCGTCCCCCAGCAGGAAGAGCTGCCCCTGGGGCACCTCGGCCGTGAAGTCCTCGCCCGAGGCGCGGCCGGAGCCCTGCAGATACGGTTCGTCGATGGGTATGCCGTTGACCGTGAGGCGGCCGTCCTTGCCGCAGCAGGCGATCTTGTCGCCGTCGGTGCCGACGACCCGCTTCACCATGGGCATGTTGCCCCACTCCGGGTCGGTGAAGACGACCACGTCACCGCGCCGGACCTCGCTGCCGTCCACCCGCTGCGCGAGTACCTTGTCGCCCGCGTTCACCGTCGGCGTCATCGACCCGGTCGGGACCGTGTAGGGCCGGTACACCACGGCCCCCCAGGCGAAGCCGCCGAGGAAGAGCACGCAGCCGAGCGCCACGGCCACCCCGGACAGCCTGCTGCCGAGCCGGCCGCGGCCGTCATCCGTACGACCTGTTGCACCCATACCGGCGTCCCCCATCGGAGATCGACAATCGCTGATCCGCGTGGGCACCCTACCCGGCAGTACGCCCGGCGGTCAGCCTCCGCCTGCGCCACAGCACGAGCGGCAGGGCGCCGGCGAGGCCGACTGCGCCCGGCGCGGCCCCGGCGGCGGCGCTGATACCGGGCTGGTCGAAGGTGTCCGGAACGGACAGCACCGACCAGCGCCCGACCGGCCACGCCACCACCACGGCCCGGCCCACGACCTGGCTCACCGGCACGAAGCCCTTGTTCACGTCGTTGGTGTGGTAGCGCGAGTCCGACGAGTCCTGCCGGTGGTCGCCCATCACCCAGATCTTGCCGTCGGGCACCTTGAACGGGCCGAAGGGCATGTCGTCGCAGGCGCTGTTGCCGGGGAAGACGTACGGCTCGTCGAGTGCCTTGCCGTTGACCTGGACCGGGCCGCCCTTCTTGCACTCCACGGTGTCACCGCCGACCGCGATCGTGCGCTTGATCAGGTCCTTCTCCTCGGCGGACGGCATCAGCCCGACGAAGCTCAGGAACTTCTGCGCGGCGTTCGGCTTCGGGGTCGGCTCGTCGCGCAGCCAGCCGTCCGGGTCGTGGAAGACGACGACCTCGCCGCGCTCCGGCTCCGAGCCGAACCAGGGGGTCAGCTTGTCGACCAGCACCCGGTCACCGCGCTGGAGCGTGTTCTGCATCGAATCCGAGGGAATCGAGAACGCCTGCACCAGAAACGTCTTGATCAGCAACGCCAGAATCAGCGCGATCCCGACGAGGAGCGGCAGCTCCTTCCAGAACGGGCGGGAGGTCTTCTTACTGTCCCCGCCGCCGTCCGGCTCGGCCTCGGACGCCCGGGACGGCTCGTCCCCGGTGCCGGGTCCGGATTCCGTCGCGTCGGCCGGTTCCGGCTGCTGCGCGGACTCCTGCTCGGGCCGTGCTCCGCCTGCCACTCCACTCACGTTCCGCTTCCTCACTCTGCGCCGGTTGCCTGCCCGCCGGACCGCCCTGCCGGCCCGCCGAATCGGAAGAACCGCCCCCGCGGGCAGGGGGCGGTCCGTCCGTTACGTCGCCCGCCGGGGCGAGGTCCGGCGGCGCCTGCGCCAGAGCACCAGCGGTACGGCGCCCGCGAGCCCGATCGCTCCGGGCGCCGCCGCGGCGGCCGCCGCGTTGATGCCCGGCTGGTCGAAGGTCTTCGGGACCGGGAGGGTCGCCCAGCGGTTGACCGGCCACGCGATCACGATGGCGCGGCCGACCACCTTTTCGGTGGAGACGGTGCCGCCGCCCGACAGATTCTGGTGGTACCGGGAGTCGAGCGAGTTCTGCCGGTGGTCGCCCATCACCCACATACGGCCCTTGGGGACCTTGATCGGGCCGAACGGCTCGTCGTCGCAGGCGCTGTTGCCCTCGAAGATGAACGACTTGTCGTCCAGCGCCTTGCCGTTGACCTCGACCGGTCCGTTCTTCTTGCACTCCACGGTGTCACCGCCGATCGCGATGACCCGCTTGATCAGGTCCTTCTCCTCGGACGAGGGCATGAGACCGATGAAGCTGAGGAACTTCTGCACCGCGTTCGGCTCGGGTGCCTGGGTGTCCTCCAGCCAGCCGCCCGGGTCGTGGAAGACGACGACCTCGCCGCGCTCCGGCTCCGCACCGAACCACGGCGTCAGCTTGTCCACCAGCACCCGGTCACCGCGCTGGAGCGTGTTCTGCATCGAATCCGAGGGAATCGAGAACGCCTGCACCAGAAACGTCTTGATCAGCAACGCCAGAATCAGCGCGACGCCGATGAGGAGGGGCAGTTCCTTCCAGAACGGGCGGGGGCTCTTCTTGCGGGCCGTGCTGGAGCCGGACGCGCCGCCGTCACTCTCCACCCCGCCCGCCGCCGCCCCGTCCGCCGCTTCTCCGGCGGACTCGGCATGCGCCGGAGAGCCCGGCCGGTCCTCGGGTTCTTCGTGTCCGGATCGTGCGCCGACCGCCAAATCCCCCACATCCACTCCTTACTCCGTGCCACCGCCCGCGTCCTAGCCGATGCAGGCCCACCACTCCCATAACGAGCGGGAGTTCCGCAGGGGTCGGGAGCCGGGTCAATCCGTTGGGATACTCCGACACACTATTCGACGGCCCCGACCCGGCCGCCGTACCGGCGCGCGCGTCCGGGACCGACGAGAACGCCGAGCGTTCCTCAAGACCGCCCCAGTGTCCGAAGGGCCAGACGATCCACTTCGCCCGCCCCACGACCGCGTCCTCGGAGATCGTGCCGTTCGCCGTCTTGTCCAGGTGGAAGCGCGAATCGGCGGAGTTGGAGCGGTGGTCCCCCATGACGAAGAGCCGGCCCGCCGGAACCTTTACCTCGAATTTGATGGTGGAGGGGGAATCCCCGGGGAAAACATAGGGTTCGTCGACCGCCACGCCGTTGACGATGAGCCGCCCGTCCTGCTCGCAGCACTTCACGGTGTCGCCTCCGACGGCCACCACCCGCTTGATCAGATCCTGCTCGTCGCCCGAGGGAAGCAGCCCGATGAAGGTGAGCGCCTCCTTCACCTGCTTGATGACGACGGGCGGCTCCTCGGAGGTCGCCTGGTTCGGCGGCGGCCAGTCCGAGGGGTTGCGGAACACGACGACGTCGCCGCGCTGAGGCTTGGACCCGAACCACGGCGTCAGCTTGTCCACGAGCACCCGGTCGCCGATCCGGATGGTCTGCTCCATCGACCCGGAGGGGATCACGAACGCCTGCACCAGGAACGTCTTGAGGACCAGCGCGATCAAGAGCGCCACCGTGATCAGCAGCGGAATCTCCCGCACCGCCGACCTGCGCCGCTTGCGCTTCACCTTGCGGGCCAGCTTGCGCCGCTGGGCCCGGGTGGGCAGCGAGCGCGCACCGTCGGCGGGCGGCGTGGTCCCGGGGGCCGCACCGCCGTGGCGCCCGTGGTTACCCATGGGCCGGGCCCGGCGCCGGTATGCCGTCGAACGCCGAGGTGCCCGGCAGGGACCCGACCCGGCCGAGCGGCCAGCCGAACCAGTCGACCCGCCCGATCACCCGGTCCACCGGCACCATGCCGCCGCCCGGCTCGCCCAGGTGGTCGCGGGAGTCGCGGGAGCGGCTGCGGTGGTCGCCCATCATCCACAGGGTGCCGTCCGGCACCACGATGTCGAAGGGGACCCGGGAGGCCGCGTCACCGGGGAAGAGGTACTCCTCGTCCAGCGGCCGGCCGTTCACCTCGATCCGGCCCCGCGCGTCGCAGCAGACCACCCGGTCGCCCCCCACACCCACCACCCGCTTCACGAAGTCGGTCTCGGCCGGCCCGGCGAGCCCGAGGGACGCCGCCGCCCCGCGCAGCAGCGCGGTGACGGGGTTCTCCCCCGTGCCCTCCTGCACGAAGGAGCCGGTGCCGTCGAAGACGACCACGTCACCGCGACGGGGCACGGAGCCGAAACGGTACGCCAGCTTGTTGACGAGCACCCGGTCGCCCACCCGGAGCGTGGACTCCATCGAGCCGCTGGGGATCAGGAAGGGCTGCACCACGAAGGTGCCGAACAGGAGCACGAAGACCGCGCAGGCGGCACCGAGCGCGCCCAGGCGCCGCCAGGGCAGCGAGGCGGCGACCCGGTGGCGCAAACGCGAGGAGCGCGACCGTTCCTCCGGACCCGTAGCGGGTGCGGAGGAGCGGTCGCGCTCCTGGAGTTCTGCTTCCGTGTCCATCGGGGCCAGAGCTTATCCGGCCGTCCTGTGGACCAGGGAGTCAGCTCAGCGGTCGCGCTTCTCCTTGATCTTCGCGGCCTTGCCGCGCAGCTCACGGAGGAAGTACAGCTTGGCGCGACGGACGTCACCGCGGGTCACGACCTCGATCTTCTCGAAGATCGGGCTGTGCACCGGGAAGGTGCGCTCGACGCCGACGCTGAAGGAGACCTTGCGGACCGTGAAGGTCTCGCTGACGCCCGCGCCCTGGCGGCGGATGACGATGCCCTTGAACTGCTGGACACGGGAGCGGTTGCCCTCGATCACGCGGACGTGAACGTTGACGGTGTCACCGGGGCGGAACGCCGGGACGTCGGTACGCAGCGACGCGGAATTGACGTCGTCGAGCAGGGAAGCCATGTTGTCTGCTTTCTTCGCCGATGCCACAGGTCATCGACGGGAGTGAGTGATGAATGCGTAGGGCTGATCGCGTCGGACGGGCGTCATTCCCCCTGTGGCAGGGGCGCACGCGGACGTACAGCAGCGGCCTATTCTTCCACGGCCTCGGGCCTGCGCCAAAATCGGCCGCCGGGCTCCGGCGACCAGCCGAGGATGGAGAGCATCTCCCGGTCCTTCTTGTCGAAGCCGGACGCCTCGCACCGCTCGATCAGATCGGGCCGGTTGGCGGCCGTACGGCGCAGCGCCTCGTCCCGCCGCCAGCGCGCGATCCGCCCGTGGTGGCCGCTGAGCAGTACGTCGGGAATGCCCCGTCCGCGCCACTGGGGCGGCTTGGTGTAGACGGGGCCCTCCAGGAGGTTGGCCATCGCGCCGGGTGCGAAGGAGTCGTCCTGGTGGGAGGCGGCGTTGCCCAGCACGCCGGGCAGCAGCCGGGCCACCGCCTCGGTGATCACCAGGACGGCCGCTTCCCCGCCCGCCAGCACGTAATCGCCGATGGACACCTCGACCACCGGCATCCGGGTGGCGTACTCCTCGGTCACCCGCCGGTCGATGCCCTCGTAGCGGGCCGGGGTGAAGATCAGCCAGGGCCGCTCGGAGAGTTCGACGGCCAGCTCCTGGGTGAACGGCCGGCCGCTCGGCGTCGGCACCACGAGGACCGGGGAGTGCACCCCCGCCTCGTAGCCGTCCGCCAGCGCCTCGTCCAGGGCGTCGCCCCACGGCTCGGTCTTCATGACCATGCCGGGACCGCCGCCGTACGGGGTGTCGTCCACGGTGTTGTGGCGGTCGTACGTCCAGTCGCGCAGGTCGTGCACGTGCACGTCGAGGCGGCCGCCCGCGCGGGCCTTGCCGACCAGGGAGACGTTCAGCGGCTCCAGGTACTCGGGGAAGATCGTGACGACGTCGAGGCGCATCAGGCGTCCTCGCCCGTCGCGGCGGCCGGCCCGTCGCCCTCCTCGCGCGCGGAGGCCACGACCGCCTGGCTCGCGTCGATCAGCCCGGGCGGCGGGGTGATGACCGCGCGCTGCTCCTCCAGGTCGATCTCTGTGACGATCTCCTCCACGAACGGGATCATCACCTCGCTGCCGTCCGGGCGCTCCACGATGAAGAGGTCCTGGGACGGCAGGTGCGTGATCTCGGTGATCCGGCCGATCTCGGTGCCGTCGGCGAGGACCACGTCGAGGTCCATCAGCTGATGGTCGTAGAACTCCTCGGGGTCCTCCGGGAGTTCCGCCGGGTCGACGTCGGCGATCAGCAGGGTGTTGCGCAGCGCCTCGGCGGCCGTACGGTCCTTCACGCCCGCGAAACGCAGCAGCAGCCGGCCGCTGTGCACCCGGCCGGTCTCGATCGTCAGCGGTCCCGTCGTGGCCGGCTCGGTGGCCAGCACGGCTCCGGGCGCGAGCCGCAGCTCCGGCTCGTCCGTGCGCACCTCGACGGTGACCTCGCCCTTGATGCCGTGGGCGCGGCCGATCCGCGCGACTACCAACTGCACCTTGTGTCTCTCCTGTCGTACGACGACGGGCCGGGGCGGGCGCTTGGCCCTCCCCGGCCCGTGCCGGTGTTCAACTCTGTCAGCGAACCTGATCCACATCGACGAGGTCGACGCGGATGCCACGGCCGCCGATGGCGCCCACGACGGTACGCAGCGCGCGTGCGGTGCGGCCGTTGCGGCCGATCACCTTGCCGAGGTCATCGGGGTGCACCCGGACCTCCAGCACACGGCCACGGCGCAGGTTGCGCGAGGCGACCTGCACATCGTCGGGGTTGTCGACGATGCCTTTCACGAGGTGCTCGAGAGCCTCCTCGAGCATGCTCAGGCCTCGGTCGACTCGGCGGGCGCGGCAGCGTCAGCAGCCTCGTCCGCCTTCTTGTCGGCCTTCTTCGCCTTCGGCGTGATGGCCTCGCCCTTCGACTCCTCACCGTCGGTGGAGAGAGCGTCGAACAGGGCGCGCTTGTCGGCCTTGGGCTCCGGCTGCAGCAGCGGCGCGGGGGCCGGGAGGCCCTTGTGCGCCTGCCAGTCGCCGGTGAGCTTCAGGATCGCGAGGACCGGCTCGGTCGGCTGGGCGCCGACGGACAGCCAGTACTGCGCGCGCTCCGAGTTGACCTCGATGCGCGACGGGTTCTGCACCGGGTGGTACAGGCCGATCTCCTCGATGGCCCGGCCGTCACGGCGGGTACGGGAGTCGGCGACGACGATGCGGTAGTGAGGCGAACGGATCTTGCCCAGACGCTTCAGCTTGATCTTGACTGCCACGGAAGTGGTGTCTCCTGGTCTATGACGTGGTTGGGCACAACGAAGATGCCACGTGGGGTTGCGGTACTCGGGTGCCCGATGGACGCGTCAGCCGGAGGAGAGAGGGGTCCTGTGCGACTGTCGAGTACAGCTAGCCATTGTGCCACACCCCGTCGGCTCACCCCACCGCGACCGCCGCTTCCGGGATCCGGAACGGCTTTCCGCAGCCGCCGCAGACGATCGGGGCCTGCGCGAGGACCGAGGGGACCACGCGCACATTGCGTCCGCAGTCGCAGACGGCCTTGACCCGCACGCCCCCTCCGGAGGAGCCGTGCCGGGCGGCGGGGCCGCGGAAGGAGCGCTTGGTGTCGGCGGCGGTGGCCACGGTGTGCGCCTTGAGGGCGCGTTGCAGCCTTTCCGTCGTCGGCCGGTAGCGGCGCTTGGCCTCGGGGTTGAGCGTGACCAGCGAGAAGCCGCTGCTGGGATGGGGCTCCTCGGCATGGTCGAGGCCCAGCTCCTCGGCGATCGCCAGGAATCGTCGGTTGTGGTAACGGCCGGCGCGTGAGGTGTCGCGGACACCTCTCGCGGCGGCGATGCCGTGGACTGCCTCATGGAGCAGTCGCTCGAAGGAGAGCTCGGCGCCACAGGCGGACGAGGACTCTCCGATCAGGGACTCGGGTGCGGCGAGATCGGGCAGCTCGGGGTGGTACCGCTGAATATCGGCCCACGCCTGCGCCAGCTCTGCGGCAAGTACAGGTGGTGTCGTGCTCACGTCGTGACCAACGAGCGCGGGGCCTCCGGTGTTCCGATTCCGGGCCATCCCAAATATTTTGCACGTACCAGTCAGTTGCCGTTCATGCGTCCTGACGAGGGCGGGTGCGCTGATCTGCGGAGAAGTCTCACAGCTCGCACCAAGCCGGTACGTAGCGGCGCGTACGCCCGGGCGCGTAGACGCGGTACGCGCCCCGGCGCCCGCGAGCGCCCGGCGCCGGAGATCCGGCGGTCGCGGAAACGCAGGTGGAGAGGGTACCCGCAGCGCCCTGACGAGCTCGACGTGCCCGTCCCGGCGTGTCGGGTGAGACTGGGACGGCAGAGACGGCAGAGCACGTGGCGGACTCCTGGGGCGCCCATGCCGTCCGGGTGCCCAGGAGCCGTGGCACGCCCGGGCGGTCTCGCGGGAACCATCCCCCGCAGACCCCTGGACGCGGCGGCGGATGCGCAGTTCTCTGGCATACGGGGGAATCGCGCGTACGGGGACGGGCCAACCGTCCACTCGGCACGACCGATCGGCACAACCGGCAACCTCGGCGGATTGGGGCGCATTCCATGACACCAACGCTCGTCCGGCACCACCGGCACACGGAGTCATCCGCTCCCGCGGACGACGGCTCCCGGGCCCGTGACTGGGCCGAGATCCAGGAACGGATGCTCGCACCGCTGTACGAAGCGGTGTACACGCGGCTGGAGGTCGGGCCCGCCACCCGGGTGCTCGGGCTCGGCTGCGGTTCCGGGCTCGCGCTGCTGATGGCCGCGGGCCGCGGCGCGCGGGTCACCGGCGTGGACACCGACCTCGAACGCCTCGCCCTCGCGCGGGCCCGGCTGCGGCCCGGCCCCGAGGACCGCGGCGCCCCGGCCACCGGCCCCCGCCTCGTGGACTCGGTCAGCGAGGCGGCGGCCGACGGGCCCCACGACCTGATCACCGCGTTCACCCCGATCGGCTGCGCGGCGGGCGACGGGGACGAGCTGGTACGGGCCCTCGGGACCGCGGTGCCGTCGGCGGGCCGGGGCTCCACGGTCGTCCTGGCCGGCTGGGGCCCGCCGGAGCGGTGCGCCACTTCGGCGGTGCTGGGGGTGGCGAGCCGCCTCGCCGAGGACGGGCGCACGCCGGGCAGCGGGTCCTGGCGCGGCCCGCGCCGCGACGATCTGGAGGACGTGGCCTTCCGGTCCGGGCTGAACCCGGACGGCTCGGGCCGGGTGGCCTGTCCGTTCGGTTACGCCGACATGGACAGCGCGGTACGCGGCCTGCTCTCGACCCGGCTGTTCGACGCGGCGGTGCGGGCGACGGACCGGTGGCAGGTGGAGAAGGAAGTGGCGGAGGCCCTGCACCCGCACCGGCGCCCGGACGGCACGGTGTGGATGTCCAACGTGTTCCGCTACCTGGTCTGCACGACGTGACACATGCCGAAGGGGCGCCCGCCGCACGGCGGACGCCCCTCGGTCATCGGCGCGGGCGTCAGCCCATGAACTTCTTGAACTCGTCGGGCAGCTCGAAGTCCTGACCGTCCTGGCCGGCCGGCAGACCGGGGACGCCGCCCTGGGCCGCCTGCTCGCGGCGGACCGCGGCGGCCTGCTCCTCGGCCTTGCGCTTCATCGGGTTGCCGCTCTTGCGCTTGCCCTTGGCCTGCTTGACCTGCTTCTTCTGCCGACCGGGGCCGCCACCCATGCCCGGCATCCCGGGCATCCCCGGCATGCCGCCGCCCTGGGCCATCTTCGACATCATCTTGCGGGCCTCGAAGAACCGCTCGACCAGGTTCTTCACGGCGCTGACCTCGACGCCGGAACCCTTGGCGATACGGGCGCGCCGCGAGCCGTTGATGATCGTCGGCTCGGCGCGCTCCTTCGGGGTCATCGACTTGATGATCGCGGCGGTGCGGTCGACGTCGCGCTCGTCGATGTTGTTGATCTGGTCCTTGATCTGCCCCATGCCGGGCAGCATGCCGAGCAGCTTGGAGATGGAGCCCATCTTGCGGACCTGCTCCATCTGGGCCAGGAAGTCGTCCAGCGTGAAGTCCTTGCCGCCCTTGCTGGACGCCAGCTTGGAGGCCATTTTGGCGGCCTCTTCCTGGCTGAAGGTCTTCTCCGCCTGCTCGATCAGGGTGAGCAGGTCACCCATGTCGAGGATGCGCGAGGCCATGCGGTCCGGGTGGAACGCGTCGAAGTCCTCCAGCTTCTCGCCGTTCGACGCGAACATGATCTGCTTGCCCGTGACGTGGGCGATCGACAGGGCGGCACCACCGCGGGCGTCGCCGTCGAGCTTGGAGAGGACCACCCCGTCGAAGCCGACGCCGTCGCGGAACGCCTCGGCGGTGTTGACCGCGTCCTGACCGATCATCGCGTCGACCACGAAGAGGATCTCGTCCGGGCTGACGGCGTCGCGGATGTCCGCGGCCTGCTGCATCAGCTCCTGGTCGATGCCGAGCCGGCCGGCGGTGTCCACGATGACGATGTCGTGGACCTTGGTCTTCGCGTACTCGATGGAGTCCTCGGCAACCTGGACCGGGTCACCGACGCCGTTGCCCGGCTCGGGGGCGTACACCGCGACGCCGGCGCGGTCGGCGACGACGCTCAGCTGGTTGACGGCGTTGGGGCGCTGGAGGTCGCAGGCGACGAGCAGCGGGGAGTGGCCCTGGCCCTTGAGCCAGAGGCCGAGCTTTCCGGCGAGGGTCGTCTTACCGGCGCCCTGGAGGCCGGCGAGCATGATCACGGTGGGCGGGTTCTTGGCGAACCGCAGCCGCCGGGTCTCGCCGCCGAGGATGGAGATGAGCTCCTCGTTGACGATTTTGACGACCTGCTGAGCGGGATTCAGCGCCTGGGAGACCTCGACGCCGCGCGCCCGCTCCTTGACGTTGGCGATGAAGGACCGGACGACGGGCAGCGCCACGTCGGCTTCGAGCAGGGCGATACGGATCTCGCGAGCCGTGGCGTCGATGTCCGCCTCGGACAAGCGGCCCTTGCCCCGGAGGTTCTTGAAAGTCGCGGCAAGGCGGTCGGAGAGAGTATCGAACACGGCGCTCGTCGGTCCTCAGGGTCGGGGGCGGGTGGAGTCAGTCGGTTCCCAGGGTATCCGGACCCCGGAGAACGCCAAGCCCTCGCCCGGCACCGTACGGGGGGGCGGGTTCAGCCGAGCGCCTTCTCGACCTCCTGGGCCAGCTGTGCCGCCCGCTTCGCGGACAGCGGTTCGCCCTCCGCGTCCGTGACGTAGACCGTGTCCACGGCGTTCGCCCCCAGCGTCGACACATGCGCGCTGCGCACCCGTACCGTGCTCCGCTCCAGTGCGTGGCCGATGCGGTGCAGCAGGCCCGGGGCGTCCTGGGCGCGGACCTCGATCACCGTGGCCAGGCGGGAGCCGGCCGGCGCGACCGTCACCCTGGGCGGCGGGGCCTTCGCACCGCGCCGCCGGGGGTGGGCGGCCTCGCGTTCGGCGAGGCGGGCCGGGATGTCCAGGGTGCCGTCAAGGGCGCGTACGAGGTCGGCGCGGAGCCGGGCCGCCTGGGGCAGTGAGCCGTACTCGGCGGCGACCCGCCAGCTGAGCAGCAGCAGGTCCGCGGTGTCCCCCAGCTCGGTGGGCAGCTCCACGGCCCTCAGGTCGGCGGCGCGCACGGTGAGGCGGTGCAGGGCGAGGACTCCGGCGGCGGCGGGCAGGACGCCCGGCCGGTCCCGGAGCGCGATGAGGAGTTCTACGCCGACGGGTTCCGGGGCGCCCTCCTCGTGCGGGGTCTCGGGCCGGGTGTGCAGGGCGAGTACGGGTTCGCCGGTGCGCAGGGCTTCGACGGCCAGGCGTTCCTGCTCGGTGGTGGGGGCGGCCTGCTCGGGCTCTTCGGGGGCCTCGCCGGCGAGGACCTGGGCGACGCGTTTGACGAGCTCGGTGACGAGGGAGGCGCGCCAGGCGGACCAGGCGGCGGGCCCGGTGGCCAGGGCGTCGGCCTCGGTCAGGGCGTGCAGCAGCTCCAGGGTGGCGGCGGTGCCGACCGCGTCGGCGACGGCGCGGACGGTCGCCGGGTCGTCCAGGTCGCGCCGGGTGGCGGTCTCGACGAGCAGCAGGTGGTGGCGTACGAGGGTGGCGATGACGCCCACGTCGTGGGCGTCGAAGCCGATCCGGGCGGCCATGTCGCGGGCGATGACCTCGCCGGCGACGGAATGGTCGCCCGGCCGGCCCTTGCCGATGTCGTGCAGCAGGGCGGCGACGAGCAGCAGGTCGGGGCGGCCGACGCGGCGGGTGAGCGCGGCGGCACGGACGGCCGTCTCGACGAGGTGGCGGTCGACGGTCCAGGTGTGGACGGGGTTGCGCTGGGGGCGGCAGTGGACCCGTTCCCAGTCGGGCAGGAGGCGGGTGATCAGCCCCTCGGCCTCCAGGGCCTCCCAGACGGGGACGGTGGCCTCGCCCGCGCCGAGGAGGGTGACGAGTTCTTCGCGGGCCTCGGCCGGCCACGGCACCGGGAGCGGCTTCGCGGCGGTGGCGAGGTGGCGTACGAGGTGGCGCGAGAGGGGCAGTCCGGACTGGGCGGCGGCGGCGGCTGCCCGCAGGACGAGGACCGCGTCGCGTTCGGGGCGGGCGGTGCGGGCGAGGACCGCCTCGCCCTCGGCCTCGACCACGCCATCGGCGAGCGGGGTCCGTTCGGGCGCCGGGTTGCGGCCACCGCCGAGCAGGGCCCGCAGCCGGGGCCGGGCCGAGCGGGCGCGCAGCACCCGGTTGACCTCGCGCCAGGTGACGTCGGTGGCGTAGGAGACGGTGCGGGCGGCCTCGTAGACCTGGCGCAGCAGGGCGTCGGCGTCGAGGAGGCCGAGGGCTTCGGCGACCTGGTCCTGTTCCTGGAGGGCGAGGCGGTCGGTGGCGCGGCCGGTGGTGAGGTGGAGGGCGTCGCGGGCGTCGAGCAGGACGCGGCGGGCCTCGGCGAGCCCTTCGCGGGGGGCGTCGGCGACCCAGGAGGCGGCGACGGCGCGCAGGGCGGTGGCGTCGCGCAGGCCGCCCCGGGCCTCCTTGAGGTCGGGTTCCAGGAGGAACTGGAGCTCGCCCTGGCGTTCGGCCCGTTCGCGGCAGAGTTCGTGGAGGGCGGGGAGGCGTTTGGGGGCCTGGTTGCGCCAGTCGGCGAGGATCGCGGTGCGCAGGGAGGCGACGAGGCCGAGGTCGCCGGCGACGGGCCGGGCGTCGAGCAGTCCGAGCTGGACCTTGAGGTCGTCGCCGGCCGTCTTCCGGGCCTCGGCGGGGGTGCGGACGGAGTGGTCGAGGGCCAGGCCGAGGTCCCAGACCGGGTACCAGGTCCGGTCGGCGAGGGCGGCCACGGCAGCGGCGTCGGCGGTGCCGTCGTGCAGGAGGAGCAGGTCGAGGTCGCTGCGCGGGGAGAGTTCGCCGCGGCCGTAGCCGCCGACCGCGACGAGGGCGGCGCCCCGGACGCCGGCGTGTTCGGCCGCGCCGGTGAACAGGGCGGTCAGCCAGGCGTCTGTGAGGGAGGCGAGGGCCGCACGGCGCGGCGGCCCGGGCCGCTCCTTCTCCTGGAGAAGGCGCAGCCGGGCCGCCGCGTAGCCGCTGGGTCCCGGGTCCTCGGGTTCCGTGGTGGTTCCGGTGCTCGTCACCCAGCTGCCCTTCCGTGTGCGCGACCGTGCGAATCAGTGGACCGGAGCGGTCAGAGCGCGTCCGGGCCGCGTTCGCCCGTGCGGACCCTGACCGCGGTCTCGACCGGGACGCTCCAGACCTTGCCGTCACCGATCTTGCCGGTGCGGGCGGCCTTGACGACGACCTCGATGAGCTGTTCGGCGTCCTCGTCCTCGACCAGGACCTCGATGCGGATCTTGGGGACGAGGTCGACGGTGTACTCGGCGCCCCGGTAGACCTCGGTGTGGCCGCGCTGGCGCCCGTAGCCGCTGGCCTCGGTGACGGTGAGGCCCTGGACGCCGAATGCCTGGAGGGCTTCCTTGATCTCGTCGAGGCGGTGGGGCTTCACGACTGCGGTGATGAGCTTCATGCGTCCACCTTCTTGTTCGTCGGGGCGGCCGGCGTGCCGGGGGCGGCGGATGCGGTGGTGCGCGGGGCCGCGCCGCCGCCGGCGCCGCTGAACTCGTACGCGGTCTCGGCGTGTTCGACCTGGTCGATGCCGGAGACCTCGTCGTCCTCGTCCACGCGCATCCCGAGGGTCTTGTCGATCAGGAAGGCGAGGGCCGCGGAGAGGAGCAGAGAGTACGCGAGGACGGCGAGGACCCCGACGGCCTGCTTGCCGAGCTGGCCGAGCCCGCCCCCGTAGAAGAGGCCCTTGGCGTCGGACTGGACCCCGCCGGTGGCGAAGAAGCCGACGAGGAGGGAGCCGATGACGCCGCCGACGAGGTGGACGCCGACGACGTCCAGGGAGTCGTCGTAGCCGAGCTTGTACTTGAGGCCGACGGCCATGGCGCACAGCACACCGGCGATGGCGCCGACCGCGATGGCGCCGAGCGGGCTGACCGCACCGCCCGCCGGGGTGATCGCGACGAGTCCTGCGACCGCGCCGGAGGCGGCGCCGAGGGTGGTGAAGGAGCCGTGGCGCAGCTTCTCGTAGCCGAGCCAGGCGAGCATCGCGGCGCCGGTGGCGACCTGGGTGTTGACGAACATGACCGCGCCGACGCCGTCGTCGTTGCCGAGCCAGGAGCCGGCGTTGAAGCCGAACCAGCCGAACCACAGGAGGGCGGCGCCGAGCATGACGAGCGGCAGGCTGTGCGGCCGCATCGGGTCCTTCTCGAAGCCGACGCGCTTGCCGATCACCAGGATCACGCCGAGGGCCGCGGCGCCGGCGTTGATGTGGACGGCCGTACCGCCCGCGAAGTCGATGACGCCGAGCTCGTACAGCCAGCCGCCCGCGCCCCAGACCCAGTGCGCGACCGGGAAGTAGACGACGGTGGCCCAGAGGGTGATGAACAGGGCCCAGGAGGTGAACTTCACCCGGTCGGCGAGGGCGCCGCTGATCAGGGCGGGTGTGAGGACGGCGAACATCAGCTGGAACACCGCGAAGACGTAGACCGGGATGGTGGTGCCGTCCCAGAGTTCGTTGACGCCGATCCCGCTGAGGCCGAGGAAGTCCTGGCTCCGGCCGATGACCGAGCCGGCGTCGGTGCCGAAGGCGAGGCTGAATCCGTAGAGCACCCACAGGATCGTGACGATCCCGAGGCTGATGAAGCTCATCATCAGCATGTTGAGGGTGCTCTTGACGCGGACCATGCCTCCGTAGAAGAAGGCGAGGGCCGGGGTCATGAGCATCACCAGGGCCGAGCAGATGAGCATGAAGCCGGTGTTGGCGGCAGACAGCGCCGGGGCGTCTGCGGCAAGCGTCGTGGTGCCTGGGGGCATCGGCGTCTCCTCGTCGTCGGTGCGGCCGCGTGCGGGCGATGGGGGCACAACCACGTGCGGGACCACTGGGGAAGGCGTGCGGGCCGGTTATGCGCCCGAGATTCGCGCAGCGCGGTTTCGCCCGTCGCGCCGCGGTGTTTCGCCGCAGTGACCAAGAGGGCCGCCGTGTTACGTCCCCATGAACCACCCGTGCCGTGCCCGCGCTCGCGCCCACTCTGCGGCTCGGGCCGCATACGGTGCGGATACGACGCTCCGGCAGGGGAACGACCACACGAACCGGCCACGGCGATCACCCGTTGACCTGGCAATGGGGGGAGCCGAAGTCGGTCTGTGCGGGGTGATCGTCGTGGCCGGGGCTTGAGGGGTTTTCCGTGGTCGCGCTAGACGGCTTCCACGGTTTCGGGCAGCTGTTCGATGAGGAGTTCGGTGAGCCGGGCGACCTCGGGTACGTCCCCGAAGTCCCTGGCGGCGGTGTCGACGGTCTTGCGGAGCCGGGTGTTGACGCGCTCGGAGCGGACCTTCTTGGCGACGCGCAGCGCCTGCTCGGCCGGCACGGTGGACTCCTCGGGCTCGCCCTTGAGGAGGTGGACGGTGGCGAGGCCGATCAGATTGAGCGCGTAAGAGCGCTGGTGCTCGTCGTCCTCGCCGAAGAGCTGGACCGCCTTCCGCATGACGGGCTCGGCGAGCGAGGCGTACGTGGGGCTGCGCCCGGCCACGTAGGCGAGGTCGCGGAAGGAGTGCGAGTTCTCGCCGTTGAGCTCGGCCTCGGAGAAGAAGCGGATCCAGTCGGGTTCGGGCTCGCCGTCGATACCGGCGTCCAGGAAGGTGTCCTCGGCCATCCGGACCGCCCGCTTGCACTTGCTGGGCCGGCCCATGTTGGCGTAGGCCCGGGCCTCCATCGCGTACAGCATGGCCTGGGTGCGCGGGGTCGCGCAGTCCCGGCTGCCGTACTGGGCGAGGTGGATCAGCTCCAGGGCGTCGTCCGGGCGGCCGAGGTGGATCATCTGCCGGCTCATGCTGGACAGGACGTACGAGCCGAGCGGCTTGTCGCCGGCCTCCTTGGAGGCGTGCAGGGCGAGTACGAAGTACTTCTGGGCGGTGGGCTGGAGGCCGACGTCGTAGCTCATCCAGCCCGCCAGCTCGGCCAGTTCGGCCGCGCATCGGAACAGGCGTTTGGAGGTGGCGGCCGGCTGCGGCTCCTGGAGCAGGTCGGTGACCTCGTGGAGCTGGCCGACGACGGCCTTGCGGCGCAGTCCGCCGCCGCACTGCGCGTCCCACTGGCGGAACATCGCGGTGGTCGACTCCAGCAGGTCCAGCTCGGGGCCGGAGAGCCGGGAGGGGCGGCGGGAGGCCCCGGCGGGCTCCGGCTCGGCCGGGCCGGAGGGCGCGACCGGCACAAGCCAGCGCTGCATGGGCTCGATGAGCCCGGGTCCCGCGGCGAGGGCGAGGGAGCTGCCGAGGAAGCCCCGGCGGGCGAGCATCAGGTCGCTGCGCGAGAACTCGCTGAGCAGGGCGACGGTCTGCGGGCCCGCCCACGGCAGGTCCACCCCGGCTACGGAGGGTGCCTGGTGCGGGGTGCGCAGTCCCAGGTCCTCGACGGCGACGACGCTGCCGAAGCGCTCCGAGAACAGCTCGGACAGGATGCGCGGGATCGGCTCGCGCGGCTGCTCGCCGTCGAGCCAGCGCCGCACCCGGGAGGTGTCGGTGCTGATGTGGTGGGCGCCCATCTGGCGTGCCCTGCGGTTCACCTGCCGCGCCAGCTCGCCCTTCGACCAGCCGCTGCGCACGAACCAGGACCCCAACTGCCCGTTCGGGCGCTTACCGGCATTCGTCTCGCCTGCGCCGCTGCCACTCACGGATAAGCCCCCATCCCGCCGAATACTGTCGCGCGAAGCATTATCAGAATGCCGCGAACTCGTGTCGCCCGTACGGGCGTTGCGCCCGATCGAACAGAAAGTCGGGTTGCCTCCGGCATACCCGTGGGCGCACATACTTCCATGGTTCGTGTACCGACGGTAATCCTACGGTCACCGGCCCGGCGAGCGCCTTTGCGCAATCGCCACCATTCGCCACCCCTTCGACTGAACGCCACCCGCGCGGGGCGCGATTCACTTGACAGGGCGATCAGCAGGAGGCGCAGGGATGCGTCCGGGGGCGCGCGGACGGTTGTGCGCTCCCGTTCGTAACCACCGGCGAGTCCGACCCGTTGGAGGGGGCATGGGCTTCACGATCGGCGGCATCCGCGAGATGCGAACCGGCGCACGGCGCCGCGGCCGTGCCATCGACGGCACCGCGGTGGCGGAGTACACGGGTCTGTGGGGCTGGGCCGTCGTGCCGGGCGCGCGCGCCGCGGACGGCGCCTGCTCCTGCGGGGACACCGGCTGCCCCGCCCCCGGCGCGCACCCGCTGGACTTCGCGCCCGAGGTGCCCGCCGGGGCGACGCTCGACGTGGCGGCGCGCGCCTGGGCCGAGGTGCCGGGCGCCTCGATGCTGCTCCCGGTGGGCCGCAGCTTCGACGTGCTGGACGTGGCGGAGACGGCCGGGCGCCGGGCCCTGGTGCGGATGGAGCGGATGGGGCTGCCGCTGGGCCCGGTCGCGGTGACCCCGCAGGGCCGGGCGCAGTTCTTCGTCGCGCCCGGCGCCGCCGACGAGCTCCCCGGGCTGCTGTACCGGATGGGCTGGGACGACGCGGGGCTGGACCTGCGGGCGCTCGGCCCCGGCTGCCACATCACCGCGCCGCCGTCCGACCGGGGCGGGCTCGGGCCGGTGCGCTGGCTGCGGCCGCCCGGCCCGGAGAGCGCGGAGCCTCCCGAGGCCCGGCTGCTGCTCGGCACGCTGGCGTACCTCTGCCACCGCTGGGCGGCCCCCTGCGCCTGAGCCGCGCGAGCCCGCCCGGCAGCACGAAGCCCGGCCGCACCGCGTGTGCGACCGGGCTTCGTGCGTGGTGTCCTTCGGGTCAGTCCCCGATCAGGGCGTCCACGAACGCCTCGGGCTCGAACGGGGCCAGGTCGTCCGGCCCCTCGCCGAGTCCGACGAGCTTGACCGGTACGCCCAGCTCGCGCTGGACGGCGATGACGATGCCACCCTTGGCGGTGCCGTCGAGCTTGGTGAGGACGATGCCGGTGATGGCGACGACCTCGGCGAAGACCCGCGCCTGCACCAGGCCGTTCTGCCCGGTGGTGGCGTCGAGGACGAGCAGGACCTCGTCCAGCGGGCCGTGCTTCTCCACGACCCGCTTGACCTTGCCCAGCTCGTCCATCAGGCCGGTCTTGGTGTGCAGCCGGCCCGCGGTGTCGATGAGCACCACGTCGGCGCCCTCGGCGATGCCCTCCTTGACGGCGTCGAAGGCGATGGACGCCGGGTCGCCGCCCTCGGGTCCGCGCACGGTACGGGCTCCGACGCGCTCGCCCCAGGTCTGGAGCTGGTCGGCGGCGGCGGCGCGGAAGGTGTCGGCCGCGCCGAGCACGACGCTGCGGCCGTCGGCGACGAGCACCCGGGCCAGCTTGCCGGTGGTGGTGGTCTTGCCGGTGCCGTTGACCCCGACGACCATCACGACACCGGGGGTCTCCAGGCCGCCCTCCGTCTTGACGGCGCGGTCGAAGTCGGTGCCGAGCAGGGTGAGCAGTTCCTCGCGCAGCAGGGCGCGCAGCTCCTCGGGGGTACGGGTGCCCAGCACGCGGACGCGCTCGCGGAGCCGTTCCACCAGTTCCTGGGTGGGGGCGACGCCGACGTCGGCGGTGAGGAGGGTGTCCTCGATCTCCTCCCAGGTGTCCTCGTCCAGGTTGTCCCGGGACAGCAGGGCGAGCAGCCCCTTGCCGAGGGTGTTCTGCGAGCGGGCGAGGCGGGCCCGCAGCCGGACGAGCCGTCCGGCGGTGGGCTCGGGGACGTCGAGCGCGGGGGCGGCGGGCGCCTCCGGTTCGACGGTCTCGGGGGCGGCCTCGGCGGGCGGGGCTCCGACCTCCTCGATGGTGCGGCGCGATTCCTCGCGCGGCGTTTCGGCCTCCTCGCCGACATGGGGCTCGGCGGGAGGAGTGATGGTCGGCGTGCTCGACGGCGCCGGGGGCAGCTGCTTCTTCTTGCGGCTGCTGACCACGAGCCCGCTGATCACGCCGACCGCGACCAGGGCGATGACTACAGCAAGGATGACGAATTCCATAACCCACCCAGTATCAGTCACCCGGCCCGGCAATCGGGGAAGGGCGGGGTGAGGCACAGCTCCGGGGGCGTGCGTGTCCGCCTGTTCGTTATGCGCTGTATGCCGGAAAGGTACGATCCTGGCCGTGGAGACCCGTGGCCTGGACCCCGTGCCCGACGAGGAGCGGACCGGCCGGGTCCGCGCCCTCTTCCCCACCTGGGCCGCGGCGAACATGACGGTGCTGCTGCTCACCGTCGGCGCGGGGCTCATGGTGCTCAACCGGCTGAGCTTTGGGCAGGTGCTGGTCGTGGCGGTCACCGCGCCGCTGCTCTCGTTCGGCCTGGTGGGCTTCATCTCGGTGGCGGGGAAGCGCGGCGGCGCCCCCGGCATGGCGCTGTCCCGGGCCGTTTTCGGCCAGCGGGGCAATCTGGCGCCGGGGGCGCTGATCTGGGTCGCCCGGTGGGGCTGGGAGACGATGAACGCGGTCACCGGGGCGTACGCCCTGCTGACCGTGGGCGATGTGCTGTTCGGCGTACGGAGCACGACCGCCCTGGTCACGGGGACGCTGGTGGCGTTCGTCGCGGGCAGCTTCCTGCTGTCGGGCCTGGGGCTGCGGGCGCTGCGGGTGTGCTGCACCTGGTCGGCGTACCTCTTCGGCGCCTTCAGCGTCCTGGTGCTGGTGCGTCTGGCCGTCACCTCGCCGTGGCGGGAGGTCCTGGAGCGGCCGCCCGGTCCGGTGTCGATGGTGCTCGCGGGCATCGGCACGCTGACGGCCGGCGGGATCAGCTGGGCGCCGTCCGGCCCGGACTTCAGCCGCTATCTGCCGCGTTCGACCTCGGGCCGGGCCATGGTCGCGGCCACCGTGGGCGGGGCGGCCGTGGTGTTCCCGCCGATGGTGCTGATGGGCGCGGTGATGGCGGTGGCGACGCCGGGCCTGGCCGTCACGGGTGATCCGGTCTCCTTCATCGGCGTCCTGCTGCCGACCTGGCTCTCCGTTCCGTATCTGGTCGTCACGGTCACCGGGATGGTGCTGATCAACGCGATGTCGATGTATTCGGCCGGATTCACCGCGCAGACCCTGGGCTTCTCGGTCCCGCGCGCCTGGGCCGTCGGGGTGAACGCGGCGATCAGCCTGCTGCTGGGGTCGCTCCTGATGATGGTGGCGAGCAGTTTCATCGACGCGTTCGTCTCCTTCCTGAATCTGCTGGCGGTGACGTTCTCGGCCTGGATCGGGGTCTTCGCCACCGACATGGTGCGCGGTCGCGCCTACGATCCGGTGGCGCTCATGGACACCACCGCGACCAGCGCCTACTGGTACACGGGAGGCGTCGCGTGGCCCGCCGTCGCGGCCTGGGCGGCCGGTCTCGCGGTGGGGCTGCTCTTCACCGGCGCGGAGTGGTTCACCGGCCCGCTCGCCGGTACCTGGCCCGGGCGCAGCGGCCTGGGCTGGGCGGTCGCGGTCCTCGTCTCGGGCGGCCTGTACGCGGCGCTGCCGCGCCCGGGCACCGGACGCCGGGCCGCATCCCTACACTTCTGACGCCCCGTCAGCTATGGTCGCCGCCCCGTCCCGGCCGCCCGAAGGGGACCGCGTCATGGCCTTCACCGTCGTACGGTTCAACCTCGTCGATCCGGGCGCCACGCCCGAATCCCTCTCGGCCCGCTACCGTGCGGCGCTGGAGATGGCCGCGTACGCCGACGCGCACGGCGTGGACACCGTCCAGACCGAGGAGCACCACGGGGTCGCCGACTCCTGGCTGCCCTCCCCGTTCGTGCTCGCGGCGGCCGTGTTCGGCGCGACGCGGCGGATCGCGGTGACCGTCTCGGCGGTCATCGGCCCGCTGCACGACCCGCTGCGGCTGGCCGAGGACATCGCGGTGCTCGATCTGCTGAGCGCGGGCCGGCTGGCCACGGTGGTGGGGATCGGCTACCGGCGCGAGGAGTACGAGCGGGCGGGCGTCGCGTGGGCGGAGCGCGGCCGGCTCCAGGACGAGCTGCTGGAGACGCTGCTGAGGGCGTGGAGCGGGGAGCCGTTCGCGTTCCGGGGCCGTACGGTGACGGTCACCCCGCGCCCGTTCACCCGCCCGCATCCGCTGCTGCTGGTGGGCGGGAGTTCGCGGCCGGCGGCGCGGCGGGCGGCGAGGCTCGGGCTGCCGCTGTTCCCGAGCGCGCACCTGCCGGAGCTGGAGGCGTACTACCACGAGCAGCGCGCGGTGCACGGTACGGACGGGTTCTGCATGATGCCGTCGGCCGAGACGCCGCTGCTGCATGTCTCCGAGGACCCGGACCGGACCTGGGCCGCGTACGGGGAGCACTTCCTGCACGAGGCGCGTACGTACGCCTCGTGGCAGTCCGATGAGATCCGTTCGGCCGTCCGCTCGGCGGCGACGACGGTGGCGGAGTTGCGGGACGAGGGCGTCTACCGGGTCGTCACCCCGAAGGCGTGCGCGGCGCTGGCCGGTGAGCTCGACAGCCTGGTGCTGCATCCGCTGTGCGGCGGGATGCCGGTCGAGGAGGGGTGGCGGAGCCTGCGGCTGTTCTGCGGGGCGGTCGGCACATGAGACGCGTACGGCCCCGGGTCGCGGGTGCGAGCCGGGGCCGTACGGGTTCGAGGAGCGGGGCAGCGGGGAGTCAGCCCATCTCCTCCAGCGCCTTGCCCTTGGTCTCCTTGACGAACTTGATGACGAAGGGGATCGAGAGCGTGGCGAAGCAGGCGTAGATGATGTACGTGCCCGACAGGTTCCAGTCGGCGAGGCTCGGGAAGCTCGCGGTGATCGCCCAGTTGGCGATCCACTGCGCCGATGCGGCGACGCCGAGCGCGGCGGCGCGGATGCGGTTGGGGAACATCTCGCCGAGGAAGACCCAGACGATGACACCCCACGACAGGGCGAAGAAGAGCACGAAGACGTGGGCGGCGATGAGCGCGACCGTGCCCTGGGTGGTGGGCAGCTTGCCGTCGACCAGGTCGGCGGAGAAGGCCCACGCCTCGAAGGCGAGGGCGACGGCCATGCCGCAGGAGCCGACGAGGGCGAGCGGGCGGCGGCCGACCCGGTCCACCAGGATCATCGCGATGACGGTACCGATGATGTTGATGATCGAGGTGGTGAACGAGTAGAAGAACGAGTCGGTCGGGTCGATGCCGACGGACTGCCACAGCGTCGCCGAGTAGTAGAAGGCCACGTTGATGCCGACGAGCTGCTGGAACACCGAGAGGCCGATGCCGACCCAGACGATGGGCAGGAAGCCGAAGCGGCTGCCCAGCAGGTCCTTGAAGCTGGACTTGTGCTCGCGGCGCATCGCGGTCTCGATCTCCTCGACCCGTGCGTCGAGGTCGACGCCCTTGCCCTCGACCTCTTCGAGGATCTTCCGGGCCCGCTCCCGCTTGCCGATGGAGAGCAGGAAGCGCGGCGACTCGGGGATCGCGAACGAGAGCAGCCCGTAGAGGATCGCGGGCACGACCATCACGCCGAGCATCCACTGCCAGGCTTCCAGCCCGGCGATCTTGCCGCGCTGGTCGCCGTCGGCGATCTGCAGGATGCCGTAGTTGACCAGCTGGGAGATGGCGATGCCGATGACGATCGCGGCCTGCTGGAAGGAGCCGAGCCGGCCCCGGTAGGCGGGCGGTGAGACCTCGGCGATGTACGCGGGGCCGATCACCGAGGCCATGCCGATCGCGAAGCCGCCGATGACGCGCCAGATCGCCAGGTCCCAGAGCGCGAACGGGAGCGCGGAGCCCACGGCGCTGATGGTGAACAGGGTGGCGGAGATCTGCATGCAGCGGATGCGGCCGATGCGGTCGGCGATCCGGCCGGCCGTGGCGGCGCCGATCGCACAGCCGATCAGGGCGATGGCGATGACCTGGGCGAGCGTGCCCGAGCCGATGTCGTACCGGTGGCGGATCGCCTCGACGGCGCCGTTGATGACGGAGCTGTCGTAGCCGAAGAGGAAGCCACCCATAGCGGCCGCGGCGGTGATGAAGATGACGTGGCCGAGGTGGTCCGGGTGGGCCGACCTGGCTCCGGACTCCGGTCCCTGCGATGTGCTGGTCACATGAACTCCTGATGCCTGGCCGCAACGACAGGCGTGGGGGGTGAGCTCCTCCCAGTGGTACACAACTTTTTACCGGCTACCACTTGAAGGCAAAGCAGACGCCGCAGAGACTATGCCTTCAAGTTTTGAAGTCAACACCGGGGTAGGAGCCGAGAACGATCTCCGCGTACCCCAAAGGTCAGGTTGAAGTCCTGAAGATGGGAAAAAGCTCAGCGAAGCCGCTGGCTGATGACCTTGGAGACGCCGTCGCCCTGCATCGAGACGCCGTACAGCGCGTCGGCGACCTCCATCGTCCGCTTCTGATGCGTGATCACGATGAGCTGCGAGCTCTCCTGGAGCTCCTCCATGATCCGGATCAGCCGCTGGAGGTTGGTGTCGTCGAGCGCCGCCTCGACCTCGTCCATCACATAGAACGGGCTCGGCCTGGCCTTGAAGATCGAGACCAGCAACGCCACTGCCGTCAGGGACCTTTCGCCGCCTGACAGCAGGGAGAGCCGCTTGACCTTCTTGCCCGGCGGCCGTGCCTCGACGTCCACTCCGGTGGCGAGCATGTTGTCCGGATCGGTCAGGATCAGCCGCCCCTCACCGCCCGGGAACAGGCGCGAGAAGACGCCCTCGAACTCGCGGGCGGTGTCCCGGTATGCCTCGGTGAAGACCTGCTCGACCCGCTCGTCCACCTCTTTGACGACCTGCATCAGATCGGCCCGGGTCTTCTTCAGGTCCTCCAGCTGCTCGGAGAGGAACTTGTGCCGCTCCTCCAGCGCCGAGAACTCCTCAAGGGCGAGCGGATTCACCTTCCCGAGTTGCTGATACGCCCGTTCGGCAGACCTGAGCCGCTTCTCCTGCTCGGCCCTGACGAACGGCCTCGGCAGGTTGCGCGGATGCTCCGGGTCCTCGGGCAGCTCCTCGCCCTCGGCTGCCGGCGACGGTGGCACCGGCTGGTCGGGTCCGTACTCGGCCGCCAGCCCGGCCGGCTCGACGCCCAGCTCCTCCAGCGCCTTCGTCTCCAGCTGCTCTATCCGCAGCCGCTTCTCGGCACCCAGCACCTCGCCCCGGTGCACCGAGTCCGTCAGCTTGTCGAGCTCCGCCTTGAGGTCGCGGCCCCGCAGCCGCTCGGCCGCCAGCTCGCGCTCACGCTCCCCCTTCGACGCCTCGGCCGCCGCCCGCTCCCGCTCCGCCCGTACGACGGACACCTCGACGTGGGCCAGCAGCTGCCGGGCGCCCGACGCCACGGCGGAGGCCACCTCGGCCTCGTGGCGCAGCCGGGCGCGGCGCCGCTCGGCCCGGGCCCGCGCCTCGCGCTCGGCCCGCGCGGCCCGGTCCAGCGAGTCGGCGCGCCCGGCGAGCGCCTTGACGCGTTCCTCGTGCGTACGGACCTGGAGACGGGCCTCCATCTCGGTCTGGCGGGCGTTGGCACCGTCGGCCGCGAGCCGGTCGCGCACACCGGTGTCCGGCTCGTCGTCCGCGCCGTCCCCGGCCGCCTCCTCGGCGACGAGCAGCCGTTCGGCCAGCTCCTCGGCCTCCTCGGTCGCCCGCTCCAGCGCCTCCTGGGCCCGGGCGGCCGAAGCGTCCATGCGCTCGGCCTCACCGGCGGCGCCCCGCGCCTGCCCGGCCAGCCGGCCGAGCTGCTGGGCCACCCCGGACTTCTCCCGCTCCGCGGCCCGCCGGCGCTCCCCCAGCTCCTCGACCAGCGCCGCCGACGCGGTCCGCCGCTCGGCCGCGAGGCGCTGCGCCTCGGCCAGTTCGGTGCAGCGCACGGCGAGTTCGGCGAGTTCGGCGGCCGCCTCGTCCACGGACGCCTGCACTTCGAGCAGGCTCGGCGCGCCCGCGGAGCCGCCGTGCGCGAAGTGCGCGGAGAGGAGGTCCCCCTCGCCCGTCACCGCCGTCAGCTCCGGATGGGCCGCCACCAGATCCTCGGCGTCCTCCAGTGTGGCGACGACCACCATGTCCCGCACCAGCCTGCGGACGGCGGCCACCAGTTCGAGGGGGCCGCCGACGAGGTCCGCGACGGCGGGCGCCCCGGGGCCGGCGACGACGACCGGAACCGGCTGCCGGTCGGCGGCGGTGCCCGTGTGCTCCGGGGCGTCCGCGGCCTGGGTGCTCTGCCCGGGAAGGACGACCTGCGGCGGATGCGCCTGCGCGCCCTGCCCGGGTACGTGGCCCACCGCGTCCGCGCCCCGCGGCCCGCCGCCCAGGAGCAGGGCCGCGCGCCCCGCGTCCTGCTTGCGCAGCAGCCGGATCGCCTCGGCCGCCGTGGCCGGGTCCGTCACCGCGACCGCGTCCGCCGCCGCGCCCAGCGCCGCCGCCACCGCGACTTCGTGCCCCGGGGCCACCGTCAGCAGCTCCGCCGCCGGTCCGAGCACCCCGGTCAGCCGGTCGCGGGCCCCGAGCAGCACCCCCGTACCGTCCTTGCGCCGCAGCCCGAGGGCGAGCGCGTCGTGCCGGGCCGCGAGGGCGGCGCGCCGGCGTTCGGCGGCGGTGGCTTCCTCGCGGGCGCCGGAGAGCGCCGACTCGGCGTCCTTAAGCTCGCGCCGGGCGGCCTCGTGGCGCTCGCCGAGTTCGGTGTCCCCCGCGTCCAGGCCGTCGACCTCGGCCTTCAGCTGCTCGTACTCCTCCTGGGCCGCGACCGCCCGCTCGCGCGCCTCGTCGCGGGACGCGGCCAGCCGGTCGATCTCCGCCTGGGCCGAACCGGCACGGCTGCGGGCGGCGTTGACCTGGCCGTGCAGCCGGGCGAGCCCTTCGCGGCGGTCGGCCAGGGCGCGGGCGGCGTCCTTGAGCCCGCGCTCCTCGGCCGCCAACGCGCGCTCCAGCTCGGCGCGGTGGGACGCGGTGTCCTCCAGCGCGTGTTCCGCCGCCTCCAGGGCCGCGGTCAGTTCGGCCTCCTGCTCGCGGATGCGGGCGGCCTCCCGCTCCATGTCCTCGGGGTCGCGGCCCCGCCGCTCCTCCTCGGGCGGCGCGCTCGCGCTCTTCACCCGGGCGTCGGCCAGCGAGATCGTGCCGCGTACCCGTTCGGCCAGCTGGGACAGCTCGTACCAGGTCTGCTGGGCGCGCTGGAGCCGGGGCGTCAGCCGCCGCACCTCGTCCTCCAGCGCGGCCTCGCGTCCGAGTGCGGCCTTGAGCTCCGCCTCGGCGGCCTCCCGGCGCTGCTTGAGCGCGGCCTCGTCGGCGATCTCGCCACGCAGGGCGGTGCGCAGCGTGACGAGGTCGTCGGCGAGGAGGCGCAGCCGGGCGTCGCGCAGGTCTGCCTGGATGACGGCGGCCCGGCGGGCCACCGCCGCCTGCCGGCCGAGCGGTTTCAGCTGCCGCCGCAGTTCGTCGGTGAGGTCCTGCACCCTGGCGAGGTTCGCGCCCATCGCGTCCAGCTTCCGCAGCGCCTTCTCCTTGCGCTTGCGGTGCTTGAGGACGCCGGCCGCCTCCTCGATGAAGGCGCGGCGGCCCATCGGGTCGGCATGGAGGACGGAGTCCAGCTGGCCCTGGCCGACGATGACGTGCATCTCGCGGCCGATGCCGGAGTCGGAAAGCAGTTCCTGGATGTCGAGCAGCCGGCACGTGTCGCCGTTGATCTGGTATTCGCTGCCGCCGTTGCGGAACATGATCCGCGTGATCGTCACTTCGGCGTACTCGATGGGCAGCGCGCCATCGGAATTGTCGATGGTCAGCGACACCTCCGCCCGGCCCAGCGGCGGCCGGCCGGTGGTCCCGGCGAAGATCACGTCCTCCATCTTGCCGCCGCGCAGGGATTTGGCCCCCTGCTCCCCCATGACCCAGGAGAGCGCGTCCACCACATTGGACTTGCCCGACCCGTTGGGGCCGACCACGCAGGTGATCCCGGGTTCGAAACGCAGAGTCGTGGCGGAGGCGAACGATTTGAAACCGCGCAGGGTCAGGGCCTTGAGGTGCACGCCGCCGGACTCTACCTTTCGCTCTCGGTTTCACCGATGAAGGTGCAGGGCACATCAGACGGTAAGGGAAGGGGTGTACGTCCGGGGCGGAGCTGCGCGGGGCGAAGGGGAAAGAAAGAAGGGACGCCGAAGCGTCCCCTGTAATTCTGTGGATCACGCGCCGTCATGAGCGGTCGATCATGCGCCGTCATGAGCGGTCGATCATGCGCCGTCATGAACAACCGATCGTGCGCCGTCATGAACAATCGTGCGTGACCATGAAGACGCGCGTTACCGGATCAATGACGAGGCGGAAGAGAAGCAGATCAACACGATTCTGCGGCCGTCCGGCCTGCTATTGACCTTCAGTGATCCGGTGGTGATCCGGCGATGTGCCCGTGCGGTTGGCGTGCGCGGCCCGACCGGCCCATGGGGGCCTCCAGGTCAGGTCAGTGCCGGCTCCGCCTGGGGTACGTCGATGTCGATGCTGTCGAGCAGCGACTCTTGGTGCTGAGCGGCGGCGTTGAGCGCGTCGTTCTCGTCCTGAATGCGTACGAGTTCGGACTCGAGGTCCTGGACGCGCTGCTGGAGCCGTCGCATCTCGGCGAGGAGTCGCGGGTCGGAACCGCCGACGTAACCGAGAAGCGCCTTTGCCATGATGGATGGTCCTCCACAATGAGTGACCGACCGATGCGGTGTGGGTCGTGAGGGATCGCACCCGCGGTGCTCGGCAGTGCTCTGTGTCACTGCTGTCCTGCTGCCTACCAGCTCTGCCGAACAGCTAAGGTGCGCGGGGATTTCAGAGTCTCACCAAAAAGTTTGACGGTCAACACGATCACATCCCTCAGAGGCGGGCGTCCCGGGGGCGCGCAGCGAGACGATCATGCGGCGCGACTCTCCAGCGGGGCCCTCAGGGGTCCGGAGATCATCGTTAGTGCGGCAGCCTGGCACGCGAACCGAATCTTGGCAACCATCAGGTTATTCCGCAGGTCATTTCGGGTGTGCGCGCGACGGGGGCACGTGCCGTCACCCCGCGCCGCGCGTCGAACACGGCCCGAACACGAGCCCTTTCCAGAGCCCCGTTCCCAGCCGGATCAGCGGATCGCGAACCCCTCGTATCCCCCGCGCGGCGTGTCCCAGATCTCAGTGACGCCGTCAACGCGCCCGGGTGTGTCGTCCGACCGCAGCCACTCCAGAAGACGGTGGCAATTCTCACGCCGGCCCTCGGCCACGACCTGCACCCTGCCGTCGTCCAGATTGAGGACGAAGCCGGTGAGGCCCCCGATCTCCAAAGCGTTTGCCCTGGTGAACCAGCGGAACCCTACTTGCTGTACTCGGCCGCGTACCCAAGCGGTGAGTCGTACATCTTCGTTCATGCCCGAACGCTAACCGGCCAATTGCTCGTGGCTCACTTCTCGACGAATCGCCATGGCGTACAGTCCCCTCGCAAAAGCTTCACTCGTTCGGGTGAGCGTGGGGCGTCGAAAACGGCGTCCAGGTCGTCAGAAGGGCACAGCAGATGGGACGCCATCGACGCATCGCCGCAGCTCCCGCCGCTGAAGAGCCCGCGGACGGGGCCTCCGGCCGGCGCCGGGAAGCGGGCCGCAGAAAGCGCTCCGCGATACCCGTGCGCACGGGACTGATAGGCGTCTCGGCTGCTATGGCCGTCGGAGCCGTGGCCGTGGCCTCGGGTCTGCTGCCCGGCGGCGACAGCTACACCGTGGGCGGCGGCCCGACCGCCGACCAGGTGCGCTCCCAGGCCGCCCCCGACCTGCTCACCCAGGGCGGCGCCACCGCCTCGCCCGCCGACCGAGCCTCCGCTTCGGCTACGGCGAGCCGGGGCACCGACCGCTCGGCCGGGCCCGTGAAGACGCGTTCCGCCAAGTCCGGCTCGCCCTCCCGGTCGGCATCCGCCTCCGCGACCGCGTCCGCCTCGGCCTCGCCCTCCGCTTCCGCTTCGCCCTCGAAGACGGCCTCGCCGACGAAGACCGCGGCCGGCAAGAAGGCACCCGGCAAGAAGAAGGAGACGGCCAAGCCCTCCGCTGCCACCTCCCGGGCCCCCGCCACCAAGGCCGCCAAGACCTCGGCCCCGGCGGCGCCCGCCGCCCCTAAGCCCTCGTCCTCCGCGCCCGCCGCCCCGAGCAGGGCCGGCACCCCGGCCGCCACCGCGTCCTCCGCCCAGGCCGCCGTGCTCGCCCTGGTCAACCAGGAGCGCGCCAAGGTCGGCTGCAGCCCGGTCACGGCGAGCGCGTCGCTGGCCTCGCTCGCCCAGAACTTCAGCGACGACATGGCGGCACGCGGCTTCTTCGACCACACCGACCCCGACGGGAAGACCCCCTGGGACCGGGCCGCCGCGGCCGGCGTCTCGGGGCTCGGCGGCGAGAACATCGCCCGCGGACAGGCCGACGCCCAGGCCGTGATGGACGCCTGGATGAACAGCGACGGCCACCGAGCAAACATTCTCAACTGCGACTACAAGACCCTCGGCGTCGGTGTCCACCTCGGGGCCGGCGGCCCCTGGTGGACCCAGGACTTCGGCTTCTGACCCGCGCCACCTCCGTCCCCACCGCCCCGTACGCCCCACTCGCTTCCTGCCGGATTCCGCTGTCCCGGAGAAAGCGCTGTGCGGGCGTACGCTGGTTTTCATGGACCAGAGCACCGCATCGTCCGAGGAGCGGCAGGACGTCGTACCCCCCTTCGACGTGTTCTCCAAGCAGTGCCCCTCGCGCGGCCTGCTGGAACACGCCACCGGCCGCTGGGGCAGCCTCACGCTCGGCGCCCTGTACGCGGGGAGCCTGCGCTTCAACGCGCTGCGACGCCGGGTCGACGGGGTGAGCGAGAAGATGCTGTCCCAGACCCTGCACGCGCTGGAGCGGGACGGTCTGGTGCACCGCGAGGCGCAGCTCGTCAATCCGCCCCGCGTCGACTACGAGCTGACCCCCCTCGGGCGCGAGGTCGCGGAGCGGCTGCTCGGGCTGATCCACTTCGTGGAGGGCCGCATGGACGAGGTCCTGGCGGCGCGGGAGCGCTACGACGCGGCGCGCGAGGTCTGAGTCCGGGTGCGGGGCGGGCGCTGGCAGCGCGGGCAGTAGTAGCTGGACCGGTTCATCCAGGGGCGCCGCGCCATCGCCGTACCGCAGCGGTGGCAGGGCTCGCCCTCGCGGCCGTAGGCGTCGAGCGACCGGTCGAAGTAGCCCGACTCGCCGTTCACGTTCACGTAGAGGCTGTCGAAGCTCGTGCCGCCCTGGGCCAGGGCCGCGTTCATCACGTCGCGGACGTGGCCGAGCAGCTCGGCGGACGCGGGGCGGGTGAGCGTCGCGGTCGGCCGGTCGTAGTGCAGCCGGGAGCGCCAGAGCGCCTCGTCCGCGTAGATGTTGCCGACCCCGCTGATCAGCGACTGGTCGAGCAGCGCCCGTTTGACCGTGGTGCGGCGCAGGCGCAGCGCCGTGTGGAAGGCGGCGTCGTCGAAGGCCGGGTCCAGGGGGTCGCGGGCGATGTGCGCGATGATGTCGGGCAGGCCGTCCGTGGTGTTCTCGTGGAGCGAGAGCCCGCCGAAGGTGCGCTGGTCCACGAAGCGCAGTTCGGTGCCGACCGAGTCGGCGAACCCGATCCTGATCCGCAGGTGCTTCTCGTCGGGCGCCCCCTCGGGCCGGACGAGGAGCTGGCCGCTCATGCCGAGGTGGCCGAGGAGCGAGTCGGCCGCGTCGTCCAGCGGCACCCACAGGTACTTGCCGCGGCGCATCGCCGTCCCGAAGCGCGCGCCCGCGAGCCGGGCCGCGAAGTCCACGCCGCCCGCGAGGTGCCGGCGGACCGCGCGCGGGTGCAGGACCTCGACCTCGGCGGCCGTCCGCCCGGCGACCCAGCGCTCCAGACCGCGGCGGACGACTTCGACCTCGGGCAGTTCGGGCACGGTGTCGCTCCTGGGGTGGGACTGAGGGTGAAACGCGAATGGGGTACGAAGGTACGCGGACAGGGAGAACCCCCCGGTGCGCGCAGGCGCCGGGGGGTTCTCGCAGGTCAGGCGGGAGCGACGTCCGTGGAGGGCGACGGGTCGGCAGGGGTGTCGGCGGCCCCTCCGTCGGCTGCGGCCTTGGCCGTGGCCTCCCGTGCTTCCGCGGCGGCGCTGATCTCGCGCCAGGCGGACTCGGCCGCCTGCTGCTCCGCTTCCTTCTTGCTACGGCCGGTGCCGGTGCCGTACGAGACACCACCGACGCGAGCAGCAGCAGTAAAGGTCTTCTCGTGGTCCGGGCCGGTCTCCGTGACGAGGTACTCGGGGACTCCGAGGCTCTCGCTCGCGGTGAGCTCCTGGAGGCTGGTCTTCCAGTCCAGGCCGGCGCCGAGGTTCGAGGACCTGTCGATCAGCGGGTCGAAGAGCCGGTGGACCAGCTCCGAGGCCGCGTCGAGGCCCTGATCGAGATAGACCGCGCCGATCACCGCTTCCAGGGTGTCGGCGAGGATGGATGCCTTGTCCCGGCCACCCGTGCCCTCTTCACCGCGGCCGAGCCGGATGAAGGAGCCGAGTTCGAGGCCGCGGCCCACTTCCGCAAGCGCACGCGAGTTGACCACCGCGGCCCGCAACTTGGCCAGCTGGCCTTCGGGCAGGTCGGGGTGGGTGCGGTACAGCGTGTCCGTGACCACCAGGCCGAGCACCGAGTCCCCGAGGAACTCCAGCCGCTCGTTGGTGGGCAGACCGCCGTTCTCGTACGCGTACGAACGGTGGGTCAGCGCACGCACCAGAAGGGCGGACTCGAGCTGATACCCGAGCCGCCCTTCCAGAAGCGTGTGGGACGAGGCTGTGTTGACGTTGTCTGCCTGCTTCTTGGCGTGGGACAACTCAGACATCGGGCCTCTCACCAGCCGCTCAGACCTCGAGGACCTGGCGCTTGTTGTACGTGCCGCAGCTGGGGCACGCGATGTGCTGCAGCTTCGGCTCCTGGCAGCGCTCGCACGAAACCAGGGTGGGGACCGCAGCCTTCCACTGCGACCGGCGGTGGCGCGTGTTGCTGCGCGACATCTTCCGCTTCGGAACAGCCACGGCTACTTCTCCTGCTTCTTGTCGACGCCGGGTGCGGCGCCGCCCATGTTGTCCTTCTCGCCGTCCTGAACGGTCTCGGCGAGTCCTTGCAGTGCCGCCCAACGTGCGTCGACGGCATCGTGGTGGTGGCCCGGATTCTCGTCCAGCCTGATTCCGCATTCGGAACACAGACCGGCACAGGTCTCCTTGCACACCGGCTGCATCGGCAGTGCGAGCACCACCGCATCACGCAGCACCGGTTCGAGGTCGAACAAGCCGTCCTCGAGGAAATACCTGTCCTCGTCGTCCTCGGCGTCGTCGACCGGGTCCGCGGTCTTGCCGCGGTTCCGGTCATCGGCGTCAGGGTACGAGAACATCTCCTGGAAGTCCGCCTCGACCTTGCGGCTCAGCGGCTCCAGACACCTTACGCACTCCCCCTCGGCCGTCGCACGGGCGGTGCCGGTGACGAGCACACCTTCCATGACGGATTCGAGGCGGATGTTCAGCTCCACCGGGGCGCCTTCCGGCACTCCGATGACGCCGCCGATACCGAGGTCGGCGGGGGCGTCCGCCGTGCGGGTCAGCCGCTGCATGGCACCGGGACGCCGACCCAGCTCGTGCGTATCGAACACGAGGGGGTTTCGGTGGTCGAGGTGGCCGTTCAGGGCTTCTCCTGCTTTCGGATCGAACGCGTCACGCGCGGTGGGGGCGGGGAGGGACTGACCGGTCCGGAGTCGAAGCGGGCAGCCGGGATCGCGGACATACGCGCGACGAGGATCCAGGATACTGGACACACCGCTCAGCTCCCAATCCGGGCCTGACCTGCGTGACCTCCTGGGGATCAGCGTTCCTGTTCGTACCGACGAAGCTGGTCCAGGTCGATCATGCTGGTGTCGAACAGGCTGGTCTCGTCCAGGGCGCCCTCGCCGTGCTGCTGGAGGGGCTGCTGTCCCTGTGCCGACTGCTGCCAGGCGTCGTAGCCGCCCTGCGCCGGCATCGCGGGCCCGGCCTGGTCGTAGCCCTGCTGCTGGTAGGCGGCGTACGGGTCGGGCTGCTGCTGGTAGCCGTAGACGTCCTGCTGGGAGTGCGTGGGCTGCTGCTGGTCCTGGTAGGCGTCCTGCTGGGAGTGCGTGGGCTGCTGCTGGTCCTGGTAGGCGTCCTGATGGGGCTGGTCCTGGTAGCCGTACGTCTGCGCGTACTGCGGCTCCGGCTGGGCGGCGTACTGCGGCTCGCCCTGCTGGGGGATGTGGAGCGGCTGCGGGGCGGCCACCTCGGCCAGTCCGGCCCAGTGGTCCTCGTCGCTGGTGTGGCCCTGGCCGCCCGCCGCGTCCTGGGCGGCGATGTGCGCGCCCAGCTCGTCGGTGGCGACCCGGCCGTGCAGCTTCTGGCGGCCCCGGCCGACCGCCTCCAGGGTCTTGGCGAGCACCGCCTCGAAGGCGCCGAGCTTGGTGTCCACGTACTCGTCGGCGCGGCGCTGGAGCGTGGCCGGGTCGGCGCTGCGCTCGGGGGCGTCGGCGAAGTCCGGGTCCTCGTAGCCCTGCTCGTCGAAGCCCTGGCCGCGGCCGAGGAGCTTCTCGCGGCCCCGGTCGACGGAGCCGATGGTCTTGGTGAGGACGACCTCGAAGTTGGCGAGCTTGCTGTCGACGTACTCGTCGGCCTCGGCGCGGACCTCGTCCGCCTCCTTGCGGGCCTCGGCGAGAATCCGGTCGGCCTCGGCCTGGGAGCGCCGGGCGATCTCGGTGTCGGAGATCAGGTTGCCGCGCTCGGCGTGGGCGTTCTCGATGATCCGGCCGGCCTCCTGGCGGGCCTGCTCGACCAGCTGCTCGTGGCCGCCGATGACCTCCGCGGCCTGCGCGAGCGAGCCGGGCAGGGCGTCGCGCACCTCTTCGAGCATCGAGAGCAGTTCGGCGCGGTTGACCACGCAGGACGCCGACATGGGCATGGACCGGGCGCTCCCGACCGTCTCGACGATCTCGTCGAGCTTCTTCTGCACGTCCACCGTGTGCTCGCCACTCTCTACTGCCGATTGGAGACGGACGGGACGACTGTACGGCCAGTCGGCGCCCGTCCGACACCTGCGGGGTGCACGGCTGACGCCCCGTCAGTGCCTCAGCGCTGGGCGAGGCGTTCGGTCAGGGCCTCGTGGACGACCGGGGGCAGCAGGTGGGAGACGTCGCCGCCCCAGGTCGCCACCTCCTTGACCAGGGAGGACGACAGGAAGCTGTAGGTGGGGTTGGTCGGCACGAAGAGCGTTTCGACGCCGGAGAGCCCGTTGTTCATCTGGGCCATCTGGAGTTCGTAGTCGAAGTCGCTGACGGCCCGCAGGCCCTTCACGATCGCCGGGATGTCGCGTTCCTTGCAGAAGTCGACCAGCAGCCCGTGGAAGGACTCGACCTGGACGTTGCCGAAGTCCGACGTGACCTGGCGGATGAGCTCTATCCGCTCGTCGACCGTGAACAGGCCCTTCTTGGACTGGTTGATCATCACCGCGACATGTACGACGTCGTACAGCTTCGAGGCGCGGCCGATGATGTCGAGATGTCCGTTGGTGATGGGGTCGAAAGACCCCGGGCATACGGCGCGGCGCAACTTGATTCCCTCGCTCTCCGGTCCGGTCATCGTGCGTCTTCGCACGTAGCGGCGGCGCGACCGTACCAAAGCGTTCCCTCGCCGTAGCGACGGGCCCGCAATGGCTCGAAACCCTTGGGCCAGCTGAATTCTCCGCCTCTGGTGCTGCGTTCCACGGTGACGAGCGCGTCGGCTGTGAGCCACCCCTGGGCACGGAGTGTGAGCAGTATCTCGCCAAGATCGTCGTCGGTGACGGCGTACGGCGGGTCCAGGAAGACCACGTCGTACGGCTCCGCGGGCGCCGGGCCGGTCACGATCTGTTCGGCTTTGCCGCTGCGGACCTCGGCGCCGGGCAGGCCCAGGGTGCGGGCGTTGTCCCGGACCGTGCGGACGGCCTTGGTGTCGGCCTCCACGAGCAGGGCGTGGGCGGCGCCCCGGGAGAGCGCTTCGAGGCCGACGGCTCCGGAGCCTGCGTAGAGGTCGGCGATCCGGACCCCGTCCAGGGTGCCGAGGAGCGCCTGCCAGGTGGAGAACAGGCCCTCGCGCGCCCGGTCGGATGTGGGACGGGTGCCGGTGCCGGGCGGGACGGCCAGGCGGCGTCCGCCGGCCACGCCGGCGATCACGCGGGTCATGGGTGACTGGTCCTCGGGTCGGGGCGGCGCGCGGGGTGGAGCGGGCGCCGTGCCTCCCACGATATGGCGTCGGCGCGGGCGGGGCGCCCCGGGGCCGGGCGGGGCGGGGGCCCGCACTGCTCATCCCTTCTCCAGGTACTCCTCGCGCTCCTTGTCGAGCAGGGCGTCCAGGGCGGTGCGCAGCTCGGGCAGGTGCTCCAGCTCGGGGTCGGCGGCGACGACGGTGACGGCCTCCTGGCGGGCGGCGGCGATGACCTCCTCGTCGTCGATGACGCTCAGGACCCGCAGCGAGGAGCGGACCCCGGACTGGGCCTGGCCGAGTACGTCGCCCTCGCGGCGCTGTTCGAGGTCGATGCGGGACAGCTCGAAGCCGTCCAGGGTGGCGGCGACGGCGGAGAGGCGGGCGCGGGCGGGGCTCGCCTCGTGGGCCTCGGTGACCAGCAGGCACAGGCCCGGGGCCGAGCCTCGGCCGACCCGGCCGCGCAGCTGGTGCAGCTGGGAGACGCCGAAGCGGTCGGCGTCCATGATCACCATCGCGGTGGCGTTGGGAACGTTGACGCCGACCTCGATGACGGTGGTGGCGACCAGGACGTCGGCCTCGCCGGCGGCGAAGCGGCGCATCACGTCGTCCTTGGCGTCGGGCTGCATCCTGCCGTGCAGCACCTCGACGCGCAGGCCGCTCAAGGGGCCCTTGGAGAGCTGGTCGGCGATCTCCAGGACGGCGAGCGGCGGGCGCTTGTCCGCCGTCGCCTCCTCCTCGGCGGTCTTCTTCTTCCCCTTCTTCTTTCCGGCGTCGTCCTCGTCGTCGCCGATGCGGGGGCAGACCACGTACGCCTGGTGGCCGTTCTCCACCTCTTCGCGGACCCGTTCCCAGGCGCGGGTGAGGAAGTGGGGTTTGTCCTTGGCGGGGACGACATGGCTGGCGATGGGCGAGCGGCCGGCCGGCAGCTGGTCGAGGACGGAGGTCTCCAGGTCGCCGAAGACCGTCATGGCGACCGTGCGGGGGATGGGGGTGGCGGTCATGACGAGCAGGTGCGGCGGCTGCTTGCCCTTGGAGCGCAGGGCGTCGCGCTGCTCCACGCCGAAGCGGTGCTGCTCGTCCACGACGACCAGGCCCAGGTCGTGGAACTTGACCTTGTCCTCGATCAGCGCGTGCGTGCCGATGACGATGCCGGCCTCACCGGTGACCAGGTCGAGCAGGGCCTGCCGGCGCGCGGCTGTGCCCATGGAGCCGGTGAGCACAACGACCTTGGTGCCCTGGTCGGAGCCCCCCAGCATGCCCCCCTCGGCCAGCTCCCCCATCATCTCGGTGACCGAGCGGTGGTGCTGCTGGGCGAGGACCTCGGTGGGGGCGAGCATGGCGGCCTGCCCGCCCGCGTCGACCACGGCGAGCATGGCGCGCAGCGCGACCAGCGTCTTGCCGGAGCCGACCTCGCCCTGGAGGAGGCGGTGCATCGGGTGTTCGGTGGCGAGGTCGTCGAAGATCTCCTTCGAGACCTTGAGCTGGCCGTCGGTGAGGGTGAACGGCAGCTTCGCGTCGAAGGCGTCGAGGAGGCCGCCGGGCGCGGGGCGGCGGGCGACGGCCGGGAGCTGGGTGTCGGCGAACCTGCGGCGGGCCAGGGCGACCTGGAGGACGAACGCCTCGTCCCACTTCAGCCGGTCCCGGGCCGCCGCCACGTCGGCCTTGGTCTGCGGCCGGTGGATCTTCAGCAGGGCCTCGGGCAGCGAGGTGAAGCCGCGCCCCTCGCGCAGGGCCTCGGGCAGCGGGTCGACGGCCTCCCGGGCGCTGGGCAGCACCGCGTCGACCGCCTTGGCGATCCGCCAGGAGTCGAGCTGCTTGCAGGCGGGGTAGATCGGCAGCAGCTTGCCCGCGAAGGCGTCCACGGCCTCGCTCGCCCCGGCCTCGTCGTCGTCCGCGGCGTCGAGCAGCTGGTACGTGGGGTGGGCGAGCTGCATCTTGCGGTTGAAGACGGAGACCTTGCCGGCGAACATGGCGCGCCGGCCCGGCAGCAGGTCCTTGTGCGGCTTGTGGACGCCGTGGCCGAAGAAGACCAGCTGGAGCCGGCCGTGGCCGTCGGTGAGGGTCACTTCGAGGCGCTTGCCGCGTCCCCCGTTGAACGTCAGCACGCGGGCGTCGGCGACCTGGGCGACGACCGTGACGTGCTCGTCGAGCGGGAGGTCGGTCAGCGCGGTGAGGCGGCCGCGCTCCTCGTACCGGCGCGGGTAGTGATGCAGGAGATCACCGACCGTGTGCAGGTCGAGGTGCTCGGCCATCACCTTCGCGGTGGCGCCACCGAGCAGCTTCTTGAGGGGTTCGTCGAACGCAGACACGCGATCCATTGCACACCACGGCAGTGACAGTTGTCCGACGGGCACCGCCGGTCACCCCGGAAACTCCTGGTCAGAATCGTGTTGCGACCCTAGGATCGGCTCCCCCACGCCTCTCACTCGCGGTCACCTCCCGAGGGACCGCCCGACCCGCGCTGCCGAAAGTCCCCCCACCGGCGCTGCGACGATGACATCTGAGACTTCAGCAACCGATTCCGCCGCCGCCCGGGAACCGCACACCTTCCAGGTGGATCTGCGCGGACTGGTCGACCTCCTCTCCCACCACCTCTACTCCTCGCCCCGGGTCTATCTGCGCGAGCTGCTGCAGAACGCCGTGGACGCCATCACGGCCCGGCGGTCCGAACAGCCGGACGCGCCCGCGCTGGTGCGGCTGTACGCCGAGGGCGGCCGCCTACGGGTGGAGGACAGCGGCATCGGTCTGACCGAGGCCGATGTGCACAGCCTGCTCGCCACGATCGGCCGCAGCTCCAAGCGGGACGGTGCCGACTCCCTCGCCTCGGCGCGTGCCGGGTTCCTCGGCCAGTTCGGGATCGGGCTGCTGGCGTGCTTCGTGGTGGCCGCCGAGATCCGGGTCGTGAGCCGGTCCGCGCGGACGCCCGGGGAGCCGCCGGTGGAGTGGTGCGCCCGCGAGGACGGTTCGTACACCGTCCGTACGCTGCCCGACAGCGCGCGCCCGGAGCCCGGGACCACCGTGCATCTGACCGCCCGGCCGGGCAGCGCCGAGTGGCTGGAGGAGGAGCGGGTGCTCGCTCTGGCCCGTGACTTCGGTTCGCTGCTGCCGTACGACGTCCGGGTCGGCGAGGAGGCCGTCACCGCGCTGCCCGCCCCTTGGGACCGGGCGTATCCGAGCCCGGCCGCTCGGCGGGTGGCGCTGGCGCGCCACTGCCACGAGCAGTTCGGCTTCTCGCCGCTGGACACCATCGACCTCGCCCTGCCGCTCGCCGGGATACGCGGGGTGGCCCACGTCCTGCCGTCGGCGGTGAGCCCGGCGCAGCGCGCGGGCCACCGGGTCCATCTCAAGGGCATGCTGCTGACGGACCGGGCGGAGGAACTGCTGCCGGAGTGGGCGTTCTTCGTGCGGTGCGTGATCGACACGGACAGCCTGCGGCCCACCGCCTCGCGCGAGGCGCTGTACGCGGACGAGACGCTGGCGGCCGTACGGGAGGCGCTGGGCGACCGGATCAGGGAGTGGCTGACGGGTCTCGCGGCGGGTGATCCGGAGCGGCTGGCGCAGTTCCTGTCCGTGCACCACCTGGGCGTGAAGTCGCTGGCCCGGCACGACGAGGCGATGTGGCGCACGATGCTGCCGTGGCTGCCGTTCGAGACGACGGACGGGCGGCTGTCGCTGGAGGAGTTCGCCCGGCGCCACCCGGTGGTGCACTTCACCCGGTCCGTGGAGGAGTTCCGGCAGGTCGCGCCGATCGCGTCCGCGCAGGGCATCGGGGTGGTCAACGGCGGTTACACGTACGACACCGAGCTGGTCGAGCGGCTGCCGGCGGCCCGGCCGGGGACGGTGGTCGCGGAGCTGGACGCCGATACGGTGACGGCCCATCTGGACGCCGTGGACCCGGCCGAGGAGCTGGCGCTCAGTCCGTTCCTCGCGGCGGCGCGGGCCCGGCTCGACCCGCTGGGCTGCGATGTGGTGCTGCGCGCCTTCCACCCGGTGACCACCCCCGCACTGCACCTGGACGACCGGTCCGTCCGCCACGAGCAGGCCAGGGCCGAGGCCGAGGAGCAGGCGGACGACCTGTGGGCGGGCATCCTGGGCTCGTTGCGCGGCAGTGCGCCGCGCGCCCGGCTCGTACTGAACCAGCTCAACCCGTTGATCCGCCGCATCGGTTCGCTGGACACCCCGGAGCTGGCGGTGACCGCGACGGAGGCACTGTACGGGCAGGCCCTGCTGATGGCGCAGCGCCCGTTGCGGCCGGCCGACTCGGCGCTGCTGAACCGGGCCTTCATGGGGCTCCTGGAGTGGGCCGCGCCCCCGGCCGCGCCCCCGGTCGCGCCCCCCGCCGCGCCGCTCGGCGCCGCATCCCCCGGCGGCCCGCCGCCCGTGAACCCTCAGGAGGACGGCCGATGAGCGCCGACATCGCGACGATCCGCCAGGCCCTGCGGGACATGCAGGCCGAGCCGGAGGGGCCCGCGCGCAACGCCCGCGCGGAGCGGCTGCTGACCGAGGCGGAGCAGACCGGGGACACGGCGCTGGTGATCGAGGCGCTCGTCCATCAGTTGCAGGTCTACAACTACAGCTCCGAGAAGGACAAGATGTTCGTCCCCTTCGCGCGGCTGCTGAAGCTGTGGGACGAACAGCCGGGCGACTTCGACCGGTTCATGACCCACCATCTGTTCTGGATGTTCAAGTGGGTCTCCAGCTCCATGATCGACCAGCCGCACATCCCGCTCGCCGCCATCGAGAAGTGGCAGGCCGAGATGGCCCACCGCTACCGGCTCGCCGGCCACTCGGAGCGGGCCGTGCGCCACGGCGAGCTGACGATCGCCCGGCACCTGGGCGACCTGGAACGCGGTGAGCGGGCCCACCGGGCCTGGCTGGCCGCCGACCGGGACCGGATGGCCAACTGCCACGCCTGCGAACTGCACGGGCAGGGCTCCTGGCAGGTGCTGCGCGGGCAGGACGAGGAGGGGCTGAAGACCTGGGCGCCGGTGCTGGAAGGTGAGCACGTCTGCGCGCACGAGCCGCACGCCGTGCTGGCCTCCTCCCTGCTGCCGCTGCTGCGGACGGGGCGGGCGGATCAGGCGCGGGCGCACCATCTGCGCGGGTACCGGATGGTCCGGCCGATGGAGAGCATGCGCTACTCGGCCGCGCTGCACATCGAGTTCTGCGCGCTGACCGGCAACGAGGCCCGGGCGCTGGAGATCCTCGCGGAGCGGCCGGCGTACTTCACCGACAGCGGGAACCCGGGCAGCCTGATGAGCTTCCTGGCCGTGACCGCCCTGCTGATGGACCGGCTCGTCGCGCTGGGCCACGGCGGGCAGTCGGTGCCCGGCCCGGCGGGCACCGAGTGGACCGCCGCGTCGCTGGCCGTCGAGGCCCGTACCCGGGCGCTGGCCCTGGCCGCCCGCTTCGACGAGCGCAACGGCAACGGGTACGTGACGCAGGAGCTGCGCACACGCCTGGCTCAGGTCCCGCTGCTGGACCGGCTGCCGCTCGGGGTACGGGCGGCGCGGCCGATGAGCGCGGCACCGGCCGCCCCCGTACCGCCGGCCTCCGGCGCCGGGGACGCGGACGCGCCGGACCTGGCCGCGCTGCTGGCCGAGGCGCACCGGCTGGCCGAGGCGCTGCGCCCCGAGGCCGGGGACGCCTGGCGGGCGGTCGCCGCGCGCACCGAGCGGGAGGGGGCCGTCCTCGCGCCCCTGGACCGGGCGACCCTGGAGGACCACCTCGCGATGGACGGCACCCTGCCGCCCGCCGAGGCGGCGCGGGCGTTTCGTACGGCGGCCGGGCTGTACGAGGCCGGGGGCGACGCGGGCGAGGCCGTCGCGGCGAGCGCCAGGGAGACCTTCGCCCGTGCGCTGGGCGGGGAGACCGACGAGGCGGCGGTGCTGATCGCACCGCTCGTGGAGCGGGCCCTCGCGCTGCACGCCGGGGGCGGGGCCACCGCCCGGCAGGCGTCCGGTGTCCTGGTCTGCCGGGCCCGGATCGTCGAGCAGCGGATGCTGCGGGCGACGGACGAGGAGTCGCACGACGCCGCCGTCGCGGACCTCGAACGGGCGGCGCGCGAGGTGCTGGCGTTCACCGAGCCGCGGCGCGACGAGGGGCGGCTCGCCACCCGGATCGCGGAGGCGCTGGGCTGCCTCGGGGACGTCGCCGCCCACCGGGGCGACGCGCCGACCGCCCTCGGGCTGTACGAGCGGGCCGCCGCCGAGGCGCACGACGCGGGACTGCCCTGGAGTGCCGTGGACTACGAGGTGCGGGTGGCGCGGACCGCGGCCGGACTGGAGGACCACGCGACGGCGGAGCGGGCCGCGCGCTCGGCGCTGGAGCACGGGGACACGTTCGTGAGCCCGTCCGGCCGGGCCCGGCTCCGTCTTCAGCTGGCCGACCTGCTCGCCGCGACGGGGCAGATCGCCGAGGCGGCGGACCTCGCCCTGGACGCCTCGCACTGGGCGGACGAGGCCGGCGAGAGCGGGACGCTGGGTGTCTACGCCCGGCACCAGCTCGGCGGCCGGCTGCTGTGGCTGGGGCGGGCGGCGGAGGCGGCGGCCGTGCTGGAGGCCGTCCTGCCCGACGTCTCGGCCGAGGACCACGGGGACGGCATGCTCGTCCAGACGCTGTGGTGGCTCGGCGAGGGGCTGATGGCGCTCGACGAGCCGAGGGCGGCGGCGGAGCACTGGCTGCGGGCGGCGGACATCGCCCGTACGTGGCCGGAGCAGCACGACCACGCGATGCTCGCCCAGCTCGCCGGGCAGGCCCTGTACCGGGCCGAGCTGAACCCGGAGGCCGAGCAGGCTTACGCCCGTGCCGGGGAGCTGTGGCGGGCGCTGGACGAGGCGCAGTCGCTGGTGCGGACCCTGCGGGTGCGGGCCTGGATCGCGCTGCGGGAGGGCCCCTCGGGGATGGGTGCGGCGCGGGCGTTCATGGCCGAGGCGGCACGGGAGTGCGCGGCGCGTCCGGAACTGCGGGCGGAGCTGGCCGCCACGTACTGGCAGACCGCCGAACTGCTCGCCCAGTCCTGCGAGGGCGAACCGGGCGAGGCGGCGGACGATCCGCTGCGGGTGGTGTACGAGGAGGCGCTCGGGTACGTCGAGCGGGCGGCGGAGACCTTCCAGGAGGCGGGGCCCGAGCAGCTGGCCGCGCGCACGGGCGCCCTGCTGATGGCCGCATGGCTGGAGGCGGACCTGGGCCGCGGCCGGGCGGCGCTGGGGCGGGCGGCGCAGGTGGTGGCCGCGTACGAGGGGGTGCGGGAGGGCGCGGACGAGACGGTGGACGCGCGGCGGGCGGAGGTGGAGTCGGTGCGGGCGTATGTGGCGGAAGCGGCGTAGGCCCTGGCGGGCGGGGTGGGCTTCGGGGGCGGGGCGGTGGTGTGGCGCCGGGTTCGTCCGGCGTGCCCCCTCGTCCTCAATCGCCGGACGGGCTTTCATTCGCGGGCCCGGTCCGCGAGCGCGAGGGCCCGGTTGTGCGGGTTCCGTCCTCAATCGCCGGACGGGCTTGAATGCGCGGGCCCCGTCCGCGAGCGCGAGGGCCTGGTTGTGCGGGTTCCGTCCTCAAACGCCGGACGGGCTTGGGTGTGCCGGACGGGCTTGGGGGTGCCGGGTGGGCTCGCTTGTGCGGGCGCGGGTGGGCTGCTTACTCCACTCCGATCAGCAGCGGAGCGTGCTGGTGGCCGCCGTTGTAGACCGTGGTGTCCACCGCCAGGTAGCCCTCGCGGACGTGTTCTTCCAGGGTGTCGGCCAGGGCGGGCGGGGTGTCCTCGCCCAGGACCAGGGTGACCAGTTCGCCGCCCGCCGCGAGCATGCGGTCCAGGACCTTGCGGGCGGTGCCGGGGACGTCCTGGCCGATGACGGCCACGTCGCCGTCGATCAGGCCCAGGATGTCGCCGGCCTGGCAGACGCCGGCCATGGTCCAGGACTGCCGTTCGGCGACGGCCAGTTCGGCGTAGCGGGTGGCGCCGGCCGCCGCGGTCATCGCGACCACGTCCTCGTCGAAGCTGCGGTCGGGCTCGTGGACGGCCAGGGCCGCGATGCCCTGGACGGCGGCCCTGGTCGGGACGAGGGCGACCCGGATGCCCTGGGCCCTGGCCTGTTCGGCGGCGGCAGCGGCGGTGTGGCGCAGGCCGGCGTCGTTGGGCAGCAGGACCACCTCGCGGGCGTGGGCGCGGCGGATCGCGTCCACGAGTTCGCCGCTGGCGGGCGGCTCCCCGGGCCGGGCGAGGACCGTCGTGGCGCCGGCCTGCTCGCACAGGCCGGCGAGGCCGTCGCCCGGGACGACCGCGACGACCGCGCGCCGGGCGGGTTCGGGGCGGGCGTGCGCCCGGTCGGCGGCGAAGTGCGTGATGCGGATGCGGTACGGGCGACCGGCCTCGACGCCGGCCTCCACGGCGGCCCCCGCGTCGTCCACGTGCACATGGACGTGCCACAGGCCGTCGCCGCCGACCACCACCAGGGAGTCGCCGAGGCCGTCCAGCCGGGTCCGCAGCCGCTCGACGGCCTCGTCACCGGCCTCCAGGAGGTAGATGACCTCGAAGGCGGGGCCGCTTCCGGACCCCTCGGCGGCCGGGCACTCCCCGGTGCCGGAGGGCGGCGGGACGAACGGGGCGGGGTTTTCGTACGGCCGCTCCGGGGCCCGTCCGGAGACGGCTTCGACCAGGGCGCCGAGCAGGGTCACCAGGCCGCGCCCCCCGGCGTCGACCACCCCGGCCCTGGCGAGGGCGGGGAGCTGTCCGGGGGTCGCGTCCAGGGCGGTGCGGGCGCCTTCGTACGCCGCCCGGGCCACCTCGGCCGTGTCCGCGCCGGGCGGTGCGCTCCCCGCCGCACCGGCGGCCCGGTCGGCGACGGTCAGGACGGTGCCCTCGACGGGGTGGGCGACGGCTTGGCGGGCGGAGGCGGCGGCCCGGTCGAGCGCCAAGCGGAGCCGGTCGCCGCCGGTGCCCTCGGCGAGCACCTCGGCCATGCCCCGCAGCAGCTGGGCCAGGATCGTGCCGGAGTTGCCCCGGGCGCCGATCAGCGCCCCGTGGGCCATGGCCCGTACCGCGTCCGCGGCACACGGCACCGAGGTGCCGGTCTCGTGGGCGGCGAAGACCGCTTCGACGGCGGCCGCCGCGGATTCCACGGTCAGGTAGAGGTTGGTGCCGGTGTCCCCGTCGGCGACGGGGTAGACGTTGATCGCGTCGATCGCCGCGCGCTCGCGGCCGAGCGCCTCCAGGGCCAGGGAGCACCAGGTCCGTACCGCGACGGCGTCCGGTTCGTCGGCGGTCTGCGGCACCTGGAAGTCCTCCTCGGAACAGGGACTCGGAACACGTACGGGGGCGGCTGGCTGCACCGCAGGGTAGCTCCGGCCGGCGGGTGCGGGCGGCCCGGGGGCGGGGCGGGCAGGTGGGGAACCCATGGTAGTTTCGTATCTCCGACGCAGCCGTTGTATGCTGCTTCGGTTGCCCGACGAGAGTCGGGACATTCCCCCGGTACCGCCACTTCAGTCAATGAATCCGGCGTGCCGGAATTCACTGTAAGTGCATCTGAAGTTTTGGAGTGACCCGTGGCTGCCAACTGCGACGTTTGCGGCAAGGGGCCGAGCTTCGGCAACAGCATTTCGCACTCGCACCGCCGTACGTCCCGTCGCTGGAATCCCAACATCCAGCGCGTGCGTGCCGTGGTCGGGCGGACGCCGAAGCGGCTCAACGTCTGCACCTCGTGCATCAAGGCCGGCAAGGTCGCGCGCTGACGTTCCCGTCGTAGCGCAGCCCTACCGGTTGCCCAAAAAGCCGGTCCATCTCGGTGGACCGGCTTTTTGCTGTGTCCGGGCGGCGAGCGCCTGTGCCCCGCAGGGCGGGGCGGCGGGGGTCAGCCCGCGTCGCGCAGCCGCCAGCCGTGGCCGACCGGGCCGATGCCGGTGCCCAGCGGGAAGCCCGCCTCGATCGCCCCGGTGACGTACGCCTTGGCGGCCCGTGCGGCCGTCGGCACGTCGGCGCCGCGCGCCAGGTGGCTCGCGATCGCGGAGGCGAGGGTGCAGCCGGTGCCGTGGGTGTGGCGGTTGTCGTGGCGGGGGGCGCGCAGCCAGTGCTCCTCGCTGCCGTCGGTGAGCAGGTCGACGGGTTCGCCGGGCAGGTGGCCGCCCTTGACCACGACCCAGCGGGGCCCGAATCCGAGCAGGGCGGCGGCGGCCCGGCGCATTCCGGGCTCGTCGGTGACGGTGATGCCCGTGAGCTGGGCCACTTCGTCGAGGTTCGGGGTCGCCACGGTCGCGACGGGCAGCAGCTTCGTACGGACCGAGTCGAGGGCCTCGGCGGCCAGGAGCGGGTCGCCGTGCTTGGAGACGCCGACCGGGTCCACGACGGCGGGGGCGTCGGTGGCGGCGAGGAGTTCGGCGACGGTCTCGACCAGGTGCGCGGAGGACAGCATGCCGGTCTTGACGGCGTCGACGCCGATGTCGTCCACGACACTGCGGTACTGGGCGCGCACCGCCTCGGCGGGCAGTTCCCAGGCGCCCTGGACGCCCAGGGAGTTCTGGGCGGTGACGGCGGTGAGCACGCTCATCCCGTGCGTGCCGAGCGCCAGCATCGTCTTGAGGTCGGCCTGGATGCCCGCACCGCCGCCGGAGTCGGATCCGGCGACGGTGAGCACGCGGGGAGGTACGGAGGGGGATATCGGCATACGCCGCAATCTACTGGGCGTCCTCGATGTCGCCGAAGTGGTCCCAGCCGTTCTTGCTGGTCCAGGGCGCCCCGTCGACCGTCACCTGGGGCAGCGCCGAGGGGTTGAGGACCTCGCCGATCACCCTCCAGCGGGCCGGCAGCTTCACGTCGGGCGGGAAGGTCGCGACGATCGCGTGGTCCTCGCCGCCGGTCAGCACCCACTGGAGCGGGTCGACGCCGACGGCCTGCCCGATGTCCGACATCTGGGACGGCACGTCGATGAGCCCGGAGCGCAGGTCGATGCGGACCTTGCTGGCCTCGGCGATGTGCCCGAGGTCGGCGACGAGCCCGTCGCTGACGTCGGTCATCGCGGTGGCGCCGAGCCCGGCGGCGGCGGGGCCCGCGTGGTACGGCGGTTCGGGGCGGCGGTGGGCCTCGACGAAGGCGCGGGGCGAGCGGAAGCCCCGGGAGAGCACGGCGTACCCGGCGGCGGACCAGCCGAGCCAGCCGGTGACGGCGACGACGTCCCCGGGCTGGGCGCCGGCCCTGGTGACGGGTTCGTGGTTGCGCAGGTCGCCGAGCGCGGTGATCGCGACGGTGATGGTGTCGCCGCGCACCACGTCACCGCCGACCACGGCCGCCCCCGCGACCTGGCACTCGTCGCGCAGGCCGTCCATCAGTTCCGCGGCCCAGGTGACCGGGAGTTCGGCGGGGACGACGAGGCCGAGGAGCAGTGCGGTGGGCACGGCGCCCATGGCGGCGATGTCGGCGAGGTTCTGCGCGGCGGCCTTGCGGCCCACGTCGTACGCCGTCGACCAGTCGCGCCGGAAGTGCCGTCCCTCCAGCAGGATGTCCGTGCTGGCCACGACCCTGCGGTCGGGGGCGGTCACGACCGCGGCGTCGTCGCCCGGGCCGAGCCGGACCGCCGGAGTGGTGGTGAGCCGGGACGTGAGCTCTCTGATGAGCCCGAACTCCCCCAACTCGCCCACGGTTGCCTTCACCGAGTCTCACCTCTCATCTGTCGGACCGGGCGGTCGCCCGGCCTGTCCCCCGTGCGCGCCGCCCCAGTCGCGGTCGCGTGCCGTCACTGCTGTCGGTACTGTCAAGAGATACGTCAACTTGTGCGTTCTGTACGCCACGCTGGGGCGTCATCCGGCCCGCAGGTCTCCCCGCGGCCCACGACGACGCGATAACGTGGCGTCCCTTTCCCCCACATGATCCTCGTGGCCGCCCTGGAGGTTCCGTGGTACAGGCGTACATCCTCATTCAGACCGAGGTGGGCAAGGCGTCGACCGTCGCCGAGACCATCTCCGAGATCCCGGGAGTGACCAAGGCAGAAGACGTCACCGGCCCCTACGACGTGATCGTGCGCGCCCAGGCCGACACGGTCGACGAACTCGGACGCATGGTGGTGGCGCGGGTCCAGCAGGTGGACGGCATCACCAGAACCCTGACCTGCCCGGTCGTTCACCTGTAGCCCCCGTCTACGCTGGGCCGGTGACGTCCTCCCGCCGCCGGCTCCCACACCCCGTGCTCCTCGGTCCGTCCGCCGCCCTGCTGTTGATGGCCGCGGCGGGCTGCTCCCCGGGCGACGCGACGGCGTCGGTCGCGGTGCCCAGCCCGTCGCCGGAAGCCGCAGCCTACTGCCGTGCGCTGGACAAGGAACTGCCGGATACCGTCGCCGGTCTGGAGCGCAAGGACCCCGGTCCCGGTTCGGAGCTGACCGCCGGGTGGGGGGACGGGGCGATCGTACTGCGCTGCGGAGTGCCGCGCCCCGCCGAGATGGACGACGACCAGTCGAAGGGCATCACCGCGGACGGCGTCAACTGGATGCTGGAGCAGCGGGAGGACGACGGCCCCCGGCTGACGACCACCCTGCGCAAGGCGTACGTCGAGGTGACGTTCTCGAAGGCGTACGCGCATGACACGACCCCGCTCGCGGCTCTCGCCCCGGCGGTGAAGAAGACGGTCCCGAGCCGGCTGTAGGGCGTGCGCTCACCGCTTCGGGAGCGCACGCCCTTCGCCGCGCCGGGTGTCAGCGCAGCCCGGTCGGCCGGTCGAGCGCCGCCTGGATGAGCCGGTCCACCAGCTGCTGGTAGCTGACGCCGCTCTCCTGCCACATGCGCGGGTACATGGAGATCGGGGTGAAGCCCGGCAGGGTGTTGATCTCGTTGATGACGAAGCCGCCGTCCTCGGTGAGGAAGAAGTCGGCGCGCACCAGGCCCTCGCAGGACGCGGCCTCGAATGCCTCGACCGCGAGCCGCTGGACCTCGGCGGTCTGCTCGTCGGTGAGCGGCGCGGGCACGATCCCGGAGGCCGCGTCGATGTACTTGGCCTCGAAGTCGTAGAAGTCGTGCGCGGTGACGGGCGGGATCTCGGCCGGCACGCTGGCGCGCGGCCCGTCCTCGAACTCCAGGACGCCGCACTCGATCTCACGGCCCCGCAGCAGCGACTCCACCAGGAACTTGGGGTCGTGGCGGCGGGCCTCCTCGATCGCCTCGTCCAGTCCGGAGGCGTCCTCGACCTTGGTGATGCCGATGGAGGAGCCGGCCCGGGCGGGCTTGATGAAGAGCGGCCAGCCGTGCTCGGCGGCGAAGTCCGTGATGCGTGCGCGGGCGGCGGCCCGGTCGTTGTCCCACTCGCGGGGGCGGACCACCACGTACGGGCCGACGGGCAGGCCGAAGGAGGTGAAGACGCGCTTCATGTACTCCTTGTCCTGGCCGACGGCCGAGGCGAGGACGCCGGCGCCCACGTACGGCACGCCGGACAGCTCCAGGAGGCCCTGGAGGGTGCCGTCCTCGCCGTAGGGGCCGTGCAGGACGGGGAAGACGACGTCGACCTCGCCGAGCGCCTTGGGGACCGAGCCGGGCTCGCTGTAGACCACTTCGCGGCTGCCCGGGTCCACGGAGAGCACGACGCCGCCCTCGTCGGACTCGGCCAGCTGGGCCACGTCCGGCATCTTCCGGTCCGCGATCGCCATGCGTTCGGGCTCGTCGGCGGTGAGCGCCCAGCGGCCGTCCGTCGTGATGCCGATCGGCAGGACGTCGTACTTGGTCCGGTCGATGGCGTTCAGGACGGCACCGGCCGTGACCACCGAAATGCCGTGTTCGGAGCTGCGGCCGCCGAACACGACGGCCACGCGCGGCTTGCGGAGCTGCTGCTCCGTGCTCTGGGGGAGGTTCTCGCTGCTCATATCGCGATGAGCGTACCTGCTGGTACCGGTCGCGTCAGCGCGGCACGGGCCGCCCGGGGGTCAGTGCCGCTCGGCCTTGGCGCTGCGCGACATGAGCTCCTTGAGGGCGACCAACGGCGGCTTGCCCTCGTGGACGATGCTGACGACCGTCTCGGTCAGCGGCATGTCGACGCCGTGCCTGCGGGCCAGGTCCAGTACCGATTCACAGGACTTGACGCCCTCGGCGGTCTGCTTGGTGACGGCGATCGTCTCCTGGAGCGTCATGCCGCGGCCGAGGTTGGTGCCGAAGGTGTGGTTGCGCGAGAGCGGCGAGGAGCAGGTGGCCACCAGGTCGCCGAGACCGGCGAGTCCGGAGAAGGTCAGCGGGTCGGCGCCCATGGCCGCCCCGAGCCGCATCGTCTCGGCGAGGCCGCGGGTGATGAGGGAGCCCTTGGCGTTGTCGCCGAGCCCCATGCCGTCGGCGATGCCGACGGCGAGACCGATGACGTTCTTGACGGCCCCGCCGAGTTCGCAGCCGACCACGTCGGTGCTGGTGTACGGGCGGAAGTACGGAGTGTGGCAGGCGGCCTGGAGGCGGCGGGCGACGGACTCGTCCCGGCAGGCGACGACGGCCGCGGCGGGGCGGCGTTCGGCGATCTCCTTGGCGAGGTTGGGGCCGCTGATGACGGCGACGCGGTCGGCGGAGACCTCGGTGACGTCCTCGATGACCTCGCTCATCCGCTTGGCGGTGCCGAGTTCGACGCCCTTCATCAGGGAGACCAGGACCGTCTGCGGCTCCAGGTGCGGGGCCCAGTCGGCGAGGTTGGCGCGCAGCGTCTGGGAGGGCACGACGAGGACGGCGTAGTCGGCGCCGCGCAGCGCCTCGGCCGCGTCGGTGGTGGCCCGGACGGAGGCGGGCAGTTCGATGCCCGGCAGGTAGCCGGGGTTGGTACGGGTCGCGTTGACCGTCTCGGCGACCTCGGCCCGGCGGCCCCAGAGGGTGACGTCGCAGCCGGCGTCGGCGAGGACGATGGCGAAGGCCGTGCCCCATGAGCCGGTTCCGAAGACGGCGGCCTTCGCGGGGTGTGTCACGTGAGTCCCTCTCCTTGGGCCTTGCGCCGCTGTTCGGCACGGGCCTTGCGGTGATCGTAGGGCTCGGCGGGGGCCTGCTGCCCGCGGATCTCCTCCAGCTGGGCGGTGACCGCGTGCATGATGGCCTCGGTGGCCTCGCGCAGCACCTCGGGCGTCGGCTCCTTGTCGTAGAACCGGGAGAGGTCGACGGGCGGGCCGGCCTGGACCTTGAGGGTCTTGCGGGGCAGGAGGCGGACCTTGTTCTCCGTGGCGTAGGGCGGCATGACCTCGTTGGCGCCCCACTGCGCGACCGGGATGACGGGGGCCCGGGTCATCAACGCGACGCGGGCGGCGCCGGTCTTGCCGGCCATCGGCCACATCGCGGGGTCGCGGGTGAGGGTGCCCTCGGGGTAGAAGCAGACGCACTCGCCGCGCTCGATGGCGCCGACGGCGGCCCGGAAGGCGTCCAGGGCGTTGGTCGTCTCGCGGTACACGGGGATCTGGCCGGTGCCGCGCAGCATCATGCCGACGAAGGGGGCCTTGAACAGACCGGCCTTGGCCAGGAACCGGGGTACCCGGCCGGTGTTGTACTGGAAGTGCCCGTACGAAAGCGGGTCCAGGTACGAGTTGTGGTTGACCGCGGTGATGAATCCGCCAACGGCCGGAATGTGCTCCATTCCCCGCCAGTCGCGCTTGAACAGAACCACCAGCGGCGGTTTTGCGATGACCGCCGCCAGGCGGTACCAGAAGCCGATTCTGCGGCGGGACACTCGGACACCTTCCTCTATGGACCTGACTGTGGAGCTGATTGCTGCCTGCCTACCGACGGTCAAGTCTCGCCCCAGGCCCCTGCTCTGTCGAGAACACCGTACGCCCCGCCTCCTGGAGTGCCCCTCCGGGTCGGCGCACCGGCAGGCGAGAATAGGCGGCCATGCGCACCGAGGGAGAGACCGCCACGAACACCGACCCGACCGGCCACTGGTCCCTGGTCGTCCCGTTGAAACCCCTGGCACGGGCCAAGAGCAGGCTGGTGCCCGCGTCGGGCGCCCTGCTGCGACCCCGTCTGGCCCTCGCCTTCGCCCGGGACACGGTGGCCGCCGCGCTCTCCTGTCCGGCCGTGGCCGATGTGGTGGTCGTCACGGACGACGCGGCGGCGGGGGCCGCGCTGGCGGCGCTCGGCGCCCGGATCGTGCCCGACACCCCGGCCGCGGGGCTCAACGCGGCCCTGGCGCACGGTGAGCGCGTGGTCCGGGCGGCCAGGCCCGGCGCGGCGCTCGCCGCGCTCAACGCGGATCTGCCCGCACTGCGTGCGGCGGAATTGTCCCGGGTCCTCGAATTCTCCGCCGCTTTTCCCCGTGCTTTTGTTCCCGATGCGGCGGGAATCGGAACAACATTTCTGTCGGCCGGTCCGGGAGTGGAATTGCGGCCCGCTTTCGGCGGGCGTTCGCGGTCGCGCCACCTGGCGTCGGGCGCGGTGGAAATCACGCTGACGGGCATCGATTCGGTGCGCCGGGACGTGGACACCGGCGACGATCTGCGGGTGGCGCTGGCACTGGGCGTCGGCCCGTTCACGGCGGGGCGCTGGGCCGCCGGGGCCTTCGCGCCGGACCGATAGTCTGCACCCATGCAGGCGACCTCGTACACGTACGACCCCGTGACCCGCACCGGCAGTGTGCTGCTCGACGACGGCACCCCGGTGGACTTCGACGCGCCGGCGTTCGACGCCGGCGGTCTGCGGCTGCTGCGTCCGGGTCAGCGGGTGCGGATCGAGGGCGAGGGCGAGGGGGCCGGGCTGCGGATCACCCTGGTGACGCTGCAGACGTTCTGAGGGCCTTGCCGGGGGATGCTCCCCCGGACAGCCCGCGGGCCGGGCTCCCCGAGGGGAGCCCGGCCCGGCGCGTGTGAGGAGCCCTGTGCGGCCCGGTCTCACTTCTTGCGTGCGGTGGCCTTCTTGGCCGTGGTCTTGCGCGCGGTGGTCTTCTTCGCGGGCGCCTTCTTCGCCGTGGTCTTCTTGGCGGGCGCGGTCTTGGCGGCGGTGGTCTTCTTGGCCGCCGTCGACTTCGCCGCCGCGGGGGTCGCCTTCTTCGCGGCCGCCGTCGTCGTCTTCTTCGCCGGCGAGGTCTTCGTCGCGGTGGTCTTCTTGGCGGCGGTGGTGGTCTTCTTCGCCGGGGTCGCCGTCTTGGCGGTGGCCTTCTTCGCCACGGCCTTCTTCGCGGTGGCCTTCTTGGCGGCGGCCTTGGCCGTCGTACGGGTGGAAGAACCGCCCGAGAGGCTGCCCTTGGGGGCCTTCTTCACGGCCACGTCGTTCTTGGGGAGCTTCTTGGAGCCGCTCACCAGGTCCTTGAAGCCCTGGCCCGCGCGGAAGCGGGGCACCGAGGTCTTCTTGACCCGCACGCGCTCACCCGTCTGCGGGTTGCGGGCGTAGCGGGCGGGGCGGTCGACCTTCTCGAACGAGCCGAAGCCGGTGACCGAGACCCGGTCCCCCGCGACAACCGCACGGACGATCGCGTCGAGCACCACGTCGACGGCGTCCGCGGCCTGCTGACGGCCGCCGACCTTGTCGGCAATCGCTTCTACGAGCTGCGCCTTGTTCACGTCTTCCCCTTCGGAGACATTGCCGGAACGAATGTGTTCAGGCTTTTTCGCACGTTAGGCAGATATATACCGCAAATCAAACACGAAACGGGCTAATCACCCTAGTGCCGCAACGAAGTCGACCGCTGCGCAGTTCTGCGGAGTCAGTCACCTTCGGGGAATCGGCCCTCGTCGAGGTCCTTCATCAACCGGTCCAGACGCCTTGCCGCGCCCGGGAGATCGTGCTTCGCCGTGGCCGTGACGACCAACAGCTTCCGGTTCAGCGCCATCCTTACGCCGTCCGGGACTTGCAGTGAGCGCACCCGTGAGTGCGCTTCCTTCAATTGGTCGGCGACTTGGCCGTAAAGCTTGAGTTGGCTGTCGCGTTCCATGCACCGATTGTGCCATCTGGGGCGAGTTGTCGCCCGACGGGGTCCCAACAAACGACTGCGCCCCCTACCAGAAGGCAGGGGGCGCAGTCTTGGAAACGCGCTGATCAGACCTGAATCGTACGGGGCTTGTAGGCCGGCCTGGCCGTCTCGTACGCCGCGATGTCGGCTTCGTTCTGCAGGGTGAGGCTGATGTCGTCCAGCCCGTTGAGCAGGCGCCAGCGGGCGTTCTCGTCCAGCTCGAAGTCGGCGGTGATGCCCTCGGCGCGGACTTGGCGCGTCTCCAGGTCGACCGCCACCTCGGCGGTCGGGTCGGCCTCCGTCAGCTCCCAGAGCGCGTCGACCACCTTCTGGTCCAGAACCACGGTCAGCAGACCGTTCTTCAGCGAGTTGCCGCGGAAGATGTCGGCGAACCGGGAGGAGACGACGGCCTTGAAGCCGTAGTTCTGCAGGGCCCAGACGGCGTGCTCGCGGGAGGAGCCGGTGCCGAAGTCGGGGCCGGCCACCAGGACCGACGCGCCCTTGCGCTCCGGGCGGTTGAGGACGAAGTCCTCGTCCTTGCGCCATGCCTCGAAGAGCCCGTCCTCGAAGCCGTCCCGGGTGACCTTCTTCAGCCAGTGGGCGGGGATGATCTGGTCGGTGTCGACGTTGCTGCGGCGCAGCGGGACGGCCCGGCCGGTGTGCGTGGTGAAAGCTTCCATGGTTATCGGACTCCGGCAGGCGTACGGGCTTCGGACAGGTCGGCGGGCGAGGCCAGGTGGCCCAGCACGGCGGTGGCGGCGGCGACCTGCGGGGAGACCAGGTGCGTACGTCCGCCCTTGCCCTGCCGGCCCTCGAAGTTGCGGTTCGAGGTGGAGGCGGAGCGCTCACCGGGGGCCAGCTGGTCGGGGTTCATGCCGAGGCACATCGAGCAACCCGCGTGCCGCCATTCGGCGCCGGCGGCGGTGAAGACCTTGTCCAGGCCCTCGTCGACGGCCTGGAGGGCGACCCGGACGGAGCCCGGGACGACCAGCATCCGTACGCCGTCGGCGACTTTGCGGCCGTCCAGGATCGCGGCGGCGTTGCGCAGGTCCTCGATGCGGCCGTTGGTGCAGGAGCCTACGAAGACGGTGTCCACGCTGATGTCGCGCAGCGGCTGGCCGGCGGTCAACCCCATGTACTCCAGGGCCTTTTCGGCGGCGTTGCGCTCCGAGGCGTCCTCGTACGAAGCGGGGTCGGGGACGCTGGCCGACAGGGGCGCGCCCTGGCCGGGGTTGGTGCCCCAGGTGACGAACGGCGCCAGTTCGGCGGCCTCGATGACCACCTCGGCGTCGAAGACCGCGTCGTCGTCGGTGCGCAGCGTCTTCCAGTACGCGACGGCCGCGTCCCAGTCCTCGCCCTGCGGGGCGTGGTCGCGGCCCCGGAGGTAGTCGAAGGTGGTCTCGTCGGGGGCGATCATGCCCGCCCGCGCACCGGCCTCGATCGACATGTTGCAGATGGTCATCCGGGCCTCCATCGAGAGCTTCTCGATGGCGGAGCCGCGGTATTCGAGGATGTAGCCCTGGCCGCCGCCGGTGCCGATCCGGGCGATGATCGCGAGGATCAGGTCCTTGGCGGTGACGTCGTCGGGCAGTTCGCCGTCGACGGTGATCGCCATCGTCTTCGGGCGCGCCATCGGCAGCGTCTGGGTGGCGAGCACGTGCTCGACCTGGCTGGTGCCGATGCCGAACGCGAGGGCGCCGAACGCGCCGTGCGTGGAGGTGTGGGAGTCACCGCAGACGACGGTGGTGCCGGGCTGGGTCAGTCCCAGCTGCGGGCCGACCACGTGCACGACGCCCTGCTCGACGTCGCCCAGCGGGTGCAGCCGGACGCCGAACTCCGCGCAGTTCTTGCGCAGCGTCTCCAGCTGGGCCCGGGAGACCGGGTCGGCGATCGGCTTGTCGATGTCGAGGGTCGGGGTGTTGTGGTCCTCGGTGGCGATGGTGAGGTCGAGGCGCCGCACCGGGCGTCCGGCCTGCCGCAGACCGTCGAACGCCTGCGGGCTGGTCACCTCGTGCAGCAGGTGCAGATCGATGAAGAGGAGGTCGGGCTCGCCCTCGGCGCGCCAGTGGGGGCTCCCCTGGTCGAGCGAAGTCGAGACCTTGGGGATGACGTGGTCGTCCCAAACCTTCTCCGCGAGTGTCCTACCCATCGCTTTCCCTCCGGCCGGCGTCATCGCCGGCCCAACTAGAGATTCGGTGCGCCCCCGTCCGTCCCCCGAGCGGGGCGGTGGCTACGGGCCGTTGTGGGGCCGCTGGTACAGGTTCGCAACTTCCCCGGAAAATTGAACTTGCGTTTCACAGAGTGAGACGCGAGTATCGTCGTATGGACAACTCTAGCGGCGTCGGCGTTCTCGACAAGGCAGCTCTGGTATTGAGCGCCCTGGAGTCCGGGCCGGCCACCCTCGCCGGGCTGGTCGCGGCGACCGGGCTCGCACGACCTACGGCTCACCGGCTGGCCGTGGCACTGGAACACCACCGGATGGTGGCGAGGGACATGCAGGGCCGGTTCATTCTCGGCCCCCGGCTCTCCGAGCTGGCGGCGGCGGCGGGCGAGGACCGCCTGCTGGCGACGGCCGGACCGGTGCTCACGCATCTGCGGGACATCACCGGCGAGAGCGCCCAGCTCTACCGCCGGCAGGGCGACATGCGCATCTGCGTGGCGGCGGCGGAGCGGCTGTCCGGTCTGCGGGACACCGTGCCGGTCGGCTCCACGCTCACCATGAAGGCGGGCTCGTCCGCGCAGATCCTGATGGCCTGGGAGGAGCCGGAGCGCCTGCACCGCGGCCTCCAGGGCGCCCGCTTCACGGCGACGGCGCTCTCCGGCGTGCGGCGGCGCGGCTGGGCCCAGTCGATCGGCGAGCGCGAGCCGGGCGTGGCCTCGGTCTCGGCCCCCGTGCGCGGCCCGTCGAACCGGGTGGTCGCCGCCGTCTCGGTCTCCGGACCGATCGAGCGCCTGACCCGGCACCCGGGCCGGATGCACGCCCAGGCCGTCATCGACTCGGCCGCACGGCTGAGCGAGGCGCTGCGCCGCACCGGCTGAGCAGCCGGTCCCGCCCCCGCGCCTCCCTCTCCCCCGTGGCCGCCCCAGCGTCGTGGCGGCCCCCTTCCCACTCCCTCACCGCGTCACTTCGCGCCCGATCGGTGCGCGAGGCGGTCCGCCGCCCAGCGGCCCCGCCCCTCGATCGGCAGCGACCCGGTCGCCGCGGCCAGTCCGAACGCCGGCATGTCCGCGTAGACGGACTCGTAGCCGCCCTCGGGCACGATGTAGGTCTCGTGCCACAGCCCCACGTGCTGCCGGGACTTCTTCTCCTTGCGGTTGAGCATCGCCCACGCCTTGCGGTGGAACATGTCGGGCGCCGAGGCGTACGCGTAGAGCCTCTCCTTCGACTCCCAGTACTGGACGACGTAGTACGTCCTCGGTGAGCCGGTCAGCAGGACGTGGCCGAGCAGGCCCCTGGACCTCTCCGCCCTCAACTCCCGCAGCATGCGCACCATCGCCAGCATGACCGGGAGCCAGTGGTGCACGCCCCTGAAGTGGTTGATGCGCATCCCGATGAGCAGGACGACGACATCCCCCTCGGCTGCGGCGGTCGTCCGTCCCGGCATGAGTTTCGCGAACACGTGCGCCCCCTGGAGTGTTGGAGAGTGCCACTATCCAATGGTTGGATAGTGGCACTGCCCAAGGGGTGGCCGCAAGGGAAGGGACACATGCGACTCTCGGAACTCAGCGAGCGGAGCGGCATCGCGACCGCGACGATCAAGTACTACCTGCGCGAGGGGCTGTTGCCGCCGGGCGAGCGGGTGAGCGCGACGCAGGCCGAGTACGACGAGAGCCATCTGCGCCGGCTGCGGCTGGTGCGGGCGCTGCTCCAGGTCGGCCGCCTGCCCGTGGCCACGGCCCGCGAGGTGCTGGGCCATGTCGACGACGACTCCCTGGGCCGGACGATCCGGCTGGGCGCGGCCCTCTGGGCGCTCCCGCACGGCCCGGAGCCGGACGAGGAGGCCCCGGAGACGGCGGCGGCCCGCGCGGAAGTGGACGCCCTGCTGGACCGGTTGGGGTGGACCCACGCGCGGGAGATCGGCGAACTCTCCCCGGTCCACCGCTCGCTCGTCGCGTCCCTGGCCACCCTCGTCCGCCTCGGCTATCCGTACGAGAGCGCGTATCTGGAGGAGCACGCCCGGCTGATGCACCAAGTGGCCGTGCAGGACCTGGATCTGATGGAGACCCATCCGACCGCGTCGCAGCAGGTGGAGATGGCGGTGGCCTCGGCGGTGCTGTACGAGCCGCTGCTGATGTCCCTGCACCGGCTGGCCCAGGAGGAGGAGTCGGCCCGGCGGTACGGGTACTGAGCGGGCCGGTCTCCGCCCGTACAAGCGAAAGGCCCCTCACCGAAGTGAAGGGCCTCTCCTGTTGCTCTGTGGTACCCCCGACCGGATTCGAACCGGCGCTACTGCCGTGAGAGGGCAGCGTGCTAGGCCGCTACACAACGGGGGCTGGTTGCTCCGAGGAGCTTGTACTGCGCTGGGCTACCAGGACTCGAACCTAGAATGACGGTACCAGAAACCGTAGTGTTGCCAATTACACCATAGCCCATGGTGTTGCAAGTACCCCCGACCGGATTCGAACCGGCGCTACTGCCGTGAGAGGGCAGCGTGCTAGGCCGCTACACAACGGGGGCCCTAGCGATCCTGCATCGAGAGCGTGGGTGCGACCCAGATGATCTCGCGGGAAGGATCTGTACCCCCGACCGGATTCGAACCGGCGCTACTGCCGTGAGAGGGCAGCGTGCTAGGCCGCTACACAACGGGGGCTTGTTCCTGCAACTTGCTTGTACTGCGCTGGGCTACCAGGACTCGAACCTAGAATGACGGTACCAGAAACCGTAGTGTTGCCAATTACACCATAGCCCACTGAAACGCAACCCCTGGGGGCTTTGTTTCTGTCTGCGCTTCCCGGCCGGATCTTTCGGCCCGCTCGGGCGGCGCAGGAAGAACATTACCCGAAGGTGTCCGACGCTCCAAAACGGGTATTGCCCGCGAGCAAGGCGGGAAGCTGGTCGAGGGCCGTGATCCGGACCAGTTCCGGACGTCCGCCCCGGCCGCCCCGGTCCAGCCAGACCCCGGTGAGACCGGCGGCGGTGGCCCCGGCGGCGTCGATGTCGGGTTCGTCCCCGACATACAGCACCTCGTGCGTGTCGAGCCCCAGCGCCTCGCAGGACGCCAGGAACGCGCCGGCGTGCGGCTTGGAGACACCCAGCTCCGCCGCGCACAGCAGGGACTCGAACCGGTCGCGCACCCCGAGCACGGTCAGCTTGCGGTGCTGCGACTCCAGCGCCGAGTTGGACAGCACGGCATGCCGGTACGCCCCCGCCAGGGCGTCGAGTACGGGGACGGCGTCCGGGAAGAGCGACCAGGCGGACTCGTAGTGGGCGACATGGCGCTCGAACCAGGCATCGGCCTCGGTGTCGTCCATGGAGCGGCCGAGGAAGTCCCTGGCCCGGTCACGGCGCTGGCCCGGCCAGTCGGTCTCCCCCGCCGCGAACCGCGCCCAGTGGCGCCGGGTGAGCCGCTGCCAGGCGTCCACGGCCTCGTCCGCCGTGGCGTACCCCCCGGGCAGCCCCTCCGCCGCGAGATGCCGGGCCATGCCGGTTACGGAGGCCGCCGTGTGGTCGAAGATCGTGTCGTCGATGTCCCAGAGGACGGCTCTGATGGGCATACGGCCACGCTACCGCTCGGAGGCGGCGCTCAGAACTGCTGTTGCCGCACGCACCGGGGGCCGGGGCCCCGTGAAGGGCGCCCCGGCCCCCGGTGCGTGCGGAGCGGCGTTACGCGGCCAGCTTGGCCAGGGCCGCGTCGATGCGGGCGATCGTCTTGTCGCGGCCCAGGATCTCCAGGGACTCGAAGAGGGGCAGGCCGATCGTGCGGCCGGTGACGGCGACGCGGACCGGGGCCTGGGCCTTGCCGAGCTTCAGGCCGTGCTGCTCACCGGCGGCGAGGACGGCGGCCTTCAGGGCGTCGGCGTTCCAGTCGGCGGCGATCAGCGCGGCGCGGGCCGTGACCAGGAGGGCGTCGGAGCCCTCCTTCATCGCCTTGGCCCAGGACGCCTCGTCGTGCACCGGCTCGTCCAGGAACAGGAAGTCGACGTTGGCGGTGATCTCGGAGAGCACCGTGACCCGGGTCTGGGCGTGCGGGGCGATCTCGGCGAAGACCTCCGCGTCGAAGGACTCCGGGGCCCAGGGGGCGAACGGGGCCTTCAGCCAGGGGCCGCACGCCTCGGTGAAGGTCTGCACGTCCAGCCGGCGGATGTGCTCCGCGTTGACGTGTTCGCACTTCTTGAGGTCGAAGCGGGCCGGGTTGGCGTTGACGTCCTTGATGTCGAACGCGGCGACCATCTCGTCGATGTCGAAGATGTCGCGGTCCTCCGCGATCGACCAGCCGAGCAGCGAGAGGTAGTTGAGCAGCCCCTCGCGGACGAAGCCGCGCTCGCGGTAGAGGTTGAGCGATGCCTGCGGGTCGCGCTTGGAGAGCTTCTTGTTGCCCTCGCCCATGACGTACGGCAGGTGGCCGAAGGCCGGGGTCTCCTTGGCGATGCCCAGCTCGATGAGCGCCCGGTACAGGGCGATCTGGCGCGGGGTGGAGGAGAGCAGGTCCTCGCCGCGCAGGACGTGGGTGATCTCCATCAGCGCGTCGTCCACCGGGTTGACCAGCGTGTAGAGCGGGGCCCCGTTGGCGCGGACGATGCCGTAGTCCGGGACGTTCTCCGGCTGGACGGTGATGTCGCCGCGGACCAGGTCGGTGAAGGTGATCGCCTCGTCGGGCATCCGGAAGCGGACGATCGACGCGCGCCCCTCGGCCTCGTACGCGGTGCGCTGCTCGTCGCTCAGGTCGCGGCAGTGGCCGTCGTAGCCGGACGGGCGGCCGGCGGCGCGGGCGGCGTCGCGGCGGGTGTCGAGCTCCTCGGTGGTGCAGTAGCAGCGGTACGCGTGGCCGGCCGCGAGGAGCTTGTCCGCGACCTCCTTGTAGAGGTCCATGCGCTGCGACTGGCGGTACGGGGCGTGCGGGCCGCCGGCCTCGGGGCCCTCGTCCCAGTCCAGGCCCAGCCAGCGCATGGCGTCGAGGAGCTGCTCGTAGGACTCCTCGGAGTCGCGGGCCGCGTCGGTGTCCTCGATGCGGAAGACCAGGGTGCCCTGGTGGTGCCGGGCGAACGCCCAGTTGAAGAGAGCCGTCCGGACCAGACCGACGTGCGGGTTGCCGGTCGGGGAGGGACAGAAACGTACACGTACAGCTGCGTTAGCCACGCTTGATCACCTTGTTGGTGAGAGTGCCGATGCCTTCGATGGTGACGGCGACCTCGTCGCCGACGTGGAGGGGTCCGACCCCTGCGGGAGTACCGGTGAGGATCACATCGCCCGGGAGCAGCGTCATGGCTTCCGTGATGTGGACGACCAGGTCCTCGATGGTCCGGATCATGTCGCTCGTCCGGCCGAGCTGGCGTTGCTCGCCGTTGACCGTCGCCTGGATGGCGAGGTCGCCGGGGTCGAGGTCGGTCTCCACCCAGGGGCCGAGGGGGCAGGAGGTGTCGAAGCCCTTGGCCCGGGCCCACTGCTTCTCCCGCTTCTGGGCGTCGCGGGCGGTGACGTCGTTGGCGCAGGTGTAGCCGAAGATGACGTCCTTGACCCGCTCGCGCGGCACTTCGCGGCACATCCGGCCGATGACCACGGCCAGCTCGGCCTCGTGGTGCACCTCGTCGGAGAAGGAGGGGTACTCGATGGCGTCGCCGGAGCCGATCACCGAGGTGGTGGGCTTGAAGAAGGCGACGGGGACGTCGGGGACCTCGTTGCCGAGTTCGGCGGCGTGCTCCGCGTAGTTGCGGCCGATGGCCACGACCTTGTTGGGGAGCACGGGCGGCAGCAGCCGGACCTTGTTCAGCGGGACCTTGGTCCCGGAGAGCTCGAACTCGGAGTACGGGATGCCCTTGATGATGTCGAGGACGAGACCGTCGGGCCCGTCGCCCTCGACCGCGCCGAAGGCGACATTGCCGTCGATGGAGAACCTGGCGATGCGCACGGGTTGCTGTCGCCCCTCACTTGCTTGCTGGGTGCCTGAAAAAGACTGACGCTCCAGGCTAGCGCGGGTGAGGGGCGCTTCCGTGCGGGTCTACTCCGCGGCGGCGGGGGTGGCGGCGGGGGCCGTCATGAGGATGGTGCGGCGCGGGTTGGCCGTCTGCGTCGGCAGTGCGACTGCGTGCTCCGGCCGTTCCGGCCTGCGCAGCGTCTCGGCGTCCTCGAGGTGCGCCAGCGTGGTGCGCCGGGGGTTGGCGATGTTGCGGAGCGTCGTGGTCGTCTTCATCTGCCGTACGGACCCTGTCGTCGGGGCGCCGCCCGCGGGGGCGCCGGTTGTCGGTTCTGCCATCCCAGTAAAGCGTCAGGCTAAACATTCAATTCCCTCCGGGCGCCCGGAAGAGACGGCGATCATCATGTGAGTTTGCTCACGAACACTGGGACAATTCCCTCAATTCGGACGGTCAACCCGGAGAGTCGAATCGGACATTGCACCACTGAATGAGCCATTCCGCTCCTGATCATGGCGACTGGGACACCCCCCACCCCCACCGGGACCGCCCCCAATGGTCCGTTATGTCACTGAACGGCCTCCACGGCTTGTTACGCGGCCATCACAACGTGTCACGCAGGTCACAGCCCGGTACCTGGCCCTTGTTGGAGATCCGCCACTGTGCTGAAATTCCACGCACCGCCGCGGGTTTCAAGCCGGCGCGCAGGGGGCGCAACGCAGCGCCGAGTGGCGGCGGGAAGGGGAAGAGCGCCGGTCACTCAAAGACCACCATGGGGCAGGACAACGCCCCACCACGCCGACACCGTTTTCTCCGTTCACGACGGAGGAGCGCCTGGTCCAGAGGTTGCGACGCTAGTGCAGGGACGTTTCAAGAGGGATGGCAGCGCTGCGGCGGAGCAGGAGCCGCGCGGCGGGACCGATCGCGGTCCCTCGGCCCAGCACGCCCAGAACCCCGGGCCGGCCGCCGCCGGTGACCACGGCGACCGCGACCGGCGCCCCGGAGCCGCACCGGCCGACGGCACCTCCGATCAGGCCGCCGCGCCCAAGCCGCGCGGCCCCGTCAACACGGGCTCGCGCGTAGCCCTGCGTAACTGGCGCATCAGCACGCGCCTGGTCTCCCTGCTCGCCCTCCCCGTGGTCGCCGCGACCACGCTGGGCGGTCTGCGCATCAACGACTCCATGAACGACATCCAGCAGCTGGAGCACATGCAGCTGCTGACCAGGATGACGAAGCAGGCGACCGCGCTGGCCCAGGCGCTCCAGGAGGAGCGCGACCAGTCGGCGGGCCCGCTGTCCAACGGAGTGGCCCCGACCGACTTCAAGGTCACCACGCCGCGCGAGAAGACCGACCACGCGAAGAAGGCGTTCCTCGCCGCGACGTCCGACATCGGTGACACCACCGGTGACGAGACGCTGGAGAGCATCCACGCCAGCGTCCAGCAGATCGCCGCGCAGCTCGGCTCCATCCGTGACATCCGCAAGCAGGCGTACGCCAAGGACAGCCCGAGTCTCCAGACGGTCGACGCCTACAGCCAGCTGATCACCTCGCTGCTGAGCCTGTCCCAGGACATGGCGCAGGCGACCAGCAGCCCCGAGATGATCAAGCGGACCCGTGCGCTGGCGGCGTTCTCCTCCGCCAAGGAGTACGCCTCGATCCAGCGCGCCATCATCGCCGCCGCGCTGCCCGGCAGCGGCGACGAGAAGCCCGACCTCGACCGCAACGACCAGCAGTTCGGTCTGGCCGCGCAGCGCAAGGAGAGCGCGGCCCGCAACTCCTTCGAGTCGGTCTACACCTCCACCGGCAAGAGCGCCGACGAGCTGACCTCGACGCTCGACGACGGCCACCCGGACATCAAGGCCGCGGACACGTACGCCAAGAAGATGCTGGAGAACCCGACGGCCATGAGCGGCGCCTCCTCGCGCCGTTCGTACATGGACTGGTACGACCAGGACTCCACCAAGATCAATGCCATGAAGGTGGTCGAGGAGACCCTCCTCAGCGACATGGAGAGCAAGGCGCGCGAGCTGCGCGACGAGTCCCAGCGCGAGGCGATCATCTCCGGTGCGCTGATCCTCCTGGTGCTCGGTGTCTCCCTGGTCGGCGCCTTCGTCGTCGCCCGGTCCATGATCCGCTCGCTGCGCCGCCTCCAGGACACCGCGACGCGCGTCGCGCAGGACCGGCTGCCCGAGCTCGTCAAGCAGCTCTCCGAGTCGGACCCGCAGGACGTCGACACCTCCGTCGAGTCCGTCGGTGTGCACTCCCGTGACGAGATCGGCAAGGTGGCCGCGGCCTTCGACGACGTGCACCGCGAGGCGGTCCGTCTCGCCGCCGAGCAGGCCCTTCTGCGGGGCAACGTCAACGCGATGTTCACCAACCTCTCGCGCCGTTCGCAGGGCCTCATCCAGCGCCAGCTCTCGCTCATCTCCGAGCTGGAGTCGCGCGAGGCCGACCCGGACCAGCTGTCCTCGCTCTTCAAGCTCGACCACCTCGCGACCCGTATGCGCCGTAACGGCGAGAACCTCCTCGTCCTCGCGGGCGAGGAGCCGGGCCGCCGGTGGACCCGTCCGGTGCCACTGGTCGACGTGCTCCGTGCCGCCGCCTCCGAGGTGGAGCAGTACGAGCGCATCGAACTGGCCGCGGTGCCCGCCACCGAGGTCGCGGGACGGGTCGTCAACGACCTCGTGCACCTGCTCGCCGAGCTGCTGGAGAACGCCACGTCGTTCTCCTCGCCGCAGACGAAGGTCCGGGTCACCGGTCACGCGCTGCCCGACGGCCGGGTGCTCGTCGAGATCCACGACACCGGCATCGGCCTGTCCCCCGAGGACCTCGCGGCGATCAACGAGCGGCTCGCCTCGCCGCCCACCGTGGACGTCTCGGTCTCCCGCCGCATGGGTCTGTTCGTGGTCGGCCGGCTGTCCCTGCGCCACGGCATCCGCATCCAGCTGCGCCCCTCGGACTCCGGCGGCACCACCGCGCTGGTCATGCTCCCGGTCGACGTCGCCCACGGCGGCAAGCAGCCGGCTCCCAAGCAGGCGCCCGGCCAGCAGGCCCCCGGCGGCCTGCTCGCCGGCAACAACGGCAACAGTCAGGGCCAGGGTCAGGGCCAGGCCGGACGGCTCGCGTCCGGGCCCGGCGCCCAGCGCGGCCAGGTCGGTGCCGGCTCCGGTCCCCGGGCCGCGCTGCCCGCCCGCGACGGCGGC
>NZ_SSBI01000046.1 GCF_004795015.1 Streptomyces sp. A1277 | reverse complement strand
CCACGCACAGCTTGGCCCCGCGCGGCCGCCCCCGATCCGCGGACGGCTCCGGAGCCGGCGCCCGCCGCGGTGGTCGCGGCGGCCGGGGCCAAGCTGTGCGTGGCCTGCCGGGCCGGTCGGGTCGACGGCGACGGCTACTGCGAGAACTGCGGGCACGCGCAGCCGCGCGAGCGCGACCACATGGAGCAGGAGCTCGGTTCGGTCGCCGCGGTCAGCGACCGGGGCCTGCGCCACCACCGCAACGAGGACTCCTTCGCGGTGTCGACGACCGCCCTGCCGGACGGCTCGGCCGCCGTCGTGGCGATCGTCTGCGACGGGGTGTCGTCGGCCAGCCGGCCCGACGAGGCATCGGCGGCCGCCGCGAGCGCGGCCAACGAGTCCCTGCTCGATTCGCTGCCGCGCGGCACCCATCCGCAGCAGGCGATGCACGAGGCGATCGTGGCGGCCTCGGAGTCGGTCAACCGGCTGGCCGGGGAGCAGGGCCACGAGCGCGAGTCGCGCCGTCACCAGAACGCCCCGGCGTGCACGCTGGTCGGCGCGGTGATGGCGAGCGGCCTGCTGGTCGTCGGCTGGGTCGGCGACAGCCGCGTGTACTGGGTGCCCGAGGACCGCTCCACCGCGCCCGCCCGGCTGACCGAGGACGACTCGTGGGCCGCGCAGATGGTCGCGACGGGCCTGATGAACGAGGCGGAGGCGTACGCGGACGAGCGCGCCCACGCCATCACGGGCTGGCTCGGCGCGGACGCGTACGAACTGGAGCCGCACACCGCCTCGTTCAAACCGGACCGGCCGGGACTGGTGGTGGTCTGCACGGACGGGCTGTGGAACTACGCGGAGTCCGCGGCCGAGATGGCCGCCGCAGTCCCCGCGGACGCGTACGAACGGCCGCTGCACGGCGCCCGGGTGCTGGTGGGTCACGCCCTCGACGGCGGGGGCCACGACAACGTAACGGTGGCCCTGCTGCCGTTCGCCGTATCTCCCCAAGGGGCAGGCTCCGCCTGAAACGGGTGGTTTACGCCTCCCCGCCTTTGATGCCTTTGTCCGTACCTCTGTCTTCATCTGACACGTGGAGCCTCAAGGAGCCGATCAGATGGCCAACTTCTCCAAGTCGAACGTGCCGCAGTTCTCCGTCGAGGTGTATCAGAACGAATTCCTGCCCGAGGGCGGCCGTGAGGTCAACGGCATCATCACGGTCACCTCGACCGGGGGCGGCACCACCGGGGGCGTGCCGCTGGCGGGGTCGCCCGCGACGGGGCGGGCCACCGGCGCCGCCGTGGTGGTCATGGTGGACTGCTCGGGTTCGATGGACTACCCGCCGACGAAGATGCGCAACGCCCGCGACGCGACGGCGGCGGCCGTGGACACCCTGCGCGACGGGACCTCGTTCGCCGTGGTCGCCGGTACGCATGTGGCCAAGGAGGTCTACCCGGGCAACGGCCGGCTCGCCGTGGCCGACGCGCGGACCCGGGCCCAGGCCAAGGAGGCGCTGCGCCGGCTGAGCGCGGGCGGCGGTACGGCGATCGGGACTTGGCTGCGGCTGGCGGACCGGCTGCTGGGCGCCGCCGACGTGGACATCCGGCACGGCATCCTGCTGACGGACGGGCGCAACGAGCACGAGTCGCCGGAGGACCTGCGCGCGGCGCTGGACGCCTGCGCGGGGCGGTTCACCTGTGACGCCCGCGGGGTCGGCACCGACTGGGAAGTGAAAGAAGTCACAGCCATCGCCTCGGCGCTGCTCGGCACGGCCGACATCGTCGCCGACCCGGCGGGGCTCGCGGCGGACTTCACGCACATGATGGAGAACGCCATGGGCAAGGAGGTCGCGGACGTCGCGCTGCGGCTGTGGACCCCGGTCGGCGTGAAGATCAAGTACGTGAAGCAGGTCGCGCCGACGGTCGCCGACCTGACCGACCGCCGCACCGAGGCGGGCCCCAGAGCCGGGGACTACCCCACGGGCTCCTGGGGCGACGAGTCCCGCGACTACCACGTGTGCGTGCGGGTGCCGGAGGCCGGAATCGGGCAGGAGATGCTCGCGGCCCGGGTCTCGCTGATCCTTCCCGACCCGGCGGGCGGGGCCCCGCAGACGCTTTCGCAGGGCCTGGTGCGGGCGGTCTGGACGGACGACATGGCGGCCTCGACCTCGATCAATCCGCAGGTCGCGCACTACACGGGTCAGGCCGAACTGGCACAAGTCATCCAGCAGGGCCTCGATGCCCGCAAGTCGGGAGACTTCGACGGCGCCACGGCCAAACTGGGCCGTGCGGTGCAGCTGGCGTCGGCGTCCGGGAACGAGGACACTGCGAAACTGCTTTCGAAGGTGGTAGACGTCGTCGACGCGGCGACGGGTACTGTGCGACTGAAGGCGAAGGTCGCGGAAGCGGACGAGATGACCCTCGAAACCCGCTCCACGAAGACGGTTCGCGTCAAGAAATAACCACATATCCGCATCGATCAGCCGCCCACCGGTTCAGTTCCGCCGGGCGGCGGAGCAAGACAAATAACGGCCTGCGGGCCGGAGAAGGAGAGGGGGAAGCGCCGACATGCCGACCTGCCCGAACGGACACCAGTCGGGTTCCGAGGACTGGTGCGAGGTCTGCGGCCACCGCATGACCGGGCCGGGCGCGCCTGCGGGTGCGGTTCCCCCGCCTCCTCCTCCGCCGCCCGCGCGGGGTTACGGATACCCGCAGCCCCACGACCCGAACGCGACGGCCCAGGCCGAGCTGTGCCCGCAGTGCCGCACGCCGAGGGAGGCGATGGCGCCGTTCTGCGAGGAGTGCCGCTGGAACTTCCTCACGAGCACCGCGACCTCGTACACCCCCCTGGCCCCGCAGCACGGCGTCCCGGGCGGCCCCGGCCCCGGCGGCCCCGGCCCCGGCCCCGGTCACAACCCGCCGCCGGGCTTCCCGGCCCAGCAGCCGCCGCCGCAGCAGCAGCAGCGCGACCCGTTCGACTACCAGGGCTCCCGGCCTTCGCAGATGAACCGCTCGGCCGAGCCGCTGTCCCCCGGCCCGGGCCAGTCCAGCCCTCCCGGACCGTTCGGGCAGGGCCCGCAGGGCACGCCGCCGCCGTTCCAGCAGGGCCATCCCGGACAGCCCGGTCATCCCGGACAGCCCGGCCCCCAGGGCCCGGGCCGGCAGGGGCCGCCGCCTCCGCCCCCGTACCAGCAGGGACCGCAGGGCGGCCCCCAGGGTGGTCCGCAGGGTGCGCCCCCGCCGCCGTTCCAGCAGCAGGGGGGGCCGCACGCCTTCCAGCAGACGGCTCCCCCGCCGGCCCCGCCGCGCACGGACGGTGACGACTGGCTGCTCTCCCCGCCGTCGCAGAACGCCCAGGGCCCGCAGACGCCGATGCAGCAGCCGCCCTTCCCGGGCCAGCAGGGTCCGGGTCCGCAGGGCCCCGGCGGGCAGCAAGCTCCCGGGCCGCAGGGCCCCGGCGGGCAGCACGGTCCCGGGCCGCAGGGTCCGGGTCAGGCCCCGCTGTCCAACAACTGGACGGCGTTCATCGCCCCGGACCGCGAGTACTTCCTCGCGATGATGCAGCGCAGCGGCCCCGAGGCGACCGGGCTCAACCTGCCCGCGTACTCCCCGGAGCAGCAGCTCGCGCTCACCGGCAGCCAGATCACGATCGGCCGCCGCCGGCACAGCACGGGCGAGTCCCCGGACATCGACCTGTCGGTGCCGCCGGAGGACCCGGGCGTCTCGCACCAGCACGCGGTGCTCGTCCAGCAGCCCGACAGCAGCTGGGCCGTGGTCGACCAGAACTCCACCAACGGCACCACGGTCAACGGCGCCGAGGAGCCGATCCAGCCCTACGTCCCCGTCCCGCTCCAGGACGGCGACCAGGTGCACGTCGGGGCGTGGACGACGATCACGATCCGCCGGGACTGACACCGACAGGCGCTACGCGGCCGGTGAGGGGCTTCCCGCCTCTCACCGGCCGCCGTGCTGTGCGGTAGTTCGTACCGCGAATGTCCGTCCCGAGCGGGGCCTGAGCGCCCACGCCTGTCGTACTCTGGGCGAATGCGAAAGGACGAAAGCGGGCAGATGGGGATCGCCACCGCATTGGTGCGCTCCGCATTCCTGGTGAATGCCGTGTACGCCGATTCCGGCCGCGAGCACGGAATCACCGCCCAGCAGGGCCAGCTGCTCTGCGTCCTGATGCTGAAGCCGTACGGCATGCGCGAGCTGGGCGCCGTGCTGGGGCTGGCGAAGTCCAGCCTCACCGGCCTGGTGGACCGGAGCGTGCAGCGCGGCCTGGTGCGCCGGGAGGCCGACCCGGAGGACGGGCGCGCGGTGCGGGTCGCGCTGACCGGGGCGGGCAGCGAGCTGGCGGAGGTGTTCTTCACCGAGACCTCCCGGCGGGTGGAGGCGCTGACGGACGGTGTCGACGCCCCCGACCGCGAACTGCTGGCCGCCCTCCTCGGCCGCCTGGTGCTGGAGAACAAGGTGCCGGTGGTCTTCCGCGAGTCCTGCGAGAACGCCTCCGCTAGTCGCGGGTGATGCCGAAGAGTTCGGCGAAGCGGCCGGTGAACAGGTCCCTGCCCTTGTACGCGCTGACCTGCTCCGCCGGCAGTACGGCCGGGCCGTCCGGCGTCGGCACCTGGCCCACCCCGCCGCCGGGTCCGAGCGGCAGCAGCACGGAGGGCGGCGACGGCCGGTAGGTGCCGGTCGGGGACTCGCCGCGCACCTGGGCGAGGACGTTGGCCGCGACCACCTCGGCGTGCTTCATGGCGTACCCGGCCATCTTGGCCTCGGCCAGGTCGGTGAGGTCGCCGAGGGCGTAGATGTGGTCGTGCCCCACGACGTTGAGCCGTTCGGTGACCGGGACGCGGCCCTGCGCGTCGCGGGCGGTGATCCGGCCGTCGGCGAGGTAGTCGCCGTTGGAGCGCACGCCGTAGCAGCGGAACCAGAGGTCGGCCCCGATCGCGTCGCCGCCGGTGGTGGTGGTGGTCACCGTGAACGGCTTCAGGCGCCCGGGCGCGGACGGCGGCTCCTCGGCGAGCGCGGTGCCGAGCCGCAGCTCCACGCCGAGCGCGTCCAGCTGGCGCAGCAGTTCCTCGCGGAGCTCCGGCAGGAAGCCCGGCATCAGCTCCTCGGCCGGGTCGGTGACGACGACGTGCTTCTCGGGCCAGACGGCCTTGATCTCGCCGGACAGTTCGAGCCCGACCGGTCCCGCGCCGGCGATCAGGACCCGCCCGGCGGCGGCGAGTTCGGCGTGGGCGTCGCGTATCCGGGCCAGTGCGTCGCCGGCGAGGTCGGTGTCCGTCTTGGCGGGGAACGGGTAGTCGGAGCCGGTGGCGAGCACCAGGTAGTCGGCGGCGATCCGCTCGCCGGAGGCCAGGGTGACGCCGCCCGGGTCCACGGCGGCGGCCCGCCCGCGGCGGACGGTGCCGTGCTTCAGCAGGGTGTCGTACGGGAAGAAGATGTTCTCCGCCCAGTCGGGCCGCACCAGCGCCCGCAGCGCTCCCGCGGCGTGGACGAATGCGTCCCTGGGGTCGATGAGCACCACATCGGTTTCCTCGTCGAGCGCCTTGGCGACCGCTGAGCCGCCATATCCCCCGCCGATGACCGCGACGGTGCGGCGGGCCGTTCCGTTTGCCATGTCGATTCCCATCCCTGAATGGGCGCGCATGAGTGCGCGCACCATATAGTTCGTTTCACGAACCTAATGGTTCGCGTCACGAACTGCAATGCGACCATGCCGCTGCCCCGGCGGAATCACCCGGCGCCCCTCCCCGCGCGCGGCGCGTCTGCGACCATGGACGGGTGACTGAGAATCCGCGCGACACGCTGCAGGAGCTGACCTTCTACGAGCAGGTCGGCGGCGAGGAGACCTTCAGGCGCCTGGTCCACCGCTTCTACCAGGGCGTCGCCGAGGACCCGCTGCTGCGGCCGATGTATCCGGAGGAGGATCTCGGGCCGGCCGAGGAGCGGTTCGCGCTGTTCCTGATGCAGTACTGGGGCGGCCCGCGCACCTACAGCGACCAGCGCGGGCACCCCCGGCTGCGGATGCGGCACGCGCCGTTCCGGGTGGACCGCGCCGCGCACGACGCCTGGCTGAGCCACATGCGCACGGCCCTCGACGAACTGGGCCTGGCGCCCGGGCACGAGCGCCAGCTGTGGGACTACCTCACCTACGCGGCCGCCTCGATGGTGAACACCGACGGCTGAGAAGCGGTCACGGGGCGGACGAGGAAGTACGGAATCCGGTAGCGGCTGTCCGGCCGCGACCGGCGCCCGCAGCATGCCCGGCGGCGGTCACTCCGGCCGGGGGCCGTCCGGGGCCGGCCGTTAGGATCCGGCCATGACGACGTTCGAACGCGAGATCACCGAGCCGGTCGACCTGTGCCTGCCCGACGGCACGCTCAACCAGGCGGCGGTCGGCTGGTCACGGGTGCCGCTGCACCGCGCCAATCTGCGCGGCTGGGGGCGGACGAAGCGCTGGGAGTACTGGTGCGTGACGACGCCCACGCACCTGGTGGCGCTGACCGTCAGCGACCTGGACTTCCTCGCCCTGAACACCGTCTACCTGCTCGAATACGCGCCGGGCGGCCTGGAGTTGGAGCGGACCGCGATCATCCCGGCGGGCCGCGGCGTCCAGCTCCCCGACACCGTGGCCGGCGCCCCCGGCTCCCCGGACGTGGTGACCGGCCCCGCGCGCCCGACCGGCGGCAAGGTGCGCGTGGAGATCCGCGACGAGCCCGGCGGCACCCGGCTCAGGGCGCGCTGCCTGACCCCGGAGCGGCTGCCGCTGGAGGTGGACCTCTTGGTCGAGCGGCCGACGGGCCACGAATCGCTCTCCGTGGTCGTGCCCTGGAACAGCCGGCGCTTCCAGTACACCTCGAAGCAGACCGCGCTGCCCGCGTCCGGCCGGGTCAGGATCGGCAGCGAGTTCCTCGACTTCGACGGGGACGACACCTGGGCCGTCCTGGACCACGGCCGGGGCCGCTGGCCGCGTACGGTCGACTGGAACTGGGGCGCCGCCTCCGGGCGCACCGACGGGCACACCGTGGGCCTCCAGTTCGGTGGGCGCTGGACCCTCGGCACCGGCTCCACGGAGAACGGGCTCTGCGTGGACGGCCGGCTCAGCAAGATCGGCGAGGAGCTGGCCTGGCGCTGGTCACCGGCCGACCCGCTCGCACCGTGGACCATCCGCACCCCGCTGACGGGCCAGGTGGACCTGACGTTCACCCCGTTCCACGACCGCAGGACCCGCACGGAGGCCGGCCTGATCGCCAACCGCACCGACCAGTGCTTCGGCCACTACGACGGCCGCATCCGCACCGACGACGGCACGGAGATCGCCGTGGACCACCTGCTGGGCTGGGCGGAGGACGTGCACATGCGCTGGTGACCGGGGGCGGGTGGTCAGCCGTTCACGGACACCGCGAGGTTCCCGAGTCCGCCCGCCGCGCCCGCCCGGCGCAGGGCGATGGAGCCGTACGGGGTGCGCAGCCGGAGCCAGCCGCCGGCCGACAGGAGCGCCACCGGGAAGTCGGGCGCGGCGCGCAGGAAGCCGAGGGCCTGGGCGGCGTGTACGGCGCGGAGCGGGAGTTCCGTGGTGTCGACGGTGCGCGACCAGATGTCGTGGCCGATGCGGTCCCGCTCGGCCCGGGTGCGCCGGTCCTCGGGCAGGGCCTCGTCGCGGGCCCGGAATTCCGTGACGGCCGCGGTCAGCGCGGCGCGCAGGGAGGCGGGGTCGGGCAGTCCCGGCCGCTCACGCCAGCCGCCGCGCGGCGGGAGGACACCGGCCCAGGGCGGCCCGGTCACCGGGGCGGGCAGGGCGCCGGTTCCGGCGTCCGGGCCCTCGGCGGACAGGGATTCCAGGAGTTCCCCGGCCGACACCGTGGTGTCGAAGTCGTGCGCGTCCGCGAGCCGCACCGCCCGGATCGCCAGCACGTCGAACGACGGCGGCCTGCCGAACACGGCGAGCGCGCCGCCGCCCGCCTGGAGGCGCACGGCGGCGGCCCGGTCGTAGTGGAGCAGCCGCCCGAGGAAGGCCGCGAGATCCGCGGCCTCCCGCGCGTCGGCGAACCGCAGCGACTGTACGGACACGGTCATACCGCGGCGGGCTCCTCGGCCAGGTACTCCTGGAGGAACAGCTTCTCCTCCGCGGAGATCCGCCGGGGGCGCTCCTCGGCCAGGTCGTACGGCACGACGACGGTCGAGGCGCGTACGTAGACCTGGTCCGGGTCCTTGATCTCGTAGGCGATCGTCAGCGACGCGGCGCCTATCTTCGTGACCCAGGACTCGACGGTCACCGGCCGGTGCCGGTGGACGAGCGGCCGTACGTAGTCGATCTCGTGCCGCGCCACGACGGAACCGCCCGCGAAGGACGGCGAGCCGTCCCCCGGCGCCAGCCGGAACATGAAGTCGATGCGCGCTTCCTCCAGGTAGCGGAGGAAGACCACGTTGTTGACGTGGCCGAAGGCGTCCATGTCCGACCAGCGCAGCGGGCAGCTGTAGATGTGACGTGCCAAGACGATCAGCCTCGCGTGAGCTTCTTGTACGTGGCGCGGTGCGGGCGGGCCGCGTCGGCGCCGAGACGGTCGATCTTGTTCTTCTCGTACGACTCGAAGTTGCCCTCGAACCAGTACCACTTGGAGTCGCCCTCGTACGCCAGGATGTGCGTGGCGACGCGGTCCAGGAACCACCGGTCGTGGGAGATGACCACGGCCGCGCCCGGGAACTCCAGGAGGGCGTTCTCCAGCGAGGACAGGGTCTCGACGTCGAGGTCGTTGGTGGGCTCGTCGAGGAGCAGCAGGTTGCCGCCCTCCTTGAGCGTCAGCGCCAGGTTCAGGCGGTTGCGCTCACCACCGGAGAGGACGCCGGCCGGCTTCTGCTGGTCCGGGCCCTTGAAGCCGAACGCGGAGACGTACGCCCGCGAGGGCATCTCGACCTGGCCGACGTTGATGTAGTCCAGCTCGTCCGAGACGACGGCCCAGAGGGTCTTCTTCGGGTCGATGTTGGCGCGGGACTGGTCGACGTAGGAGATCTTGACCGTGTCGCCGACCTTGATGGAGCCGCTGTCCGGCGTCTCCAGGCCCTGGATCATCTTGAACAGCGTGGTCTTGCCCGCGCCGTTCGGACCGATGACGCCGACGATGCCGTTGCGCGGCAGCGTGAACGACAGGTCGTCGATGAGGACCTTGTCGCCGAATGCCTTCGAGAGGTTCTCGACCTCGACGACGATGGAACCGAGCCGCGGCCCCGGCGGGATCTGGATCTCCTCGAAGTCCAGCTTCCGCATCTTGTCCGCCTCGGCGGCCATCTCCTCGTACCGGGCGAGACGCGCCTTGGACTTGGTCTGGCGCCCCTTGGCGTTCGACCGCACCCACTCCAGCTCTTCCTTGAGCCGCTTCTGGCGCTTCTCGTCCTTGCGGCCCTCGACCTTGAGGCGGGCGGCCTTCTTGTCGAGGTACGTGGAGTAGTTGCCCTCGTAGGGCAGCGCGCGGCCGCGGTCCAGTTCGAGGATCCACTCGGCGACGTTGTTCAGGAAGTAGCGGTCGTGGGTGACGGCGACCACGGCGCCCGCGTACTTCGAGAGGTGCTGCTCCAGCCAGTTCACCGACTCGGCGTCGAGGTGGTTGGTGGGCTCGTCGAGCAGCAGGAGGTCGGGGGCCTCGATGAGGAGCTTGCAGAGCGCGACGCGGCGCTTCTCGCCACCGGAGAGGTTGGTGACGGGCCAGTCGCCGGGCGGGCAGCCCAGGGCGTCCATGGCCTGCTCCAGCTGGGCGTCCAGGTCCCACGCGTTGGCGTGGTCCAGGTCCTCCTGGAGCTTGCCCATCTCGTCCATGAGCGCGTCGGAGTAGTCCGTCGCCATGAGCTCGGCGACCTCGTTGAAGCGCTTGAGCTTGCCCATGGTCTCGGCGGCGCCGTCCTGCACGTTCTCCAGGACCGTCTTCGACTCGTCGAGCTTCGGCTCCTGCATGAGGATGCCGACGCTGAACCCGGGCGACAGGAACGCGTCGCCGTTGGACGGCTGCTCCAGGCCCGCCATGATCTTCAGCACCGTGGACTTACCGGCACCGTTGGGCCCCACGACACCGATCTTCGCGCCGGGCAGGAAGTTCAGGGTGACGTCATCGAGAATCACCTTGTCGCCGTGCGCCTTGCGCGTCTTGCGCATGGTGTAGATGAACTCAGCCAAGAGAAACCGTCCGGCAATCGATGTGTGGGCAGATACACCCCATCTTGCCTGACGGCCGCCTCTTGACGGAAACCGGTCCGGTGCGCGATACGCGCGATCCCGCCTCGCGGTACGCGAAGACCCCGGTCGCGGTACGCGAAGACCCCGGTCGCGGTACGCGAAGACCCCGGTGGGCCGAAGCCTCGCCGGGGCCTTCATCAGCGGGTGTGACGGGGTGCTACCGCCGCTCACTCACCGGTGGACTGTCCCTTGCGCCGGCGGAGGAAGAAGACCGCGCCGCCGCCGATGACGACGAGGCCGATGGCGATGCCCGCGATGACCGGGGTGGCGTTGGAGCCGCCGGTCTCGGCGAGGCTGCCCTCGGGGCCCGCCGTGCCGCCGCCGGCCGTGGCGGTGGTCGTGGTGGGCTGGTCGAGGGTCTGGGTGTCGACGCCGCCGGTGGTGGTGGTGCCGCTGGTCCGGCAGTCCAGGACGCCCTTGAACGTCTTGGCGAACCCGCCGGGCCCGGTGACCGTGACGTCGTACGCCTGGTCCTCGGCGACGGGCACGGTGACGGTCACGGACTCTCCGGCCTCGACGGTGTGCTCGGTGCCGTCGAGTTCGAAGGTGTACGCCTCGTCGCCCTTGTTGCCGACGGTGATGTCGACGCCGCTCTTGTCGCAGTTCTTCCGGGCGGTGGCCGCGGGGACCGCGCCCTTCTCGGCCCAGGCCGCGGTGGCGTTCGCGGAGACCGTGGACTCGCTGGAGCCGGCCAGGATCTGGGTCTGGCTCCGGGTGACCCCGGCGAAGGCCCGGCCGACCGGAACGGACGTGGTGGCCTGGACGGTCAGCGCGGCGGAGCCGTCCGGGGAGTCGGCCGGCACGTCGAAGTAGAGCTGGTCGCCGTCTGCGGCCGTGGTGACGGGCTTGCCCTTCTTGTCGGTGATCCCGACGCCGCTGGCCGAGTCGGCGGGCGGGGCCACCGAGACCTGGCCGGCGTTGGTGCGGACGGTGACCGGACCGACCCGCTCGCCGGAGCGCCCGGAGACCGCGACCGGGTCGAGCGCGAGGGACGCCTTGGGCTCGGCGGTTTCGGCGGCGGTCTTCTCCAGCCAGTCGGCGAGCTTCTCCGCCTGCTTGTCGGAGGCGGTCACGTCCGCCTTGTCGGAGAAGCGCCAGATCGCGACCTGGGTGCCGGCCGCCGCGGTCTTCTCGGTGAGCGGCCCGGTGCCGGCCTCCTTCGCGAGCTGTGAGAGGTCGTCGACCTGCGGGTAGGAGTGCTCCAGGATCCAGCGGATGCGGCCGGCGTCCTTGTTGCTGCCGAGCGAGGTCTGGTTCCAGGGGGTCTCCAGGTACTTCGCCTGGTCCTGGGTGGGGTTGTGGATGTCGATGCAGTACGTCTTGAGCTTGCCGCCGCCGTCGACGGTCATCTCGAACAGCCCGGCGGGAAGTCTCTGCTTCTTGCCGTCCGCGTGCAGGACGGCGGTGTCATAGGTCTTCAGCCCGTCCAGCACGGCGGTCGCCCCGCCCTGGTGCTGCGGCGCCTCGTCGGCCACCGCACCGCCCGCGCCGACGAGAACCCCGGCCACGGCGAGGCCGGACGCCACCACCGAGGCGGTCAGCCGGGCCATGCGCCGGCCCCGTCCGGAGTGGGCCGTCGCCGTGGATGACGAGGCGGTCGCTGAAGAAGCAGAAAACACAGATTTCCCCTCCGGGCGAGACCCTCGCGCCCGGTAACGCGTGTGGGGAATGTCCCGCCTGCCTACTCAAGTGCCCTGTGGGCACTGGGGAATCCTATGGAGGGAGCCCCACACAGTCCCCCGTCATACCGTCGGACAACCATTCCGACTCGCAATCGTTATCCCCGGTAACTCCCGGCCGCCGGAGGGACACCGTCCGTCCCGCCCACCTCTTCATGACGCGGTCACCAGCTCGGACTCGGCCTTCCGGGGCGAACCGCCGCTCTTCTGACGCACCGTCCGCCGCCGCGCCACCGGCCGCTCCACTGGGGGCTCCTCGGGCCGCACCGCCGGCTGCTCCTCGGGCCCGCCCGGCTCCGCGCCCACCCCCTCCTCCTCGGCCCCGCCCCGCTCCTCAGGCGCCTCCCTCACCGCCCACGGATCGGCCCCGGCGGCGACGGGTGCCGGGCCGAACCGGGTGGTCAGCGCCGGCTCGCCCCTGACCACCCGGCGGAACGCCGCCGTGCCCCGCGTCAGGTCGTGACCCACCGCCACCGCCTCGATGTCCACGAATGTCCGGCGCTGCCCGTCCTTCTCCTCCTCACGCACCTTCAGCCTGCCGTGCACCACCAGCGGCTCGCCCACCGCGACCGAACCCGACAGGTTCATCGCCAGCGCGCGCCACGCCCACACGGTGTAGAAGCTGGTGTGTCCGTCGGCCCAGAGCTCCTTCGCCCGGTCCCACCGCCGCGGCGTCACCGCGAACCTGAACCGGGCCATCCCCCCGGTCGCCGTCTCCCGGAACTCCACGGCCGTCGCCGCGTTGCCCACCAGCGTCACCAAGGTCTCGTTCATGACTCCGCCTCCCCTTCGCCCGGTCTCCGTGACCGCACCGTGCGTCCGGTCACTGATCCCATGCTGGAGGGGAGGCGGAAATCCCGCTGGGGGCTGTGGACTAACGGCCCGTTGTGGAGAACTCCGTCACCGCCACGTAGCGCTCGCGCACTTCGCGGTAGCGCACCAGCTCGGCCGAGACCGGGTCGAGCACCCGGGCCCGCCCGCAGGCCGCCGCCGCCTCGCGCAGCCGCCGCTCGGCCTCCTGGCCGTACCGTCGTGCGGGCCCCCTGGCCGCCGCCGCGCACGCCCACTCCACCAGTGGGCCGCCGATGATCCCCGCGAGCATCACCAGAGCGGGCGTCAGCAGCCCCGGCTCCAGCACCCCGATGATCTGACCGGCCAGCCACAGGCCGCCGAAGATCTGCAGCAGCGTCATCGCCACCTGCGCCAGGACGGCCGCCGGCCACCAGGCGGGGCGCGGGGCCGCCCGGCACCGCACCGCCCGGCACCGCACCGGCCGCACCGCCCGCGGCCTGCGCTCCCGCTGCTCCCGGGTCCGCTTTCGGGTCCGCTCCCCGGCCCTCCGCCGCCCCGGCCAGTTCGTCCAGCGCGTCGGGCAGCCCCCGCGCCCCGTGCACCGCCGCCTCGCGCACCGCCTGCGCCCAGGGTCCGGGCAGCCCGGCGGCGGCGTCGTCGGCCACCGTGCGCACGGCCTGCTCGACCCGCTGGCGTGCGGTGAGCCGTTCCTCGGGCGGGGCGGCGAGGGGCGCGCGGTCCCGGCTCCCGGGCTGCCGCGCGGACTCGTACCAGCGCCACAGCCGCAGCCACGGCGTGCCACAGGCCCGTCCGGCGTTGCGGCGCCACTCGCGCTCGGCCGCCTGTCCCGCCGCCGCCGCGCCCACGGCCTCCGCGAGCCGGTCGGCGAATTCCTCACGGGCCCGCTCCCCGAGCCCCGGCCGCCCCTCGGCGACGTACACCGGGCGGAGCCTGGCCGCCGCCGCGTCCACGTCGGCGGCCAGCCGCCGGGTGGCCGCCGTGCGGTCCTGGACGAACCGGCCGAGCAGTTCGCGCAGTTCGCCCACGCCGTCGCCGGTCAGCGCGGACAGGGACAGCACGGTCGCCCCCGGATCGCCGTGTTCGCCCAGCGCCATGCCGTCCTCGTCCAGCAGCCGGCGCAGGTCGTCCAGGACCTGGTCGGCGGCCTCGCCCGGCAGCCGGTCGATCTGGTTGAGGACGACGAAGGTGACCTCCGCGTGGCCGGCGAGCGGCCGCAGGTAGCGCTCGTGCAGGGCCGCGTCCGCGTACTTCTCCGGGTCCACCACCCAGATCACCGCGTCCACCAGCGCCAGCACCCGGTCCACCTGGTCGCGGTGGCCCCTCGCCGCCGAGTCGTGGTCGGGCAGGTCGACCAGGACCAGGCCCTGGAGCGCCTCGTCGGCCGCCGCGCCGCCCGGCTGCGGCCTGCGCCTCAGCCGTCCGGGCACGGCCAGCCGGTCGAGGAGGCCGGCCGCCCCGTCCGTCCAGGAGCAGGCCAGGGGCTGGGCGGTGGTGGGGCGGCGCAGCCCGGTCTCGGAGAGCTGCGCGCCGGCCAACGCGTTGAAGAGGGTCGATTTGCCGCTGCCGCTCGCACCGGCGATGGCGACGACGGTGTGCCGGGAGGAGAGGCGCTGGCGGGCCGCCGCCTCGTCGAGCACCCGGCCCGCCTCGGCGAGGGCGGCCCGGTCCAGGCGGGCCCTGGAGAGTCCGACGAGTTCGCGCAGGGCGTCCAGGCGGGGGCGGAGCGGGCTGCCGGAGGACACGTACGCCTCGACCTGGGGCCGTCCGTCGTCGTCCAGGTCCGCCGCGGCTTCCGGGGTGTCCTCGGGGGCGGTCTCCTCGCGGGCGGCCCGGGCCCGGCGGGCGATCAGCCCGTCGTCCCAGCCCGCGCCGGGCCCGGACGCCTCCTGCGAACACCCCACCGCATCGGAGCGGCGGCCGCGGCTGCGGATCCTGCCGTGGCCCTGTCCCGGATTCTCGTCAGTGACGGCAGTCATCGCTGCCACCTCTCCTTCTGCAGTAGGGACAGCGCGGCGATCAGTTCGGCCTGCGGTTCGGGGGCCACGTCGAGGGCGTCCAGGGGCGCGAGCCGCCGGTCGCGTTCGCCGTTCAGCACATGGTCGAGATAGGTGGTGAGCAGCGCGCCGCCCTTGTCGCGCAGCCGCAGCGCGCCCTGCGCCCCGATCCGTTCGGCGAGCTGCTCCCCCGCGGTGCGGGCGCGGCGGCCACCGAGCAGGGCGGCGGCCAGCAGGGCGGCGACGGTCTCGGGGTCCGGGGCGGTGTTGCGCTCCATCAGGCGCAGTTCCTCCTCGGCCAGTTCCTCCAGGATCCGGCGCCACCGGCGTACGGTCATGTCGATCCGGCCCCGGACGTCCTCGGCCGGTCCCCAGCCACCCTCCTCGCGGCCCGCCGCCTCGAAGGCGAACGCCGCCGCGGCCGGCTCCCGCCGCCAGGTGGTGCGGATCTGCTCGTCGGCGGCGGCGACGGCGCACTCCAGGAGCGCTGCCAGGCTCTCCACGAGCGCGTCGAGCACTTCCTCGGAGGTGCTGTACAGCGGGTAGCCGCGCCACCGGGTCCGGGCGTCACCGGCGAGCGCGCCGCCGTTCTTCAGCCTGCGCCGCACCCGGGCGCCCTCCTTCCCGTACGCGTCCTCGACCACGCCCGTCAGCCGCACGGCGGCCGCGTACTGCGCCGCGACGGCCCCGGCGAGGGCGGGCATCCGTACGTCCAGGGAGTCGATGACCCCGGCGGCGGTCCGGCCGACCGCCTGCTGGCGGGCCGCCGGGTCCTGGGCGCGGTGGGTGAGCCAGGCGCGCAGCGGGGCTACGGCGGTGGTGGGCAGCAGTCCGCTGCCGCCGCCGGCCGATTCGGGCAGTTCGGGGATGGTGAAGCGGGGCACCTCGCCGAGGCCGGCCTTGGTGAGCAGGGCGCCGTACTGCCGGGAGACCTCGGCGATCACCTGGTGCGGGACCCGGTCCAGGACGGTGACGAGCGAGGCGTTGTACTCCTTGGCCGTACGCAGCAGGTGCCAGGGCACGGCGTCGGCGTACCGGGAGGCGGTGGTGACCATGACCCAGATGTCGGCCGCGCAGATGAGTTCGGCGGCCAGGACGCGGTTGCGTACGACGAGGGAGTCGATGTCGGGGGCGTCCAGCAGGGCGAGTCCGCGCGGCAGCCCGGTGGCCGTCTCGACGCGCAGGGCGGTGCCCTCCTCGGCCGCGTTCCCGTCGAGGCCGTCGAGGTCGTCGCACTGACCGGGGTCGGCGTACTCCTCGGGCGGCAGCCAGACCCGGGTGAGCTGCGGCAGCACCCGTACGCCGGCGAACCAGTGCTGGTCGTCCGGGTGGCAGACCAGGACGGGCGTACGCGTGGTCGGGCGCAGCACCCCCGCCTCGCTGACCCGGCGCCCCACGAGGGAGTTGACGAGTGTCGACTTGCCGGCGCCGGTCGATCCGCCGATGACGGCGAGCAGGGGCGCCTCGGGGTCCTTCAGCCTGGGCAGCAGGTAGTCGTCGAGCTGAGCGAGCAGCTCGATCCGGGTCTGCCTGGCGCGGGGGGCCTCTGGGAGCGGGAGTGGGAGACGCACGGCAGCGACACGGTCGCGCAGGGCGGAAAGTGCGTCGATGAGCTGAGGCCGTACGTCCAAGGTCACCACATGCGAAGAATGCCCAATTTTGGCGCCTTTTTGAAGCGTATAGCCACCTCTGCGCGCCGGTTCCCCCGTCCGGACAGAGGGGATGAGTGGGGCGCAGGCATAACGACTGCACAACACCCGGGGCGTGAGACGTCAAAAGCGATGCGTGACTCGCACCTACCTGCGATTATCGTCTCGCTTCACCGAACCTCCACATCGTGCCACGCAGGTGAAGCAACCGGGTCGAGCCATTCGGAGCCCTATCCTTGTCCCGGCAAGGTCACGGACCGCCCGGGTCCCGGGGCTCCAGACCACCGCAGCCACCACCCGGCCCCCGTAGCTCAGTGGATAGAGCAGGCGCCTTCTAAGCGCTTGGCCGCAGGTTCGAGTCCTGCCGGGGGCGCACGTTTATTCAGGTCAGAGGCCATTTCGAGCCCTCCGCAAGATCGCTTGCGGAGGGCTTTTTTGTTACCCAGGAGCGCGAGCGGGCGCCAAAGCGGCGCCTGCCCTGTTCGTGACTGCTGACTCAAGCTGCTCCATCCTCGGCGCCCACCACCCGACGTGGCACCGCCGCCGAACCACACAAGTCGCGGAGCCAGCGGCTGTGCATCGGCCGCTCCCCCGGAAAAGCGCTTCGTCCCATGGTCCAAGGCCCTGCCAGAGACGAGCCTCACCCCTCGTCGTCTCCCCCTTCGGGTTCCGTGGTCAGCCCCGCCGCGTCCATGAGGTCCGGGTCCGAATCGTTGTCCGTCGCGCCCCCTGCTCCTGCTCCACAGTTGGCCCCGCCGTCACTCCTGCTGAATTCTCATCACTCTCCACGAGCATCGGGAGGACGTATGCCTGCGCCAGCCCGGCCAGGTGAAGCGGGAGCGGCAGGGACAGCGCCGCCGCATAGTCCGGTGCCTGGCGCAGTTGGTGTACGGCGAGGGCCAGAGCCTCGGCATCGTCCGGCTTTCCCAGGGCAAGGGCGCCCGCGTCGTTGTTCGCGTGGCAGCCGAGCACCGCGATCTCGAGCAAGGTCGAGTTCCAGGCGCCGGTGCCCGCCTGCGAGGTGAGGTTGCCCGCGGCGTTGACCCTGGCGGCCAGGCGGTCGAGGGCGGGCGACACGGTGTCGGTACCGGGGCGTTCCGTGGTGGTGCAGAAGATCCGGTCCCCGAATAAGGCCCCGCCTTGCGGCGGGATGGTCTGGGCCCAGAAGCCGGCCGGCTGGCCATACGGCTTACCGGGTACCGCCAAAGCCCCACCACTGCGCGGCCTCCCGCCCGCCGCGTCCTCGGACGCGTACAAGGCGGAGCTCGTCGTCGAGCCGGCTTGCGGGGGGGCGTGGCCCGTCCGAATCAGATCCCGCGCAACCCGGCCGCGTCCTACAGCCATGGCCAATGAAGCCTGCTGTTCTGTGCGTGAGTGATCTCGCACGGCGCGACACCTGCTACCACCCACACTCCCACCGTGCGCACAACGGCATCAGCCTCGGCCGCTGGCGCAGGAGAGGGGGAGACTGCACGCCACAGCCGGAGGCCCACAGCAGCAACGGAGCTGCGGGCCAGGGGAAGGAATCACATCGGTGCCAGATTGACTCCGCGACACAATTATCGTGTCATGGAGTCATGCTGTACGTAACACCCTCCCTGGACGCCGACGACCGCCGCGCCCTCGACGAAATCGATAGTATGCGCCGCTCCCTGCGCCACATGCTCCGGGCCACCCCACGCTGGACCCGCCAGCTGCGCCGCAACCTCACCGCCCGCGCGATCGCCGGATCGAACACCATTGAGGGGTACGCAGCAACGGTCGACGACGTGGAAGCCCTCATGTCCGGTGAGGAACCACTGGAGACCGGGGATAAGACGCGTGCCGAGCTGGAGGGCTACCAGCGAGGCATGACCTACATCCAGGCCCTCGCCGACGCCGGAGACGACTTCCGGTACGATGCCGGCCTGCTCAACGGCCTGCACTTCATGCTGCAGGGCCACCACCTCGACAAACGCCCTGGCCGCTGGCGCGACGGACCCGTCTACGTCACCAGCCCCGACGACCCCCTGGTCCCCGCCTACACCGCCCCGGACCAGGCGGACGTCCCCGCCCTGATGACGGAGTTCATCGACTGGCTCAACGAGGGCGACCTTGATACACCCGTCCACGTCCGCGCCTCCATGGCCCACCTCAACCTCGTCAAGATTCACCCGTGGAAAGACGGCAACGGACGTATGTCCCGCGCTCTGTCCACCCTGGTGTTCTCCCGCGAGGCTCTGATGCCGCCCGAATTCTCCTCCATCGAGGAATGGCTCGGCCGGGGACAGAACACGTACGCCTACTACCAGATCCTGGAGGAGGTGGGCGGACCGCACTGGAGCCCCAAGCGGGATACCCGCCCCTGGGTCCGATTCTGCCTGACCGCTCACCATCGCCAGGCCCAGCAGGCCCAGCGCCGCTTCGACGTCATGTCGCGGGCCTGGACCCGTCTGGTCGAAGGCGTCGAGGCCGCCGGTTTGGACGAGCGGGTGGTCTATGCCCTGCTGCCCGCCTTCTCGGACGCGAAGGTGCGCCGCACCGTCTACCAGCAGGACGCCGATCTCAGCGACCAGCAAGCTATCCGCGACATCCGGGAGCTCGTGGCCCGCGGCTGGCTCGTCCCCCACGGCAAGGCCCGCGCCCGCTACTACGCTCCCGGCCCCCTCATGGCCCCGGTCCGGGAAGAGGTGCGCCAGTCCATGGAGCCGTACACGGATCCCTACCGACGTACGCAATGACCGTGCGTACTTCTGGCGCCGCCGAGTCGCGCTACGCCGCCGCGCCTTCCAGCGCCGAAAGGCTTTGCGCTGGCTCGATGCGGGCCTCCAGTTCCTTGGTCTGGCCGACGATGCAGCGGGCGTAGGTGGCGTACAGCATGGCCAAACTGGTGCCGGCCCAACGAAACCGAAAGAGCAAGCCCCTTCTAAGCACTTGGCCGCAGGTTCGAGTCCTGCCGGGGGCGCATCGGCCCAGCCCGACCAGGCCCTCCCCCGGGAGGGCCTTCGTCCTGTCGGCGGCAGGTTCGCGCGGCAGGTCACAGCACGGTGGCGAGGCCCGCGTAGTGGCGGCATAAACCCGGTTCGGCGCCTGCCGGTTTCAGGTCGTGGCCACCGCCAGCAGGACGAAGGCCAGGAGCGAGAGCGCGGTCCGGAAGTAGTGGAGGGCGTTCCAGCGGGTTTCGAACGCCGCGCGGGCCGCGGTGTCGTCGCCGCCCTCGGAGTCGGCGAGCGCCTTGTTCAGCGGGATGTTGCCGGCGATCGTGACCAGGTGGGAGACGACGGCGCAGGCCAGCGCCAGGGTCAGCAGCGGCCAGCTCCGCTCGCCGGACTCCGTGAGGACCGGGACCACCGGGAAGGCGACCGCGCCGAGGAAGAGCACGAGGAAGACGGGGCCGGGCACCTTCTCGTTGAGGCGGCGCATCGCCGTGGTGAAACCCTCGTCGGACAGGGCGGCCAGACCGGGCATCACCGCGATGAGGAACGTCAGCAGGAAGCCCGCGTAGAGACCGGTCGCGATCAGGGCGAGGGTGAGGAACAGGGAGGCCATGGGGCCATGATGGCCTGCGGGAAGCGGCCGCACCGCCGGATTTCGCAGATGTGTGCGAACCGCTCCCCTCGGGTCCGCCGCCGGGTGCCCGTCAGTCCATCTCGCCCTCCCCGTCGTCTCCCCCGCCGTCCCGCTCGCCGCTCTTGAGCCGGTCGGCGCGGCCGATCGCGTCGGCCAGCTTCGTCACCGAGGGGTCCTCGGTCGTCGCGGCCAGTTTCCGGGCGCGGGTGGCGAGTTCACCGAGACCGGGCGCGCCGGGCAGGCCGCCGCCGCGCAGGGTCTCCGCGAAGTACGCGGCGACCGCCGCCACCTGGAGCCGGGTGCTCTTGCCGCCCCACAGCCCGCCGCCGATCGCGCCGGTCTCCACGGAGCCGGACTTCTCGTGCGGGGTACGGGTCTTGGGGTCGAGCCAGCGCACGGTCGCAGTGGCCACGTGGCCGGACGCGCCGTCGCGCAGGTGCACCGCGTACAGGGCAGTGACGGTGTGGCCGGGTCCGACCTCGCCGCCGTCCACGCTGTCGTCGCGGAAGTCCTCGTCGGCGACCTTGCGGTCCTCGTAGCCGACCAGCTTGAACTTCTCGACGGTCTTCGGGTCGAAGGCGACCTGCGCCTTGGCGTCGCGGGCGGTCAGTTCGAGGTGGGCGGGGAGCTGGTCGACGAAGACCTTGCGGGCCTGTTCCTCGTCGGCGATGTACGTGGTGTGGCCGTCGCCCTTGTTGGTCAGCCGTTCCATGAAGGCGTCGCCGTAGTCGCTGCCGACGCCGACGCCGAACAGGGTGATGCCGTACTCGCGGCGGGCCGAGTCGATCCGTTCGAGGATGTCGTCGGCGTCGGTGTCGCCGGTGTTGGCCAGCGCGTCGGAGAGCAGGACGACCCGGTTGTTGGCGCCCTTGCGGCGGCCCTCCACCGCTTCCTCGTAGCCGCGCTTGACGCCCGCCCCCACGTTGGTGGAGTCGGCGGACTTCAGCGAGTCGACGGCGTCGTGGATCTCGCCGCGGTGGCCGCGCAGCCGGGTCATGGGCAGGACGGTCTTCGCCTCGTCGCTGAAGGTGACCAGGGACACCGCGTCGTCGTCGCGCAGCTCGTCGGTGAGGATGCCGAGCGAGGTCTTCACCAGTCCGAGGCGGTCGGACGAGTCCATCGAGCCGGAGACGTCGACCACGAAGGTGAGCGCGGCCGGGGCCCGTTCGGCGGTGGTGGGGGCGGCCTTGGTGGCCAGGCCGACCCGGAGCAGCGACCAGTCGCCGTCCTCGCCGCCGGCCCGGGCGCCGTCGACGGAGACCGAGAAGCCGTTGCCTTCGGGGCGGCGGTAGCCCTGGCGGAAGCTGTTGACGAACTCCTCGGGCCGTACGGTCTGCGGACCGGGCAGCCGGCCGTCGGCCAGGGTGCGGCGCGCATAGCCGTACGAGGCGGTGTCCACGTCCAGCGCGAAGGTGGAGAGGTAGTCGGGCGGGGCGGACTCCTTCAGCCGGTCCGCCTCGTTCCCCTGCCCGCCCTTCGCCTCGTCGGCGGCGCCTCCGGTGGAGGCCGGTGCGGGTGCTCCCCCGCGCCGCCGGGCGGACGACGTGTCCCGGCCCGCCTCCCCCGTGCAGCCGGTGAGCAGCACGCCCGCGGCGAGCAGCAGCCCCAGCGCTCCCCGGTACTTCCGTGTGCGGCGTTCCATGCCGTAACCCCCTGTGTCGTCATGCCAGCACTGGTGAATGTGACGTGCGAACGGGGTGCGCGGACCGGTCGAAAGCGTTGCGGAACGATCTCGATGCGGCAACGACGAGCGGGAAACCGGTGGAATGTCAAGGTCAGGACACGATGTCCTTACGGCTGAACCCCCGGAAGGCGAGAGCGAACAGGATCAGGGCATACGTCACCGATACGGCCGCGCCCTTCACCATGCCGCCCCACTCGATGCCGGGCTGGAGCGCGTCGGCCCAGGCGAACTGCCAGTGGGCGGGCAGGAAGTCGCGCCAGTGGCCGAGCGCGGTGACCGCGTCCAGCACATTGCCGACGATGGTCAGCCCGACCGCTCCGCCGACCGCGCCGAGCGGGGCGTCGGTCTTCGTGGACAGCCAGAACGCCAGCCCGGCGGTCACCAGTTGGGAGACGAAGAGGTACGCGACGACGAGCGCGAGGCGCGGCACCGTGTCCCCGGCCGCCAGCTCGCCCCCGGTGGGCAGTTCGAGCGGCCCCCAGCCGTACGCGGCCGCGCCGGCGGCGAGCGCGACGAGCGGCAGCAGCACCATCGCGGCGAGGCTGAATCCGAGCGCGACGACGAGCTTGCTCCACAGCAGCCTGGCCCGGGGCACGGGCGCGGCCAGCAGGTAGCGCAGCGAGGACCAGCTCGCCTCGGAGGCCACGGTGTCGCCGCAGAACAGCGCGACCGGGATCACGAGCAGGAAGCCCGCCGAGACGAACAGGCAGGTCGCGGCGAAGTTCGCGGCGGACGCCGTCGCGGTGTCCATCAGCGTGATCCGCTCGGCGCCCCCGGGCCCGCCGTCCGGGGTGCCGCCGATCGCGAACGCGATGATCAGGACGAACGGCAGCGCGGCCAGCACCCCGCCCATGAGCAGGGTGCGCCGCCTGCGCAGCTGCCGGACCGCCTCGACGCGCAGCGGGAGCGTGTGGCGGGCGCGGTAGCCGGGAGCCTCGGGGGCCGCGGCGAGGTCGGCTGCGGTACTCATGCGGTGCCTCCGGAGATCAGGGTGAGGAAGGCGTCCTCCAGGCGGCGGTGCGGGCCGACCCCGGTGAGTGGCACGTCCAGGCGTACCAGTTCGGCGATCAGCTGCGGCGGGGCCGCCCCGTCGAGCCGGACCAGCAGCCCGTGCCCGTCGTCGGTGCGGACGGCGGAGCCGATGCCCGGCAGGGCGGCGATCTTCTCCACGAGGGGTTCGGCGAGTGCGTCGGCGGCGGTGACCAGGAGCATGTCGCCGGAGCCGGTGATCTCGGCGACCGGGCCCGCCTGGACGAGCCGGCCCCGGTCCATGACGACCAGGTGGGTGCAGGACTGTTCGACCTCGGCCAGGAGGTGGCTGGAGACGATGACGGTGCGGCCGCCGGCCGCGTACCGGATCATCACCTCGCGCATCTCGCGGATCTGCGGCGGGTCGAGCCCGTTGGTCGGTTCGTCCAGGATGAGCAGGTCCGGCATGCCGAGCATGGCCTGGGCGATGGCGAGGCGTTGCCGCATGCCCTGGGAGTAGGTGCGCACGGCGCGGGCGAGGGCGTCACCGAGACCGGCGATCTCCAGGGCCTCGTCGATGCGCGCGTCCGCGTGGGGGCGTCCGGTGGCCTGCCAGTAAAGCTCCAGGTTGGCGCGGCCGGTCAGGTGCGGCAGGAATCCGGCGCCCTCCACGAAGCAGCCGACCCGGGACAGCACGGGCGCGCCGGGCCGGATGGCCCGCCCGAAGACGCGGATCTCGCCGTCGTCGGGGGTGATGAGCCCCATGAGCATGCGCAGCGTGGTGGTCTTGCCGGCGCCGTTGGGGCCGAGGAGGCCGAGGACCTGCCCCTTCTCGACACGGAAGGAGAGGTCGCGGACCGCATACCTGTCGGCGGACTTGGCGTACTTCTTCGACAGGCCGGTGATCTGGAGCGGTACGCCGGCGAGCGCGGGATCGGGCGCGGGGGTGGCGGTACGGCGCCGGGCGGTGAGCAGCAGGGCGGCGGCGATCACGACGGCGGCGGCCGGGAGCCCCCAGGTCCACCAGGGCAGCGCGGCCGACGCGGTGGTGAGCGCGGGGGCGGTGGGGATGGTCAGGGGCCCGTCGAGGGAGACGGTGTACGTGGCCGGCTCGGCCGGGGACGCGTAGCCGAGGTCGGTCGCGGAGAGCACGAGGCGCAGGCGGTGGCCCGCGTCGAGTGCGTGGTCGACGGCGGGCAGGGTCAGCTCCAGGGGCTTGCCCTGCTGGGCGGGGGTGATCCGGTAGGGGGCGGCGAGCTGGGCGGGCAGCACCTGCTGCTTGCCGTCCGGGGACACGTCGTACACCTTGCCGAACAGCACCGCGTCACCCTTGTCGGCGCGCACGGTCACCCGCACGGTGGGTGCGCCGGTGATGCGGCGCGAGGTGGTCAGCGGGGCGGAGTCGAAGCGGGCGTACTGGCCGGGGAAGTCGAGGGAGAGGCCGCCGACGCCGAGGGTGGAGAGCTGGGCGAGTGAGCCGCCGATTCCGGGGACGGCGGAGATGGCCGGCGGGTTGCCTCCGGCGGGATTGGTCACCTTCTGGGTGCGTCCGCGCAGTTCGACGGGCTCGCCGCCGCTGTGCAGTCCCGGATAGGTGTCGCTGGTGGCGCCCCGGGTGAGGGCGGCGCCGTCTGTGGAGTCGATGCCGCCGGTCCTGGTGACGCGGAAGGCGGGGCCGGTGTCGGCGCCCTTCTCCTTCTTCAGATAGCGGTCGAACCAGTTCCCGATCCTCTTTCGCACCCGGCCGGTCTCCATGTCGCCGCCGTCGTGTCCGCCGGCGATCCAGTCGACGGAGACGGGGGCGCCGTTGGCCGCGATGGCCTTGGCCATGGCGTCGGCCTGGCCGAGCGGGAAGAGGGAGTCGGTCTGACCCTGCACGATCAGCGCGGGGACCTTGATGCGGTCGGCGACGGCGCTCGGGGACCGTTCGGTGAGCAGGGTGCGCGCGGCGGTGTCCGGTCTGCCGCTGACGGCGACTCGTTCGTACAGGTCGCACAGCTGCTTCTCGAAGTTCCCGCAGCCGCCACCGCTGTTGATGAAGACCCCGGTCCAGAGTTTCTTGAACACCCCGTCGGGGAACAGCGCGTCGGCGAGGTTCCAGTAGGTGATCTGCGGGGCGATGGCGTCGACGCGGTGGTCGTACCCGGCGGCCAGGAGCGAGATGGCGCCCCCGTACGAGGCCCCGGTGACGCCGACCCGGGGGTCGCCCTCGGCGTCGAGCTGTACTTCGGGCCGGCCGGCGAGCCAGTCGATCAGCCGGGAGACGTCCTTGACCTCGCGGTCGGGGGCGTTGAGCCCGATCCTGCCGCCGGACTTCCCGAATCCGCGCGCGGACCAGGTGAGCACGGCGTACCCGTCTGCGGCCAACTCCTCGGCCTGAGCACGGGTCTCCGCCTTGCTGCCGCCGAATCCGTGGCCGATGAGGACGGCGGGGCGGCGCCCGGTGCCGCCGCTGGTGAAGTACGAGGTGTCGAGGGACACCCCGTCGACGCGCATCATCCGGTCCTCGCGGTGCACGGCCGGCGCGCTGTCGTCGGCCACCGCCGTCCAGGTGCCCGCGCCGGCCAGCACGAGGAGCGCGGCCACGCCCGCCGCCCACCGGCCTCGGGTGCGGGGCAGCGGGCGCCGCCACCGGGACGTACGCGCAACAGGGGTCTCCATGGGTCGAGCCTATGCGGCCCGCCACCTGGCCCGGTCTGCCGTCAGGCGGAAGTCCCGGGCCTCCTCAAGGCGTACGCCACCGCCCCCGCGTACTCCGCACGCGGTATACGGCAGCGGCTTCGCGCCCGCGCCGATTGCGTCGCGTACCGCCCCGGCGGTCTGGAACGCCGCCGCCATGGATCAACCGGGGGTACTGCTGATCGGCGGACGCGCGGGCGCGGGGAAGACGACGGCGGCCTGGGAGGTGTCGCCGCGGCTTCGGGAGGCCGAGGCGGCGCACGCGGCCGTGGACGGCGGCTCCATGACCGCGGTGGGGAGGGCGGCCTGGTCGGTGGCCGGTGCCACGGGCAGCGGGGTGCCCTCCGGGAGGGGGTACGCGGTCTCCTCGGGCAGCAGTGCGGCCGCCGCGTCCGTGCGGCCCGCCCGGACCAGCTCGTGGATCTCCCGGGCCGCCGGCGTGACATCGCGGATCGCGACCGTCCACTCGTCCGCGTACCGCCGTGACGCCTCGCCCGCCAGGCCGAGTTGGAGCGAGCGGTACGGGAGCCGGTTCAGGTGCAGGTCGCGCTCCGGGTCCCACTGGACGCGGGCGGGGGCGCGGCGCAGGTCGCGCTGCCAGGTGGCGCGGTCCGGGTGCACGCCCTGTTCGTAGTGCGAGAGTGCGGCGTGGGCGAGGGCCCAGTCGAAGCCCTCGCGGGTGATCTCGACGGCGAGGACGGTCTCCTGGCCCTCCTTCGTCCCCCAGCCGCAGCGGTACATCATCCACAGGAAGCTCGGCTTGATCCACGTCATGCGGTCACGTTTCCAGGCGTCCGGGAAACGCCCGTCGCGGGCCGCGGGCAGCCCGAGCGACGGGGTGTACGCCTGGTAGACGGTCACGGTGGTGGCGGTGTGGAGCGCGCGGATCTCGTACGCGGGCGCGGTGGTCGCGGATGCGGTCATACGGGCATCACAGCACCGTGCGGTGGGGGACGGCGAACGGGTTTTCCTACCGCGCGTGCATCACGCGGACGCCGGACCACACGATGACGTGGTCCCCGGTCGACGCCTTCGCCCCGGAGGTGGAGTTCCCGTAGTAATTCCACCGCCAGGTGCCCGACTTGGCGGCCTTCACCGTGGTCTTGAGCGCCCCCGTCGACCCGGACGTCACCTTCTTGACCGTCGTGTACGAGGACGCGCCGTCCGCCTTGAACTGCAGGCTGACCGTGCGGCCCCCGTACCCCTGGTACGAGTGCGTCTCCCAGTTGGCCCGGGAGACCTTGCCGGTCACGGTGATCGTCTTGCCCTTGACGACGGGCTCGGGCGCGGCATCGACGGTGACGCGGGTGGCGCGCTGGACCTGGACCGAGCGCTTCAGGTCCGTGGAGACATCGTCGTCCTTGGGGAGGGAAAGGTACGCACCGCTCTTCCAGGTACCGGCGAACCCATTCGCGTCGAGGACCGTCGGGCTGATGGACAGCCACCCGTCATTGATCACGCAGCTCCCCTTGCCCTTGGTCGGGCAGTAGTCGTCGGAAGCGCCGAAGCCGCTGCGCAGGCTGTCCGACTCCCAGTAGTCGCCCTTTCCCCGGTAGAGGTAGACGACCGGCGCCCAGCGCCAGGTGCGCGAAGTCGTCATCCGGAAGGTCACCGGCACCCTGACCGTCTCCTGGATGCCGATCACGATCGGCTTGCCGCCGTTGATCGAGAGCTGGGAGTACGAGACCCCGCCCGTCGCGGCATCGGCGGGCGCCGCCGTCATCGCGGTGAACACGGCCACCGCTCCCCCGGCGACCACCGCGTTCCACAACTTCTTCGTCATATGGGTGCGCTCACTCTTTCCTTGAAAACCGTACCGACTGTGGGACCGCGAAGGGCCGTTCACGGTTGTACGCCGTACGGCAACGATCCGGTCACGCGCTCGGAGCCGTACAACCGCGCCTGAAAGCAATGACATTCGTCATGCGGAGGTCGGTACACGCGGCTCTGCCGGGGAGGGGGGCCGGGGCGAGAGTCTGTACGTGTCGAGAGCGGGAGCCACGAAGGCGCCGCCGCAACGGGAGGAACCGACATGAGCAGCCCGGCCGCCACACTCACCGCACCTGTCGCCGCCGCCCCGGCCCCCACTGCCCCCGCCGCCGCTCCGATCGCGCCCCGCAAGGCCCTCCTGGACAGCCTGATGCCGCTCCTGGTGGACGTCGGGGTGCCGCTCGCCTCCTACTACGCGCTGAAGGCGGCGGGTCTGGGCACGTTCGGCGCGCTGGCCTGGAGCAGCGTGGTGCCGGCGGTGCGGGCCGTGTGGGGCGTGGTGTGCGAGCGGCGGCTCAACGGGCTTGCCGCGCTGATGGTGTCGGTCAACGCGGTCTCGCTGCTGCTGGGTCTGGTGGCCGGTGACCCGCGGCTGATGCTCCTCAAGGACAGCGCGGTGAGCAGCACCATCGGGCTGACGTTCCTGGTGACCGCGCTGCGGGGGCGGCCGATGATGTCGGCGGGTCTGCGGCCGTGGCTGACGCGCGGTGAGGCCGCCAAGTCGGCTGCCTGGGAGCGGCTTTCGGCCGGTTCGTCGGCGTTCCGGCGGGCCGAGGTGCGGTTCTCGGCGGTGTGGGGCGGGGCGCTGCTCGCCGAGTGCGCGGTGCGGGCCGTGGGGGCGTACACCGTGCCGGTCGAGACGATGGTGTGGGCCGGGACCGTGGTCCTGATGGTCGCGATGGTGTTGGCGTTCGTCGTCTCGGGCCGGTTCGCGGTCGCGCCGATGGAGCGGATGATCGAGGACGAGGTCCGTACGGCGGAGCGCTGACCGTCCCGTAGAACTCCGCAGGGCCGCTTCCGGGGGGAGCGGCCCTGCGGTCATGTGGGCGAAAGGCGTTTGACCACGCCGTTTACCGTTCTCGCATGACTACTTCGCTACGGCTGGCCGAGGTCACCGCCGACAACGTCGACGCCGCGATCGGCCTGAAGATCCGCCCCGACCAGGAGCACCTGGTGGAGCCGGTCGCGACGTCCCTCGCCGAGGCGTACGTGCACCGGGAGGCCGCCTGGCCCCGGCTCGTCCTCGACGGTGACCGGCTCGTCGGCTTCCTCATGGCCTTCCTGGACATCGATTTCGCGGGCGACGGCACGGGGCGCGACATCCGCTCGGGGCTGTGGCGCCTGAACATAGCGGCGGACGAACAGGGGCGCGGCTACGGCCGGTTCGCGGTGGAGTCCGTGGCCGCCGAGATCCGCCGGCGCGGCGGCAGCCGGATGTACGTCACCTGGCACCCGGGCGCCGGCGGCCCGGAGGGCTTCTACCTGGGGCTCGGCTTCCGGCCCACGGGCGAGACGAGCGGGGACCAGACGGTCGGGGTGCTGGAGCTCGGCTGAGCGCGGGCCGGAGCCGGGGCCCGTACGGGGTCAGTGGTTCCTGGGGAAGCCCAGGTCCACGCCCGCCGGGGCGTCGGCGGGGTCGGGCCAGCGGGTCGTGGTGACCTTGCCGCGCGTGTAGAAGTGCACGCCGTCGTTGCCGTAGATGTGGTGGTCGCCGAAGAGGGAGTCCTTCCAGCCGCCGAAGGAGTGGTAGCCCACCGGCACCGGGATCGGCACGTTGACGCCGACCATGCCGGCCTCGATCTCCAGCTGGAAGCGGCGGGCGGCGCCGCCGTCACGGGTGAAGATCGCGGTGCCGTTGCCGAACGGCGAGGCGTTCATGAGGGCGACGCCCTCCTCGTACGTACCGACGCGCAGCACGCACAGCACCGGGCCGAAGATCTCGTCCTTGTACGCGTCGGACTCGGTGGAGACGTGGTCGAGGAGGGAGAGGCCGATCCAGTGGCCGTCCTCGAAGCCCTCGACGGTGTGTCCGGTGCCGTCCAGGACGACTTGGGCGCCCTGGGCGGCCGCGCCGGTGACGTAGGAGGCGACCTTGTCGCGGTGGGCGGCGGTGATCAGCGGGCCCATCTCGGAGGCCGGGTCGGTGCCGGGGCCGATCCTGATCTTCGCGGCCCGCTCCTTGATCCGGGCGACGAGCTCGTCCCCGATCGCGCCCACGGCGACGACGGCGGAGATCGCCATGCAGCGCTCACCGGCGGAGCCGTACGCGGCGGAGACCGCGGCGTCGGCGGCGGCGTCGAGGTCCGCGTCGGGCAGGACCAGCATGTGGTTCTTCGCGCCGCCGAGCGCCTGAACGCGCTTGCCGTTGGCCGAGGCGGTGGCGTGGATGTGGCGGGCGATGGGGGTCGAGCCGACGAAGGAGACGGCGGCGACGTCCGGATGGTTCAGGAGGCCGTCGACGGCGGTCTTGTCGCCGTGCAGGACGTTCAGCACGCCGTCCGGCAGACCGGCCTCGGCGGCCAGCTCGGCCAGCAGGTTGGCCGCGGAGGGGTCCTTCTCGCTGGGCTTGAGCACGAACGTGTTGCCGCAGGCGATGGCCAGCGGGAACATCCACATCGGCACCATGGTCGGGAAGTTGAACGGGGTGATGCCCGCGACGACGCCGATCGGCTGACGGATCGAGGAGACGTCGACCCGGTTCGAGACCTGGGTGGACAGCTCCCCCTTGAGCTGGGTGGTGATGCCGCAGGCCAGTTCCACGATCTCCAGGCCGCGCGCGACCTCGCCGAGCGCGTCGGAGCGCACCTTGCCGTGCTCGGCGGTGATGAGCGCGGCGATCTCGTCCCGGTGGGCGTCCAGCAGCGCGTGGTAGCGGAAGAGGACCGCCGTACGGGCGGACAGCGAGGAGGTGCGCCACGTCGCGTACGCGTCCTTCGCGGCGGCCACCGCCGTGTCGACCTCGTCCGGGGAGGCGAACGCGACCCGGGTGGTGACGGCGCCGGTGGCCGGGTCGGTGACCGGGCCGTACGTTCCCGACGCGCCCTCGACGGTCTTGCCACCGATCCAGTGGTTCACGGTCTTCATGCTGCGGCTCCTTCAGAGGTGACGGCGTCGGTCGGCGCTGTGGCGTTCGTACTCTTTCCGTGCTGCGACCGCCGCGGGGCGGGTGGCCGTCTCGGCCACGGGGACATCCCACCACGCCTGTGCGTCCGGGGGCCCCTGCCCCGCACCGGGTGTTTCGGTCTCCACGTGCACGCAGACGGGCCGGTCCGCCGCACGGGCCTCGGCAAGGGCCTCACGCAGTTCGCCGACCGTCCGGGCGCGCAGGACCCGCATCCCGAGCGAGGCGGCGTTGGCGGCGAGGTCGACGGGGAGCGGGGGCCCGGTGAAGCGGGTGTCGGCGGCGCGGTGGCGGTAGGCCGTACCGAAGCGTTCGCCGCCGGTGGCTTCGGAGAGGCCGCCGATCGAGGCGTAGCCGTGGTTCTGCAGGATGACGAGCTTGACGGGCAGGTTCTCCTGGACGGCGGTGACGATCTCGGTCGGGTTCATGAGGTAGGTGCCGTCACCGACGAGCGCCCACACGGGGCGGCCGGGGGCGGCGAGCTGGACGCCGATCGCGGCCGGGATCTCGTAGCCCATGCAGGAGTACCCGTACTCCACGTGGTACTGGCGCGGGGAGCGGGCCCGCCAGAGTCTGTGCAGGTCGCCGGGGAGGGAACCGGCCGCGTTGATGAGGATGTCGTCGTCGGTGACGAGTGCGTCGAGAAGGCCGAGGACCTGGGCCTGGGTCGGGCGGGCGTGCGGGTCGGGGGTGGCGTACGCGACGTCGACCCGCCGCTCCCAGCGGACCTTGGCCTCGGTGTACTCGGCCTCGTACGCCAGGTCGGTGCGGTAGTGGCCGGCCAGGGCGGCGGTGAGGGCTTCCAGGGCGGTGCGGGCGTCGGCGACGAGCGGGAGGGCGGCGAGCTTGTGGGCGTCGAAACCGGTGATGTTGACGTTGAGGAAGCGGACGTCCGGGTTCTCGAAGAGGGTCGCGGACGCGGTGGTGAAGTCGGTGTAGCGGGTGCCGATCCCGATGACGAGGTCGGCGGCACGGGCGAGGTCGTCGGCGGTGGCGGTGCCGGTGTGGCCGATGCCGCCGACGTCGGCGGGGTCGTCGTGGCGCAGGGAGCCCTTGCCGGCCTGGGTGGAGGCGACGGGGATGCGGGTGGCGTCGGCGAACGCGGCGAGGGCGTCCTCGGCCGCGCTGTGGTGGACCCCGCCGCCCGCGACGATCAGCGGCCTGCGGGCGGCGCGCACCGCCCGTACCGCTTGGTCCAGTTCGTACGGGTCGGGGGCGGGGCGGCGTACGCGCCAGACGCGCTCGGCGAAGAACTCCGCCGGCCAGTCGTACGCCTCGGCCTGCACGTCCTGCGGCAGGGCGAGGGTGACCGCGCCGGTCTCCGCCGGGTCGGCGAGGACCCGCATGGCGTGCAGCGCGGCCGGGATCAGGGCCTCGGGCCGGGCGATCCGGTCGAAGTAGCGGGAGACGGGGCGCAGGCAGTCGTTGACGGAGACGTCGCCCGCGAACGGCACCTCCAGCTGCTGGAGCACCGGGTCGGCGGGGCGGGTCGCGAAGGTGTCGCCGGGCAGCAGCAGGACCGGGAGGTGGTTGACGGTGGCGAGGGCGGCGCCGGTGACGAGGTTGGTGGCGCCGGGGCCGATGGAGGTGGTGACGGCCTGCGCGGAAAGCCGGCCCGACTGGCGGGCGTAGCCGACCGCCGCGTGCACCATGGCCTGTTCGTTGCGGCCCTGGAGGTAGGGCATGGCGGGGCCGGTCTCCAGGAGCGCCTGGCCGATGCCCGCGACGTTGCCGTGGCCGAAGATGCCCCAGGTGGCGGCGATCAGCCGGTGGCGCCGGCCGTCGCGCTCGGTGTACTGGCGGGCGAGGAAGGCGACGAGCGCCTGGGCGGTGGTGAGCCGGCGGGTGCTCGTCCCGGCCGTCCCGGTCGTCCCGGTCGTCCCGGTCATCCCCGGTCCTCCGGTCCGTAGAGCGGCAGCCGGGGGTCGACCGGCTGGGACGGCCAGGTGTCGCGGATCCAGCGGTGGTCGGGGTGGTCGCGGATCAGCCACTCCCGCTGCTCGCCCGGGCCCGCCATGACGTTGAGGTAGTAGAGGGTGCGGCCGGGCGCGGCGATGGTGGGGCCGTGCCAGCCGTCGGGGATGAGGACCGCGTCGCCGCTGCGGACCTCGGCCAGGACGTCGGTGCCGCCGGGCCGGGACGGGGAGACGCGGTGGTAGCCGAGGCCGCCTTCGGCGACCTCGAAGTAGTAGATCTCCTCCAGGACGGATTCCTCGCCGGGGTGGTGCTCGTCGTGTTTGTGCGGCGGGTAGGAGGACCAGTTGCCGCCCGGGGTGAGGACTTCGACGGCGATCAGCCGGTCGCAGTCGAAGGCGTCGGCGGCGGCGAAGTTGTTGACCTGGCGGGAGCAGGTGCCGGAGCCACGCAGTTCCACGCGTACCTCCGGCGCGGGGCCGTAGCGAGCGGGGAGTCGTCGCTCGCACTTCGCTCCTGCCAGGGCGAAGCGGCCGCCTGCGCCGGAGGCGATCTGTGCGTGGGCGTCGCGCGGTACATAGGCGAAGTCGGATACGCCGCTGAACACGCTCCTACGGCCCAGCAGTTCAAAGATCTCATCTGAGATGTGCACCGTACAGCTGCCGGTCAACGGCAGTACGATCCACTCGCTCTCCCCGGCGACAAGTGTGTGGACTCCTCCCGGTTCCAGCTCCACCACTCGCAGGCTCGACCGCTCCCAGCCGGCCTGCTCCGGGCCGATGTCGAGGGCATAGGGACCGTGGGCGGTGCGGCCCGCGGGCAGGTGCGGGTGGTACGTCGGTTCTCCTCGCATACTCATGTCCTTTCCCCGGTTGTGCCGCCCGGTGCGAACAGTGATACGGCCGTGTCGACGGCGGCGGCCACGTCCCCGTCGGCCGGGTAGAGCAGCGAGCGCCCCACCACGAGGCCCCGGACGGTCGGCAGCCGCAGCGCGGCCCGCCACTTCTCGTACGCCGCGTCCTGGTCGTCACCGACCTCGCCGCCGAGCAGCACGGCGGGCAGCGTCGAACTCTCCATGACCCGCTCCATGTCGCCGGGTCTCTCGGTGACGGGGACCTTGAGCCAGGTGTACGCGGAGGTGCCGGCGAGCCCGGAGGCGATGGCGATGGCGGTGCTGACGGCGGCGGCGCCCAGGTCGTTGCGGAGCCGGCCGGCGGTGCGGCGGCAGAGGAAGGGCTCGACGAAGACGGGCAGCCGGTGGGCGGCCATGGCGTCGATGGCGCGGGCGGCGGCGTGCATCGTGTCGAGTGAGCCGGGGTCCTGGTGGTCGATGCGCAGCAGGAGCTTTCCGGCGTCGAAGCCGAGGCGGGCCAGGTCCTCGGGGCGGTATCCGGTGAAGCGGTCGTCCAGTTCGAAGGAGGCGCCGACCAGTCCGCCGCGGTTCATCGAACCGATGACGACCTTGTGTTCCAGGGCACCCAGGAGCAGCAGGTCGTCCAGGATGTCGGCCGTGGCGAGGACGCCGTCGACGCCGGGCCGGGAGAGGGCGAGGCAGAGCCGTTCCAGCAGCTCGAAGCGGTTGGCCATGGCCAGTTCGCGGCCGCCGACCGCGAGCGAGCCGCGGGCGGGGTGGTCGGCGGCGACGATCATCAGCCGGCCGCGCCCGGTGACCAGCGGGCGCCTCGCGCGCCGGGCGGCGGCCTCGGCGACGGCCTCCGGATGGTGCATCCGCAGGTGGACCAGGTCGGAGACCCGGGAGGCGGCCGGGCTCACCGGGCCGCTCCGGGGGCGTGGGAGGTGACGGCGCCCTCGGCGAGGGCGGCTTCGACCTCGTGCGGGAAGGGCATCGCGGAGGAGCAGGCGAGCCGGGAGGCGACGATGGCACCGGCCGCGTTGGCGTAGCGCATGGTGCGGGCGGTCTCCCAGCCGGCGAGCAGCCCGTGGCAGAGCGCGCCGCCGAACGCGTCGCCCGCGCCGAGGCCGTTGACCACCTCGACGGGCAGCGGTGGCACATCGGCGACGGTGCCGTCCCGGTGGACGGCGAGGACGCCTGCGGGGCCCTGCTTCACTACGGCCAGCTCGACGCCGGCGTCGATGAGGGCGCGGGCCGCCGCGTACGGTTCGCGCTCGCCGGTCGCGATCTCGCACTCGTCCAGGTTGCCCACGGCGACGGTGGCGTGCGCGAGGGCCTCGCGGTAGCGGTCGGATGGGGTGGCCGCGCTCGCCGTCGTGGTCCCGTTCGCCGTCGCGGCCGTGGCCGTGTTCGCCGCTCCGGCCGTGATCCCGTTCGCCACTCCGGCCGTGATCCCGTTCGCCGGCGCGGCCGTGGTCCCGTTCGCCGCTCCGGCCGTGATCCCGCTCGCCGTCGCGGCCGTGATCCCGTTCGCCGCCCCGGCCGTAGCCCCGTTCGCCGCTCCGGCCGTGATCCCGCTCGCCGCTCCGGCCGTGATCCCGCTCGCCGCTCCGGCCGTGGCCCCGCTCGCCGGCGCGGCCGTGGTCCCGCTCGCCACCCCGGCCCCCTCGTCGGGCTGCTCCCAGAACATCGGGCGCCAGTCGAGGTCGAAGACGGTGATGCCGGACCGGTCGCGGGCGCGCAGCGCGGCGAGCGTGGCGGTACGGCTCGGCTCGGCGCACAGTCCGGTGCCGGTCATCCAGAACACCCGGGCGGCCCTGATCGCCTCCAGGTCCAGCTCCGCCGCGTGGATCTCCAGGTCCGGGGCCTTGGGCTGCCGGTAGAAGTAGAGCGGGAAGTCGTCGGGCGGGAAGACCTCGCAGAAGGTGACCGGGGTCGGGTAGGCGGCGACGGGGGTCACCCACCGGTCGTCCACCCCGAACTCCCGCAACTGGTCGTGCAGGTAGGTGCCGAAGGGGTCCCGCCCGGTCCGGGTCACCACGGCGGTGCGCCGGCCGAGGCGGGCCGCGGCGACGGCGACGTTGGCGGGAGAGCCACCGAGGAACTTCCCGAAGGTGTCGACCCGGGCCAGCGGCACACCGGTCCGGAGCGGGTAGAGGTCCACCCCGATCCGCCCCATGGTGATCACATCGTACGGCTCAGGCATTCAGCGTCCCTTCGGCTGGGCGCCCTTCGGGCTACCGGTGGGGCGGCCGCCGCGGCGGCGACCGGTCTCCGGTCTAACCGTTCCCCCGACCGCTGTCAATCATTTGTACGGACATACGGACCTATCCTTGACATGCGTCTTCCGGCGTGGTGAGGCTTGGCGCATGGCCTCCTCCTCCGCGTTCGCCCCGGCCGGCATCCGTATCGGCTCAGCGCCCGACTCCTGGGGAGTATGGTTCCCCGACGATCCGCGGCAAGTGCCCTGGCAGCGCTTCCTCGACGAGGTCTCCACCGCGGGCTACGAGTGGATCGAGCTGGGCCCCTACGGCTACCTCCCGACCGATCCGGCCCGCCTCGCGGACGAGACCCGCAGCCGCGGGCTCTCCGTCTCGGCGGGCACCGTTTTCACCGGATTGCACCACGGCCCGGACGTCTGGGACCGGACCTGGGCGCATGTCGCCGACATCGCGGCGCTCACCCGGGCGATGGGCGCCTCCCATCTCGTGGTCATCCCGTCCTTCTGGCGCGACGACAGGACGGGCGAGGTGCTGGAGGACCGCGCCCTCACCGCCGAGCAGTGGCGCCATCTCACCGCCCAGACCGAGCGCCTGGGCCGCGAGGTCCGGGACCGCTACGAGCTGCGCATCGTCGTCCACCCCCATGCCGACACCCACATCGACACCGAGGAGAACGTCAGCCGCTTCCTCGACGCCACCGATCCGGACCTCGTCTCGCTCTGTCTCGACACCGGCCACTACGCCTACTGCGGCGGCGACAGCGTCGAGCTGATCGAGACCTACGGCGAGCGCGTCGGCTACCTCCACCTCAAGCAGGTCGACCCGGAGATCCTGGCCGAGGTGGTGGCGGACGAGGTGCCGTTCGGGCCGGCCGTGGCGCGCGGCGTCATGTGTGAACCGCCGGGCGGGGTCCCGGCCCTGGAGCCCGTCCTCGCCGCCGCCCGCCGCCTCGGCGTCGACCTGTTCGCGATCGTCGAGCAGGACATGTACCCGTGCCCGCCCGACCGCCCCTTCCCGATCGCCCGCCGCACCCGGAAATTCCTCCGCTCCTGCGGCACCCCGCACCGAGCCCCCTGACACACCGAGCCCCCTGACACACCGGGCCCCGTGACACACTGGGCGGCCCCGGGCAGCGATGTCGGCCGGGTGCGCGCCGCTGCCGACTCGGGGCCGCCGGTCCTCGTTCGCCCTGCACAGGCTGAGTGCTCGTCAGTGACCGCGGCGCAGTTCCCCCCGACGGCTCCCAGGCCGCCGCCGCGGTGCAGAGAGGTGGCACCATGACGGACAGAAGGCTCTGGTCCTACAAGGACATCGCCGCGCACATCCGGGTTCAGCCGGACACGGTCCGCTCCTATCGCAAGCACGGCCTCCTGCCGGCGCCGGATCAGGTGGAGAGCGGGAAGCCCTACTGGTACGCGGACACGGTCCGCGCCTGGGTCGCCGCCCGCCCCGGCAACCGGGGCCGGCGCGACTGACGAGGACCGTCCGGGGGCCGTACGCCGTCCACCGTCCGGCCCCCACCCGGCCCCCATCCTGCCCCGTCCCCGCCCTACGCCCCGCCGGCGATCCTTTCCGGCTCGGCGGCCGGCTCCGGTACGGCCTCGGCCTCCGGCCGCACCGACTCGGCCTCGCTCAGCCCGAACCGCTGGTGGAGCCTCCGCAGCGGTGCGGAGTGCGGGCACACAGACAAGCTGAACCGTGTCTCTCAGGGACGGTTCGCATGCCGGTCGTGCGGATTCGTTGATCACGCCGACCGCAATGGCTCCCGCAACGTCCGCGCGCGAGCGCTGGAGTTGTGGCGAAGCGGGGCGGAGTCACGCGCCCCTGGGCCCGCTTAGGGTGCTGGACGGAGGAGCCCACCCGGCAGCCAGCCGGGCTCTACCTCCAAACCTGGCCCTTCAGGGCCGGGTAGTTGACCCTCTTCAAGGCCGGGCTCGACGTCATCATGGCGCACGAGGGGGACGAGCGGGAGGCGTACACCCGGGAGCTGAAGACGATCCTGCACCGGTACCTCGAACCGATGATCCGCGACGACACAGCCGCACGGGCTGACTCGCACCATACCCCCTAGGGGTATAAAGTGGGGAACGTGGAGGCGCACCTGCGTGCGCCCCTCCATCCCTGTGTGCCCGTCGAAGAGGAGAACACGATGACCGCCGAGACCCAGCTCCCCCAGGCGACCGGCTCCTGCTGCTCGCCCAGCGGTTCCTGCCACGACAGCGCGGGCGCGGACGACGGCCGGGCCGGCGTGACCACCGTCTACCAGGTGACCGGCATGACCTGCGGGCACTGCGAGGGCGCTGTCTCCGAGGAGATCTCCGCCATCGAGGGTGTCACCTCGGTGAAGGCCGTGGCGTCCACCGGACAGGTGACGGTGGTCTCCCTGGCCGCCCTGGACGACGAGGCCGTACGCGCCGCCGTCGACGAGGCCGGTTACGAGCTCGCCGGGCGCGCCTGACCGCCTCGGGAACCACCCCTCACCCGCACCACCCCCTTTTCCGCCGGGCCGGGCCGACCAGCAGATACTGGTGGGGTACGGCCCGGTCGGCGTTCCAGGAGTTCGGACATGCACAGCGCAACAGACGCCGAACCCGCTGCGGCGGGTTCGGAAGCCGAATTCGTGATCGGCGGCATGACCTGCGCCTCCTGCGCGGCCCGCGTCGAGAAGAAGCTCAACCGGATGGACGGCGTCACCGCCACCGTCAACTACGCCACCGAGAAGGCCCGCGTCCGCTACGACGGCGCCGGCGTCTCCGTCCAGGACCTCATCGCCACGGTCGAGAAGACCGGCTACACCGCGAAGCCAGTGCCCCGGCCCGCCCCGAAGGCCGCCGCGGCCCCCGAGGCCGCCCGCCAGCAGCACACCACAGAACCGGAACCGGAACCGGAGGGGACGCCGCAGCCCGAAGCCGAGTCCGCGCCCGGCGCCGAGCCCGAAGCCGAGTCCGAGCCCGAAGCCGCGCCCGAGCCCGACGCCGAGCCCGAAGCCGACGCCGAGCCCGAGGTCGACTCCCTTCGGCAGCGGCTCATCGTCTCGGCCGTCCTCGCCGCCCCCGTCGTCGCCCTCGCGATGATCCCGGCCCTCCAGTTCGACAACTGGCAGTGGCTCTCGCTCACCCTCGCCGCGCCCGTCGTCGTCTGGGGCGGGCTGCCCTTCCACCGGGCCACCTGGACCAACCTGCGGCACGGCGCGGCCACCATGGACACCCTGGTCTCCGTCGGAACCCTCGCCGCCTTCGGCTGGTCCCTGTGGGCGCTGTTCCTCGGTGACGCCGGGATGCCCGGCATGCGGCACGGCTTCGACCTGACGGCCTCCCGCACCGATGCCCCGGCCACCATCTACCTGGAGGTCGCGGCGGGCGTCGTCACCTTCATCCTGCTGGGCCGCTACCTGGAAGCGAAGTCCAAGCGGAGGGCGGGTTCGGCCCTGCGCGCCCTGATGCACCTGGGCGCCAAGGATGTGGCCGTCCTACGAGGCGGCGCCGAGGTGCGCGTTCCCGTCGGCCGGCTCACCGTGGGCGGCCGCTTCGTCGTCCGCCCCGGCGAGAAGATCGCGACGGACGGGACCGTCGTGGAGGGCGCATCGGCGGTGGACGCGTCCATGCTCACCGGCGAGTCCGTCCCGGTCGACGTGGGCGTCGGCGACCAGGTCACCGGCGCCACCGTGAACGTCTCCGGCCGGCTCGTCGTCGAGGCGACCCGGGTAGGCGGCGACACGCAGCTGGCCCGGATGGCGAAGCTGGTCGAGGACGCGCAGAACGGCAAGGCCGAGGTGCAGCGGCTGGCCGACCGCATCTCGGCGGTGTTCGTCCCGGTCGTCCTGCTCATCGCCCTCGGCACGCTGATCGTCTGGCTGCTCACCGCGGACGACGTGACGGCCGCGTTCACGGCGGCGGTGGCCGTCCTGATCATCGCCTGCCCGTGCGCCCTGGGCCTCGCCACACCGACCGCCCTCATGGTCGGCACCGGACGCGGCGCACAGCTCGGCATCCTCATCAAGGGCCCCGAAGTCCTGGAATCCACCCGCCAGGTCGACACGATCGTCCTCGACAAGACGGGCACGGTCACCACCGGCCGCATGACCCTCCAGACCGTCCACACCGCACCCGACACCACCGAGACCGACGTCCTGCGCCTCGCCGGCGCCCTGGAACACGCCTCCGAACACCCCATCGCCCAAGCCGTCGCCACCGGCGCCACCGACCGCACCGGCACACCCCTCCCCACCCCCGAGGAGTTCACCAACATCCCCGGCCTCGGCGTCCGGGGCACCGTCGAAGGCCGCACCGTCCTCGTCGGGCGCCCCCGGCTGCTCGCGGAGGCCGGAATCGGCCTCCCCGACACGCTGGGCGCCGCACTGACCGAGGCCGCCACTCAGGGGCGTACGGCCATCGCGGTCGCCTGGGACGGCGAGGCGCGCGGCGTCCTCGAAGTCGCCGACGCGGTCAAGGAGTCCAGCGCGGAGGCCGTCTCCGCGCTCCGAGCACTCGGCCTGACGCCGATCCTGCTGACCGGCGACAACCGGGCGGTGGCCGAATCCGTGGCCCGCGAGGTCGGTATCGAGGAAGTCCGCGCGGAGGTGCTGCCGGAGGAGAAGGCGCAGGTCATCGAGGGTTTGCAGGCCCAGGGGCGGGTGGTGGCGATGGTCGGCGACGGGGTCAACGACGCCGCTGCGCTGGCCACCGCCGACCTCGGCCTGGCGATGGGCACCGGCACGGACGCGGCGATCGAGGCGAGCGATCTGACGCTGGTTCGTGGAGATCTCAAGGTGACCGCTGACGCCATCCGCCTCTCCCGGCGCACCCTCACCACGATCAAGGGAAACCTTTTCTGGGCATTCGGCTACAACATCGCCGCTCTACCCCTTGCGGCATTTGGCCTGCTCAACCCTATGATTGCTGGAGCGGCGATGGCCTTCTCATCGGTCTTCGTCGTGACGAACAGCCTGCGCCTGCGGTCCTTCACGTAATTTCCACAATGAGATCCAGATCACATCGGTTTCAGGGTAACCATTCGATGGGTTCGCGAGTCTTAGAGTGCGATGCCAAGGATGTCTTGGGGGACGTCCGGCGGAGCGTCTTGGGGGATGCTCCGGGCTAGCGTGGGCCGGGGCACGTACACCGGGGAGCTTTGAGCGGCCCTCCCGTCGGTACGTACCCCGGCAGACCACAGGAGCAGGTGGCAGGAACGCAGGACAAGCAGGACCGAGGAAGACCCAGGAGCTTCGGCTCCCACAGAACGCCCGGCCGGATCCCGTGGGGGGAATCCGCTCCGGGATATGGGAAGCGCCTCGCTGTCGGCCCGTGGGGGGATCGATGGCGGGGCGCTTCTCGCATTTCACGGGAGCGCTCCCGTGAACGACGGGCGTCAAAGCCCCCCGGAAACGCACATCGCCCCGGACTCCGCGCTCGCTCGGGGCGAGGGCGCGGCAGTCGGGGGCGAAGGGAATCCGGCGTCAGTCAGGGCCGGGGTGATGCGGGAGGGAACGCTCAGCGGCCCTCGACCGGGACGAAGTCGCGCAGGACCTCGCCGGTGTAGATCTGGCGCGGGCGGCCGATGCGGGAACCCGGCTCCTTGATCATCTCGTGCCACTGGGCGATCCAGCCCGGGAGGCGGCCGAGCGCGAAGAGCACGGTGAACATCTCGGTCGGGAAGCCCATGGCGCGGTAGATCAGGCCCGTGTAGAAGTCCACGTTCGGGTAGAGGTTGCGCGAGACGAAGTACTCGTCGGAGAGCGCGTGCTCCTCCAGCTTGAGCGCGATGTCGAGCAGCTCGTCGGACTTGCCGAGCGCGGACAGCACGTCGTGGGCGGCGGCCTTGATGATCTTGGCGCGCGGGTCGAAGGACTTGTACACCCGGTGGCCGAAGCCCATCAGGCGGACGCCGTCCTCCTTGTTCTTCACCTTGCGGATGAAGGAGTCGACGTCGCCGCCGTTGGCCTGGATGCCTTCCAGCATCTCCAGCACGGACTGGTTGGCGCCGCCGTGCAGGGGGCCCCACAGCGCCGAGATGCCGGCGGAGATCGAGGCGAACATGTTGGCCTGCGAGGAGCCGACCAGACGCACGGTGGAGGTCGAACAGTTCTGCTCGTGGTCCGCGTGCAGGATGAGCAGCTTGTCGAGCGCCGAGACGACGACCGGGTCCAGCTCGTACTCCTGGGCCGGGACCGAGAAGGTCATCCGCAGGAAGTTCTCGACGTAGCCGAGGTCGTTGCGCGGGTAGACGAACGGGTGACCGATCGACTTCTTGTACGCGTACGCGGCGATGGTCGGGAGCTTGGCGAGCAGCCGGATGGTCGAGAGGTGGCGCTGCTCCTCGTCGAACGGGTTGTGGCTGTCCTGGTAGAACGTGGACAGCGCGCTGACGACCGAGGACAGCATGGCCATCGGGTGGGCGTCGCGCGGGAAGCCGTCGAAGAACCGCTTGACGTCCTCGTGCAGCAGGGTGTGCTGGGTGATCTCGTTCTTGAAGGCCGACAGCTCGTCGACCTTGGGAAGCTCACCGTTGATCAGCGTGTACGCGACCTCGAGGAACGTCGAGCGCTCGGCGAGCTGCTCGATCGGGTAGCCGCGGTACCGCAGGATGCCCTGCTCGCCGTCGAGGTAGGTGATGGCCGATTTATAGGCAGCGGTGTTGCCGTATCCGCTGTCCAGCGTCACCAGGCCGGTGTTCGCCCGGAGCTTCCCGATGTCGAAGCCCTTGTCGCCGACGGTGCTGTCGATCACCGGGTAGGTGTACTCGCCATCGCCGTACCGCAGTACCACAGCGTTGTTGGTGTGCTCGCTCACGTCATCCCTCACCGACGTAGTGCCTCTTCTTCGAGGTTCCCTGACTGTCTCCACCCTCCCCCATTTGGCTCAGGAGAGTGCACTCGGGGTCGTCCATTGGACCTACTCGCGGCACTGAGTGCCGCGAACTTAGCCATCCTGCCCCCTTGACTGCGGTTCCGGAAGACCTCCGTGATGTTTCCCACCGATTTGATCGATCATTTTTTCCGCGGATCCTCCTTCGGGCCCTCCGCGCAGCCGGTAATCCAGCGCCGTACACCGTCTGCCTGCGGAAACCGTGCGGACCGCCTGGCCGATCGCCTGCCGGGAGCCGACCAGCACGACGAGCTTCTTGGCCCGGGTCACGGCGGTGTACAGCAGGTTCCGCTGGAGCATCATCCAGGCGCTCTTCGTCACCGGGATGACCACGGCGGGGTACTCGCTGCCCTGGGAACGGTGGATCGTCATGGCGTAGGCGTGGGACAGCTCGTCCAGCTCGTCGAAGTCGTAACCGATCTCCTCGTCCTCGTCGGTGAGGACCGTCAGCCGCTGTTCGTCCAGGTCAAGGGCGGTGACGACGCCGACCGTGCCGTTGAAGACGCCGTTCTCGCCCTTGTCGTAGTTGTTGCGGATCTGGGTCACCTTGTCGCCGACGCGGAACACCCGGCCGCCGAACCGCTTCTCGGGCACCCCGGGCCGCCCCGGGGTGATCGCCTGCTGGAGGAGCCCGTTGAGATGACCGGCCCCGGCCGGACCCCGGTGCATGGGGGCCAGCACCTGCACGTCTCGGCGCGGGTTCAGTCCGAACTTGGCCGGAATACGACGGGACGCGACGTCCACCGCAAGCACCCCGGCGTCCTCCGTCTCGTCCTCGACGAAGAGGAAGAAGTCACTGAGCCCCTGGGTGAGGGGCGGAACGCCCGAGTTGATCCGGTGCGCGTTGGTGACGACGCCCGACTGCTGGGCCTGGCGGAAAATGGTGGTCAGCCGGACCGCCGGGACCGGGCCGCCGTCCGCGAGCAGGTCCCGCAGCACCTCCCCCGCCCCCACCGAGGGCAGCTGGTCCACATCGCCGACGAGCAGCAGATGGGCACCCGGTGCCACCGCCTTGACGAGCTTGTTGGCGAGCAGCAGATCCAGCATCGACGCCTCGTCCACGACGACCAGGTCGGCGTCCAGCGGACGGTCCCGGTCGTACGCCGCGTCACCGCCGGGCTTCAGCTCAAGGAGCCGGTGCACGGTGGACGCCTCGGCCCCGGTCAGCTCCGAGAGCCGCTTCGCCGCCCGGCCGGTGGGCGCGGCCAGGACCACTTTCGCCTTCTTCGCGCGGGCCAGCTCCACGATGGAGCGGACCGTGAACGACTTGCCGCAGCCCGGGCCGCCGGTCAGGACGGCGACCTTCCGGGTGAGCGCGAGCCGTACGGCCGCCTCCTGCTCGGGCGCCAGCTTGGCGCCGGTCCGCCCCGCGAGCCACTTCAGGGCCTTGTCCCAGTCCACGTCCGCGAAGGCCGGCATCCGCTCATCGGGCGTCCGCAGCAGCCGCCGCACCTGCGCGGCGAGCGAGATCTCGGCCCGGTGGAAGGGCACCAGATAGACGGCCGTGACCGGCTCCCCGCCCTCGGGCGACGGCACCTTCTCCCGTACGACGCCCTCCGGCTCCTCGGCCAGCTCGGCCAGGCACTCGATGACGAGCCCGGTGTCCACTTGGAGGAGCTTCACCCCGTCCGCGATCAGCCGCTCCTCGGGCAGGAAGCAGTTCCCCTGGTCGGTGGACTGGGACAGCGCGTACTGGAGCCCGGCCTTGACCCGCTCCGGGCTGTCGTGCGGGATGCCGACCGCCTGGGCGATCTTGTCGGCGGTGAGGAAGCCGATGCCCCAGACGTCGGCGGCCAGCCGGTAGGGCTGGTTCTTCACGACGGAGATCGAGGCGTCCTCGTACTTCTTGTAGATGCGGACGGCGATGGACGTGGAGACGCCGACGCCCTGGAGGAAGACCATGACCTCCTTGATCGCCTTCTGCTCCTCCCAGGCCGCGGCGATCATCTTCGTCCGCTTCGGCCCGAGCCCGGGAACCTCCACCAGGCGCTTCGGCTCCCGCTCGATGATGTCGAGGGTGTCGACGCCGAAGTGGGTGGTGATCCGGTCGGCCATGACCGGACCGATGCCCTTGATCAGCCCGGAGCCGAGATAGCGGCGGATGCCCTGGATGGTGGCGGGGAGGATCGTCGTGTAGTTCTCGACGGTGAACTGCTTGCCGTACTGCGAGTGGGAGCCCCAACGCCCCTCCATCCGCAGCGACTCCCCCGGCTGCGCCCCCAGCAGCGCGCCCACCACGGTGAGCAGATCGCCCGCCCCGCGCCCGGTGTCGACGCGGGCGACGGTGTACCCGTTCTCCTCGTTCGCGTACGTGATCCTCTCCAGGACCCCTTCGAGGACCGCCAGGTTCGGTGTGTGGGACGCGGTGGACATGGCCCGACGGTACCGGGCGGGGCTGACACCGGGCCCTGGGGGCCGTGAGCGGCCTGCCGGGGCGGGGCGGCTCCCGGTTTACGCTTCGGGCATGGATCCACCCGAGGACCGGCCCCGCACCTCCGGGGCGGGCGGCCCGGGCGACGGGGCGCAGTGCGGTCAGCCGGCCACCGCTGTGAGCGAGCGATGGCGCTTCGGGGACTCGATCTCGTCGTCGTGGACCGCGACTCCCGGAGCGGTTTCCAGTGTGGGCGGCAGAGCATCTACCGGAGTCGCAGGACGCGCGGGCGGAGTACGAGGAGTCGGCCTCCGCAGCGCCGGCCGAGGGCGCCGCTGTGCGCTGGCGCCGGGACCCCCGTCCGGGACAGCAGGACTCTCGCCGGTCCGGCCGTCGCCAGGACCGTCAGGGCGTCGGCCGGTCACCGCCGCTGGGTGCATGGCTCAGGTCCACGACACAGAAGATGTTGTCGTCCGGATCGGCGAGAACGACGAAGTCGGGTTCGGGCGGGTAGTGGTCCCAGTCGACGGTTCGCGCGCCGAGACCGACCAGCCGCCGGACTTCCGCCTGTTGTTCCTCGGCCGTGTCCGTGAAGAGGTCCAGGTGGAGACGGGGGCGCGGCTCGGCCGGGGAAGCGCTGCGCAACAGGCCAAGGGCTCGGCCGGAGCCGTCGGGGTGGGTGAGCGTCCGCCACGTTTCGGACCTCCACTCATCGGTGGCGACCAAGTTCAGGGCGGCGGTCCAGAAAGCCTCTGCGCGGGGAACGTCCGTGACACCGATGACGGGAATTCCTAGTCTCAGCATGAACGCGAGCCTAAGCCTTGTCCGGTGCTGATCCTTTGAGTGGTTGGCCGGACGGGGTCGGATCCTCGGCCCCACCCGCGGGGAACCGGCCTCGGTTCACCTCTGCGTCCGCACGACACGGCTGCGGGTGGCAGGGGCGACCCGATTGACCAGGTCGTAACCCGCCTTCCCCTCCCTGTGGTCGGCCCGCACAAGCACCTCGCTACGTCCGCCTCGGATCGGCCCGCACCAGATCGTGGTCGGAGTGCGGAGTGAGATGCGTACCGTGGTCGAGTGGGGCGAAGCCGCGCAGAAGGATGTAGTCGAACTTGCTGCGCCAATCGATGGTCGGCCCGCACGTACGGGCCGCCGAGGGACCGCATTCGGGGTCCGCGTCCGCGGCCAGGCCCCACATCACGGCGAGTTCAGCGGCATCCGGCGCCGCGTTGAAGACCCGGACGGGCGTGCCGTCCACGAGGGTGGTGACGGCCATGTACCCGCGGTCCTCGGAACCTCCTTCGGGGAACTCCACGTTCACGGGGCCGGTCATCGGAGCGGCCGAGAGGATTGCCCGGCCGAAGCCCCCCGGACTCCATGGCACTCCCCCGCAGCGGCTCCAACTCCGCCGAACGGGTCCGTACTCGACGTGGTAGACAGCCCGTACAGATACCGGAGATGATGCCGGATCCTCTCGGCATCACCCACGCGCGCTTCTTGCAGGCCGATGACCTGAGGCGCGTACGTGGCGATCTCCGCCGCCCGGCCGACGTTACGGCCGCTCCCCTTGCAGGGATTGCAGATGTTCCACGTCATGACGCGGTTCGGCACGACTTCCCGGGGGGGCGCCGGCCGGCAGCGGCTTGGCGATGTAGGCACCGTCCGGTGCGCTGGGGCCGGCCAGCAGCACGCAGGCTGCGATCAGCGCGCCCACGAGCCACCGCGCGCCGGTGCCGGTCACCTTCGCCTCCTCGGATCGGAGGAACAAGCTCTCATGTGGGGGCTCCCCGTACGAGGCGATGTGACGGGTTGTACGCAGCACATGAGATGCCTGGAACCCCTCTCGTGGGTGGCGGCATGACACCGGTCAGGGCTTCTCGTCACCCCGGATCCCTCCCCGGCACGCCGTGCACATCCACCGCCCGTAGCGTCACGCCCGAATGATCGTTACTCCAAGCACGGGCGGGCGCCCACGGCGAGGACTCCCGAAATTCCGCTCACGCCGACCGGCCGATACGGCACGGTCCGGCCGCAGGATCTCGCCTCCGCCGTGGCACCACTTCACCGGAAGCACGCCGACCGCCCACAGGTGAGAGAAACGAAACGTCGATGAACCCGTACAACGTCCCGTCTCCGCCTCCGCCTCGGCCTCGGCCTCGGCCTCGGTGGAAGTCCACCCCGGTCGCGCTGGGGCTTCTCCTTCTTGTCGCTCTCACCGGTGCACTCAATTTCTACCTCGGCCTCCTCTCGATGACGGCCGCGATGGTGGCGATGTGGACCGTTCCGCCGTGGCGCTGGTTCGCCAAGCTCGGCGCGACGTTCGGCGCCTTCCTGCTGCTCGGCATCGGCGCGGGTATCGGTGGCCAACTCGACGACGGCAACACGGACAAGGCCAACGCCAAGGCTCCCGCAGCGGCGGACGAGCGGCATACACCCACGTCGTCCGCTACCGCATCCGCGCCTCCGGAGATCGCCGACTACACCGGCAGGTCACTGGCCGAGGCCGAGGGACGGACCCGGTCCGTCGGGTTCACCACCGCCCGTCACGACGCATCCACGGAGAACCGCGCCATCCACAACAGCGCGGACTGGAGGGTGTGTTTCCAGGACGCCGACACGGCCAGGATGACGATCGACTTCGCGGCGGCCAGAAGCGGCGAGCCGTGCCCGAAGGAGGACGGGGGCCCGCTGGAGTGGCCGATGATGCCGGATGTCGTCGGCGCCACCTATGCCTCGGCGGTCAAGTCCCTGACGCACTCCGGCATCTCGCTCAGCCCCGTGACGCTCGACGACGTCTACCTCGATGTCGACGCCCCCACAGCCGAGGAGGCGGCGAAGAACGGCAACGAGTGGCATGTCTGCTTCCAGTCGCCGGACGCCAGGAAGCAGGTCGACTCCACCACCGAGGTCCGGCTCGATCTGGGGCGATGGACCCACGACAGCAGCGTGCGGAGTTGTCCCGAGTCCAAGGACACCACCTACGAGGACCCGGCCAACGCTCCCGACAGTCAAAAGGACGAGGACGGAAGCGGAAGCGCCTCGGGTGGGAACGGGAACTCATCCGGCGCCGCCCGGTCCGGAAGTTCCGGGGGCAGCGGGAGCCCTTCGGGCGGAAACACTCCGAGCGACGGCTCCTCCGGCGGGTCGTCCTCCGGCGGCAGTTCATCGGGCGGAGGCGCTTCCGGCGGAGGCACCTCGGGCGGAGACACCTCGGGCGGCAGCTCTGGAACCGTGCACCCCGGGGCGTTCTGCTCTCCCCCCGCCACGGGCGTCACCGCCGCCGGCACACCGATGGTCTGTGGCCCCGCCGCCGACGGGCGTAACCGCTGGCACCACGCCTGACCGCCCCCTCCGGCCGCAGCGCGGGCCCCGAGCGCAGCCGGCCACCCGCGCCGCCTGTCCGCACCCTCGCCCGGAACCCTGTCATCCGGCAGTGGGGCCCCTGTACGGTGAGCGTCTTCCCGGCTTGCTGAAAGGCTCCTCATGCGCAGACCCCGCGTCCTCGCCCTGCCCCTCATAGCTCTCACCGCCTCCGCGCTGGCCCTCACCGGCTGCTCGTCGGACAGCAAGGACTCCGGGAAGGACAAGGACGGTTCGTCGGCGAGCGTGCCGGACGGGGACGACCAGGCATCGGGGGGCGGGAAGGGGTCCGCGCACCTCACCTACAGCGGCGGGGACAGTGGGGAGTTCACCATCAAGAGCGTCGGGTGCGCGGTGATGGACGGGAAGCTCACCGCCATCACCGCGCCGGACAGCGCGGACAGCTCCGCCCCCGCGAAGCCGTCGTTCACCGCCGTCATCAGCGACGACAAGGCGATGACCACGCTGACCACGGAGGGCGGCGACAGCTATCTGCACACCGCCGCGCCCGGGATCACCGGCAGCAAGAGCGGCGGCACCTGGGTCGTCACCGTGGCCGGGCTGGAGCTCGGACCGACCGACCCGACGGGGGACTCCATCACCGTCGAGGGCAGCATCACCTGCGGGAGCGTCGCCGGGATGTAGGGCGCCGCATCGCCGTCTGCGGACGGGCCTCAACTCCCCGCTACCATCCCGGCCATGGGTAGATCGAAGCACCTCATAACAGCCTTCACGGTCACCACGGTCGGCGCCGCTCTCCTCACGGGTTGCTCGTCCGACGACCCGGACACGGACGCGGCGGGGCCGACGGCCTCGTCGCCCGCCGCCTCCCCCTCCGCGCCCGCCTCCGCGTCCTCGCCCGCACCGGCCGAGACCGGGGCCACCGAGTACGCCGAGCCCGCCGAGTGCCAGAGCCTCGGGCTCGCGTCGGACGCGAAGCTCGCCGGCAAGGACCTGGCGGCCTGCGTGGCCGCCGCGTTCGCGGCCTACGGCACGGGGACCGAGTACATGCTCAACGCGGACCGGGCGGGCACCACGCGGTTCCGGGTCGGGGACGATCCGGCGCTCGCGGGGGATGTCGACGGGGCGGACGGGTCACGCGCCAAGAACTCGTTCGTCTCCCTCGGCGGCGAGGAGTGGATCAAGTCCGACGGGGTCTGGGAGAAGAGCGACTCCAAGGAGGCGGTGGACGCCGAGCTGGGACGGAAGTACCGGACGCTCTCCGACCCGCAGGTCGTCCCGGACATCGTCGGGACGTTCGCGACCTGGAAGGTCGACACCGAGAAGGCCCTGATCTCGCTGGAGAACGGCAAGGACGTCCACGCCTGGCGCATCACCAACGCGGCGCACTTCGACTACCAGGGCGCGGAGATGACCGAGTACATCCTGTGGATCGAGGACGACGGCACCCCGGTGGGCGCCCAGGCCACCTCGCACACGGGAGGGGCGCCCAAGACCGTGTCCCAGCACTTCTACGACCTCGGCGAGCCGGTCACCATCGAGGCTCCCGCCGCGTAGAGCCGCCCCTCCCCCGGGGCCCGGACCGCACAGCCGGGCCCCGGGGGAGCAAGCCGGACTCACCGGACTCACCGGACTCGCCGGATTCACCGGATTCACCGGATTCACCGGATTCACCGGCCTCACCGGCCTCACCGGCCTCACCGGCCTCACCGGCCTCACCGGCCTCAGCAGGCGTGCTCCGCGTACCGGGCCGCCACCTCCGCCACGACCTCCGCGCCGTCGCGCGCCCACAGCGCCTCGTTGAAGATCTCCACCTCGATCGGGCCGTCGAAGCCGGTCGCCTCCACCGCCGTACGCAGGGCTCTGAAGTCCACGCTGCCGTCGCCCAGTTGGCCGCGCCCCAGCAGGACGCCCGCCGGGAGCGGGGTGATCCAGTCGGCGAGCTGGAAGGAGTGGATGCGGCCGCCCGCGCCGGCCCTCGCGATCTGGGCGGGGGCCTGGTCGTCCCACCAGAGGTGGTAGGTGTCGACCACCACGCCGACCTGCTCGGCCGGGAAGCGCTCCGCGAGGTCGAGGGCCTGGGAGAGGGTGGAGACCACGCAGCGGTCCGAGGCGAACATCGGGTGCAGGGGCTCGATGGCCAGGCGGACCCCGCGCCCGGCCGCGTAGGGGGCCAGCTCGGCCAGGGCGTCCGCGATGCGCTCGCGGGCGCCGTACAGGTCCTTGCTGCCCGCCGGCAGGCCGCCCGAGACCAGGACCAGGGTGTCCGTGGCCACGCCCGCCGCCTCCTCGATCGCGGCGCGGTTGTCGTCCAGGGCGCGGGCCCGCTGTGCCGGGTCGAGGGCGGTGAGGAAGCCGCCCCGGCACAGGCTGGTGACGGACAGGCCGTGGTCGGAGAGGAGTCGGGCCGTGGCCTCGACTCCGTACTCCTGGACCGGGGCCCGCCACAGGCCCACCTTGTCGATGCCCGCCTTGGCGCAGCCCTCGGCCAGCTCGGGCAGCGACCACTGCTTGACGGTCTCCTGGTTGACGGAGAGACGGCCGTCGCTCATCGGGTGCCTCCGTTGACCGTGAGGAACGCGCGCATCCGGGACTCCGCCAGCTCCGGGTCGGGGAACAGGCCCAGCCGGTCGGCGAGTTCGTACGCCTTGGCCAGGTGCGGCAGGGAGCGGGCCGACTGGAGGCCGCCCACCATCGTGAAGTGGTCCTGGTGGCCGGCCAGCCAGGCCAGGAACACCACGCCCGTCTTGTAGAACCGGGTCGGCGCCTTGAAGAGGTGCCGGGACAACTCGACCGTGGGGTCGAGCAGTTCTCGGAAGCCCTTGGTGTCGCCCGTGTCCAGGACCCGTACCGCGTGCGCGGCGAGCGGGCCCAGCGGGTCGAAGATGCCGAGCAGCGCGTGGCTGAAGCCCCGGTCGTCGCCGGCGATCAGCTCGGGGTAGTTGAAGTCGTCCCCGGTGTAGCAGCGCACCCCGCCCGGCAGCCGGCGGCGCACGTCGATCTCGCGGTCCGCGTCGAGCAGGGACATCTTGATGCCGTCGACCTTGTCGGGGTGTTCCGCGATGACCTGGAGGAAGGTGTCGGTGGCCAGGTCGAGGTCGGTGGAGCCCCAGTAGCCGTCGAGCGCCGGGTCGAACATCGGGCCGAGCCAGTGCAGGACGACCGGTTCGGTGGCCTGGCGCAGGAGATGGGCGTACGTCTCCAGGTAGTCCTGGGGGCCCTTCGCGGCGGTGGCGAGGGCGCGGGAGGCCATCAGGATGGCCTGGGCGCCGCTCTCCTCGACCACGGCGAGCTGTTTTTCGTACGCGGAGCGCACCTCGGCGAGGGTCGCCGGGCCCGGGGGCAGCTGGTCGGTGCCGACGCCGCAGGCGATGCGGCCGCCGACCGCCTTCGCCTCGGCGGCCGAGCGGCGGATCAGCTCCTCGGCGCCCGCCCAGTCCAGGCCCATGCCGCGCTGCGCGGTGTCCATGGCCTCGGCGACGCCCAGGCCGTGCGACCAGAGGTGGCGGCGGAAGGCGAGCGTGGCGTCCCAGTCGACGGCGGCCGGTGAGTCCGGACCGGAGTCGGCGTACGGGTCGGCGACGACATGGGCGGCGGAGAAGACCGTACGGGAGGCGAGCGGGGCCCCGGACGGGGTCAGGTCGAGCGGGGTGGCCCGGGGTTCGTACGGGCCCTGCGGGAGGTGGAGGGTCATGAGGTCACCTCCGGTGATCCCTGGTGGAGACGGCTGGTCACAGCGACAGCTCCGGTACGTCGAGGCGGCGGCCCTCCGCGTGGGACTTCAGGCCCAGCTCCGCGAGCTGCACGCCCCGGGCGCCGGCCATCAGGTCCCAGGTGTAGGGCTCGTCCAGCACGATGTGGCGCAGGAACAGCTCCCACTGGGCCTTGAAGCCGTTGTCGAAGGCCGCGTTGTCCGGGACCTCCTGCCACTGGTCGCGGAAGGACTCGGTGACCGGCAGGTCCGGGTTCCAGACCGGCTTCGGGGTGACCGAGCGGTGCTGGACGCGGCAGTTGCGCAGGCCCGCGACGGCGGAGCCGTGGGTGCCGTCCACCTGGAACTCGACCAGCTCGTCGCGGTTGACCCGGACCGCCCAGGAGGAGTTGATCTGGGCGACGGCGCCGCCCTCCAGCTGGAAGATGCCGTAGGCGGCGTCGTCCGCGGTCGCGGCGTACGGCCTGCCGTGCTCGTCCCGGCGCTCGGGGATGTGGGTCTGGACGTGTGCCTGGACGCTGGTGACCCGGCCGAACAGCTCGTGGAGCACGTACTCCCAGTGCGGGAACATGTCCACGACGATGCCGCCGCCGTCCTGGGCGCGGTAGTTCCAGGAGGGGCGCTGGGCCTCCTGCCAGTCGCCCTCGAAGACCCAGTAGCCGAACTCGCCGCGCACGGACAGGATCTCGCCGAAGAAGCCGCCGTCGATGAGGCGCTTCAGCTTGAGCAGGCCGGGCAGGAAGATCTTGTCCTGGACGACGCCGTGCTTGATGCCGGCGTCCTGTGCCAGGCGGGCCAGGTCCAAGGCGCCTTCGACGTCCGTGGCGGTCGGCTTCTCGGTGTAGACGTGCTTGCCGGCGGCGACGGCCTTCTTGATCGCCTCCACCCGGGCCGAGGTGACCTGGGCGTCGAAGTAGATGTCGACGGTGTCGTCCGCGAGGACCGCGTCCAGGTCCGTGGACCACTCCGTCAGCCCGTGCCGTGCGGCGAGCTCCTCCAGCGCGTGGGCGCGGCGGCCGACGAGGACCGGCTCCGGCCACAGCACGTCGCCGTCGCCGAGATCGAGGCCGCCCTGCTCGCGGATCGCGAGGATCGAGCGCACCAGGTGCTGCCGGTATCCCATGCGCCCTGTGACGCCGTTCATGGCGATGCGCACTGTCCTGCGTGTCACGAAAGTTCCCTCCGTACAGCCGTAGCAAGCGCTTTCTATACGGGATGACGCTAGCCTGCCGACAGCGGCCCGGACAAGAGGGGGCGCCCTGATTGGTCCCGGGCCGGGCGGGACTTCGCGGACACGGCCCGGGCCCCTCACCACTCCACGGAGGAATGCGATGACAGTCACCCTGGCGGACGTGGCGGCCCGCGCCCGGGTGTCCCCGGCCACCGTCTCCCGTGTGCTGAACGGCAATTACCCGGTGGCGGCGTCCACCCGGGAGCGGGTGCTGCGCGCGGTGGACGACCTCGACTACGTGCTCAACGGGCAGGCCAGCGCCCTGGCCGCCGCCACCTCCGACCTGGTCGGCATCCTCGTCAACGACATCGCCGACCCGTTCTTCGGGATCATGGCGGGGGCGGCGCAGACCGAGATCGGCGGTCCGGGCGACGGTTCGGGCCGGGCCGGCGGCGAGAAGCTGGCCGTCGTCTGCAACACCGGCGGCTCCCCGGACCGCGAGCTCACCTACCTCACCCTGCTCCAGCGCCAGCGCGCCGCCGCCGTCATCCTCACCGGGGGCGCGGTCGAGGACCCGGCGCACCAGGCGGCGGTGGCCGCGAAGCTGGCCAAGCTCGCGGACGCGGGCACCCGGGTCGTGCTGTGCGGGCGGCCGCCGCTGCCGGACGGGGCGGCCGTGGTGGCCGCGCTCGCCTTCGACAACCAGGGCGGCGCCCGGCTCCTCGCCAGGCACCTGCTCTCCCTGGGCCACCGCCGGATCGGCTATGTCGCGGGGCCGCTGGAGCGCACCACGACCCGCCACCGCCTGGAGGGCCACCGCCAGGCGATGCGCGAGGCGGGGGCGGCCGGCGACGAGGACCGGCTGACCGCGCACGGCTCCTACGACCGCCGGTCCGGCTACGACGCCACGGTCGAACTGCTGCGCCGCGAACCGGAGATCACCGCCGTCGTCGCCGCGAACGACACGGTGGCGCTGGGCGCTGCGGCGGCGCTCCGCGACCGGGGGCTGCGCATCCCCGAGGACATCTCGGTGGCCGGCTTCGACGACCTGCCGTTCTCGGTGGACGTGGTCCCGGCCCTGACGACCGTGCGGCTGCCGCTCGCCGAGGCGGGGGCGCGGGCGGGCAGGCTGGCCATGGGCAAGGAGAACCCGCCGCCGGGCGGCCTCGCGCTGATCCCGGCCGAGCTGATGGTGCGCGGGTCGACGGCCGGGCCCCGGGGGTGAGCCCGGCGGGGGCGGGGTACGCGTCAGGGGCGGCGGCGCCTCGTAGGCTGCGGCGGCACGGACCGACGGAAGGAACACGCACGTGAAGCTCGCTTTCTCCACCCTCGGGGTCCCGGGGCTGCCGATGCCCGAGGTCGTCCGGCTGGCCGCCGGGCACGGATATCACGGGGTGGAGCTGCGCGCCCATCCCGAGGAGCCGGTGAACCTGGGCACCACGGCCTCCGAACGGGCCGCCGTGCGCGCGGAGTTCGAGCGCCGCGGGGTTGAGGTCCTGGCCGTGGCGGGATACGCGCGGGTCGCCGCCGAGGGCGAGGACCAGCCGGTCCTGGACGAGCTGGCCGCGCTGATCGAGCTGGCCCGGGACCTGGGCGCGCCGAACGTCCGGGTCTTCCCCGGCGGCGGCGACCAGGCCCCGGAGGCGGCCGACGCGATCGCCGCGCGCCGGCTGGGCGCGGCCGCCCCGTACGCCGCCGATATGGGCGTACGGCTTCTCCTTGAGACCCATGACTCGCACCGGGCGGGGGCCGACGTGGCCCGGGTGGCCGGCACCGTGGGGCACAAGAGCATCGGCGCGCTGTGGGACGTGATGCACACCTGGCTGGCGGGCGAGGAGCCGGTGGCCAGTCACGCGGTGCTGGCCCCCCACCTGGGATACGTACAGGTCAAGGACATCGTGTCGGCGGACGACACCACGCCGGTGGGGCTGGGCGCCGGGGTGCTGCCGCTGCGGGCGTGCCTGGACACGCTGGACGCGGACGACTGGGTCTGCTGGGAGTACGAGAAGCGCTGGTACCCGCAGGCGGCCGAGCTGCCGGGGCTGCTGGGCGCGGGGCGCGAGCACCTGCTGCGGCTGGGCGCGCCCAAGCAGTAGCGGCCGGCTCAGGCGGGGGCCGGTTCCGGCGCGGGGGCGGCGGGGCGGCGGCGCGTCCCGGCGAGCGAGGTCAGCGCGACCCCGCCGGCCAGCAGTGCCGCCGCGCACCACCGCAGCGGGCTCACCGGCTCGTCCAGCAGCAGCGCGGCCGACGACATGCCGAAGACGGGCACGAGCAGGGTGAACGGGGCCACCGACGAGGCCGGGTAGCGGCTCAGCAGGAAGCCCCACGCGCCGAAGCCGAAGACGGTGGTGATCCAGGCGACGTAGACGATGATCCCGGCCCCGCTCCAGTCGAGCGAGGTCAGCGCCGCGCGGTCGCGGTCCCAGCCCTCGAAGAGGAGGGAGAGCCCGAGCAGCGGCAGCACGGGCACGGTCGAGACCCAGACCATGGAGTTGAGCGCGTCGGGCGGGGCGGCCCTGCGGGTCAGGACGTTCGACGCGCCCCAGCAGGCCGCCGCCGCGATCACCAGCACGAAGGCGAGCACGGGCCCGCTCGCCCCCTCGTCCACCGCCGCGACCCCGATGCCGGCGAGCGCCACCGCCATGCCCATGAACCGTACGCGCCCCGGGCGTTCGTACGAGCCGGACGTCAGGCACCAGGCGGAGGAGAACCACACCCAACTCGCCCTGCTGGCCGCCGGCCTCGGAGTCGCGATGATCCCCCGGCTGGGGCGCGGTCCGCCGCCGGACGGGGTGGTGGCGGTGCGCATGGACCCGGTGCCGGTGCGGCGGCTGTACGCGCTGTGGCGTACGGAGGCGGCCCGCCGGCCCGCGATCACGGCGGCGGTCGCGGCGCTCCAGGCGCACGGGGCGGCCGTGGGGCTGCGCGGGGAGGCGCGGGGACGCGCTCAAAATCGTTCGCACCCTTGACCGGAAGTTATTTTCTGGATATCCGTGCTCCTTGGCAGTTTCTTTCACCACCCCCTCGTCACCGAGTACGGCCGAAGGAGCTCACGTGCACCACCGCACCTCCAGACGCACCCTTCTCACCGCCACCGCCGCCACCGCCGTCGCGGCGGCCACGGGCGTGGCGGCCGCCCCCGGCGCCCTCGCCTCCCAGGGCTCCGCGCACAGCAGCCACACCTCCGCCGCCACGACCCGGCGGCTGAAGCGGCTCATCTCCCGGATGAGCCTGGAGGAGAAGGTCGGCCAGCTCTTCGTCATGCGGGTCTACGGGCACTCCGCCACCGACCCGGACCAGGCCGACATCGACGCCAACCTCGCCGAGATCGGGGTGCGCACGGCGGCCGAGATGATCGCCAAGTACCACGTCGGCGGCATCATCTACTTCTCCTGGGCGCACAACACCCGCGACCCGCACCAGATCGCCGACCTCTCCAACGGCATCCAGCGCGCCGGCCTCGCGGGCCCGACGCCCCTGCCGCTGCTGATCTCCACCGACCAGGAACACGGCATCGTCTGCCGCGTCGGCGAACCCGCCACGCTGATGCCGGGCGCGATGGCGCTGGGCGCGGGCGGTTCGCGCTCCGACGCCCGGGAGGCCGGGCGGATCGCGGGCGCCGAACTGGCCGCGATCGGCATCAACCAGAACTACGCGCCCGACGCGGACGTCAACGTGAACCCGGCCAACCCGGTGATCGGCGTACGGTCCTTCGGCTCGGACCCGCAGTCCGTGGCCGCGATGGTCGCCGCGCAGGTGAAGGGGTACCAGAGCGCCGGGATCGCCTCCACGGCCAAGCACTTCCCCGGCCACGGCGACACGAGCACCGACAGCCACACCGGCCTGCCGGTCATCGGCCACACCCGGGAGCAGTGGGCGGAGCTGGACGCGCCGCCGTTCCGGGCCGCCATCGCCGCCGGCATCGACTCGATCATGACGGCGCACATCGTGGTGCCCGCGCTCGACCCGTCCGAGGACCCGGCGACCCTGTCCCGGCCGATCCTCACCGGCATCCTGCGCGAGGAGCTGGGCTACGACGGCGTCGTGGTCACCGACTCGCTGGGCATGGAGGGCGTGCGGACGAAGTACGGGGACGACCGGGTGCCGGTCCTGGCCCTCCGGGCGGGCGTCGACCAACTGCTCAACCCGCCGAGCCTGGACGTCTCCTGGAACGCTCTGCTGGCGGCCGTCAAGAGCGGCGAGGTCAGCGAGGCCCGGCTCGACGAATCGATCCTGCGCATCCTGCGCCTGAAGACGAAGCTGGGGCTCTTCGACCGGCCGTTCGTCACCGGACGCGGGGTGGACCGTACGGTCGGCACCCGGGCGCACCTGGCCGCCGCCGACCGGATCGCCGAGCACACCACCACCCTGCTGGCCAACGAGGGCCGGCTGCTGCCGCTGTCGCGCCGCTCGCACCGGAAGCTGCTGGTGGTGGGCGCCGACCCGGCCTCCCCCTCGGGCACGACGGGCCCGCCGACGACCACGCTGGCGGATGCCTTCAACGAGCTGGGGTACCAGGCGACCGCCCTGTCCACCGGCACCGCGCCCACCCAGGCGTCCATCGACGCGGCGGTGGCGGCGGCGCGGGGCAAGGACGCGGTGGTCGTGGGGACTTACAACGTCTCGGCGGCCAGTTCGCAGCGGACGCTGGTCGGCGCGCTGGCCGCGACGGGCGTCCCGGTGATCACCCTCGCCATCCGCAACCCGTACGACATCGCGCAACTGGCGGGCACCGGGCATGCGGCGCACCTGGCCGCGTACTCCTGGACCGACGTCGAACTGCGCGCGGCGGCCCGGGTGATCGCGGGCCGGGCGCGGCCGGAGGGGAAGCTGCCGGTGCCGGTGCCGCGCGCGGACGACCCCGCGAAGGTGCTGTACCCGGTGGGCTACGGGCTGAAGTACTGAGGCGCCCCGACCCGGCGGCCGTTGTCGTACGGCCGCCGGGTCGGGATCGCGTTACGGACGCCGGAAGCCGAGCCGGTGCTCGGTCGTCAGGTCCTTGTCGTCGAGCCGCGCGTCGAACTTCGCGAGCGGCCTCGCCTTCGACTCGTCCTGCTGGACGGCGGCCGGGGCGACGCCCGCCCAGCGCAGGATCGCCGCGGTGGCGGTGGCGTTCTCGGACGGGACGAGACCCGCGACGTTCGAGCCGTGGTTCCCGCCGGGCACGGTGAAGACGTAGCTGTCACGGGCGCCCGCCCCGAGCCGGAAGCGCTCCGCGCCCCACGGGTCGTTCTCGCCGTATACGTACAGCATGTGCGTGGCGTGGTGCCTGACCCAGGTGTCGACGTCGCGCATCGCCGAGGGCTGGAACTTCATCGGGATGGAACGCGGCACGAAGGTGCGCGGCGGCTGGTATCCGTAGCGGCTCAGCTTGCCGAGCCAGGGCTGTTCGATGTCGGGCGAACCGAGCTGGGTGCCCGCCTGGTAGTAGTACGGCGTGTAGTTGGCCAGGCCCTGGTCGGCGTAGGCGGAGAAGCCGGAGATGGAGTCCACCGAGTCCCAGATCGCCTGGTCGGTCGCGTGCTCGGCGTCGGCCGGGACCGAGTCGCAGTCGGCGAGCAGGCTGTACTGCCAGAACGCCCAGATGTAGTCCATGACGACGGCCTCGTAAGCCTTGTCGAGAGTGCCGACGGTGTCGAAGGTGTAGCCGTTGTCGGCGGCGTACCGCGCGTACTTCTTCTCCAGCGGCGCGCGGCGGATCAGTGCCTCGCGCTGCACGCCGTTCAGCTTGTCGCGGCACTCCTTGGTGCCGACCTTCGCGAAGAACCGGTCGTAGGCCGAGTCCTCGTTGTCGACCACGTCGTTGGGGGCGACGTAGGCGACGACGCCGTCCATGTCCTTCGGGTGGAAGCGCTCGTAGTACGTGGCGGTCATGCCGCCCTTGGAGCCGCCGGTGGTCAGCCAGTTCTTGGAGTAGATCCGCTTGAGCGCGGTGAACACCCGGTGCTGGTCGTCGGCGGCCTGCCGGATGTCGAGCTTGGACCAGTCGGCGGGCGAGGGGCGCGACGGGGTGAAGAAACGGTACTCCAGGGAGACCTGGTTGCCGTCGACGATCCGGGTCGGCTCCGAACGGCTGGGGTTGGTGGAGACGTTGTAGCCGCCGGTGTAGAAGACCGTGGGGCGGGAGGTGTCCTTGTGCAGCAGGGTGATGCGCTGCTGGAACGTTCCCTTGGACGGGTGGCGGTGGTCGACCGGCTGGGTGTAGTCGAGGACGAAGTAGCGGTAGCCCGCGTAGGGCTTCTCCTCGATGAGACTCATGCCCGGGATGGCCAGGATGCGGTCCTTGATGTCCGTGCTCGTTCCGCTGTCGCCGACGGCGGTACGGAGCGCGGCCGGTTCGGCGGCGGTGGCCGCCCCGGCGGAGGCACCCGTCGCACTCACCGTGCCGATGAGCACCGCGAGCGACAGGATTCCTCTGAGCGCCTTGCGCATGCGCGTCCTCCCCTTGGGAGGCGTCCCGCCGAGCACGACCGGGCCCGCGAGACACCCCATGGTTCACAGCTGACGCGGTGAACCTAGCGGGGCGGCACCGGGGACACCAGACCCCGTCGCCGGGGCCCGGAACATGTCACTCGGTCAGCACAGGATCCAGCTCGTGCGGCCGCCCTTGCCCTCGACCGAGCCGGAGACCCGCACGCAACGGTTCAGCGCGTGCACCGTCACCGGGCCCGCCAACTGCGTGAAGCTGCCGCTGTCGGTGACGGGGTGGCCGCCGCGCGGCTGGATGGTCACGGACATGGAGCGGCGCTTGCCCGGCTTGGCGGCGACGGCCGTGGCGCAGGCATAGGCCCGCGACTTGTACACGCGCAGCTCGCCCGTCGCGAACTTCACCGTCTTACGGGGCCGGCCCACGCAGGCCGACGCGGCGTCCGCGCTGCCCGCCACCGCCCCACCGAGAACCAGTGCGAAGGCGGTCGCCAGGGACAGGGCCACGAAGCGGCGGCAGGCCCCGCGCCGCACGCCCCAGGCATGTCCTTCGGTCCCTCTGGTCACAGCAGCCCCATCGCCTCATCGAACAATCGCGCCCCTACCCGACACCTGGACGCACATGCGTGTACCTCCCTACGACGCCGGAGGCCATCCGGAGGTTGCACCCGGCGTGCTCGGTCTCCCCGCCGGCCGAAGCGCCCCACCATGGAGCCGGACAGGACAGACCGCCACGAAAGGCAGGAACCGCCATGACCCGCATCAGCTCCGCCCGGCGCCCCCGCGCCCGGCGCGCCGTCGGCCGTACGCTGCTCGCCTCCGCGCTCCTGGCCGCGGCCGTCGCCGTGCCGGCCGCCGCGGCGGCCCCGCGCGAGGCCACCGCGGCGGCGGTCCACGACGAGGTCGCCACCCAGGAATCCCGGCTGGTCGACCACTTCTACGGCGCGTACACCGACGCCGTGGCCGCCGAGGACGGCGGCTCCCTCGCCGCCGCGCTCCGCGGCTTCTACCTCACGCCCGCCCTGAGCGCCGAGCTGGACGACTGGGAGGCGGCCAACCACGCCGACGGTGTGCTGCGCGCCCAGGACGTCCCGGCCGCCTACCGGGTCACCGCGGGCGACAGCGGCGCCGGACACACCTGGTCCGTGGTCCGCCTCACCTGGGGGTCCCCGGCGAACCCCACGTACACCTATCTGTCCGTGCGTTCGGACCTGGCGACCGGGAAGATCTCCGGCATCAGGGAGTAGAGGCCCGGCGGTTCACACGCCCGCCGGCTCGTCCTCCCCTATGAAGGTGCGCCACAGCGCCGCGTAGTGACCGTCGCGGGCGAGGAGTTCGTCGTGCGTGCCGTCCTCCACGACCTGGCCGTGGTCCATCACCACGACCCGGTCGGCGCGCGCGGCGGTGGTCAGGCGGTGGGCGACGACGAGGGTGGTGCGCCTCCCCGCGAGCCGGTCGGTGGCCCGGTTGACCTGGGCCTCGCTGGCGAGGTCGAGGGATGCGGTGGCCTCGTCCAGCAGCAGGACGTCGGGGTCGACCAGTTCGGCGCGGGCGAGCGCGATCAGCTGGCGCTGCCCGGCCGAGAGGTTGCGGCCCCGCTCGGCGACCTCGTGGAGGTAGCCGCCGTCCAGGGTGGCGATCATGTCGTGTGCGCCGACCGCCCGGGCCGCCGCCTCCACCTGCGCGTCGGTGGCGTCCGGCCGCCCGTAGGCGATGGCGTCCCGGACCGTCCCGGAGAAGAGGTACGCCTCCTGCGGTACGACCCCGAGCCGGTGCCGGTACGCGGTGCGGTCGAGGTCGCGCAGGTCGGTGCCGTCCGCCGTGACCCGGCCGCTCGTCGGGTCGTAGAACCGGGCGACGAGCTTGACCAGGGTGGACTTGCCGGCCCCGGTCTCGCCGACGAACGCGACGGTCTGCCCGGCCGGGATGCGCAGGTCGACGCCGCTGAGCGCGGCCTCCTCGCCGCCGTACGCGAACGACACGTCCTCGAAGGCGATCTCGCCGCGCAGCGACTCCACCTCCCGTGCCTCGCCCCGGTCGGCGGTGGACGCCGGTTCCTGGAGGAGTTCCTGGATGCGGCCGAGGGAGACGGCGGCCTGCTGGTAGCCGTCGAAGACCTGGGAGAGCTGCTGGACGGGGGCGAAGAACAGGTCGATGTAGAGCAGGTAGGCGACCAGCGCGCCGGTGGTGAGCGTGCCGTTGTCGATCCGGCCCGCGCCGACGATCAGCACGGCGGCCGCGGCCACGGATGACAGCAGCTGGACGAACGGGAAGTAGACCGAGATCAGCCACTGGCCCCGGACCCGGGCCTGGCGGTACTCGTCGCTGCGGGCGGCGAACCGGTCGGCACCGTCCCGCTCGCGCCGGAACGCCTGCACGATCCTGAGCCCGGCGACCGACTCCTGGAGGTCGGCGTTGACGACGCTGATCCGTTCGCGGGCCAGCTCGTACGCCTTGACGCTCTTGCGGCGGAAGAAGACGGTCCCGACGACGAGGACCGGCAGGGTCGCGAAGACGACGAGGGCCAGTTCCACGTCGAGGACCAGCAGCGCGACCATGATGCCGAAGAAGGTGACGACGGAGACGAAGGCGGTGACCAGGCCGGTCTGGAGGAACGTGGACAGCGCGTCCACGTCCGTCGTCATCCGGGTCATGATGCGGCCGGTCAGCTCGCGCTCGTAGTAGTCCAGGCCGAGGCGCTGGAGCTGCGCGAAGATCTTCAGCCGCAGCGAGTAGAGCACCCGCTCGCCGGTGCGGCCGGTCATGCGGGTCTCGCCGATCTGGGCCGCCCACTGCACGAGGACGACGGCCAGGGCGACGGCGGACGCCGCCCAGACCGCGCCCAGCGCCAGCTTGGTGACGCCGTCGTCGATGCCGTTCCTGATCAGGACCGGGAGCAGCAGCCCCGCCCCGGCGTCCACGGCCACCAGGCCGAGGCTCACCAGCAGCGGCAGCCCGAAGCCGCGCAGCAGCCTGCGCAGCCCGTAGGAGTCCTCGGCGTGGACGGCACGGGCCTCGTCCACGTCCGGGGTGTCGTCCGCCGGGGGCAGGGCGTCGACCTGGGCGAGCAGTTCGGGCGTCGCGGGCATGCCGGCCGCGTCGGTGCTCCGCTCCTCGCCGTTGCGGACCCACAGTTCGGGGGTGATGCCGCGCTCGGCGTCGAACTCGGCGTCGATCTCCTCCAGGAGCGCGCGCTCCTGTCCGGGGTCTTCGGCCGCGGGGGCCGGCCGGTGGCCTGGTGAGGTGGTGCCGAGCTCGTCCGGGTCGGTGAGCAGGCGCCGGTAGAGCGCGCAGCGGCGCTCCAGCTCCTCGTGGGTGCCGAGGTCGGCGAGGCGGCCGTCGTCCAGGACGGCGATGCGGTCGGCGAGGTTCAGGGTGGAGCGGCGGTGGGCGATCAGCAGGGTGGTGCGGCCGGCCATCACCTGGCGCAGGGCCTCGTGGATCTCGTGCTCGACGCGGGCGTCCACGGCGGAGGTGGCGTCGTCCAGGAGGAGCAGGCGGGGGTCGGTGAGGATGGCGCGGGCGAGGGCGATGCGCTGGCGCTGGCCGCCGGAGAGGGTGAGTCCGTGTTCGCCGACCTTGGTGTCGTAGCCGTTCGGCAGCTCGGCGATGAAGCGGTCGGCCTGGGCGGAGCGGGCGGCCTGTGCGATCTGCTCGTCGGTGGCGTCGGGGAGGCCGTAGGCGATGTTGGCGCGGACGGTGTCGGAGAACAGGAAGCTGTCCTCGGGGACGAGTCCGATGGCGGCCCGCAGCGAGTCGAGGGTCAGTTCACGCACGTCGTGGCCGCCGACGAGGACCGCGCCGTGCGAGACGTCGTAGAAGCGGGGCAGCAGCAGCGAGACGGTGGACTTGCCGCTGCCGGACGCGCCGACGACGGCGACGGTCTCGCCGGGCTCGATGGTCAGCGAGAAGCCGTCGAGGACCGGGCGCCGCGTCTCGGCTCCGCCTCCAAGGTCCTCGTCGCCGGCGTAGCCGAAGCGCACGTCCTCGAACTCAACGCTCGCCGGGGCGTCGGCGGGCAGCTCCTTGGTGCCGTTCGTCAGGTACGGCTCGGTGTCGATGAGTTCGAGTACGCGTTCCACGCCGGCGCGGGCCTGCTGGCCGACGGTGAGGACCATGGCGAGCATCCGGACCGGGCCGACGAGCTGGGCGAGGTACGTGGAGAACGCGACGAACGTGCCGAGGGTGATCTCGCCCCGGGTGGCGAGCCAGCCGCCGAGGGCCAGCATCGCGACCTGGCCGAGGGCGGGGACGGCCTGGAGGGCGGGGGTGTAGCGCGAGTTGAGCCGGATGGTGCGCAGCCGGCCGGCGAACAGCTTGCGCCCGACCTCGCGCAGTTTGCCGGTCTCCTGGTCCTCCTGCCCGAAGCCCTTGACGACGCGGACGCCGGAGACGGCCCCGTCGACGACCCCGGCGACGGCGGCGGCCTGCGACTGGGCGTACCAGGTGGCGGGGAAGAGCCGGGTGCGGGAGCGGCGGGCGATGTACCAGAGGGCGGGGGCGACGGCGACGGCGACGAGGGTCAGCAGCGGCGACAGCCACGCCATGATGACCAGGGAGATCAGGAAGAGCAGGACGTTCCCGATGGTCATCGGGAGCATGAAGAGCAGACTCTGGATCAGCTGGAGGTCGCTGGTGGCGCGTCCGACGACCTGCCCGGTGGACAGTTCGTCCTGGCGCTTGCCGTCGAGCCGGCTGATCGTCCCGTACATGCCGGTCCGCAGGTCGTGCTGGACGTCGAGGGCGAGCCGGCCGCCGTAGTAGCGGCGGATGTAGGTGAAGGCGTAGACGAGGGCGGCCGCCGCGATCAGCAGTCCGGTCCAGACGGCCAGGGAGCGGGTGTGGCCGACGACCACGTCGTCGATGATCACCTTGGTGACGAGCGGGACGAGGGCCATCACGGCCATGCCCCCGAGCGAGGAGCCGAGCGCCAGCAGGACGTTGCGCCGATAGCGCCAGGCGTAGCCGCTCAGTCTGCGCGCCCAGCCGCCCCGCTGCCCGCGTTCCGTCTCCCGTGCGTCCGCCACCCGGTGCCTCCCGTTCGACCTGATCCGACGGAAGGCACCAACACGGTGGGCTGCGGATTTCATCCCGCGTCAACAAATACGGGACCTTGGTCGTAGGTCCCGGGGTGGCGGCGCCTACCGCGGCTTGGCGGTGAGCATCCGGCCGGCCGGGGCCTCCGGGACCGGCGGGACGGCCTCCTGCGGGGCGGCGGGCACGGTGAAGACCCTCGCCTTCATGATGCGCGGGTTGAGGTCCTTGTGGACGGCCCGGGCGACGGCCTGGATGGTGTTGACGCCGTCGTTCATCGTCTTGTTGTCCTGGGTGAGGACGGTCAGCGCGTAGTCGTGGCCGTTGCCGGTGAAGGCGCCGATGCTGTGCACCCGCCAGCCGTGGGTGGCGCGCTGCAGCCAGCCGTTCTTGACCTGGACGGTGGTCCCGGTCAGGGCGCCGGCCGGGGTGCCCCAGCGCTGCGAGGAGACGACCTTGTGCATCAGCCCGAGTTCGTAGGAGCGGGCTCTGTCGCTGAGCACGGAGTTCTTCGAGGTGAGCAGGGTCAGCAGCCGCTGCTCGTCCTGGGCGGTGATCTGGGTCAGGCCCCAGTAGCCGCCGGAGCCGGGCACGGTGTGGGTCATCCCGGCCGCCTTCAGGAAGGCGTTGACCTTGGCGACGCCGAGCTGCTTCCACAGGCTGGTGGTCGCGTCGTTGTCGGACTTGGTGATCATCTTGGTGCTGAGGTCGGTCTCGCGCTGGGTGAGGTAGCGGTTGTGCTTGGCGTTGTCCCACAGCAGCGTGGCCAGCACGGTCGCCTTCACGACGCTCGCGGAGTCGTACTTGGAGGTGGCGCGCAGCGTGCAGGTGGTCTTGGTGGTGCGGTCGTAGAGCGCGACGGCCACGGTCGACTTGCGGCCCTTGAGCGCGGCGGTGATGTCCTTCGACAGCTTGGCCGCGAGCCCGGCCCGGCCGGAGGTGCAGCTCACCTGCGCGGTGGCGGCCGAGGCGGGCGCCGCGCCGAGGGCCACGGGTGCGAGGACCCCGGTGGCGACTGCGGCACAGAGCGCGGCGCGGGCGCGCCCGGATATACGGGATGTGGTCATGGTGCGTTCCCCCTGAACGGTTCCTGCGGGCGGCCCCCCGGCCGGCCCGTAGAGATGACTCACGGGCGGCCGGAAGGTTGTACGCACCGGGGTGGCGGGGGTCCTACAGGTGGGTCGGCTCGAACATCTTCAGCAGGGCCGGGAGTACGACGACCGAGGGGCCCGGCCGTGCGAACGCCTCGGCCAGGTCGGCGGCGAGCGTCTCGGGGCTCGTAAGGACCGCCGGGACGCCGAAGGACTCGGCGAGGGCGACGAAGTCCGGGCGGGCCAGTTCCGTCGCGGTGGTCTCGCCGAAGGCGCCGGTGAGGTATTCGCGCAGGATGCCGTAGCCGCCGTCGTCCACGATCAGCCAGGTGACCGGCAGGCCGTACTGGCGGGCGGTGGCCAGTTCGGCGATCGAGTACATCGCGCCGCCGTCGCCGGAGACCGCGAGGACCGGCCGGGCCGGGTCGGCCACCGCCGCGCCGAGCGCCGCCGGGAACGCGTAGCCGAGACCTCCGGCGCCCTGGGCCGAGTGCATGGTGTTCGGGCGGCGCGCGTCGAAGGCGGCCCAGGCCCAGTAGCCGAGGATCGTCATGTCCCAGAAGCTGGGCGACGCGTCGGGCAGGGCGGTGCGGATGCCGGCCAGGAGGTGCTGTTCCAGGTCGCGCCCCTGGCCGGCGATCCGGTCCCGGACGCGGGCGAGGACCCCGGCGACGCGCTCGGCGGCGGCCGGGTCCCGGCGCGGGGCGACCGCTTCGATGAGGTCGGCGAGCGCGTCGCGGGCGTCGGCGTGGATGCCGAGCGCCGGGTGGTTGGCCTCCAGCTTCCCGGCGTCGGCCTCGATCTGGACGACCCGGCCGCGCGGGGCGAACGTGTAGTAGTTGGAGGAGAGTTCGCCGAGTCCGGAGCCGACGACGAGCAGGACGTCGGCGTCCTCCAGGAAGTCGGTGGTGTGCCGGTCCTCCACCCAGGACCGCAGCGAGAGCGGGTGCTCCCAGGGAAAGGCGCCCTTGCCGCCGTACGTGGTGACGACCGGGGCGTCCAGCCGCTCGGCGAGCGCGCGCAGCTTGCCGGACGCGTCGGACCGTACGACCCCGCCGCCCGCGATGATCGCCGGGCGCTCGGCCCGCGACAGCAGATCGGCGGCCACGGCGATGAGTTCGGGGCGGGCGTGCAGTGCGCGCGGGGTGGCGTCCAGGCCGGAGACGACGGGCAGCGCCGTGGCGGCCTCCAGGACGTCCTGCGGGATCTCGACCCAGACGGGGCCGTGCGGGGCCGTCAGCGCGGACTCCCAGGCGGCGCCGATCGCGGACGGGATCTGCGAGGCGGTCCGCACGGTGTGGACGGACTTCACCACGTCCCGGAACGACGCCTGCTGGTCGCGCAGTTCGTGCAGATGGCCGTGGCGGCCGCCGCCCAGCCCCCGGACCGGGATCTGGCTGGACACCGCGAGCACGGGCGCCGACGCGGCCGCCGCCTCCTGGAGCGCGGCGAGCGAGGTCAGGGCGCCCGGCCCGGTCGACAGGAACAGCGGGGCGACCTCGCCGGTGATGCGCCCGTAGGCGTCGGCGGCGAAGCCCGCGTTGTTCTCGACGCGCAGGCCCACGTACTCCAGCGACGAGCGGCGCAGCGCGTCGAACAGGGCCAGCACGTGCTGTCCCGGCAGCCCGAACACGGTGGTCGCGCCCAGCCCCCGCAGCGTCTCGACGACGAGGTCGCCGCCGGTCCGCCCGGGCGGGGGGTTCAGCGCGGCCTCGATCTGCGCCGGGGTGAGCGGTGGCCGCTCGTCGTGGTGGTCGTGACTCACTGGTGCCGGGCCTCCGCGATCTGCCGGGTCATGATCGTCGTCAGCTCGTACGCGGTGTGCGAGGCGGCGACGGAGGTGATCTCCGCGTGATCGTACGCGGGGGCCACCTCGACCAGGTCGGCGGAGACCAGGTGGCAGGAGGACAGGCCGCGCACGATCTCCAGCAGCTCGCGGGAGGTGAGGCCGCCGGCCTCGGGGGTGCCGGTGCCGGGGGCGTGCGCCGGGTCCAGCACGTCGATGTCGATGGAGATGTACAGCGGCCGGTCCCCGATGCGCTGCCGCAGCTGGTCGGCGACCTCGTCGGCGCCGCGCCGCATGACATCGGCGGAGGTGACGATCCCGAAGCCCATCTTGGCGTCGTCGGTGAGGTCCTGCTTCCCGTACAGCGGGCCGCGGGTGCCGACGTGGGAGAGCGCCGAGGTGTCGAGGACGCCCTCCTCGACGGCCCGGCGGAACGGGGTGCCGTGCGTGTAGGCGGCCCCGAAGTAGGTGTCCCAGGTGTCGAGGTGGGCGTCGAAGTGGAGCAGGGCGACCGGGCCGTGCTTCTTGGCGACGGAACGCAGCAGCGGCAGCGCGATGGTGTGGTCCCCGCCGAGGGTCATCAGCCGGGCCCCCGTGGACAGCAGCTCGTCGGCGGCGGCCTCGACGGTCTCCACGGCCTCCTCGATGTTGAACGGGTTGGCCGCGATGTCCCCGGCGTCGGCGACCTGCGCGAGGGCGAACGGCGAGGCGTCCTGCGCCGGGTTGTAGGGGCGCAGCAGCCGCGACGCCTCCCGGATCGCGTTGCCGCCGAAGCGGGCGCCGGGCCGGTAGGAGACGCCCGAGTCGAAGGGCACCCCGACGACGGCGACGTCCGCCGTGCCGACCTCGTCCAGGCGGGGCAGCCGCGCGAACGTCGCGGGCCCGGCGTACCGCGGGACGCGGGAGGAGTCGACGGGGCCGCGCGGCGTGTCGTTGCTGCTCATGGTGGGGGCCTTTCCTTCGGTGTGCGGGGTGCCAGGGCGACGCTAGGTGGCCCGGGGCCCGCACTGAAGTGTACGTTTCCTCCACTCAGGCCCCGAGGAACGGACGAACCATCCATGCCGGCCTTCCCCGCTGCCCCGTCCCCTCCCCCGGCCCCGCCCGTGCCGCTGGCCGAGCTGCTGGCCCGCGAGGAGCTGGGGCTGCGGCTGATCGCGGGCCCGGGCGAGGCGGAGCTGCTGTGGGTGCACGCCTCGGAGATGGCCGACCCGTACCCGTACCTGCTCGGCGGGGAGCTGCTGCTGAGCGCCGGGGTGCTGCTCACGGACCCGGACGCGTACGTGGCCCGGCTGGTGGAGGCGGGGGCGGCGGCGCTCGGTTTCGGGGTGCGGCCGGTCCACGAGGCGGTGCCGCCGGAGCTGGTCGCGGCGTGCGACCGGCACGGGATGGCGCTGGTCGAGGTCCCGCCCGGGACCCCGTTCACCGCGATCGCGCGGGCGGTGTGGGGGCTGATGGCCGCCGCACGGGAGCGCGAGCTGCGCCGGGTGACCCGCGCCCAGCAGGCCCTGGCGACGGCGGCGGCCCGCCCGGGCCCGGTGCCTGAGGTGCTGCGCCGGCTGGCCGCCCGGCCGTCGAGCCGGGCGGCCAGCCAGATC
>NZ_SSBI01000045.1 GCF_004795015.1 Streptomyces sp. A1277 | reverse complement strand
CTTCAACAAGCCCTTCTTCCTCATCCTCAACCTCGCGGTCGGCGGCTACTGGCCCGGCGACCCCGACGGCAACACCGCCTTCCCCCAGCAACTCGTCGTCGACCACGTCCGCGTCACCACCAGCGACAGCCAGCCCGGGACGGGCGGGCGCATCACCGGCCTGGCCGGCAAGTGCATGGACGTCGCCGCGGCGAACACCGCCAACGGCACCCCGGTCCAGCTCTACGACTGCAACGGCACCGAGGCCCAGCGGTGGAGCGTCGGCACGGACGGCACCATCCGGGCGCTCGGCAAGTGCCTCGACGTGGCCTCGGGCGGCACGGCCGACGGCACCCCGGTCCAGCTCTGGGACTGCAACGGCTCGGCCGCCCAGAAGTGGGCGATCAGCGCGGCGCGCGACATCGTCAACCCGCAGGCGAACAAGTGCCTGGACGTCACCGGCAACAGCTCCGCCAACTCCACCCGCCTCCAGATCTGGACCTGCGCGGGCACGGCCAACCAGAAGTGGACGGTGAACGGCTGACCGACCCGGCTCGGACGCGGCCCCCGGTGCTCCCGTGCCGGACCCCGACCGGGTCGATGGCCTCCCGGGCCCGCGTGCTTAGCTGGAGGCATGATCGATGACTTCCTCACAGGTGACCTGACCCAGGTCGAGGCGGCGGTCCGCGCAGCGGCCGCCGCCGAGATCATGCCCCGCTTCCGGCAGCTCGCCGCCGACGACGTCATCGAGAAGAACGGGCCGCACGACCTCGTGACGACCGCGGACCGGCGCGCCGAGGAACACCTCACCGCCTCCCTGGGCCGGCTCCTGCCCGGTTCGGTGGTCGTCGGCGAGGAGGCGGTCCACGCCGACCCGAAGGTGTACGAGGCGCTGGACGGCGACGCCCCGGTGTGGATCGTGGACCCGGTCGACGGCACCCGCCAGTTCGTCGGCGGCGAGCCCGGCTTCTGCACCCTGGTGGCCCTCGCCCACCACGGCGAGCTGCTCGCCTCCTGGACGTACGCCCCCGCACTGGACGAGATGGCCGTCGCCGTGCGGGGGAGGGGCGCGACGGTCGACGGCACCGCCATACGCGCCGGATCGCCCGCGCCCGACGCGGTGCTGCACGTCGCGATGTCGCACCCCGACTACACCTCCGACGACCAGAAGCGGGCCCTGCTCGGCCTGCGCGCCGAGGGCTTCGCCGCCCGCCCCTGCGGTTCGGCCGGCCTCGAATACCTCGCGGTGGCCCGGGGCGAACTCGACGGCGTCGCCTTCAGCTGGGAGTACGCGTGGGACCACGCGGCCGGGCTCCTCCTCGTCGCGGAGGCGGGCGGTGCGCAGGCCACGCTGTCAGGTGCGCCGTTCCGTATAGCCGGCGGCAACGACCTGCCCTTCACGGCCGCCCGCGACCGCGCGACGGCCGACCGCATCCTGGCCGCGCTGCGGGCGGGCGCCTGAGCGGCGGGGCGACCGTCACAGGTCCAGCGGCTCGCGGGCCAGCGCGGCGAGGCGCTGGCGGGCCTGCGGATCGTATGCCTGCTCGTGCGCCGGCGCGTCCGTGAACCGGTCGAAGTAGCGTCCGCTGACCCCGCTGAGCGCCGGGTCCGTCGCGGGCCTGCCTGGTGACGCCTCAGGCGATGGCGGCGGTGCTCAAGCACTTGGAGGAACGCGGACTGAACGCCCGATCCGCGCATCCCTGGCACCAGAAGAGCCGGAGACCCGGCCGGCCGCCGGGACCGAGACCCTGCGACGGGCCGACACGCGCGCGGTACGGATCGAACACCGGGTCGCCGACGCGTTCACCCCCGAGGAATGTGACAAGCTCCGCGAGCTGCTGGCCCGCTGCGTCACGGCCGTCCAGCAGGACCGAGCTGCCTGCGCCCGGGCCTGTTCTCAGGCTTCCCGCAGCACCTCGCGCACCTCCCGTACGAGCTCTGCGGCCGTCTCCACCGCCACCGTGTCCAGGCCGCGCAGCGCCTCGCCCACCCGGTCCGCGAAGTGTGCCGGGGCGTCCGGGAGGGCGGCCGCCGCCGCCAGGGCGCCCTTCTCGTTGAGGCACCAGGTGCGGTGGTGGGCGTGGAGCGACTGGGCGAGGACGCCGAAGGCGCGGGACAGGCAGAGCGAGACGTGGAGGCGGTCGCCGGCCGGGGCCGACTTGCGGGCCGCCACGACCGAGAAGTCCGCCTCCCAGGCCGCGTCCGCGAGCGCTTTGCGCAACGGCTCCGGATAGTCGGCCGTCTCCCGCTGAAGGCCCGTCAACTCCCCCGCCGGGTCGGCCAGTACGCGGCCGAGGGCGACCTCGCCCGGGTACGCGGGGGACCAGAAGCCCAGTGGATGGCCCGGCTGGATGCCCACCTCGTAGCGGCCCTCCCGGCAGCCCGCCCAGACCGACTCGACCCGGTCCAGGTCGCGCAGGATCCAGTCGACCTGGACCCCGTCCACCCGCAGCCACGCCCCGCCGTTCACCCACGGACCCCATCCGCCGGGCCCGGCCACCTCGACCGGCGAACCCTGGAACGCCGAGGCCAGCGCGGCCAGGGCGGCGGTGTCCGGGGTGCCCCGGTAGTAGAGGCCCAGGTCCCAGTCGGAGTCGGGGCGGTGGGTGCCGCGGGCGCGGCTGCCGCCGAGTGCGACGGCCCGGATGCCGGGCACCTCCGTGAGCCGGTCGGCCATCTCACCGATCCGGTGGCGTGCTCCGGAACCGTCCGGCCGTACGGGGGCGGCGGACAGCGGTGGAGGTGCGGGGTTCTCGGCCGTCATCGGACGGGGAGACTACCCGGCCCCGTACTGTCGGCGCCTGCGAATATCCTGGGTGTTCCGACCGTCGGCTGACAAAGGAGTCCGAAGGTGCCGTCGATGCTCGATGCGGTCGTGGTGGGCGCGGGCCCCAACGGACTGACCGCCGCAGTCGAACTGGCCCGACGCGGCTTCGCCGTGGAGGTCTTCGAGGCCGGACCCGCGGTCGGCGGCGGAGCCCGTACGGAGGAGCTGACGCTCCCCGGCTTCCGGCACGACCCCTGCTCGGCGGTCCACCCCCTGGCCATAGGCTCACCCGCCTTCCAGGAGATGCCGCTCGCCCGGCACGGCCTCGAATGGCTCCAGCCGGAACTGGCGCTCGCCCACCCCTTCCCGGACGGTTCCGCCGCCGTGCTCGCCGGTTCGGTGGGGGAGACGGCCATGTCGCTCGGCCCCGAGGACGCGGACGCCTACCGCCGGCTCCTCGCCCCCTACCTCGGCCACTGGGACACCCTCGCCCGGGACTTCCTGCGCACCCCGTGGGACGGGCTGCCCCGCGACCCGTACCGCTGGGCGCGCTTCGGGCTCGACGCGATCCAGCCCGCCACGCTGCTCTCCCGCCGCTTCCGGGGCGAGAAGGCGCGCGGCATGCTCGCCGGCCTCGCCGCCCACGCCATCGCGCCCACCAGCGGCCCCGCCACCGGCGGCATCGCCCTGCTCTTCGCGCTGGCCGCCCACGAGAACGGCTGGCCGGTGCCGCGCGGCGGCTCCCAGGCCATCTCCGACGCCCTGGCCGCCTGCCTGCGGGAGCAGGGCGGCACCATCAGGACCGGTACGGAGGTCAAGCGCCTGGACGAGCTGCCGCCGGCCCGCGCCTACGTCTTCGACACCTCACCGGCCGCGCTCGCCCGGATCGCCGGACTCGGCCGCGCCTACCAGGGCTACCGCTACGGCGCCTCCTGCTTCAAGATCGACTACGCGCTCTCCGGTCCGGTGCCGTGGACCGCGGAGGAGGCCCGCAGGGCCGGCACCGTGCACATCGGCCCCACCGCCGGCGAGATCGACGCCGCCCTGCACGCGGCGGTCGAGGGCCGCGACCCCCGCGTCCCGTTCCTGATCACCGCTCAGCCCAGCATCGTCGACCCCACCCGGGCTCCCGAGGGGAGCCACGTCTTCTGGGTGTACGGACACGTCCCGGCCGGCTGGGAGGGCGACGCCACCGAGGTCATCGAACGTCAACTGGAGCGGTTCGCCCCCGGCTTCCGCGATGTGGTGCTCGCCCGCGCGGTCGCAGGCCCGCCTGAAATCGCCAAGCGCAACGCGAACTACGTGGACGGGGACATCGCCTGCGGCGCCTTCGCGGGCCTGCAGACGGTGATCCGCCCCAAGCTCGCCCGCGTCCCGTACGCCACGGCCCACCCGGCGGTCTTCCTCTGCTCCTCGGCGACCCCGCCGGGACCGGGTGTGCACGGCATGTCCGGGCACCACGCGGCGAAGGCGGTATGGCGCCGGCTGAGGGAGACGGGCCCCTCCGGCCGCCGCTGACCGGCTCGGCGGCGACCGGAGGGCGGTCCGCGCTCCCGCTCAGGCGGGCAGGCGCTCCAGCAGCCCCGCGAAGTCGGTGTCCGGTGCGAGGGTGCCGAAGGCGAGCCCCCGGTCGCCGGCCAGCCGGGAGGCGCAGAACGCGTCCGCGACGGCCGCCGGGGCGTGCCGGACCAGCAGCGAGCCCTGGAGCACCAGCGCCGCACGCTCGATGAGCCGGCGGGCCCGCAGCGGGGCGTCCTCGGTGAGCACCAGCTGGCCGCGCAGCTCCTGCCAGGCCGTGTCGAGCCGGCGGTCCGCCCCCGAGGCGGCCTCGATCTCGGCACCGAAGGCTTCCAGGGACTCCGGCTCGCGCGCCAGCGCCCGCAGCAGGTCGAGCGCGTTCACATTGCCCGACCCCTCCCAGATGCCGTTCAGCGGCGCCTCCCGGTACATGCGCGGCATCCCCGAGTCCTCGACGTACCCGTTGCCGCCGAGGCATTCCAGCGCCTCGGCCACGGCCACGGGCTGCCGCTTGCACACCCAGTACTTGGCCACCGCCGTGGCCAGCCGCAGGAACGCGCGCTCCCCGGCGTCGCCCCGCTGGGCCCGGTCGGCGGCGCCGGCCAGCCGCAGTGCGAGCGTGGTGGCCGCCTCGGACTCCACCGAGAGGTCACCGAGCACGTTGCGCATCAGCGGCTGGTCGATCAGCCGGGCGCCGAACACCGAGCGGTGGCGGGCGTGGTGGGCGGCCTGGGCGAGCGCGGCCCGGATGCCGGCGGCCGAGCCGAGGACGCAGTCCAGGCGCGTCATCGTCACCATGTCGATGATGGTGCGCACGCCCTTGCCCTCGGCGCCGACGAGCCAGGCCACCGTGTCGTCGAACTCGGGCTCGCCGCTGGCGTTGGAGCGGTTGCCGAGCTTGTCCTTGAGCCGCTGGATGCGGAAGGTGTTGCGGCTGCCGTCGGGCAGGACGCGCGGCACGAGGAAGCACGAGAGCCCGCCCGGTGCCTGGGCGAGCACCAGGAAGAGGTCGTTCATCGGGGCGCTGGTGAACCACTTGTGCCCGCGCAGCCGCCACGTCCCGTCACCCGCCTCGGCGGCCGTGGTGGTGTTGGCGCGCACATCGGTGCCGCCCTGCTTCTCCGTCATGCCCATCCCGGCGAGCAGCCCCGCCTTGCCGGCGGGGGTGCGCAGGCCCGGTTCGTAGATCCGGCTGGTGAGCAGCGGCTCGTACGTGGCGGCCAGCTCCGGCGCGCGCCGCAAAGCCGGGACGACGGCGTACGTCATGGAGACCGGGCACAGGTGGCCCGCCTCCAGCGTCGACATCACCATGAAGCCGGCCGCCCGTGCCACATGGGCGCCGGGGCGCTCGTCGGCCCAGGCGGCACCGGCCAGGCCCGCGCTCACCGAGGTGTCCATCAGGTGGTGGTAGGCGGGGTGGAAGTCGATCTCGTCCACACGGTGGCCGTAGCGGTCGTGGGTGCGCAGTACGGGCTCGTTGAGATTGGCCTGCTCGGCCCACTCCTGGGCCTGTGCGCCGCCGACCAGACGGCCCAGGCGGTGCAGGTCCTCGGTGTGCCACTGGGCCCCCTCGCGGCGCAGGCCCTCCAGCAGGACGGCGTCGTCGGCCACGTCGTGCCCGGTCAACGGCGGTGCCTGGTTGGTCACTTCGTGGGTCTCGGCGGTCGGGTTGCTGTGGGGGGCGACGGTCGTCTGCACGGGGAACCTCCGGGTGGAAGGGGTACGCGGATCGGTCAGGGGCGCTGCGCGGGCGGGGCGCCCGCGCAGCGCAGGGCCATGGCGACGAGTTCGGTGAGCAGGGCCTCGGTGGTCTTCCCGTCGCCGGCGCCGAGCGGGTCCACAAGCACCTCGCCGACCGCCCCGGTGAGCGCGGCCGCGGTGATATCGCCGTTCTGCGCGGGCAGCAGGCCGTCCTCGATGCCCTCGTGGACGACCTCGGCGAACAGGGCACGGTAGCGGCGCCGGTAGTCGAGGCGTTCGGCGCCGACCGCCGGATCGGCGGGGGCGGCGAGCAGGGCGTAGGCCAGTCCGCGGTTCTCCAGCGCGCGGCGGGCGAAGACCTCGACGCCCCGGGCCAGCCGCTCGACCGGTGTACCCGGCTCGCGCAGCACCTCGCCCAGGACCTCCACCTCGCGTCCGGCGGCGCGCCGGAACACCTCGACGGCCAGCGCCGCCTTGGACGCGAAGTGCTGGTAGACGGAACCGGCTGCCATGCCGGCCGAGTCCGCGACGGCCGTCACGGACGCCTGGGACCAGCCCACCTCCGTGACCACCGAGGTGGCGCAGGCGACGAGGTGTTCCCTGGCGGCTTCGAGCCGGCTGATTTCGGCTGGGGTCTTGCGGTAGGCCATGAAAGAAGTGAACCACCATTCAGAGTTTACCGCCAGGCCCCGTACGCACCCGCGGCCAGCCCGACGCCCATGTCGGATTTCCGCCAGCCCCCCGCCCCGCCCGTGGCCCATGCTTGGACCATGCACACCGAAACCGAGCGCTGCGTCCGGGCGGTCCGGTCCAAGGACGCCCGCTTCGACGGCTGGTTCTTCACGGCCGTCCTGACCACCCGGATCTACTGCCGCCCGAGCTGCCCCGTCGTGCCGCCCAAGGCCGAGAACATGACGTTCTACCCGAGCGCGGCCGCCTGCCAGCAGGCCGGTTTCCGGGCCTGCAAGCGGTGCCGGCCCGACACCAGCCCGGGGTCGCCGGCGTGGAACGCCCGGGCCGACTCCGTGGCCCGGGCGATGCGGCTGATCCGGGACGGCGTGGTCGACCGGGAAGGCGTGCCGGGGCTCGCCGCCCGGCTCGGGTACTCGGCCCGGCAGATCGAACGCCAGCTGCTCGCCGAGCTGGGAGCGGGGCCGCTCGCGCTGGCCCGGGCGCAGCGGGCGCAGACCGCGCGGGTGCTGATCGAGACGACCGGGCTGCCCATGGCCGAGGTGGCCTTCGCCGCCGGGTTCTCCTCGATCCGGACGTTCAACGACACCGTCCGCGAGGTCTTCGCCCTCGCCCCCGGCGAGCTGCGCGGCCGGGCCGCCCGGTCGAATCGGGCGCCCGCCGCACCCGGCGTCATCGCGCTGCGGCTGCCCTACCGGGCCCCGCTCAATCCCGGCAACCTCTTCGGCCACCTCGCCGCGACCGCCGTCCCGGGCGTCGAGGAGTGGCGCGACGGCGCCTACCGGCGCACCCTCGCCCTGCCGCACGGCCACGGCATCGTCGCCCTCACCCCACGCCCCGACCACATCGCCTGCCGCCTCTCGCTCACGGACCCGCGCGACCTGACCCTCGCCATCAGCCGGTGCCGCTGGCTCCTCGACCTCGACGCAGACCCGGTCGCCGTGGACGAGCAGCTGCGCGCCGACCCGCTGCTCGCCCCGCTGGTCGACGCGGCACCGGGCCGCCGGGTGCCGAGGACCGTGGACGGTGCCGAGTTCGCCGTACGGGCGGTGCTCGGCCAGCAGGTGTCCACGGCCGCCGCCCGGACCCACGCCGCCCGGCTGGTCACCGCCCACGGCATGCCCGTGGACGACCCGGAGGGCGGTCTCACCCACCTCTTCCCGGACCCGGAGGCCCTGGCCGGCCTGGACCCCGAGCAGCTGGCTCTGCCGCGCAGCCGCCGCCGCACGCTGACCACCCTCGTCCAGGCCCTGGCGGACGGTTCGCTGCGCCTCGGCCCCGACTCCGACTGGGAGCGGGCGCGGGCCGAGCTGGCCGCGCTGCCCGGGTTCGGCCCCTGGACCGTCGAGGTCATCGCGATGCGGGCGCTCGGCGACCCGGACGCGTTCCTGCCGACGGACCTCGGCATCCGGCGGGCCGCCCAGCACCTGGGCCTGCCCTCCACCCCGGCCGCCCTCACCGCCCGGGCGGCCGGCTGGCGCCCCTGGCGCGCGTACGCCGTCCAGTACCTGTGGACGGTGGACGACCACCCCATCAACCACCTGCCCGCCGAAGGAAGCGCCCCATGACCCGGCAGCACACCGTGGCCGACAGCCCCTACGGCCCGCTGACCCTCGTCGCCACCGACGGCGTCCTCGCCGGCCTCTACATGACCGGCCAGCGCCACCGGCCCCCCGAGGAGACCTTCGGGGAACCGGACCCGCGCCCCTTCGCCGAGGCGACCCGCCAGCTCGACGCCTACTTCGCCGGTGAGCTACGGGAGTTCGACCTGGAGTTGCACCTGGACGGCACCCCCTTCCAGCGCAGCGTGTGGGCGCAGCTCCGGCTCATCCCGTACGGCGAGACCCGTTCGTACGGGGAACTCGCCGAGAACCTCGGCAAGCCCGGCGCCTCCCGGGCGGTGGGCCTGGCCAACGGCAAGAACCCGGTCGGCATCATCGTGCCCTGCCACCGCGTGATCGGCGCATCGGGCGGCCTCACCGGCTACGGCGGCGGCCTGGACCGCAAGCAACGGCTGCTGGCCTTCGAGAACGGCACGCAGGAGAGCACGCCCGCGCTGTTCTGAGGGCGGTGGCGTACGGCGAAGGGCTCCACGCGACCACGTGCGGAGCCCTCGTCGTGTGTTCCGTTCCCGTCAGCCGGTGAAGATCTCGGTCACCGTCCAGATCGCCAGCCCCAGCATGCACAGCCCGCCGATGCGCTGAACCGTCTTGAGCGGTACGCGCTTGGCGATGAACCGGCCCGCGAGCAGGGCCAGCGCCGACACGGACATCAGGGCGGCGGCGGAGCCGATCGCGGTGGACCAGGCCCCGTTGCTCGCCGCCAGGTTGGCGGTGGTGATCTGGGTGAGGTCGCCCCACTCGCTGATGAACACCGCCATGAACGCCGTCGAGTACACCGGCCAGAACCCGGTCACCGTCTTCGGGCCCTCGTCGTCGTCCTCGTCGCCCGCGTCCGCCCGCAGCAGCAGGAAGGCGCCGAAGGCGAAGAGGCAGGCCGAGACGAGCTTGACGACCCAGTCGGGCAGCAGCCCGATCAGCCCGCCCGCGCCCACCGCGATGGCGACGTGCACGATGAACGCGGACGACGTGCCGAACCACACGTAGAGCGGGCGCATGCGCGTGCCCATGGCCAGCGACGCGAACATCGTCTTGTCCGGGAGTTCGGCGAGGAAGATCAGCCCGAAAGCGGTGATGATCGCCAGGGGGTCGAGATGCATTCCGGGTGGCTTTCTGTACGAGCCGGGCCCCGGGTCTTCCGCGAAGTGCCGCTCGGGCGTTTTCGGAGGACCACTCGGCCCGGCATGACGGCACCGCCCACAGGGCGTGGGCGTGTCATACCTGACCGAAGGTCTCGCCCACCCGTGGTGATCCACGAGCCCGGCCACCGGGAACCCGGAGGTTCCAGTGTGTCGACGACCGGTTTGCGAGGCTACTCCCCTTCGCAGCCCTCCACATTACCGCAGTCGGCCGGGTCGCGGTCGTCCGGCCAGGTGCGGTCCAGGAAGCCGGCGATCAGCGGGGCGATCCGCGGCAGGTGGTCCTCCAGGGCGAAGTGCCCGGTGTCGAAGAGGCGCAGTTCGGCGGCGACCGCGCGGCTGGCCGCCCTCAGCCGACGGGGTAGCCGTCCTCCAGCTCCACGCCGCCCGTGCCCGACTCCAGCGCCCCCAGCGCCGCGTGCACCCGCCGGCCGCGCGCCCCGGTCAGGTAGCGGTCGAGCTCCGCCGGCTCCACCAGCTTCCACGACAGCAGCTCCGACTCCTGGAGCCGGACCGCCTTCAGCTGCTCCTCGTCCAGGACCCCGCCGTCGTACACGTAGGCCACGATCGGCGGCCGGCCGCTGCCGCGCGCCCAGTCGATCGCGAGGAGCCGGCCCGGCTCCACGTCGAGACCGATCTCCTCGAGCGACTCGCGCCGCGCACCCTGCCGCGGGCTCTCGCCGTCCGCGGACTCGACCGTGCCGCCGGGCAGCGTCCAGCCCTCCCGGTAGTTCGGTTCGACGACCAGGACCCGTCCCGAGGCGTCGCGGAAGACGCAGGCCGCGCCCACGAGGACCTTGGGGAGACCGGCGATGTACGTGGCGTAGTCATGAGTGGTCACGAGGGAAGCGTAAGGGCAGTTTTGATCGATCAGGCCATGGGCAGCGAGGGGGCGCTGCGGATAGGGTCGGGGCGGCGCGACTGCCTGTTCGAGAGCAAAGGGAATCAAGGTGACGGACGGAGCAGTGATGGAGACCGCACGCGTGCTCGTCGCGGCGGACAAGTTCAAGGGCTCGCTCACGGCCGTGCAGGTCGCCGAGCGGGTGACGGCCGGGCTGCGGCGCGTCGTCCCCGGCGTACGGGTGGAGACCCTGCCCGTGGCGGACGGCGGCGACGGCACGGTGGCCGCGGCGGTGGCCGCCGGCTTCGAACGCCGCGAGGCGCGCGTGACCGGGCCGCTCGGCGACCCCGTCACCGCCGCGTACGCGGTGCGCGGTACCACCGCGGTGGTCGAGATGGCCGAGGCGTCCGGCCTCCAGCACCTGCCGGACGGCGTGTTCGCGCCGCTCACGGCCACCACGTACGGCTCCGGCGAACTGCTGCTCGCCGCGGCCGGAGCGGGGGCGCGGACCATCGTGTTCGGCGTCGGCGGCAGCGCGACCACGGACGGCGGCGCCGGCATGCTGGCCGCGCTCGGCGCGCGCTTCCTCGACGCGGACGGCAAGCCGGTCGGACCGGGCGGCGGCGGCCTCGCCGACCTCGCCGAGGCCGACCTCTCCGGGCTCGACCCCAGGCTGAAGGGGATCGACCTGATCCTCGCCAGCGACGTCGACAACCCGCTGACCGGCCCGAAGGGCGCGCCCGAGGTCTACGGACGCCAGAAGGGCGCCACCGAGGCGGACATCGCGGTGCTGGACGCGGCACTCGCCCACTACGCCTCCCTGCTGGGGCCCGAGCAGGCCCAGCTGCCGGGCGCCGGGGCGGCGGGCGGCATCGGGTACGGGGCGCTCGTCGCACTCGGTGCGCGGTTCCGGCCCGGGATCGAGGTCATGCTCGACGTCCTCGGCTTCGCACCGGCGCTGGAGCGGGCCACGTTCGTCATCACCGGCGAGGGCTCCCTCGACGCCCAGACCCTCCACGGCAAGGCCCCGGCCGGCGTCGCCGCGGCGGCCCGCGCGGCGGGCATCGACGTCGTCGCGGTCTGCGGCCGCCTGGCGCTGGCGCCGGAGGCGTTGGGCCGTGCCGGGATCCGGCGCGCGTACGCCCTGACGGAGCTGGAGCCGGATCCGGCGGTGTGCATGGCCCAGGCGGGGCCGCTGCTGGAGCGGGTGGCGGAGTCGATCGCGCGGGACTTCTTGCGCTGAAACCGGGGCTCCGCCCCAGACCCCATGCGGTGGTCTTCAAGCCCCTCCGGCGATTGAGGAGCGGGGGTCCGGGGGCGGAGCCCCCGGTCAAGGGAAGGGGCGGGTAGGGGGCGAGCCCGCCGCAGGGCGGCCCCGCCCCGCTCTGTGCGCCCGCACAACCCACTCCACCCCCGCCGTCCGGTTCGACGGGCAGCCCCTGGACGGGCTGCGCCCCGACCGGGTGGTGGCCGCCGGAGTGGTCCAAGTGCCCGAGGGGCGGCAGGTGTTCGCCCGGATGACGGTGGCCGGCAACCTGCGGGCGGGCGCCCTCGGCGCCCCCGGCGGGCGCAGGGCGGCGGCCGATGCGCTCGGGCGCGTACACGAGCTGTTCCCGGTGCTCGCCCGGCGCGCCCACCAGAGCGCCGGGCTGCTGTCCGGCGGCGAGCAGCATCGACGGCCGGGACAAGGGACTCGTCCTGCCGCAGGCATGGCCGGCGAACCTGCTCGGCAGCACGTACATCCGCGTCATCGGCGCCACGTACGACGTCGAGACGATCAACGCGATCGACTACCTGCTCGCCGAGAGGCGCATCGCCGAGGGCGACCGGATCGGCCACGTCTACTTCGAGGGCGACTACGGCGAGAACGCGCTGGCCGGATCGGAGTACGCGGCGAAGCAGGCGGGTCTCACCGTCGTCGAGCAGAAGACCAAGCCCACCGACAACGACATGACCGCCCAGGTCGCCGCCCTCAAGCAGGCCGGTGTCAAGGCCGTCGTCGTCAGCGCGGGCCCGCGCCGGGCCGCCTTGCTGGTCGGGGTCGCCGCCGCCACCGGCTTCCGGGTCCCGGTCATCGGCAACAACTCCGCGTACGCCCCGCAGCTGCTGAAGACCCAGGCGGGCCCGGCCCTGATGAAGGACTACTACGTGGCCGCCTCCACGCTCCCGATCGGCGACCCGGGCGCAGGGCCGGCCGAGCTCTGCGAGGAGTACGCCGCCGCCTACCCCAAGGACGGTCTCGACAACGGCTCATCGCCGGGTACACGGCGGCCCGGCTGTACGGGGAGGCGCTGAAGAAGGCGTGCGCGGCGAAGGACCTCACCCGCGAGGGCATCGACAAGGCGCTGCTGACCGTCACGGACTTCGGCGGCGACTTCGGGATGTCGCACGACTTCTCCGACCCGGCCGCGCCCTCCACCCGGCAGAGCGTGATCATGAAGCCGGACGACGAGACCCCCGGCGGTCTGAAGGTGGTCCGGCCGGCCGAGGCCGCGGCGAAGTCCTACACCGTCGAGTGGTCCTGTTTGCGCGGGACGGCCGGCGGGCGGCACGCATCGCGCGTGCCGCCCGCCGGTGTTCCGTGTGCCGGTCAGCTGGTGTATGCCTCCAGTTCCGAGAGCTGCGCGGCCGGCCAGCCGGTGTTGGCGGTGAACGTCAGCCGCAGATAGCGGGCCGACGTGCCGGGCAGGGTGACGGTCGCCTTGTTGCCGCTCGACGGGTTGAAGGTGTAGCCCGCGGAGCCCTTCAGCGAGGTGTACGTCTGGTTGTCGGTGCTGCCCGACACGCTGAGCGTCTGCGTGCGGGTGGCCCAGGCGGCCGCCGGGGGCAGCTTCAGGACCAGCCGCTTGACCGCCTTCGCGGCGCCGAGGTCCACGGTGATGGTCTGCGGGAAGGCGTGGTTGGTGCTCTCCCAGTAGGTGTCCGCGTTGCCGTCGACCGCGTTGGACGCGCCGTACACGTCCGCGTGGCCGGACTCGGTGACGCTACGGCCCTGGGCGAGGTTGCCCGTCTCGGCCGGCGGGTCGGTCGGGGGGTCCGTAGGGTCAGTCGGGCCGGTCGGCGGGTCCGTGGGGTCGGTCGGGCCGCTGCCGCCGCCCGGCACGCCGCCGTTGGTCCACACCGGGGCCGGCCAGGTGCCGGTGCAGGCCGGCGGGTCGGCGTACCAGCCGGAGTTCCCGGAGCCCCGGGTGATATGGAAGCCGCTGCCGACGCAGTTGTGGATCGGGTTGGACTGCGCGATGTGCGTGGCCACGACGTTGTTGAACGTGGCCGTGCCCGGCGCCTGGATCTGGAGCGCGTAGGTGCCCGCGCCGTCGATCCTGATGTTGTCGAAGTGCAGCCCGTTGGACGAGCCCTCGATGAGGTGGATCGCGGCGTAGGAGCTGTCGAGTATCTCCGTGTCGGAGATGTTGACCGTGGCGTTGATCGGTTCGTTGAGCCCGCTGAACCAGATCGCGCCGACCCCGAAGTTCCAGTTGTAGTCGCTGTTCCCGGTGCGGATCAGGGTGTTGCGGGCCGCCGTGGTGGTGCCGGAGACGGCCGTGCCCTGACCGGAGTTGACGCCGGGGTAGCGGTTGGCGATGTGCAGGCCGCCGCCGTTGGAGATGGTGTCCGCCATGACGTTGTCGGAGATGGTGATGTCCTTGCCGCCGTACGTGACGATGTTGTTGGCGAGGATCGGCAGGATCACCGTGTTGAACGTGAACTTGTTCTTCACGTTCGGGATGTTCTCCGCCCACATCGCCAGACCGTCGTCACCCGTGTTGCGGACGAAGGTGTTGGTGACGGTGGAGTTGGTGACGCCGTAGTGGAAGTTCACCCCGTCGGCGGTCTGGTCCAGGATGCGGCTGTTCTTGATGGTGAAGTTGTCCATCGGGCCGTCCATCCAGGCGCCGCACTTGGTGTGCTGCATCCAGACGTTGTCGACGGTCGAGTTCGACAGGGCCCCGCCGATGGCGTTGACCTGGTCGTTGTCCTCCCGCTCCCGGATGTCGCCGATGATGGCGAAGTCCTTGAGCGTGACGTTGCTGCTGCCGCCGGCCGCGGCGTACTTGCCGTAGACGCCGACGGCCTTGCTCCGGTTCGACGGGTCGCGCCCGGTCAGCACGGAGTACCAGGGGCCGGCGCCGCGCAGCGTCACCTTGTCCACGATGATGTGGTCGCGGACCTGGAAGGTGCCCTGCGGGATGTAGACCTCCTTGCCCTGCGCCTTGCCCGCGTCGACGGCCGCCTGGATCTTGGCGGTCGAGTCGGCGGCCCCGGTGGGGTCGGCCCCGAAGTCGGCGACGACGTCGAGCGCGCCCGAGGGCTTCGCGGTGGGCGCGGCCACCTGTTCGAAGTCCGCCAGGTCGATGGTGAACGACGGTGAGGCCGAGGTCGAGGAGACCTGCAGCCGGACCTTCGTGCCGGCCGGGAGGGTGGACCCGAACATGGTCCGGGCCTCGTCGTAGAAGTGGTGCGGGTTGGTGTCGCCCGGGTTGTTGTTGAACGGGTAGCCGCCGTAGTACCAGCCGTACTTCGAGGTGACCGGCACCGCCTTGGGCGAGGCGCCGTTCACCCGTACGTCGATGGAGGCGTCCCGGCCCGTGCCCGCGGCGTTGTCCGGCAGCGAGTACCGGAAGGACATCGCGTTGGCCGGGGCGGTGAGCGTGAACTCCACGTACTCACCGACCGCGTCCAGCGTCACGGCCTGCCGGCCCGATGCCTCGGAGGGCAGCGTGCCGTAGAGGCGGTTCGGGCCGATCAGCGTGCCGTTGGTGGCCGCGTACTCGGCCTCCTGTTCCTTGAACGGTACGGTCGCGCCGCGGCCGGGAACCGCGAGCGGCGAGGGGGCGGGCACACCGGCCGCCTGGGCGGCCGGTGCGCTGGACAGAACCACGGCGGCGGCGGTGCCGAACGCGGCGAGTGCCAGGGAGAGCGAGGCGGATACGGACCGCCTGAGCAGGGGGCGTCTGGGTGGTGAAGTCACGTCGAAGTCGTCCTTGCGGCTCGTGGGGCTCTTCGGACGTCCCACAGGCTAGGAGCACCGTCGCAAGGAAGTCCACGGCGCTGCGCAAGAATTCGCTCTGCGGACTAAAATTAGTGACGTAAACCTAGGAAAAATGTGAGCTGTGCGGGGATTGAGGAGGAATCCCCGGCCCGTCCGCCCCTAGGGGTGCAAGCGCTTACGCCTCGCGGCTCCGGTACGCCGGAACGCGACGGCCCAGAAGGCGCTGCGGCCCGCAACGCACGAGGGCCCGGATGCCTGTCGGCATCCGGGCCCTCGTGTCCGTCGTACGGCGGGTTACGGCAGCTGCGCCGCCCGTGCCTCGCGCCGGTTGCCGCGGAAGGTGTTCACGCGGCGTGCGGTCGCGAAGAGCGGGATGACCGCGCCCAGGACCACCTGGAGCGCGCAGCCGGTCTGCAGGAGCAGCTGGCCGCCGGGGGCGTCGAACGCCCACGCCGCCAGGAGCCCCATCGCGGCCACGATCCAGCCGAGCATCGCCACCGCGAGGACGCCCCGCGGCTTCGGGTACTCGACCCGGCTGACCATCAGCCACGCCACCCCGATGATCGCGAGCAGCGTCGGCACGAAGGGCAGCTCCAGGAGCACGATCGAGATGACCGTGAGCGCTCCGAAGGGGCTCGGCATGCCCTGGAACATGCCGTCCTTCATGGTCACGCAGGAGAACCGCGCAAGCCTGAGCACCACCGCCAGCAGCACCACGATCGCCGCGAGCGCCGAGACCCGCTGGTGTGCGTCGTCCGCGACCATGCCGTACACGAGGACGAAGTACGCCGGGGCGAGCCCGAAGCTGATGAGGTCCGAGAGGTTGTCCAGCTCGGCGCCCATCGGCGAGGAACGCAGCTTGCGGGCCACGAGCCCGTCGAACAGGTCGAAGACCGCTGCCATGAGCATGAGGATCACGGCGGTGGCCGCGGAGTGCCGCGCCATCCCGCTCTCGTCGCTGCCCGTGAGGTGCGGGATGAGGATGCCCGTGGTCGTGAAGTACACGGCCATGAACCCGCACGTGGCGTTACCGAGGGTGAGGGTGTCCGCTATCGACAGCCGCATCGAGAGCGGCATGTCCTCGGCGTCGTCCCCGTCCTCGGCCTCCGGCACCCAGCCGGCCTGTGTGTCGGGATCAATCACGGTCAATGCGAGTCACCCCCGCGGTGGTGGCCTGGCCGACCTCGACCGCGACGTCCACACCTTCCGGAAGGTAGATGTCGACACGCGAGCCGAAGCGGATCAGCCCGATGCGCTCGCCCTGCTCCACCTTCGTGCCCTGCGGGATGTAGGGGACGATGCGACGGGCGACAGCACCCGCGATCTGCACCATCTCGATGTCACCCAGTTCGGTGTCGAAGTGCCAGACAACGCGTTCGTTGTTCTCGCTCTCCTTGTTGAACGCGGGGACGAAGCCACCGGGCACGTGCTCGACCGACGTCACCGTGCCGGCCAGCGGCGCGCGGTTGACGTGGACGTTCAGCGGGCTCATGAAGATCGCGACGCGGGTGCGCCCGTCCTTCCACGGCATGATGCTCTGCACCACGCCGTCGGCCGGTGAGATGACGCGCCCCCCGGTGATCTCTCGCTCCGGGTCGCGGAAGAACCAGAGCATGCCCGCCGCGAGCGCGGTGGTGGGCACGGCGACCGCCGCCCAGCGCCCGGACCGGCGGGCGCGGGTCAGGCTCAGGGCTGCGGTGGCGACGGTCGGCAGGAGCCACGGCGAAGCTCCGCGTGCGATGCGGACCCGGCCGCGGGGTGCAGAGGTATGGCTGTCGGGCATGGATGACCTTCGTAGCGGATGAGGCCGCGCTGGCAACGGGGGACGGCGGCTTTTCCGGCGATGTTATCGGTTGCTGGCCGCAACTGGGCAAGCCAGCAGCCGAGTCGGACGTCTGGAAGGCACCGGTTGAGGATGACAGGGTGTGATCTTCTTCGCGGTTAAATCGCCGCGAAAGGGGCAATCAACCCTGGAAACGGTACTCCTCAAGGAGTCGGCGCCCGATGATCATTTTCTGGATCTCGGCGGTACCTTCGCCGATCAGCAGCATCGGGGCCTCGCGGTAGAGGCGCTCGATCTCGTACTCCTTGGAGAAGCCGTAGCCGCCGTGGATACGGAAGGCGTCCTCGACGACTTCCTTGCAGTACTCGGAGGCGAGGTACTTCGCCATCCCTGCCTCCAGGTCGTTTCGCTCCCCGGAGTCCTTTTTGCGTGCCGCGTTTACCATCATCGCATGGGCGGCCTCGACCTTGGTGGCCATTTCGGCCAGCTTGAACTGGATCGCCTGGTGCTGCGCGATGGGCTTTCCGAAGGTCTGGCGCTGCTGTGCGTAGGAAACGCCCAGTTCGAAGGCACGCTGCGCGACACCGCAGCCACGGGCCGCCACATTCACGCGGCCGACCTCCACTCCGTCCATCATTTGGTAAAACCCTCGGCCGGTGGTGCCGCCGAGGACACGATTGGCCGGAATGCGCAGTCCGTCCATGATGAGTTCGGTGGTGTCGACCCCCTTGTAGCCCATCTTGTCGATCTTCCCGGGGATGGTGAGCCCGGGCCGGACCTCGCCGAAGCCGGGCTCCTTCTCCACCAGGAACGTGGTCATCGACTTGTGCGGGGCCGTGCCCTCGGGGTGTCCTTCGTCACTCCGGCACAGGACGGCGACCAGGGAGGACGTGCCACCGTTGGTCAGCCACATCTTCTGGCCGTTCAGGACGTACTCCTCGCCGTCCCTGACGCCCTTGGAGCTGATCGCCGACACGTCCGAGCCCAGCGCCGGCTCGGACATCGAGAACGCGCCCCGCACCTCGCCCAGCGCCATCCGGGGCAGGAAGGTGTCCTTCTGCTCCTGGGTGCCGTGCTGCTTGAGCATGTAGGCCACGATGAAGTGGGTGTTGATGATGCCCGACACGCTCATCCAGCCCCGGGCGATCTCCTCCACGCACAGCGCGTAGGTGAGCAGCGACTCGCCCAGACCGCCGTACTCCTCGGGAATCATCAGCCCGAACAGGCCGAGTTCCTTGAGCCCTTCCACGATCTCGGCCGGGTACTCGTCGCGGTGCTCCAGCCGGGTCGCGACCGGAATGATCTCCTTGTCGACGAAATCCCGGACCGTGGAGAGGATCTCCTGCTGGACGTCGTTGAGACCGGCCGTCTGGGCGAGTCGCGTCATGACTGCTTCTCCACGTTCTTCTGCGCAGGCTGGTTCAGCTCCGGGCGGCCGGGCTGCTCCCCGCCCCGCTCTCTGATGTACGTCTCGGTGGGGACCATGACCTTGCGGCGGAACACGCAGACCAGCGTGGAGTCCTGCTTGTAGCCCTTGGTCTCCACATAAACGATTCCGCGGTCGCTCTTGGACCTCGACGGGGTCTTGTCCAGGACCGTCGTCTCGCCGTAGACCGTGTCGCCGTGGAACGTCGGCGCGACGTGTTTCAGCGACTCGACCTCCAGGTTGGCGATGGCCTTTCCGGAGACGTCCGGCACGGACATGCCGAGCAGCAGCGAGTAGATGTAGTTGCCGACGACGACGTTCTTGCCGAAATCAGTGGTCTGCTCCGCGTAGTTGCTGTCCATGTGCAGCGGGTGATGATTCATGGTCAGCAGGCAGAAGAGGTGGTCGTCGTATTCGGTGACGGTCTTTCCGGGCCAGTGCTTGTAGACCGCACCGACCTCGAATTCCTCGTAAGTGCGTCCGAACTGCATATCAGACCTCCGGTGCTTCGAACTTGGAGGTGCGCTGCATGCCGGCCGCCCGGCCCTTGCCCGCGATGACCAGGGCCATCTTGCGGCTGGCCTCGTCGATCATCTCGTCGCCGAGCATCGCCGAGCCCTTCTTGCCGCCCTCCTCGGAGGTGCACCAGTCGTAGGCGTCCAGGATCAGCTCGGCGTGGTCGTAGTCCTCCTGCGAGGGCGAGAACACCTCGTTCGCCGCGTCGACCTGACCCGGGTGCAGCACCCACTTGCCGTCGAAGCCGAGCGCCGCCGCACGGCCGGCGACCTCGCGGTAGGCGTCCACGTCGCGGATCTGCAGGAAGGGGCCGTCGATCGCCTGGAGGTCGTGCGTACGGGCCGCCATCAGGATGCGCATCAGGATGTAGTGGTAGGCGTCCGCCGGGTAGCCGGGCGGCTGCTGGCCGACGACCAGGGTCTTCATGTTGATCGACGCCATGAAGTCGGCCGGGCCGAAGATCAGCGTCTCCAGGCGGGGAGACGCGGCGCCGATCTCGTCGATGTTGACGAGGCCCTTGGCGTTCTCGATCTGCGCCTCGATGCCGATCCGCCCGACCTCGAAGCCCATCGTCTTCTCGATCTGGGTGAGCAGCAGGTCCAGCGCGACGACCTGCTGGGCGTCCTGCACCTTCGGCAGCATGATGCAGTCGAGGTTCTGCCCCGCGCCCTCGACGACCGTGATGACGTCGCGGTACGTCCAGTGCGTCGTCCAGTCGTTGACCCGCACGACCCGGGTCTTGCCCGCCCAGTCGCCGTTGTTCAGCGCGTCGACGATGGTGTGGCGGGCGCCCTCCTTGGCGAGCGGCGCGCAGGCGTCCTCCAGGTCCAGGAACACCTGGTCGGCCGGGAGGCCCTGGGCCTTCTCCAGGAACCGCGGGTTCGAGCCGGGCACGGCCAGACACGAGCGGCGCGGACGCAGGCGGTTCAAGGGGCGCGGGGCGGAGCCGCCCGACTTCGGGGTGGTGGCGGTCGACGGGGCGGGCGTGGTCATGCGGGGACCTCCAGAGGGTCGAGCTTGTTCGCTTTCCGGATCTCGTCGACGATACGGCCGATGATCTCCGTGATACCGAAGTCCTTCGGGGTGAACACGGCGGCGACACCCGCCCTGATCAGGGCCTCGGCGTCGGCCGGGGGAATGATGCCGCCGGCGATGACCGGGATGTCGCCGGCCCCGGTGCGGCGCAGCCGGGTCAGCACGTCCGGCACCAGTTCGGCGTGCGAGCCGGACAGGATGGACAGGCCGACGCAGTGCACGTCCTCGGCGACGGCGGCCGAGACGATCTGTTCGGGCGTGAGGCGGATGCCCTGGTAGACGACCTCGAACCCGGCGTCACGGGCGCGCACCGCGATCTGCTCCGCGCCGTTGGAGTGCCCGTCCAGGCCGGGCTTGCCGACCAGCAGACGCAGCCGGCCGACCCCCAGGTCCGCCGCGGTCCGCGCGGCCTTCTCGCGTACGAGGGCCAGCGGCGAGCCCTCCTCGGCCATCACCGCGACCGGGGCTGACGAGACCCCGGTCGGCGCCCGGAACTCGCCGAAGACGTCCCGCAGCGCCCAGGACCACTCGCCGGTCGTGACCCCGGCGCGCGCGCACTCGACGGTCGCCTCCATCAGGTTCTCGGTGCCCGCCGCGGCCTTCTTCAGTGCGGCCAGCGCCTCGGTGGCGCGGGGCTCGTCGCGGTTGTCGCGCCACTCGTGGAGGGCTGCGACGACCCTGGCCTCGTTGGCCGGATCGACCGTCATGATCGCCCCGTCGAGGTCGGCGGTGAGCGGGTTGGGCTCGGTCGTCTCGTACACGTTGACGCCGACGATCTTCTCGTCTCCGCCCTCGATCCGGGCCCGCCGCTCGGCGTGCGAGGAGACCAGCTCCGACTTGAGGTAGCCGGACTCGACGGCCGCCATGGCGCCGCCCATCTGCTCGATCCGGTCCATCTCGGCGAGCGAGTCGGTGACCAGCTCGTCCACCTTGGCCTCGATGACGTGCGAGCCCGCGAAGATGTCCTCGTACTCCAGCAGGTCGCTCTCGTGGGCCAGGACCTGCTGGATGCGCAGCGACCACTGCTGGTCCCAGGGCCGGGGGAGCCCCAGCGCCTCGTTCCAGGCGGGCAGCTGCACGGCGCGGGCGCGGGCGTCCTTGGAGAGGGTCACGGCCAGCATCTCGAGCACGATGCGCTGGACGTTGTTCTCCGGCTGCGCCTCCGTCAGGCCGAGCGAGTTGACCTGGACGCCGTAGCGGAACCGGCGCTGCTTGGCCTCCGTGATGCCGTAGCGCTCGCGGGTGACCCCGTCCCAGATGCGGCCGAAGGCGCGCATCTTGCACATCTCCTCGATGAAGCGGACGCCCGCGTTCACGAAGAACGAGATCCGCGCGACCACGGCCCCGAACTTCTCCTCGGGCACCTGCCCGGAGTCGCGCACCGCGTCGAGGACGGCGATGGCCGTCGACATCGCGTACGCGATCTCCTGGACCGGGGTGGCCCCGGCCTCCTGGAGGTGGTAGCTGCAGATGTTGATCGGGTTCCACTTGGGGATGCGGTTGACCGTGTACGTGATCATGTCGGTGGTCAGCCGCAGCGAGGGCCCGGGCGGGAAGACGTGCGTCCCGCGCGAGAGGTACTCCTTGACGATGTCGTTCTGCGTGGTGCCCTGGAGCCTGCCCGGGTCGGCACCCTGCTCCTCGGCGACGACCTGGTAGAGCGCCAGCAGCCACATGGCGGTGGCGTTGATCGTCATCGAGGTGTTCATCTGCTCCAGGGGGATGTCCTGGAACAGCCGGCGCATGTCGCCGAGGTGGGACACGGGCACGCCGACCCGGCCGACCTCGCCGCGGGCCAGGATGTGGTCGGGGTCGTACCCCGTCTGGGTCGGCAGGTCGAAGGCGACCGACAGACCCGTCTGGCCCTTGGCGAGGTTGCGCCGGTAGAGCTCGTTGGACGCCTCGGCCGTGGAGTGGCCCGCGTACGTCCGCATGAGCCAGGGGCGGTCCTTCTGACGGCCGCTCATGTCAGACGTCCCGGAAGCGGTTGATGGCGTCGATGTGCTGCTCGCGCATCTCCTCGTCGCGCACGCCCATGCCCTCGCGCGGTGCCAGTGCCAGGACGCCGACCTTGCCCTGGTGGAGGTTGCGGTGCACGTCGTACGCCGCCTGGCCGGTGTCGTCCAGGGAGTAGACCTTGGAGAGCGTCGGGTGGATCTTCCCCTTGGCGATCAGGCGGTTGGCCTCCCACGCCTCGCGGTAGTTGGCGAAGTGCGAGCCGATGATGCGCTTGAGGGACATCCACAGGTAGCGGTTGTCGTACTCGTGGTTGTAGCCCGAGGTCGAGGCGCAGGTGACGATCGTGCCGCCCTTGCGGGTGACGTAGACGCTCGCGCCGAAGGTCTCGCGGCCCGGGTGCTCGAAGACGATGTCCACGTCCTCGCCGCCGGTCAGCTCGCGGATGCGCTTGCCGAACCGCTTCCACTCGCGCGGGTCCTGGTTCTGCTCGTCCTTCCAGAACCTGTAGCCCTCGGCGTTGCGGTCGATGATCGCCTCGGCGCCCATCTTCCGGCAGATCTCCGCCTTCTGGTCGCTGGAGACGACACAGATCGGGTTGGCGCCGCCGGCCAGCGCGAACTGCGTGGCGTACGAGCCGAGGCCGCCGCTCGCGCCCCAGATCAGCACGTTGTCGCCCTGCTTCATGCCGGCGCCGTTGCGCGAGACGAGCTGGCGGTACGCGGTGGAGTTGACGAGCCCGGGGGCCGCCGCCTCCTCCCAGCTGAGGTGGTCCGGCTTCGGCATCAGCTGGTTGGACTTGACGAGTGCGAGCTCCGCCAGGCCGCCGAAGTTGGTCTCGAAGCCCCAGATGCGCTGCTCCGGGTCGAGCATCGTGTCGTTGTGGCCGTCCGAGGACTCCAGTTCGACCGAGAGGCAGTGCGCGACGACCTCGTCACCCGGCTTCCAGGCGTTGACGCCGGGGCCGGTGCGCAGGACGACGCCGGCCAGGTCGGAGCCGATGACGTGGTACGGCAGGTCGTGGCGCTTGGTGAGCTCGCTGACCCGGCCGTAGCGCTCCAGGAAGCCGAAGGTCGAGACCGGCTCGAAGATCGAGGTCCAGACGGAGTTGTAGTTCACCGAGCTGGCCATGACCGCGACCAGGGCCTCGCCCGGACCGAGCTCGGGCACCGGCACGTCCTCCACGTGGAGGGACTTGCGCGGGTCCTTCTCGCGGCTCTCGACCCCGGCGAACATCTCCGCCTCGTCCTTGTGCACGGTGACCGCGCGGTACGACTCCGGGATGGGCAGCGCCGCGAAGTCCGCGGCGGTGACGGCGGCGGAGCCGCTCTTCGCTTCGGTCTGCGACTGGATCGCGTCCAGGATTTCCTTCACGGGTGCCTCCGGCGGATGGGGTCTCCCCTGCTCGAGCGAAGTCGAGAGCTTGGGGAAGCGTTGAGGGAACGCTCGAGGGGTCCCTGAGAACAGGGGGGACGGGTCTGGAGGTGTGCCGTCGGTTCGGCGGGGTGGTGCTCGGCTGCTTGCTCTGTGGAGCAGAAGGGTTGCCTGGTGACGCAGGCGCCCGGGCGCGCAGGCACGTGGCTTGCGGGGACAGCCGGCGTACGTGAGATCCCAGCACGCCGGCCGCCCGGACGCCTTCAACGTATGGCACTGCGTGACAGCTGGCAAGGCACTCGGTGCCAGTAATTTCCCTCAATTGTCAGACGGCTGCCACGCATGAGCAACACGGGGAGTGGTATGGGGCGGTATGCCCCTGTCTGTGCGTCAGGGGCATGCGGGGCGGTACACGTACGGGGTCGTCGTGGTCAGCGCCGTGAAGCCGAGCCGCTGGAGAATCGGGCGGCTGTCCTCGGTCGCGTCGACCTGGAGGTACCGGCAGCCGCGCTCCGCCGCCACGCCCGCCCGGAAGGCCACCAGCGCCCGGTACACGCCCCGTCCGCGCCACGCCGCCACCGTGCCCCCGCCCCACAGCCCCGCGAACCCCGTGCCGGGGTACAGCTCCATCCGGGCCGAGCTCACCGGCTCGTCGCCCGCCATGGCCAGCACCCCCACGAAATGCTCCGGAGCCTGCCTCAGCCGGGCCAGCACCTGGTGGCGCAGCCGCGACCAGTCCGAGCCGAACGCCTGCTCATGGGCGCGCGCCATCAGCTCCACGTCGGCCTCGCCGCGCACGACCCGCAGCCGGACACCCTCCGGGAGCCGCACGGCCGTGGCCAGGTCCGCGACCGGCGCCACGAGCAGGGTCTCCGGCTCCTCGGCCTCGAAGCCGGCCGCCAGCAGCCGTGCCCCGAGATCGCCGGGCCGGTCGTGCCCGTACAGCTTCCACTCGAACTCCTCACAGCCCAGCCGCTCGCAGTGCGCCACCTGGGCGGCGATCGCCGCGTCCGCGCGGGGGCCGTCCAGGTCCGGCGACGACCACACCACCCCGTTCCAGTCGTGGGCGGCGCCCGTCTGCCGTACGACGTCACCGGTGCGTTCGACGCGGACGCCGGGGCCGTCGGAGCGGGCGTGCTCGCGCATCTCGCGGTCGAAGTCGGCGAGGAGCCGGGCGCGGTCGGATGTCACATGATCGTTCATCCGCACACCCCAGCACCGGGACCCCGCCCCGGCAACCGGGTTTCCCGGCCCGGCTCAGCGCTCCTTCAGGGCCTGCCGGATCGTCCGCATCACTTCGTCCAGGGGCGCGTCCGTACGGGCCACGGCCACCAGCACCTCGCCCTGGGTCTGCACCGAGGCGGCCGGCGGCTTCGCGGGCTCGGCCCCGGCGGTCCGGCCCGCGCCGATCCCCGTCCCGAACGTGTCCCGGACGATGGCGAAAGCCTGGTCGAGCTGCGCCTCCACATCGCCCTGCCCGTCCGCCCGCAGCCAGCGGCGCAGCACATGGTTGTGCGCGGTGACGACGGCGGACGCGGCGACCTCCGCCAGGAGCGGGTCGTCGTTGCCGGGGTGGTGGTCGCGCTCGTCGAAGTGGCCCAGCAGATAACGGGTGAACAGCCGCTCGTAGCGGGCCACCGAGGCGATCTCCGCCTGCCGCAGGGTCGGCACCTCACGGGTCAGCTTGTAACGGGCCACGGAGACCGCGGGTTTGGCCGCGTACATCCGCATGACTTCCTTGATGCCCCGGCACACCGTGTCGAGCGGATGCTCGTGCGCGGGGGCGGCGTTGAGGACCGCCTCGGCCCGCACGAGGGTGTCGTCGTGGTCCGGGAAGATCGCCTCTTCCTTGGAGCGGAAGTGCCGGAAGAAAGTCCGCCGGGCCACGCCCGCCGCCCCCGCGATCTCGTCGACCGTGGTGGCTTCGTACCCCTTCGTCGCGAAGAGTTCCATCGCCGCGGCGGCCAGCTCACGGCGCATTTTGAGCCGCTGGGCGGCGGCACGGGTGCCTGCGGCACTTTCCGGGACGTCGGGCGCGGCGGACACACGGGAGGACCTGGCGGGCTGGGACATGCTGTGAACGTACTGCATCGGTGCAGGAGAGCGCGCCTGCGGGGGCGGGCCGCCCGAAGGGCCGAGCAACCCGCCCCAGCCGGCCCCCCGGTCAGCGCCGGGCATATTCGCGGAAGCCGCGTCCCGTCTTGCGGCCGAGGCAGCCCGCGGCCACCAGGTGCTCCAGCAGCGGTGCGGGCGCCAGGCCCGGGTCGCGGAACTCGTTGTGCAGCACCTTCTCGATGGCCAGCGAGACATCGAGGCCGACCACGTCCAGCAGCTCGAACGGGCCCATAGGGTAGCCGCCGCCCAGCTTCATCGCGGCGTCGATGTCGTCGAGGGACGCGTAGTGCTCCTCGACCATCTTGATGGCGTTGTTGAGGTACGGGAACAGCAGCGCGTTCACGATGAAGCCGGCCCGGTCCCCGCAGTCCACCGGGTGCTTGCGCACCTTCAGGCACACCTCGTGGAGCGTCGCGTGCACGTCGTCGGCGGTGAGCACCGTACGCACGACCTCGACCAGCTTCATCGCGGGCGCCGGGTTGAAGAAGTGCATCCCGACGACGTCCTCGGGCCGCCCGGTGGCCCGGGCGATCGCCACGACCGGCAGCGAAGAGGTGGTGGTGGCGAGCACCGCGCCCGGCCGGCACACCTTGTCGAGCGTGGCGAACAGCTGCTGCTTGACCGCCAGGTCCTCGGCGACCGCCTCCACGGCGAGGTCCACCCCGGCGAACGCGTCCAGCGAGCCCGCGGCCGAGATCCTGGCCAGCGTCTCGTCCCGCGCCTCCCCGGTCAGCCGCCCCTTGGCGACCGAACGCTCCAGCGACTTGGCGATCCGGCCCTTGGCGAGGTCCGCCTTCTCCTGGCCGCGGGCGGCGAGCACCACGTCGTACCCGGCCTTCGCGAAGACCTCCGCGATGCCCGAGGCCATCGTGCCGGAGCCCGCGACGCCCACCGACCGCACGGTGCGCCCGGCGGACTCCTCGCCGCGCGGGGCGGGCGTCAGCGCGTCCGGCACCACGGTCTGGCTGCCCGGCCCGGCGTACGTGTAGAAGCCGCGGCCCGCCTTGCGGCCGGTCAGCCCGGCCGCGCCGAGCTGGCCGAGGATCGGCGCCGGGGCGTGCAGGCGGTCGTGCGAGGCGGAGTACATCGCCTCCAGGACCGTGCGGGCCGTGTCGATGCCGATCAGGTCCAGCAGGGCCAGCGGGCCCATCGGCAGACCGCAGCCCAGCCTCATCGCCGCGTCGATGTCCTCGCGCGATGCGTAGTTCGCCTCGTACATCGCGGCGGCCTGGTTGAGGTAGCCGAAGAGCAGCCCGTCGGCGACGAATCCGGGCCGGTCGCCGATCGAGACCGGCTCCTTGCCCAGCTTGCGGGCGAGTTCGGTGACGGCCGCGACGGCCGGCGGGGCGGTCAGCACCGACGAGACCACCTCGACCAGCTTCATCGCCGGTGCCGGGTTGAAGAAGTGCAGGCCGAGCACCCGTTCCGGGTGCTGCGACTCGGCAGCGAGCCGGGTCACCGACAGGGCGTTGGTGCCGGTCGCGAGGATGGCGGTGGGGGAGACGATCGCGTCCAGCTCCCGGAAGACCTGCTGCTTGATCTCGTACGACTCCGGCACGACCTCGATGACCAGCTCCGCGTCGGCGGCCGCCTGGAGGTCGCAGAAGGTGCGGAAGCGGGCGAGCGCGTCGCGCCGCTCCTCCTCGGTGATCCGCCCGCGCTCCGCGGCGCGGGCGGTGGACGCCTCCAGGGAGGCGACGGCCCGGCGGGCGGCCGCTTCGTCGACGTCGATGCCGATGACCTCGCGGCCGGACCGGGCCAGGACCTCGGCGATGCCGGTGCCCATCGTGCCGAGGCCGACGACGGCAATGGTGGAGAGAGGGGTGTCCATCACGGGACTCCAGGGATGAGTGACGACTGAGGGACGCACGGGGCGCGTGAGGCGCACGCCGTGCGGGAGTTGCCTGTCGTGGTGCTCGACCACCGGGCGTGATCCACGCACGGGAGGGAAAGGGAGCGACGGACTCTGTCCCGGAGTCACGTCTCGTACAGCTGCCGAACCGACAACACTCCGGGTGGCTGCGTCACCAGGCCACCGGAGCCGGCGGGACAATGCCCCGCTCACCTGAGCTTAACCGGCGAGTAACGAGCGCGCCAGCCCTGCTCGGTTGTGGTACGGACCACATTTCCGGGGTCCATCGATACGCAGCGTGCCCGCCGTTACGCTGACAGTCATGGATGACGCGGAGTTGCGCTCCCTGACGCACCGGCTGGCCGAAGAGGCGGGGGACTCGGCGGCCTACCGCCGACTGCTCGCCACCGAGGACGACGAGGAACTGGCCCGGGTCCTCGTCGAGCACGAACGCCCGCTCTGGGCCCGCGAGATCGCCGCCTTCCGCCTGGGCTGCGCCGGAGACCGCCGCGCCTTCGAACCCCTGGTGCTCCTCCTCAACCACCGCGACCCCGAGCGCTGTGTCAGCGCCGCCCACGCCCTGGCCCGCCTCGCCGACCCCCGCACCCCGCGCGCCGCCGCCGCGCTCGCCACCAACTCCCTGCGCACCGCCTACGCCCTGCACCCGGTCCGCCTCCTCGCCGCCCTGCGCGCCCCCGAGTCCGTGCCCGCCCTCGTCGCCACCCTGTCCCGGCTCCTGGGCCCGGACGAACCGCACTGGCGCGTCGCCCTGGCCTGCGTGGAGGGCCTGGGCAGCCTCGGCGACGACCGCGCCCGCCCGGTCCTGGAGGCCGCGCTGCCTCGCCCCCGCCTGGCGGACGCGGCCCGAAAGGCGCTCGGCCGGCTGCCGGGGCCATGAGCGAAGGGGCGCACGCGGTCTCTCCGCGCACGCCCCTCGGCGGTGTCTCGTCGGTCAGCCCCGGAAACCCAGCAGCCCGTGCAGGGCGCTGCCCCGGTCCCCGTCCGGCCGGGACGCCGGGCGCGCCGACTTGGTGGTCTCCGGCTCCGGGTCCGGGGTCTTCGCGCAGACCGCGTCCACGTCGCCGCGCCCGGCGCGGGGCACGGCGCCCTTGGCCAGGTAGTCCGCCAGGTACCGGTCCAGGCAGTCGTTGCCGCTCAGGGTGATGCCGTGGTTGGCGCCGCCCTGCTCGACCACCAGGCGTGAACCGCGCAGCTTGCGGTGCAGGGTGACGCCGCCCTCGTACGGGGTCGCCGCGTCGTCCGTCGCCTGGAAGAGCAGCACCGGGGGCAGCTTGTGGTTGGAGACCCGTACCGGGTTCAGCGGCTCCACCGGCCAGTCGGCGCACGGCGCGTTGTACCAGGTGTTGCCCCAGGCCATGAAGGGCGCCTTGCCGTGCACCCGCCAGGCGTCGCTGCGCCAGACGTTCCAGTCGCGCGGCCACGAGGCGTCCCGGCACTGCACCGCCGTGTAGACCGCGTACCCGTTGTCGCCGTCCGTGTCGACCGCGGCGAACCGTTCGAACGCCTCGGTCAGCGGCTTCTCGTCCTTGTCGTTCACATAGGCGGCGAACGCCTCGGCCAGGACCGGCCAGTAGCCGTTGTAGTAGCCGCCCGGCAGGAAGGTGTCGTCCAGCTCGCCCGCGCCGACCTTGTCGCCCGCCGGACGCTTCTTCACCGCGTCCCGCATCCGGTACCAGGCCGCCTCGACCTTCGCCGGGTCGCTGCCGAGGTGGTAGGTGCCGTCGTACTTCGCGACCCAGGCGGCGAACGCCTTGTGGCGGGTGTCGAACGCGTAGTCCTGGGCGAGGTTGTCGTCGTACCAGACGCCGTCCGGGTCGACGTTCGAGTCGAGGACCAGGCGCCGGACGCGGTCCGGGAACAGCTTGGCGTAGACCGCGCCGAGGTAGGTGCCGTAGGAGTAGCCGAAGTAGTTGAGCTGACGTGCGCCGGTCGCGCGCCGGATCACGTCGAGGTCCTTGGCCACGCTCACCGTGTCCATGTACGGGAGCAGGTCCGGGTACCTCTCGCCGCAGGCCGCCGCGAAGTCACGGGCGCGGTTGCGGTTGACCCGCTCACTCCCGAGGGACTGCGGCACCGGGTCGGGCCGGACCGGGTCGAAGTACCCGGGCAGGCAGTCCAGGGCCGGCCGGCTCTTCCCGACGCCGCGCGGGTCGAACCCGATCACGTCGTACTGGGCGGCCACCTCCTTCGGCAGCGAGGCGGCGACGAAACCGGCCATCGACAGGCCGCTGCCGCCGGGGCCGCCCGGGTTGACCAGCAGCGGGCCCTGGAGGGTCTTCGAGGTGTGCGGAACCCGGGTCAGGGCGAGGGTGACCTTGCGGCCCGCAGGGTCGTCGTGGTCGAGCGGGGAGCGCACCGTCGCGCACTGGAGCGTCGGGTACGACTTCGTCGCGCAGTCCTTCCAGGCGAGCGGTGCGGTGTCCGCCGTCGCTGTCGTCGGGGCGGCGGTCACCAGACCGGCGACCGTCACCCCGACGGCGAGCAGCATTCCTGGACGGTTCGTCATATGGCCTCCCGTGGTGGGGGAACACGGCTGCGCCGGACGCAGCCCCCGCCGCATGTTCCCCGCATTCGGGGACGGGAGGACCTGTTGGGGTGAGAGATGACCCGTTTGCCCGGGTGCTCGGGCGGTGCCGGTTCAGAGCAGGGTCAGCTGGGTGGGTTCGGAGCCGTCCAAGGGGGGCTGCGGTTCGCGCACAGGGAGGCGGCGGGCGGCGCCGCGGTGCGCGGGCCCGATGCCGTACTCGGCCGCCAGCTCATGGACGTGCCGGGTGATGCGGCGCTGGTACCAGGTGGGCGCGTAGGCGCCGTCCGCGTACAGCCGCTCGTAGCGCCGCACCAGGTGCGGGTGGTGGTGGCCCAGCCACTGCATGAACCACTCCCGGGCGCCGGGGCGCAGATGCAGGACGAGCGGGGTCACCGAGGTCGCCCCGGCGGCGGCGATCGCGCGGACCGTCGCCCGCAGCTGGTCGGGGCTGTCGCCGAGGTGGGGGATGACCGGCGCCATCAGCACCCCGCAGCCGATGCCGTGCTCGCTCAGCGCGCGGACGACGTCGAGGCGGCGCTCCGGCGAGGGCGTGCCGGGCTCCACGGTCCGCCACAGCTCGGGGTCGACGAAGCCCACCGAGACCGAGACGCCGACCTCCGTGACCTCGGCGGCCTGCCGCAGGAGCTCCAGGTCGCGCAGGATCAGGGTGCCCTTCGTCAGGATGGAGAAGGGGTTCGCGTGGTCGCGCAGGGCGGTCAGGATGCCGGGCATCAGCCGGTAGCGGCCCTCCGCCCGCTGGTAGCAGTCGACGTTCGTGCCCATCGCGACGTGCGCGCCGTGCCAGCGCGGCGAGGCGATCTCGCGGCGGACCAGCTCGGGCGCGTTGACCTTCACGACGATCTGCGAGTCGAAGCCGAGTCCGGTGTCGAGGTCGAGATAGCTGTGGGTCTTGCGGGCGAAGCAGTAGACGCAGGCGTGGGTGCAGCCGCGGTACGGGTTCACGGTCCACTCGAACGGCATCCGGGATGCGCCGGGCACCCGGTTCACGATCGAGCGGGCCCGGATCTCGTGGAAGGTGATGCCCCGGAATTCCGGGGTGTCGAAGGTGCGGGTCGTCACCGCGTCCGCGGCGAAGAGCGCACCGGTACCGCTTGTGGGGTGGTTGGCGTTGTTCTCCGCCAGATTGTCCCAGCGCATGGACGCCTCCTCGATAGCTCTGGACCGAGAATAGAACACTTGTTCCCATGATCGTTTTCTCCCCTTCGTCCCGGACCGGATTTTGAGCCCGACCCCCGAGGTGGTTGGCTCAGCACACCCCTGAAGAACCGAGTGCTGGAGGAACAGCCATGGCGCAGGTCGAAGCCACGACGGAGCGGATCATCGCGGCGGACGCGGAGGCGGTGTTCGACGCGCTGGCCGACTACAAGGACGTCCGGGGCAAGGTGCTGCCCGTCCACTTCAGCGAGTACGAGGTGCGCGAGGGCGGCGACGGCGAGGGCACCGTCGTCCACTGGAAGCTCCAGGCCACCAGCAAGCGCGTGCGCGACTGCCTGCTCGACGTCAGCGAGCCGACCGACGGGCAGCTCGTGGAGAAGGACCGCAACTCGTCGATGGTCACCACCTGGACCGTCACCCCCGCCGGCGAGGGCAGGTCCAAGGCCGTCGTCACGACCGTGTGGAACGGGGCCGGGGGCATCGGCGGCTTCTTCGAGAAGACCTTCGCGCCCAAGGGACTCGGCCGCATCTACGACGAGCTGCTGCAGAACCTCGCCGCCCAGGTCGAGAACTGACCCTCCGTCCCGCCCGCCCGGCCTCACCGGTTCGGGTGGTTTTTGCGGCCGGGCGGTTGTGCGCCGTAGTGGCTCCCACCGGGGGATACGCCCCCTGAGTGCGCCGTCAGCGCCCCCCGTCGCGTTTGCCCTCGCTTGTCGCACGATGCGAGAAATGGGCGGCAGCGCGACGAGGGGAGCGGCACGTGGTGGGTGGCATCACTCTGGTGGAGGACGAGCCGGGCGGTCCGGAGGGGGCCGAAGCCGCGCCCGCGGCCGCGCCGCCCCCGCCGCCGCCCGCCGCGACGGAAGCCGTCGCCGGCGGTGGGCCCGGTGACACCGCGACGGACCCGCGCCGCATCCGGCTGATCTTCGTCGGGCTGATGCTCACGCTCCTGCTCGCGGCGCTCGACCAGATGATCGTCGCCACGGCGCTCCCGAAGATCGTCGGCGAGCTGCACGGCCTGGAGAAGATGTCCTGGGCGGTCACCGCCTATCTGCTCGCCTCCACCATCGGACTGCCGCTCTACGGCAAGCTCGGCGACCTCTTCGGGCGCAAGGGCGTCTTCCAGTTCGCCATCGTCGTCTTCGTCGTCGGCTCCGCGCTGGCCGGCTGGTCCCGCACCATGGACCAGCTGATCGCCTTCCGGGCCCTCCAGGGCGTCGGCGGCGGCGGGCTCATGATCGGCGTCCAGGCGATCATCGCGGACGTGGTCCCGCCCCGGGAGCGCGGCCGGTTCATGGGGCTCATCGGCGCCGCCTTCGGACTCGCCTCCGTGGCGGGCCCGCTGCTCGGCGGCTTCTTCACCGACCACGCCTCCTGGCGCTGGTGCTTCTACATCAACGTGCCGTTCGGCCTGGTCACCCTCGCCGTGATCACCGTCGTCCTCAAGCTCCCCAAACCCACCGTGCGCCCCCGGCTCGACATCCTCGGCGCCGCCCTGCTCGCCGCCGCCTCCACCTGCCTGGTGCTGCTGACCAGCTGGGGCGGTACGGAGTACGCCTGGGGCTCGGGAACCATCCTGGGGCTGGGAGCCGGGGCCGCCGGAACGACTCTGCTGTTCCTCGCCGTCGAGCGCCGCGCCGACGAACCGATCATCCCGCTGCGGCTGTTCCGCGACTCGGTCTTCAACGTCACGGCCCTGGTCGGCGCGGTCGTCGGCGTCGCGCTGTTCGGTGCGGCCAGCTATCTGCCGACCTTCCTCCAGATGGTCGACGGGGCGAGCGCCACCGAGTCCGGGCTGCTGATGCTCCCCATGATGGGCGGCATCGTCGGCGCCTCCGTCGTCTCGGGCCAGCTCATCTCCCGCACCGGGCGCTACCGCGTCTACCCGATCGCCGGCAGCGCCCTCTCGGCGATCGGCATGTGGCTGCTGTCCCGGCTGGAGACCGACACCCCGCGCATCGAGTACAGCATCGCGCAGGCGGTCCTCGGCCTCGGGATCGGGCTGATCATGCCGGTGCTCGTCCTCGCCGTGCAGAACTCCGTACGCCCCGCCGACCTCGGCAGCGCCACCAGTGCCAACAACTACTTCCGGCAGATCGGCGGCAGCGTCGGCGCCGCCGTCTTCGGCACCCTGTTCGCCGGGCGGCTGGCCGACGCGCTCGCCGTGCGGCTGCCCACCGGGGCGGGCCTCCCCGACCCCGAATCGATCAGCCCGCAGCTGGTGCACGCGATGGAGCCCGCCCTGCGGGACGCCTACATCCAGGCGTACGCCGACGCGATGCCCCGGATCTTCCTCTACCTCGTGCCGGTCCTCGTGCTCGGCCTGTTCTTCGCCTTCTTCCTCAAGGAGAAACCGCTGGTGTCCCACAGTTCCGAAACCACCGCAGCCGAACCCGCCTCGATCCCCTCCGCCCGCACCGACCCGGGCGCCAACTCCGCCGGCCACCTCTCCGGAGTCCCGGTCTCCGGCAGCGTCCAGCACCCCGACGGTACGAAGGTGCCGCGCGCCGCCCTCACCCTCATCGACGTCCAGGGGCAGCAGGTCGGCCGGGGCGCCAGCGGCGAGGAGGGGCGGTACGCGCTCAGCGTGCCGGGCGCCGGCTCGTACGTCCTGATCGCCGCCGCCGGGGGCCACCAGCCGCAGGCCGTGAGCGTCACCGTCGGCGAACGCCCCGTCGAGCTCGACGTGGTGCTCGGCGGCGCGGGCCGGCTCGCCGGCACCGTGGTGACCGCCGACGGAGTGCCCGTACGGGACGCGGCCGTCACCCTGACCGACGTACGCGGCGAGGTCGTCGCCTCCACGCGTACCGGCCGCGAGGGCGGCTACGTGATCACCGAGCTGGTGGCGGGCGAGTACACCCTCGCCGCCTCCGCCCCGGCGTTCCGGCCAGCCGCGCTCCCGGTCAGCGTGCAGGCGGCCAGGGAGACCCGGCAGGACATCGAGCTGGCCGGCGGCGCCGTGCTGCGCGGCATCGTCCGGGCCAGTGCCGGGCGGCCCGTCGAGGACGCCCGCGTCACGCTCCTGGACGCGGCCGGCAACGTCGTGGACACCGTGACCACAGGGCCGGACGGGGCGTTCCGGTTCGTCGACCTGTCCACCGGCGAGTACACCGTGATCGCGGCCGGCTACCCGCCGGTGGCCACCGTCCTCCAGGTCGCGGGCGGCGGGCGCACCGAGCGCGACCTCCAGCTGGGCCACGAGGACTGAACGCCCGGGCCGCGAGGGGGTGGTGCGCCGCCGGGTGCGCCGGGCGCACCACCCCCGTGGGTGATTCCGCCGATGACCCACGGACGCCGGTCGCGGCCCCGTACCGTGGAGTCACGCGCCGCGGAATGTCGCGGTGAGGAAGGAGCCTTCCCCTCATGGACCTCGGTGTGCCGCCGCAGAGGACACCACAGCCGCGTGACACCGCGGCGGGCCGGGTACCGCTGGCCGTGGTCGTGGTCGACACGGACGGACTCGTCTCGCACTGGTCGACCGGCGCGAGAAAGCTCTTCGGGGTCGCCCGCGAGGAGGCGGTGGGCTGCCCGGCCGGTGAACTGCTCCCCGTCGCCGGGGTGTTGTCACCCAGCGGTGGCGCCTCGACGGACGGGGTGTACGCCGATCAGGGGCCCGCGCTCGATACCTCGCTGAGCGGCGACTCCGCCTACCCGGCGGCGGGGCGCGCCCGGCTGGACGAACCGGGCCGCGGCCGGATCGAGGTGCTGTGGTGGGCCTACCCGCTCGTCGGCCCCGGGCCGGAACGGCTGCTCGTGCTCGCCGCCGACTGCGCCCGACTCGGGGGCACGGAAGGCGGCGAGGGTCCGGAGGTCCGGACGATCGCACCCGGATTCGCCGCCCACACCGACTTCCCCGGCTACCCGGAGCTGTCGGCACGGCTGCCGGAGATCCTGCCGAACATGAGCGTCCAGGAGGCCACGAGGATCGTCGCCCAGGTCCTCGAACTGGGTTACCCGGTCTTGGAGTTCAGCCACCACGACCGCATCCCCGTCACCCCGGACTGGGGTGTGCCCAAACGCGCCGGAGGTCTGCCGGCGCAGGAGGAGCGGCGCGGCGACGAGGCGGCGGCCCCGCGCGCCGTGCCCCGTCCCGAGCTGGACCTCGAATACGCGGCGGTCCGGGAGCGGCTGGAATTTCTCAACGAGGTCAGCGGCCGCATCGGTACCTCCCTCGACCTCGAACGCACCATCCGCGAGGTCACCAGCGCCGCCGTGCCCCGCTTCACCGACTTCGCCGGTACGCATCTGCGCGCCGCCGTCCTGGCCGGTGAGGGCTTCCCCGACGGGCCGCCCGACGTCACCACGATCTGGCACCGCGTCTGGGTCGAGCACAACGACGAACCGGGCCGCTGGGACGACACCGTGCCCGTCGGCGAGTCCATCGCCTTCCCCGAGCACACCCCGTTCTTCCAGTGCATGGTCACCGGCGAGCCGGTCATCGTGCCCTACGTCAGCGAGGAGCTGAGCAACCGGATCTCGGGCGAGTTCGAGAAGCGCGACCTGCGGCCCCTGATCACCCACCGCTCGCTGCTCATCGTGCCGCTCAAGGCCCGCGACGTGGTGCTCGGCTTCATGGTGCTGATGCGCCGTCCCGGCCGCGAGCCGTTCGACGACATGGACCGCACCACCGGCGCCGAACTCGCGGCCCGGGCCGGACTCGTCCTGGACAACGCCCGCATGTACACCTACCAGGAGAACGTCGCCGAGACGCTCCAGGACAGCATGCTGCCCAACGTCGAGCCCCGCATGGCGGGTTGCGACATCGCCACCCGCTACCTGCCGGGCACCCGGCTCGGCCGGATCGGCGGCGACTGGTTCGACTCGGTGAAACTGCCGGGCTCGCGCACCGCGCTCGTCGTCGGCGACGTGATGGGTCACGGGCTCAACTCCGCCGCGATGATGGGCCAGTTGCGTACCGCCGTCCTGACCATGGCCACCATGGAGCTGCCACCGGCCCAGCTCCTGCGCAACCTGGACGACCTGGCCCAGCGCCTCGGCGAGCAGTACCTCGCGACCTGCCTCTACGCCGTCTACGACCCCATCGGCAACGAGCTCCAGATCGCCAACGCGGGCCACATCCCACCGGTCCTGGTCCGCGCCGAGGACGGCAGGGCGGAGCTCCTGGACCTGCCGACCGGGGCGCCGATCGGCGTCGGCGGCGTCGCCTTCGAGACCGCCACCGTGCCGGTGCGCCCCGGCGACCGGCTGGTCCTGTGCACGGACGGCCTGGTCGAGGTGCGCGGCCAGGACATCGGGGCCGGGCTCGCCGCGCTCTGCGCCTCCGCCGCCCACCCCGCCGCGTCGATGGACGACGCCTGCGACACCATCATCCGGGCCCTCAACCCCAGGGGCGGCCGCAAGGACGACGTCGCGCTGCTGATGGCCCGGCTCAACGGGATCGGGGACGACGACGTCGCCGAATGGCAGCTCGCCCTCGACCCGCGCGAGGTCTCCCGGGCCCGCCGCCTGGTACGCGGCAAGCTGCTCGACTGGGAGCTGCCCGACGCCGTGGAGACCGCCGAACTGATGGTCAGCGAGCTGGTGACCAACGCAGTCAAGCACGGCCGCACCCACCACATCGGGCTCCGGCTGGTCCGCACGGACGCGCTGCTGTGCGAGGTCAGCGACGACGAGCCCGCTCCCGCCTCGCTCCTCGGCGTCACCGAGAGCGACGAGTGCGGGCGCGGCCTCGTGGTGGTGAGCAGCCTGGCCCGCGAATGGGGCACCAGCGGCACGGCACGCGGAAAGACCGTCTGGTTCGAGCTGGCCCTCTCCCGGTTCCCCCGACCCCGGGCCAACAGCTGGTAAACGGAAGGCAGTTGTGTCCGCCCCCTTGCCCCGAGGCCCCTCGGGGCAGTAGTCCCTGGCTGAGCGAAATGAGTGTGCACGACGGGACTCGGGAGTACGCATGGGTGTGTCACAGCAATACCGTGAGGCGTGGGAAGGGTACTGGGCGGCCACGTCGGACGAACCCGGCGAGGCGATCTGGGACGCGGAGGCCGCGCTGAGCGCCGTACCGCACAGCCGGCTGCTCCTGCCGTACGCGGACGCCACCCTGCCCGTGGTCGACCTCGGCTGCGGCAACGGTACGCAGACCCGCCATCTCGCCACCCTGTTCGCCCGGGCGGTCGGGGTGGACCTCTCGCACGCCGCGATCGAGCACGCCCGGCGGGCGGACCCCGGCCGGGTCGCCGAGTTCGCCCAGCTCGACCTGACCGACGCCGACGCCGTTCGGGCCCTGCACGAGCGGATCGGTGACACGAACGTCTACATGCGGGCCGTGATCCACCAGAGCGACCCCGAGGCCCGGCCGGCCGTCGCCGCGGCCGTGGCGACGCTGCTGGGGGAGCGGGGCCGGGCCTTCGTCGCCGAGCTGACCCCCGCCTCCAGGGAAGTGCTGCAACGGGCCGCGCAGGGCCCGGACGGGCCGCCGGTAAAGCTGCGCCGGGTCTTCGAGCACGGGCTCAAACCGGCGAGCGCCACCGAGGAGGAGGTCCCCAAGCTGCTGAAGGCGGCCGGGCTGACCACCCTGGACAGCGGGGACACGGTCCTGCCGCAGACCGAGACGCTGCCCGACGGGACCAGGATCGACCTGCCGGCGAGGTGGTTCGTGCTGGCCGCCGGCTGACCCCGGCACGCACCGGCCCCGGAGACGGCCGGGAGGTCCGCCGAGGCGCTGAGTGACCGAGCCGGCCCGGTCAGCGCCCGGCCTCCTCCCGTACCAGCGCCATGAGGGCCCGCGCGCCCGGGCTCATCGCCCGCGCCTCGGGAAGGACCACGACACTCTCGTAGAACGCCTCGGCCGCCCCGTCGAGCCGCACCGCCGACAGCCCCTGCGCCTCGGGCTTGCGGGAGAAGTGGTGCGGCACGACCGCGATGCCCAACTGCTCGTGCACCAGCTCCAGCAGGCTGTGCACGTCGGTCACCTCCAGAGCCACCGTGCGGCGCACCCCGGCCGCCGAGAACGCCGCGTCGGCCGCGCGGCGCGGACCGAAGTCGGGGTGGAAGTCGATGAACGGCTCACCGGCCAGCTCCGCCCAGCCGGCCCGTTCCGCCGCCGCCAGCCGGTGGCCCGGCGCGCACAGCAGCACCATGGGCTCCCGGGCCAGCGGCACCAGCTCGCCGCGCCACCCCGCCGGGCTCACCGTCGCGGCGAACGCGATGTCTAGCCGGCCACCCGCCACCCCGTCCACCAGCTTCGCCGTGCCCTCCTGGCGCAGCCGGATGTCCATGTGCGGGTGCGCGCGATGGAAGGCGGCGAGCAGCCGGGGCAGCCGAAGCCCCGCCACGCACTGCTCCACGCCCACCGACAGCGTGCCGCGCAGCAGACCCCGTACCGCGTCGACGGCGTCCTTCGCCGCCCGCACCCCGGCCAGCGTCCGTTCGGCCTCCACCAGCAGGGCGCGCCCCGCCTCGGTCAGCCGTACGCTGCGGGTGGTCCGGCTGAACAGCGGGGTCCGCAGCTCCTGCTCCAGCGCCCGCACGGAGGCGGAGAGGCCGGACTGCGACACGGCGACCCGCTCGGCCGCCCGGGTGAAATGCCGCTCCTCGGCGACCGCGACGAAATGTTCCAGCTGGCGCAACTCCATGATTGAGAAATATAGGCCCTGAATCCAAGCGGAATCTCCTGTTGGACTGCTGGATCGATGTGAGCGAGCCTGGAGCGGTGCCCGTCCCCCGGCCGGGCGAAGCCGGACGGTGTCCCGTCCGGCGAACCGGAACGTCTCTCCCGTGGAGCCTCGCATGTACATCCCGTCCGCCGACCGCTACGAGTACATGCCCTACCGGCGCACCGGGCGCAGCGGCCTGAAACTGCCGGCCCTCTCGCTCGGTCTGTGGCACAACTTCGGCGGGGACCGGACACCGCAGACGCAGGGCGAGATCCTGCGCCGGGCCTTCGACCTCGGCATCACCCACTTCGACCTGGCGAACAACTACGGCCCGCCGCCCGGCTCCGCCGAGAGTGCGATGGGCCGTGCGCTGGCCACCGACTTCGCCGCCCACCGGGACGAGATCGTCGTCTCCACCAAGGCCGGCTACCTGATGTGGGACGGCCCGTACGGGGAGTGGGGCTCGCGCAAGAACCTCCTCGCCTCGCTGGACCAGAGCCTCACCCGGCTCGGCCTGGACTACGTCGACGTCTTCTACTCCCACCGGCCCGACCCCGAGACCCCGCTCGAAGAGACGATGGGCGCCCTCCACTCGGCGGTGCGGCAGGGCAAGGCGCTCTACGTGGGCGTCTCCAACTACTCGCCCGAGCAGACCCGCGAGGCCGCGCGCATCCTGAAGGACCTCGGCACCCCGCTCCTCATCCACCAGCCGCGCTACTCGATGCTCGACCGCTGGGTGGAGGACGGGCTGCTCACGGCCCTGGACGAGCTGGGCGTCGGCTCCATCGCGTACTCCCCGCTGGAGCAGGGCATCCTCTCCGACCGCTACCTCCAGGGCATCCCGGAGGGCTCCCGCGCCGCCGGCAGCAGCCCGTTCCTGTCGGCGGACGCGGTCACCCCCGACCTGGTGGCGCGGCTGCGCGAACTGGACGAGCTGGCCTCCGCGCGCGGCCAGTCCCTCGCCCAGATGGCCCTGGCCTGGGTGCTGCGCGGCGGCCGCGTCACCTCGGCCGTGGTCGGCGCGAGCAGCGTCGCCCAGCTGGAGAACAGCGTCGAGGCCGTGCGCAACCTGGAGTTCACGGACAAGGAGCTCAGCCGGATCGAGAAGCTGCTGAAGGGCGCCAAGCGCCGCTGACGCCCCGGCGCCCCGGGCGGCCGTCACGGGCCGCCCGGGGCCGTCATTGGAATGGACCTGTGGAGGTCCCGGCGGCCCTGGCCTGCGCGTTCTGCGGCGCGTACCGTGTGGCCGCATGAAGATCCTCGTCAGCGCAGACATGGAAGGCGCCACCGGCGTGACCTGGCCGGCCGACGTGCTGCCCGGCACGCCGCAGTGGGAGCGGTGCCGCTCCCTGTTCACCTCCGACGTCAACGCCGCCGCCCTCGGCTTCTACGACGGGGGAGCCGACGAGGTGCTGATCAACGAGGCCCACTGGACCATGCGCAACCTCCTGCTGGAGCGACTGGACGACCGCGTCCAGATGCTCACCGGCAAGCACAAGTCGCTCAGCATGGTCGAGGGCATCCAGCACGGGGACGTCGACGCCGTCGCCTTCGTCGGCTACCACACGGGCGCCGGCACGGAAGGCGTCCTCGCCCACACCTACCTCGCCAACTCCATCACCGGGGTCTGGCTGAACGGGGTCCGGGCGAGCGAGGGGCTGCTCAACGCCCATGTCGCCGCCGAGTACGGCGTCCCCGTCGTCCTCGTCACCGGGGACGATCTGACCTGCGTGGACGCCGAGGGGTACGCCCCCGAGGCGCGGAAGGTCGCCGTCAAGGACTACGTGTCGCGCTACGCCGCCGTCTGCCGCACCCCCGCCCGCACCGCCGCCGACATCCGGGCCGCCGCCGAGCAGGCCGTCGCGCTGGCCGGCCGGTACACGCCGGCCGAGGGCGGGCCGTTCACCGTGGAGCTGGAGTTCGACGCCGAACACCTGGCCGCCGCGGCCACCGTCGTCCCCGGTGTCGCGCCCAGTGGCGAGAGGCGTGTCGCCTACACCAGCGCGACGATGTACGAAGGTATCCGCACGTTCAAGGCGGTGACGACGATCGTGTCGGCCGCCGTGGAGGAGCAGTATGGCTGAGGCGACCGCCCCCCAGGACTCCGTCGACGCCCTCGCGCTCGACGAATCGGTGACGTTCACCTCGGAACTGATCCGCATCGACACCACCAACCGGGGCGGCGGCGACTGCCGCGAACGCCCCGCCGCCGAGTACGTCGCCGAGCGCCTCGCCGCCACCGGACTCGAACCCGCACTCCTGGAGCGCACCCCGGGCCGCACCAACGTGGTCGCCCGGATTCCCGGCACCGACCCCGCCGCCCCCGCGCTCCTGGTCCACGGCCACCTGGACGTGGTGCCCGCCGAGGCCGCCGACTGGACCGTGCACCCCTTCTCCGGCGAGGTGCGCGACGGCACCGTGTGGGGGCGCGGCGCCATCGACATGAAGAACATGGACGCGATGGTCCTGGCCGTCGTCCGGTTCTGGGCCCGGGCCGCAATCCGCCCCCGCCGCGACATCGTGATCGCGTACACCGCCGACGAGGAGGCCAGCGCCGACGACGGCTCCGGCTTCCTCGCCGACCGGCACGCCGCCCTCTTCGAGGGGTGTACGGAGGGCATCAGCGAATCCGGCGCCTTCACCTTCCACGCCGGCCCCAACATGCCGCTCTACCCCATCGCGGCCGGCGAGCGCGGCACCGGCTGGCTCAAGCTCACCGCCCACGGCAAGGCCGGCCACGGCTCCAAGGTCAACCGGGCCAACGCCGTCAGCGCGGTCGCCGCCGCCGTCGCCCGCATCGGCGAGCACGAGTGGCCCGTCCGCCTCACCCCGACGGTCCGCGCCGCCCTCACCGAGATCGCCGCACTCCACGGCATCCACCCCGACCTCGACGCCCCCGGTTTCGACGTCGACGAACTCCTCGGCAAGATCGGACCGGCCGCCGCCCTCGTCGCACCGACCGTCCGCAACAGCTCCAACCCGACGATGCTGGAAGCGGGTTACAAGGTCAACGTCATCCCGGGCCACGCCACCGCCTACATCGACGGGCGGACCGTCCCCGGCGGCGACGAGGAGTTCCGCACCACCCTGGACCGGCTCACCGGGCCCTCGGTCGACTGGGATTTCCACCACCGGGAGGTCGCCCTCCAGGCCCCCGTCGACTCACCCACGTACGCGAAACTCCGGGCCGCCATCGAGCGGTTCGACCCCGAAGGGCACGTCGTGCCGTACTGCATGTCCGGCGGCACCGACGCCAAGCAGTTCTCCCGGCTCGGCATCACCGGCTATGGATTCTCGCCGCTGAAGCTGCCGGTCGGCTTCGACTACCAGGCCCTCTTCCACGGCGTGGACGAGCGGGTCCCCGTCGACGCCCTGCACTTCGGCGTCCGGGTCCTGGACCACTATCTGCGCACCGCCTGAACCACCCGGGGGAGACTCGTACACATGGCATCCACACAGGCCCACGGAAGCTGGCCCTCACCGATCGGCGCCGCGCTGGCCGCCTCCCACGACGGCCGGCCCGAGTACGCCGGAGCGGTCGGCGACGAGCTGTGGTGGACGGAACCGCGCCCGGCCGAGGCCGGCCGGCGCGCCCTGGTCCGCCGGGCGGCGGACGGCACCACCACCACCGCACTGCCCGCCCCCTGGAACGCCCGCAGCCGCGTCATCGAATACGGCGGACAGCCCTGGGCCGGCACCGCGCGGACCGAGGGCGGCCCGCTGATCGTCTTCGTCCACTTCGACGACCAGCGGCTCTACGCCTACGAGCCGGACGGCCCCCGCGAGCCGTGGCCGCTCACCCCGGTCTCCGCCGTGGGCGGCGGACTGCGCTGGGCCGACCCGCGCCTGCACCCGGACCGGGGCCCGGCCGGCGAGGTCTGGTGCGTCCTGGAGGAGTTCACCGGCGACGCGCCCACCGCACTGCGGCGCGTCCTGGCCGCCGTACCGCTCGACGGGTCGGCGGCCGACGACCGGTCCGCCGTACGCGAACTCGACCAGGAGCGGCACCGGTTCGTCACCGGGCCCGAGGTCTCGCCCGACGGGCGGCGTGCCGCCTGGATCGGCTGGGACCACCCGCGCATGCCCTGGGACGGCACCGAGGTGGTGGTCGCCGACATCGCGGACGACGGCACCTTCCGCGACGCCCGCACCCTCGTCGGCGGCCCCGACGAGTCGGTCCCGCAGATCCAGTGGACCGCGGACGGGCACCTGCTCCTGGCGAGCGACCGCAGCGGCTGGTGGAACCTCTACCGACTCGACCCGGACGGCGGCGAGCCGGTCGCGCTCTGCGCCAGGGACGAGGAGTTCGCCGGACCGCTGTGGAAGCTCGGGCAGGTCTGGTTCCGCCCCTTGGAGAACGGGCTGATCGCCACCCTCCACGGCAAGGGCCCCACCACGCTCGGCATCCTCGACCCGGAGACCGGCGACCTCGTGGACATCGCCGGGCCCTGGACGGAGTGGGCCCCGACCCTCACCGTCCAGGGCAGCCGGGTCGCCGGAATCGCCGCGAGCCCGCACAGCGCGTACGAGATCGTGGAGCTGGACACGGCGACCGGGCACACCCGGATCATCGGCGCCCCGCACGAGGACGCGGTCGATCCCGCGTACTATCCCGAACCCGTCGTCCGCACCTTCACCGGTCCCGGCGGACGCGAGATCCACGCCCAGGTCTACCCGCCGCGCAACCCCGACCGCACCGGGCCCGAGGACGAACTCCCGCCCTACGTGGTGTGGGCGCACGGCGGTCCCACCGGCCATGCCGCGCTCGTCCTGGACCTGGAGATCGCCTACTTCACCTCACGCGGCATCGGCGTCGCCGAGGTCAACTACGGCGGCTCCACCGGATACGGCAGGGCCTACCGCAACCGGCTGCGCGGGCAGTGGGGCGTCGTGGACGTGGAGGACTGCGCGGCGGTCGCCGGGGCGCTCGCCGCCGAGGGCACCGCCGACCCGCACCGCCTCGCCGTACGCGGCGGCAGCGCCGGCGGCTGGACCGCCGCCGCCTCGCTGACCGGCACCGACGTCTACGCCTGCGGCACCGTCATCTACCCCATCCTCGACCTCACCGGCTGGGGCACCGACGAGACCCACGACTTCGAATCCCACTACCTGGAGACGCTGGTCGGACCGCTCGCCGAGGTCCCCGAGCGCTACCGCGAACGCTCCCCGGTCACCCGCACCGACCGGCTCACCGCGCCGTTCCTGCTGCTCCAGGGCGAGGACGACCCGATCTGCCCGCCCGTGCAGTGCGAACGCTTCCTCGCCGCCGTCGAGGGGCGCGGCATCCCGCACGCGTACCGCACCTACCCGGGCGAGGGCCACGGATTCCGCCGCGCCGACACCATGATCGACGCCGTGGAGTCCGAACTCTCCCTGTACGCGCAGGTGTTCGGCTTCGATCGCCCGGACGTGCCGCCGCTGGAGCTGAAGAAGTGACCCCCGCCCCGCTGACCCGCCCGGCCCGGCTGCGCGCGGGCGCGAAGGTCGCCGTCGTGTCCCCGAGCGGCCCCGTGCCCGCCGACCGTCTGGAGCCCGGCCTCGACATCCTGCGCGGCTGGGGCCTGGACCCCGTTCCGATGCCCCATGTGCTCGACGCGCACCGGGGGTTGGACTACCTCGCCGGCAGCGACGAGGGGCGCGCCCGGGACCTCCTGGACGCCTGGTGCGACCCGTCCGTCGACGCGGTGATCTGCGCGCGCGGCGGCTACGGGGCACACCGCATGGTCGACCTGGTGGACTGGGCGGCGGTACGCGCGGCCGGGCCCAAGGTGTTCGTCGGCTACAGCGACATCACCGTGCTGCACGAGGCGTTCGCGCTGCGGGCCGGGTTCGCCACCCTGCACGGCCCCATGGTGGGGACGGAGGCATTCCTCAAGGATCCGCGCACCCAGGAGTCGTTGCGGGCCACCTTGTTCGCACCGGAGACCGTGCGCACGCTGGGCCTGGAGGAGGCGCGGGCGCTGGTGCCGGGCCGGGCGCGCGGCATCACCTACGGCGGCTGTGTGAGCCTGCTCGCCGCCGACCTCGGCACCCCGCACGCCCGCGCCTCGGCCCACGGCGGGCTGCTCCTCATCGAGGACACCACCGAGGACCCGTACAGCCTCGACCGCATCCTCACCCAGCTGCTGCGGTCCGGCGCGCTCGACGGCGTCGCCGGGGTGGCCTGCGGGTCCTGGGCGGGGTGCGGGCCGTACGAGAAGGTCCGGGCGGTGCTCGCGGACCGGCTCGGGCCGCTGGGCGTCCCGGTCGTCGAGGAGCTCGGCTTCGGGCACGGACCGACCGGACTGACCGTCCCGCTCGGCGTGCCGGCGGTGCTCGACGCCCCGGCGGACGGCGGCCCGGCCACCCTCACCGCCGAGGTGCCCGCCCTGCTCTGACCCGCCACGTACCGCCTGCCCTGCCCCGTCACCCGAATGGTCGGGCACCAGTGCCTGCCGGGGCGGGTGCGGAGCCATCCTGGAGCCCCGGGCGACGGCCGTACCGGGGCCGGGAAAGGGGCTGCTCATGAGCCCGAAGGACGTGTCGAGCAGCGGGAAGAGCGGGAGCGGGGCGTTCACCCCCGGCCGCATTCTGGTCCTCGTCACCGCGGTTCTGTCGGTGGTGTTCATCGCCGAGAACACCAAGGACGTCAAGGTCCGCCTCATCGTCCCGCTGGTGACCGCGCCGCTCTACGTGTGGCTCGTCGTGATGTTCGTGGCGGGCATGGCGTGCGGCGCCTACGTCTTCCGCAGGCGGCCCAAGTAGGCCCGGGCGGACCGGCCGTGCCGGGCACGGCTCACGCGCCTGCCCGGCACGGCCGCTCTACGCTGGAGCGATGTCCGACACCAACTATCTGGCCGAGGGGCCGCGTACCGCGATCCGCCCCTTCACACTCGCCGACGCCGACGAGTTCACGTCCCGGGCCCGGGAGAGCGGTGCCGTGCACCGCCCCTGGCTGTTCCCGCCCACCGGCCCCGACACGTACGCCGCCTACGCGGGCGCGCTCATCGACGACCCGACGCGGGCCGGCTTCCTCGTGTGCGAACGGCACGCGCCGGCCGACGGTGCGATCGCCGGGTTCATCAACATCAACAACATCGTCGGCGGCGGCTTCCGCTGCGGAGCGCTCGGCTACGGCGTCTTCGCCCACGCGGTCGGCCGCGGACTCATGAGCGAAGGGCTCGGCCTCGTCCTGGACCACGCCTTCGGCCCGCTCGGCCTGCACCGGCTGGAAGCCAACATCCAGCCGGACAACGAGGGTTCGATCGCCCTCGTCCGCCGCGCCGGTTTCCGCCTTGAGGGCTACTCGCCGGACTTCCTGTACATCGACGGGGCCTGGCGCGACCACGAACGCTGGGCGATCACCGCCGAGATGCGCTGACACCGCGCACCCCGGCGGCGGCCTCCTATCCGACCAGGCGGCGGGCCGCTTCGGCGATGTGAGTGCGGGAGATCCCCGCCGCGCCGAGCAGTTCGTCGGTGGTGCCGGATCCCGGGAGGTTGCTCCCGGCGAGGTGGGTGAAGGCGGGATGGCTGCCGGACGAGGCGAGCGCGGAGAGCACGGCCTCCCCGATGCCGCCCTCCGGGTGGTGGTCCTCGACCACGACCAGGGCCCCGGTCTCCTGGGCGGCGCGGGTGAGGGCGCGGACGTCGATGGGCTTGATGGAGTAGAGGTCGATGACGCGGGCCCGGACGCCGTCCTCGGCCAGCCGGTCGGCGGCGGCCAGGCACTCGTGCAGGGTGACACCGGCGCTGACGAGGGTGACCTGGTCGTCGTCGCCGGTGCGCAGGGTCTTGGAGCCGCCGATGGGGAACGTCTCCTCGCTCCCGTAGAGCACGGGGTAGGCGCCGCGCGTGGTGCGCAGGTAGGAGATGCCGTCGAGATCGGCCATGGCCACGGTCAGCGCCGCCGCCGAGGTCGCGTCGCTCGGGTACAGGACGGTCGAGCCGCGTACCGAGCGCATCATGGCCAGGTCCTCGACGCCCATCTGCGAGGGCCCGTCGGCGCCGATCTCCACCCCGCTGTGGGTGCCGCACAGGGCCATCGTGATGTCCGAGACGGCGGCCATGCGGATGAAGTCGTGGGCCCGCGTGAGGAAGGCGGCGAAGGTGGTGGCGTAGGGGCGGTAGCCGCGCACGGCCATGCCGACGGCGTCGGCGATCATCTGCTGCTCGGCGATGTACGCCTGGAAGAACCGCTCGGGGTACGCCTTCTTGAAGTCCTCGGAGTGCGTGGAGTTGCCGACCTCGGCGTCCAGGGCGACGACGTCGGGCCGCACCCCGAGCGCTACCAGGGCCTTGCCGAACGCGACCCGGGTGGCGACCTCGTCCCCCTTGTCGAAGCGCGGCAGCTCCACGGCGCCGGCGGTCTGCGCGGCGGCGGGCGCGGCCTTCGGCGGCCGGGCGCCGCTCACCCGCAGGTCGCGGACGCCGCCCAGCTCCTCGATGGCGCGGTCGGCCATGTCCGAGGGCAGCGGCTTGCCGTGCCAGCCCTCCTGGTCCGCGACCTCGCTCACCCCGCGCCCCTTGACCGTCTTGGCCACGATCACGGTGGGGGCCGTGCCGTCCGCCGCGGTCTTCAGGGCCCGGTCGATCGCCGTGAGGTCGTGGCCGTCGACGACGATGGCGCGGCAGCCGAACGCCTCGGCACGGCGGGCGTAGGTGTCGGTGTCCCACTCCAGCTCGGTCGGGCCGCTCTGCCCGAGGCGGTTGACGTCGATGACGGCGATGAAGTTGGCGAGCTTGTGCCGGCCTGCCTTGTCCAGGGCCTCCCATACGGACCCCTCGGTCATCTCGCTGTCGCCGCACAGCACCCACACCCGGTAGGGCTGCTTCTCCAGGTCCCGACCGGCGAGCGCGATGCCGACGCCGTAGGCGATGCCCTGGCCGAGCGAACCGGTGGCCACGTCCACCCAGGGCAGCTCGGGCGTCGGGTGGCCCTGCAGCCGGTGGCCGAAGCGGCGGTAGGTCGTCATCAGCTCCTTGTCGCTGATGGCACCGGCCGCCTTGAACATGGCGTAGAGCAGGGGCGAGGCGTGGCCCTTGGAAAAGATCAGGTGGTCGCCCGCGGGGTTGTCGGGGGTGTCCCAGTCGTAGCGCAGATGGCGGGTCATGAGGACGGCCATCAGATCGGCCGCGGACAGGCTGGAGGTGGGGTGCCCGGAGCCGGCCGAGGTGCTGGCGCGCACCGAGTCCACCCGCAACTGCTGCGCGAGCTCGAAGACCTCGGTGAGATCGCTGTCGGGACCGAGCGTGGTGGTCTGTTCGGTGGTCATGGTCCGGGCCTTTCGTGTGGGGGCGATGCGAGACGGGTTCCCGAATTAGCCCGGTCCATCACCTCCCGGGCGCAGGTTGCCCCCTTTGCGCCGACCCGGTGGTTCGAGGAGAGCGCATTCCGTGCAGTAACGTCACCGCGCGTAATCATTGTTTGCCGTCCGTGGTGAATGGGCGTGACGACCACGCCTCGACGCACGGAGTTGCCCTCATGCGAAGCATGACTGCCAAGCTCGGCGCCCTCGTGGCCACCGCACTGCTCGCCGTGACCGCCCGGACGGGGCAGGCCGGTGCTGGAGCTTCCACTACAACCCCGAAACGGTCCAGTTCGCGGAGGCCGCCATCGAGGTCTGCGACGCCGGCTCCTCGCGGGGGCCGGCGCCGCGCTGTACGGCCGCTCAGCGAGCCCTGCCGCGATCCTTGTAATTGATCTTCATCGTGTCCATGTCCGTCGCCGTCGACCGCAGTTCGCCGTGTCCGTAACCGGCCTCCCGCAGCGCCGTCTGCGCCCGGTCCTCGGCGAGCGCGGCCGCCATCTCCTCGCCGTCCTCGGCGTCCGAGACGACCACGTACCGGAAACTGAAGTGCTTGAGAACCCGGTCGTACGTCAGCGAGCCCTCCTCGGTGAACTGCATCGCGGCGAGGCCGTGCTCCTCCACCTCCGCGAGCAGCCGCTCGCGCGCCGCGTCCGCCAGCCCCTCCCACGTGCCGCGCACGATCACTCGGTACGTGTGCTGCGTGCCCATGTGTCCCGCCGTTCTCTCGCCTGCCGCGTTCCGTTCGCGAAGCGAGCGTACGGGGGCCGGGAGCGGGGCGAAACGGAATTCCGGGCGGGCGGCGGCCGGGCCCTTTGCCGAAGAGTGACGCCTGAGCCCCTGGTCCGGGCGGCGACCGGAGTGTTCCATGGTCATCGGGGGACGCCCGGACCTGTGGCGGCCCGCGCGAGGGAGCGAGGTTGCCTTGGCCACCACCGTACGACGTGCCGTACTGACCCTGCCCGCCGCGGCGACGGGGCCGGAGAACCCGCTGCCCGCGCTGCGGCCGCTGGACGGCACGCATGTCATCGACGACCGTGACCGGGCCGGCCTCCCGCGCGACATGGCCCGCCAGCTCGGCCACGCACCCCTGGCCACCGTCCTGCCCGTCCGCACCATCGACGGATACGGGCGCGAGCGCACCCCCACGGGCCTCGACGCCATCGTCATCGAGAACGACCACCTGCGCGTCACCGTGCTGCCGGGGCTCGGCGGCCGTGTCCACTCCCTCGTCCACAAGCCGGCCGGCCGCGACCTCGTCCACGCCAACCCCGTCCTCCAGCCCGCCGACTTCGCGCTCAACGGGGCCTGGTTCTCCGGCGGCATCGAATGGAACATCGGCGCGACCGGCCACACCACCCTCTCCTGCGCCCCGGTGCACGCGGCCCGCGTCCCGGCGCCCGACGGCGGCGAGATGGTCCGGCTCTGGGAGTGGGAGCGGCTGCGCGACCTGCCCTTCCAGGTGGACCTGTGGCTGCCCGACGACTCCGCGTTCCTGCACGTCGGCGTCCGGATACGCAACCCGCACGAGCAGCCCGCACCCGTCTACTGGTGGTCCAACATCGCCGTTCCCGAGGACGAACGCACCCGGGTCCTCGCCCCCGCCGACGAAGCCTGGCACTTCGGGTACGAGCGGACGCTGACCCGGGTCCCGGTCCCCGAGTCCGGCGGCACCGACCGCACCTACCCGCTGCGCAGCGAGTACCCCGCCGACTACTTCTACGAGCTGCCGGACGGCGCCCGCCGCTGGATCGCCTCCCTGGACGAGCACGGCCACGGGCTCGTCCAGACCTCCACCGACCTGCTGCGCGGCCGCAAGCTGTTCCTCTGGGGCCGGGGCCCCGGCGGCCGGCGCTGGCAGGAATGGCTCACCGGACCCGGCACCGGCGGCTACGCCGAGATCCAGGCGGGCCTTGCCCGTACCCAGCTGGAGCACATACCGCTGGAGCCGGGCGGCGAGTTCAGCTGGCTGGAGTCGTACGGGCCGCTGGCCGCCGACCCCGCCACCGTGCACGGCACCGACTGGGCGGCGGCCCGTACAGAGACCGAGCAGCGGCTCGCCGCCGCCCTGCCGCGCGCCGATGTGGACGCTGCCTACGCCGCCTGGCGCGCGTGTGCCGACACCGAACCGGGCGAGAGCCTCGCCACCGGCTCCGGCTGGGGCGCCCTGGAGGTGCGCCGCGGACGGTACAAGCTGCCCGGCACGCCGTTCGCCGACTCCACGCTCGGTGAGCAGCAGGCGCCCTGGCTGGAGCTGCTGGAGCAGGGCACGCTCCCCGCAGCGTCCGAGCCGGCCCCGCCCGGGCCCACCCTGGTCTCCTGGCACTGGCGCGACATGCTGGAGACGGCCCCCGCCGAACCGCTCACCGAGTACCACCTCGGCGTCGCGCAGTGGCACGCCGGTGACCGCGCCCAGGCGGTCCGCAGCTGGGAACGCGGCCTGGCCGCCGCCTCGTCCCGCTGGCCGCTGCTGCGCTGCCTGGCCGTCGCCGCGCAGGAGAGCGGCCAGCGCGAGCGGGCCGCCGACCACTACGCGGAGGCGTTCGACGGTTTGTGCGCGGAGCGCCGCGACGGTGACGAGGCGTGGACCGCCGCCACCGCGGCCCTGGGCCGGGAGGCGATCGAGGCGCTGCTCGCGGCGCGCCGGACCGAGGCTGTCCGCACGGTCCGGGCGGCGCTGCCCCCGGCGATCCGCGAGCGGGGCCGCTTCCGTCTGCTGGAGGCCCGGCTGCTGATCGCGGAGGGCCGAATCGCCGCCGCACGCGCCCTGTTCGACGCGGGCTTCGAGGTCGCCGACCTGCGCGAGGGGGCGGAGATCCTGGAAGAGGTGTGGGAACAGCTCACGGACGAACCGCTGCCCGACGTGTACAACTACCGGATGCGTCCGCGAAGCTGACGGCACGCGGTACGGGGAGCGGGGAACGGGAGCATCGATACGTGATCGTCTGGATCAACGGGGCGTTCGGCAGCGGCAAGACCACGCTGGTCACGGAGCTGCACCGCAGGCTCCCGGACGCCCTCGTCTACGACCCCGAGCACGTCGGCTTCGTGCTGCGCGGGATCGTGGAGGCGCCGGACGGCGACTTCCAGCACATCCCGCTCTGGCGCAAGCAGGTGGCGTCGCTGGCCCGGGGGCTGGTCGAGGAGTACGGGCGGCCGGTCCTGGCACCGATGACCGTGGTCCGCCGGCAGTACGCCGACGAGATCTTCGGCGCCCTGGACGAGGCGGGCGTGCCGGTCCACCACTTCTTCCTCGACGTCTCGGCCGGAGTCCTCGAACAGCGCCTGCACGACCGGGTGGTGGTACCCGGCGACCCGGAGGGCGACGAGGCGGTGCGGCGCTGGGGGAAGGCGCGGATCGCCGAGTGCGTGGCGGCCGTGGGCAGCCTGCGGGAGGACACCGTGGTGCCGGACGGTGAGCTGCCCACCCGCGAGCTGGCCGACCGGGTGCTGGAGCGGACCGGGCTGCCCGGGGCCGTGGTCTGAGGGCCCCGCCTCAGGCCGCGAGGTTGCGGTCGGCGTACTCGAAGACCGAGCCGTCCGGGTGCACGGCGATCAGGTTGCGGCCGACCGGGGTCGGGACGGGGCCCGCGATGACGCGGGCGCCTACCCGGGTCAGGGCGTCGTGCGCCTCGTCGACGTTCTTCACGGCGATCGTCGCGGTCACCTTGCGCAGGATCTCCAGCTCCGATTCGGGGCCGCTCATCAACAGGAAGCATCCGATGGCCGCGACGGAGACCCCGCCGCGCTCGAAGCGCAGCGCCCGGCCGCCCGTGAGCTCCTCGTAGAAGGCCACCGCGGCCTCCAGGTCGTCGACGCAGATACGCAGCGTGGTTCCCAGGATTTCCATGCCCACCAGGGTAGTTGGCAGGCCGGTTCCGCGTGATCGATTCGGGCGGGGGAGCGGCCGCCCCCGGGACCGGGACCCGGGCCCGGGTCCGGGGGCGGTGTACTCAGGCGCGGCAGAGCACCTCGCCGTGCGGAACCATGAACCAGCCGTCGCCCTGCTCGCCCCACGCGCGCCACGCCTCGGCGATCTCCGCCAGCTCCTGTGCCGTCGCGTGGCCGCCGTCCACCGCACGCCCCGCGTACGCCGAGCCGACGGTACGGTCCGCCCACAGGCCGCTCCACCACGCCCGGCTCTCCGGGGTGGCGTAGCACCAGGAGCCCGCCGTGGGGGTGATGTCGGTGAACCCCGCCCGCCGGGCCCAGGACAGCAGCCGGCGTCCGGCGTCCGGCTCGCCGCCGTTGGCGCGGGCCACCCGGCCGTACAGCTCCTGCCAGCGGTCCATGCCCGGCGACTCGGGGAACCAGGTCATCGCCGCGTAGTCGCTGTCGCGCGCCGCGACGACGCCGCCGGGGCGGCAGACCCGGCGCATCTCGCGCAGCGCCTGCACCGGGTCGCCCACGTGCTGGAGGACCTGGTGGGCGTGGACCACGTCGAAGGAGTCGTCGGGGTAGTCCAGGGCGTGTACGTCCGCGACGGCGAACTCGACGTTCTCCAGGCCCCTTTCGGCGGCGGACGCGGCCGCCTGGCCCAGGATCTCGTCGGTGGTGTCCAGCCCCGTCACCCGGCCGGGGGCGACCAGCTCGGCCAGGTCCGCGGTGATGGTGCCGGGGCCGCAGCCCACGTCCAGCACGCTCAGGCCCGGGCGGAGTTCGCCGATGAGGTAGGCCGCGGAATTGGCGGCGGTGCGCCACCGGTGCGAGCGCAGCACCGACTCGTGATGGCCGTGGGTGTAGACGGCGGTCTCCTTCGGCATGGCCGTGCATCCTCTCTCGAAACGCGAACCGCGAAAGCGCTGATCGGTAGGACCACCGTAGGCCCTGCTGCCGAATGATGAGATGGGCATCTTGCGATGTGGACAGGCGCGGTGCATGCGAAAGGGCGGCCGACTCGGCGTCGGCCGCCCTTGGTCGCCTCTGTGCTCCGGGCTCCCTACACGGGCCTCGGGCAGTAGACCGTCAACGCCTCCGGCAGCTTGTCGATCATCAACTCACTGCCGCTGTGCGCCACTTCACCGTCGTACGCGTACGGAGTGCCGGGCTTGAGTCCGGAGACCCGCACCCGCTGGCGGCGGACGGCGGCGTGCGTGGGGGAGCGGGTCAGCGGGCCCGCCACGGCGGCGGCCAGCAGCCTGAGGCCGGGGGTCCGGCCGCCGTGCACCACGCGTACGTCCAGCAGGCCGTCCGCCAGGTTGTGCCGCCGGCCCGGCGCCGGGCCCATCCGCTGGAACAGGCCGTTGCCGACGAACAGCAGCCACAACGGGCGGCACTTTCCCTGGAGTTCGGCCTCCAGTGGACGTTCGCCACGCAGCACGTGCAGGGCCGCCAGGACTCCGGCGGGCCAGCCGCCGATCCGGGGCGACCAGCGCTCCCGCATCCGGACCAGCTCCGGATACACGCCCAGGCTGAAGGCGTTGAGGAAGTAGCCGTGGGCGCCGCCGGGCCCCTCGGGACCGGGCCGGAAGCGGCCGAGGTCCACCCGGACCGCGCTCCCCGCACCCAGCGCGGCGCAGGCGTCCGCGACCGTCTCTATGCCCAGGTCGTACGCGAAGTGGTTGAGCGTCCCGCCGGGGAACACCGCGAGCGGCACGTCGTGCACGGCCGCCACCGCCGCCGCCTGGTTGACCGTGCCGTCACCGCCGCACACACCCAGCGCCCGGCCCCGGCCCGCCGCCTTCTCCAGCTCGGCCGAGAGCCGGTCGGGCGGGCACTCGATCACCTCCGCCGCCGGCAGTGCGTCCTTGACCAGCGAGGCGGTGGCCGTGGCCGTGCCCGACTCCTGGTTGACGACGACCACGAGGTCCTGCCCGTCGGGCAGGGCGGGCGCCTCGGCCGGAGGGCGGCCGGGAGCCGGCAGCTGATTCCTCGTCGGTATGACCCCGCGCAGGGCGAACGCCGCCCCCACGCCCAGAACCGCACCGGCCAGCACATCGCTCGGGTAGTGGACCCCGGTGTAGACGCGGGACGCGGCCACGGACAGCGCGAAGGGCGCGATCACCGCCCCCCAGCCCTTCGACTCCAGCGCCACCCCGGTGGCGAAAGCGGCGGCCGACGCGGCGTGTCCCGAGGGGAACGAGGTGGTCACCGGCTGACGCTTCAGCTGCCGTATCACCGGCACGGCGTCCAGTATCGGCCGCTGCCTGCGGACCGCCCCCTTGCCCACGGTGTTGATCGCGGCCGAGGCCACCGCCAGCGAGGCGACGCCCCGCAGCGCGGCCCGCCGGGCCCGGGCGCTGCCCCCGAAGGCGGCCATGCCGGCGGCGGCCCCGACCCACAGGAGCCCGTGGTTGGCGCTCCGGCTCAGCCGGGGCAGCACGGGGCCGGCGGCCGGCCAGTGCCGCCGGGCCAGGTTCTGGAACACGGCGACATCGCGGCTGTGGAGCCGGCCGCGCAGTCCGGTCAGCCGTGACGGGACGGAAGGGATGCTCGCTGACGACATGGAACAGCGAATACCCGGCAACGCCGCCCCGAACCAGCAGGCGCGCCGGAGGGCGGCGGCAGCGCGGGCCGAGGGCCGATGTCCGGCCGCCATCCGGTCTCATAGAGGGGCAAAGCGTCCCGGCGGGCGAGTGCCGCGTGCCCGGCGTCACCCCCTCGTTGCCCCGGCAAGTCCGCCGCGCTTAGCCTGCGTTCGTGATGCCGGTCACCGACCGGCATGCCGAACGAGAGGGTGGTGCACGACCATGGGGCGACTCGTCCCCGCGGTGACCAGGGCGCTCGACGTACTGGAACTCTTCCTCCACGGCGACGGCACGCTCTCCGCGCCCGAAGTGACCCGCAAGCTCCAGCTCCCCCGTACCACCGTCCACGAGCTGCTGACCACGCTCGCCGCCCGTTCCTACCTGGTCACGGTCCCCGACCGGCCCGGCCGCTACCGGCTCGGCGTCCGCACGTACCAGCTCGGCAGCCGGTACGCGGAGCAGCTCGACCTCGCCGCCGAGGGCCGGCAAGTGGCGCAGCGGGTGGCCGAGACGTGCGGCGAGGCGGTGCACGTGGCGGTCCTGGAGGGCGCCGACGTCATCTACATCGCCCAGGCGGACTCCACCCGCGCGGTCCGCATGGTGGCGGCGGCCGGCCGCAAGGTGCCCGCCCACTGCACGGCCGTCGGCAAGATGCTGCTCGCCTCGCTGCCCGCCCGGGACCTCGGCGCCCGGCTCGACGGGCTCGCACTGACCGGCATGACCCCGGAGAGCATCACCGACGAAACGCAGCTGCGGACCGCGCTCGACGCCGCGCGGGAGCGAGGCGTCGCGGTGGAGCGCCAGGAGTCCGACCCCGACGTGGGCTGTGTCGCCGCGCCCGTACGCGACCGCTCGGGGCTGGTCGTCGCCGCGCTGTCCGTCTCCGTCCCGATGATCCGCTGGAACGAGGAGCGCGAGCAGGAGCTGGCCGCGCTCGCCGTCGAGGGCGCCGACGAGCTGTCCGGCCGCCTCGGACACCACCTGGGGGGCGCGTCGCCTCGTTCCCTCGTATAAAGGTCCGGAGGGCGAACGGCGAGTGATCGACCGAGCGGCGGCGAAGGAGGCCCGGATGGGCCGGGAGCGGACCGGGGGCCACGAGCACGGCACGCACACGGTCCGGGAGGACCGCGGACCCGTTCGGTACGGACCGCCCGCCCCCTGGCCCGGGCTCCCCGTCCTGCCGGAACTGGCCGAGGTGCTGGCGGCAGCGGCGGACCGGGCCGCGCCCGAACCCGCCGGCGGATCGGCCGTCCTGCGCGAGGCCGCCTGCGCCTACTGGGCGCGGCGCGGACTGCGCGGCGGCCCCGACCAGGTCGCCGCCGCCCCCGGCACCTCCCCGCTGCTGCTCGCCCTGGTCGCCGCGCACGGGGGCGACGTGCTGCTGCCGCGCCCCTGCCCCGCCTCCTGGATCCCACAGGCCCGGCTGCTCGGCCGCCCCGCCTACCAGGTCCCCACCCCCGCCGAGTGCGGCGGCGTGCCCGACCCGTACGCGCTCCTGGAGACCGTACGCAGGGTGCGCGCCGAGGGCGGCCGGCCCCGGCTGCTGCTGCTCTCCGTGGCCGACGACCCCACCGCCACCGTCGCCCCGCCCGAACTCGTGCGCGAGGCGTGCGAGGCCGCCGTCGCCGAGGGCCTGCACATCGTCAGCGACGAGACCTGGCGCGACACCCTGCACAGGCCGCAGGACACCGTGCTGGTCAGCCCGGCCGAGATGTGCCCGGACGACGTGACGGTCGTCTCCGGGCTGTACGGGGCGCTGACCCCGCCCGCCTGGCCGGTCGCCGTCGCCCGGTTCCCCGGCACCGGGCGCTCCGCCGCGCGCCGGGCCCGCACCCTGGACATCCTCACCGCGCTCGGCGCCTTCGTCGCCGGACCGGTCGCGGCGGCCGCCGCCCACGCGCTGGGCGAACCGGACGCCGTCACCGAACGGGTCCGCCGCGCCGCCGCCCTCCAGGCCCGTGTCGCCGCCGAGGCCCACCGCGCGGTGCTCGCGACGGGCGCCCTGGCCCGGCCCCCGCAGGCCGGCCGCCACCTCTACGCCGACCTCGGCCCGCTGCGCTCCCGGCTCGCCGCCCGAGGGGTCACCGACTCGCTCGAACTGGAGGAGTACCTCAGCGCACGGCTCAACGCGCCCGCCCCCGGCGGCCACCGCTTCGGCGACGAACTCGGGGCCCTTCGGGTACGGCTGGGCACCGGATCACTGCTGGGCGCGACCCCGGAGCAGCAGAACCGGTCGCTCACCGCCACGGCGCCCCTCGAATTGCCGCATGTCGCGGCAGCCCTGAGCATTTTCCGAGCAGCCCTCGACGAACTGCGCTGACGCCGTGCCGGCGCACTCCTGGACGGGAGCCCCTCGATGACGGACCGGACCGAGCGCTCCCCCGCCCCGGACGCACCCCCGGTGTCCTGCGGCGACATCGTCCCACCGCGTCCGCTCGGCGAGGTGCGCGCCTGGCCCAGGAGCTTCGCGGACCGGCTGACCGCCCCGCTCCCCGGCGTCCTCGCCATGTCCCGGCTGGCCCGCGAGCACTCCATCCGGCCCAACGCGGAGGGACTGCGCCACATCCGCCGCCTGCCGTACGCCCCCGAGCCCCTGCCGCCCGTCCCGGCCGGTTCCAGCTGTGTCACCTGGGCCGGGCACGCCAGCTGGATCATCCGCACCGGCGGCCTCACCGTCCTGGCCGACCCCGTGTGGTCACGCCGCATCCTCGGCACCCCGGCCCGGATCACCCCCGTCGGCGTCCGCTGGGAGGACCTGCCACCCGTCGACGCCGTCGTCATCAGCCACAACCACTACGACCACCTCGACGCCCCCACGCTGCGCCGGCTGCCCCGGCACACCCCGCTGTTCGTCCCCGCCGGCCTCGGCCAGTGGTGCCGCCGCCGCGGCTTCGACCGGGTCACCGAACTCGACTGGTGGGAGTCCGCCCGGCTGGGCGGCGTCCGCTTCGACTTCGTGCCCGCCCACCACTGGTCCCGGCGCACCCTCACCGACACCTGCCGTTCGCTGTGGGGCGGCTGGGTCATCGAGGACACCGCCGCTGCCGGCCCCGGCGGCCGGATCTACTTCGCCGGCGACACCGGATACGGCCACTGGTTCACCGAGATCGGCCGCCGCCACCCCGGCATCGACCTCGCCCTGCTCCCGATCGGCGCCTACGAACCGCGCTGGTGGCTCGGCGACGTCCACACCGACCCGGAGGAGGCCGTGCAGGCGTACGAGGACCTGGGCGCCCACGCCATGGCCCCGATGCACTGGGCGACGTTCCTGCTGTCCGCGGAGCCGGTGCTCGAACCGCTCAGCCGGCTGCGCACCGCCTGGCAGCGCGCCGGCCACCCGCGCGAACGGCTCTGGGACCTGCCGATCGGCGGCTCACGCCTGCTGGAGGCCCCGGCCGGCTGAGCGCACCGCACCCAGGTCACCTCGCCCGGGTCACCGCACCCAGGTCACCTCGCCCGGGTCACCGCACCCAGGTCACCTCGCCCGGGTCACCGCACCCAGCGCGCCACCTCGCCCGGGTCACCGCACCCAGCGCGCCCGCGTCCGGCGCCACACCGCGGGCGCCCCGCTGATCAGCAGCGTAAGACCCACCGCCGCCACCACCCCCTGCCACGGCTCCGGGAACAGCGAACCGCCCAGGATGCCGATCAGCTGATACGTCGCCGCCCACGCCAGACAGGCCGGCACATCGCCCCGGGCGAACCGCCGCATCGGCATCCGGCCCAGCAGACACGCCAGCATCACCGGTATGCGCCCCGCAGGCACCAGCCGGGACAGCACCAGCACCGTCGCCCCGTGCTCGTCCAGCTTCCGCTGCGCCTGCTCCAGCCGTTCCGGCGCGGCCCGGTCCCGGATGGTCCGCAGCCACCGCGACCCGTTCTTCGACCGCACCCCGCGCTGCCCCAGCCAGTACAGGGATACGTCCCCCAGGAAGGCCGCCGCCGACGCCACCGCGAACACGACCAGCAGGGAGAACGGCGAGGACTGGTGGAACGCCACCACGGCCGCCGAACTCACCAGCGCGCCCGTCGGCACCACCGGGACCAGCGCGCCCAGCGCCACCAGCAGGAACAGCGACGGATAGCCGACGGCCTGCTGCGTCGACTCCGCGGGCAGCTGCGCCGTCTGCCGCAGGAACTCGCTCACGCGCAGCCCTCCGGCCGCACGCGCTCCCCGTGCGCCAGCCGGTGCACCACGACCCCCGGCGCCCGCAGCGCGGCCTTGCGCACGAACTCCTCGCCCGGGGCGTGGAACTCGTGCGGCCGGACCCCGTCCATCCCGATCGGCCAGTACGTGCCGTAGTGCACCGGCACCGCCGAGGCCGGCTCAAGCCGGGTCAGCGCCTCCGCCGCGCGCCCCGCGTCCAGGTGCCCTTGGCCGAGATGGGGCCCCCAGCCGCCGACCGGCAGCAGGGCCACGTCCACCGGGCCGACCGCCTTCGCCATGTCGTCGAAGAGCCCGGTGTCCCCGGCGAAATACGTGCGGGCCGCGCCCTCGACCACGTACCCCAGGGCGGGGGAGCGGTGCGGGCCCAGCGGGAGGCGCCGGCCGTCGTGCAGCGCCGGGACGGCCCGCACCCGCACCTCGCCCACCCGCACCGCGTCGCCCGCCGCCACCTCGGTGATCCGCAGCCCGCGCGTCCTGCGCAGCAGCCGCAGCCCCGGGACCGCCCGGACCGAGCCGCGCGGCACGATCAGCCGGACACCCGGGGCGACGCGCGCCAGCGACGGCAGATGCAGATGGTCGGAGTGCAGGTGCGAGATGAGGACCACGTCGGCGACGGCCGCGTCCGGGCCGGGCAGCGCGCCGCGGCGGCGCCGCAGATGCGCGAAGCGCCGCGCGAACAGCGGATCGGTCAGGAAGCGCACCCCGGAGTCCTCGATCGTGCACGTGGCATGACCCCACCAGGTGATCTCCACCGGCACGTCGTCTCCTCCTCCTGCTCACCGGGCCCTTCGGACCCTCCACACCTGCCCGACGAGCCTACGGGCAGTCACCCCGCTCCGGTTCGCGCACCCCGGCGCACCCGGCATTCCGGGGCCTCGGGCCGTGCCCCCGTGCGCCCCCTCACCGCCCCGGTACGCGCCCTGGGGGCCGGGGAGCGGGCGCATAGGGTCGAGGTCAAAGGACAAGCACGGGGAGACGGCCATGGGGGACGTACGAGTGGCGGCCATCGCCAGTCTCACGCCGCTCGAAGAACTGGACAGCGATCCGTTCCTGGTGGACACCCGCGGCCAGCACGCCATGTGCGCCCGCTGGGCCGCCGACCAGGGCTACACCGTCACCCGGCAGCTGCGCCTCTACGGGCTGCGCCCCGACCACCCCGCGCTGTGGGCCGACGTCGACAGCGGCGAGGTCGAGCTGTTCGTCGCCCCCAGCGACCGGGTCCTCGCCCGCGCCCTGGCCTCGGTGCCGCAGTTCACCGCGGAGTGCGAGCGGCGCGGCGTACGCCTGGAGATCGCCGGGCTCCACGAGCCGTCCTACACCGCCGACCACAAGGCCGGAGTGCACCGCAGGCTCTCCATGCCGACCGCCGGATACGACGGCTGCTGACCGCCCGCAAGCCCGCGCGAGCCCCTGTGAAAGGCTGAGGCGGGGCCCGGAACGGCAGGGCCCGGACGTGAGGTGACAAGGGCGTGGACAGGCGATGGCGGCGAGCCGGCAGCGCGCTGATGCGAGTGATCGCGGTCTGGGCCGTCTCGACGCTCACCATGCTGGCGCTCGCGGGCATCCTCCCGGACTTCCGGCTCCAGTCCGAGGACGGCGACACCGTCACCAAGACCGCGTTCACCGCGGCCTGGGGCGCGGGCGCCTTCGGGCTGCTCTCCGCGCTGGTCTGGCCGGTGCTCGTACGGGCCCTGCTCATCGTGCCGGCCCTCGTCCTCGGCATGCTCGTCTTCTTCCTCAACGGCTCGCTGCTGCTGATCGCGCTGCGACTCATTCCGGACGGCCGGGGCGCCGCCGCCCCGGAGACCGCCGTCGTCGTCGCGGCCGTGATGTCGGCCGTCGCCTCCGCGACCTCCACCGCGCTCGCCGTCCGCGACGACAACGCCTACCGCCGCCGGCTCTCCCGCCTGGCCGACCGGCGCCGCCGGCGCAGCGGCACGGACGACGCCCGCGGGGGCCCGCCGGGCACCGTCTTCATCCAGCTGGACGGGGTCGGCCACGACGCCCTCGTCCAGGCCGCCGCCGGGAGCGTGATGCCGACCGTCGCGCACTGGCTGGCCGACCCCGACGGGCACCGGCTCACCCCCTGGCGCACGGACTGGTCCAGCCAGACCGGTGCCAGCCAGCTCGGCATCCTGCACGGCAGCAACCACGACGTCCCCGCCTTCCGCTGGTACGAGAAGGAGACCGGCGTCGTGATGGTCTCCAGCAAACCGGCGAGCGCCCTGGAGCTCCAGCGCCGCGCCGTCGCCCGCACCGGGGACGGCGGACTGCTCGCGCTCGACGGCGCCAGCCGGGGCAACCTCTTCAGCGGCGGCGCCCGCCAGCTCGCGCTCGTCCTGTCGATGGCCGCCCGGCTCGGCAAGGGCCGCCGGTCGCGGGCCGGGTACTTCGCCTACTTCTCCGACCCGGCCAACGCCGTCCGCACCGCCGGCTCCTTCGTCGCGGAGGTCTGCCGGGAGATCGCCCAGTCCACCCGGGCCCGCATCCGCAAGGAGACGCCCCGCATCAAGCGCGGCGGTTTGTACCCCTTCATCCGCGCCTTCGCGACCGTCGTGGAACGCGACGTGGTGGTCGCCGCCGTCATCGGCGACATGTTCGCCGGGCGCACCGCGGTCTACGCCGACCTGGTGGCGTACGACGAGGTCGCGCACCACTCCGGGCCGCGCAGCCGCGACGCGGAGAAGGTCCTCGCCCGACTCGACCGGTCGCTCGCCCTGATCGCCAAGGTCGCCGAGCACACCCCGCGCACCTACCGGATCGTGCTCCTGTCCGACCACGGCCAGAGCCCCGGGGACACCTTCGCGGGCGTGTACGGGCTGACCCTCAAGGACCTGGTGCGGGCGGGCAGCGGACTGCCGGTGCCCCGCAGGGCCCAGCGCACCCGCAGCGCGTCCGAGGCACGCGACGCGGTCCGGATCGCGCTGCACCGGCCGGTCACCGAGGGCCAGGAGGAGCACGTCGCGAAGCCCTCCGACCCGATCGTTCTCGCCTCCGGGAACCTCGGTCTGATCTCCTTCCCCGACATCAAGGGACGCGCATCCCTGGAGCAGCTGGAGCGCCGCCACCCCGCCCTGCTCTCCACGCTCGCCAACCACCCCGGCATCGGCTTCCTGCTCGTCCGCAGCGAGCACCACGGCTCGGTGCTGCTGGCCCGCGACGGGGCGCGGGTGCCGGTGGCGGACCTGGTGGACGGCCGGGGACCACTGGCCCCGTACGGGCCGGGGGCGGCGGACGCGATCCGGCGTACGGACACCTTCCCGCACGTCGCCGATGTGATGGTCAACTCCATGTACGACCCCGCCACCGGCACCGTGCACGCCTTCGAGGAGCAGATCGGCTCGCACGGCGGCCTGGGCGGCGACCAGTCCCGGCCGTTCCTGCTGTGGCCGCGCGAGATGACGGACCCGCTGGACGCCCTCGCGCACGAGGACGGGGAGCGGCCGGACGCACTCGTGGGCGCCGAGGCCGTCCACCGGGTCCTGCGGTGCTGGCTGCGCGAGGCATCGGGCCCCGAGGTGCCGGTGCGGCCGGACGGGCGGCCGGGTGGCCGGGCCGGCCGCCGGACCGGGCGCGGACAGGGCAAGGACTCCGGAACGGGCGCCCGGATCTGACCGCCCGACGCCCCGGGTCAGGCGGACTGCCGCCGTACGAGGGTCGGGTGGAAGATCACGGAGGGGGCCGGGTCGCCCGGCTTGCCGATCTGCTTCAGCAGCAGCCGGGCCATCTCCGCCGACATCTCCTCCACCGGCTGGCGGACCGTCGTCAGCGGCGGATCGCAGGCCAGCGCAGCACTGCTGTCGTCGAATCCGACGAGGGCCACGTCCCCGGGCACGTCCTTGCCGGCCCGCAACAGCACCGGCACGGCACCCAGCGCCATCAGGTCCGACGCGATGAACACCGCGTCCAGGTCCGGACGCTCCGCGAGCAGCCGCCGCATGGCCGCCGCGCCCCCGGCATGCGTGAAGTCGCCCTCGGCGGTCGCCACGTCCCGGATGCCGTGCACCGCGAGCGCGTCCAGGAAACCGCTGAGCCGCGCCTGACCGGCCGGCATGTCCTGCGGGCCCGACACCGTGCCGATCCGGCGGCGGCCCAGCGCGGCCAGATGGTCGGCGGCCAGCTGCGCCCCGGCCCGCTGGTCCGCCTCGACGTAGGTCAGCGGGGTCGGTCTGAGCGGCTGCCCCGCGAGCACGGCGGGCAGCCGGGTTCCGTGCAGCAGCCCGGGCAGGGGATCGTCCGCGTGGGACGAGATCAGCACCACCCCGTCGACGTGCCCGTGGCGCAGGTACGACAGCAACTGGTCGCGGGACTCCCGGTCGTCGGCCAGCATCAGCACCAGCTGGATGCCCGCCGGGCGCAGCACTTCGAGGAGCCCGCCGACCACACGCCCGAAGTACGGATCGGAGAACATCCGGCCGACGAACGGCTCGGGCACGGTGCGCCGCTCCCGCTCGGAGACGACCAGGGCGATCGAGTCGGTGCGCCGGGTCACCAGCGAACGGGCCGCCCGGTTGGGCACGTAACCCGTGGCGTCCACCGCCGCCTCCACCATCCGCCGCATCACCGGGTCCACGGTGGTCGCCCCGTTGATCACCCGGGACACCGTCGCCCGTGACACCCCGGCCACTCCGGCGACGTCCTCCAGGGTGACGGGACGGGCGGGCAGCGGGGCGTCGGCAGTCATGCAGTCTTTATACCGGGTGGTACGACCGGTACGTGAACGACTGTGCGGGCCTTGGGAGTACGTTGACCGGCGGGTCAGCCGGAGCCGCCGGGCAGGGCGGGGAGCCTGTCCAGTTCGGTGCGCCGGGCCGCCACCAGGTCGGCGGCGAGCCGCTTGGCGTCGGGCCGGGTGCCGGCCTCGGTCTCGGAACGCGACACCTCGGCGGACTGGCGCAGATGGTCCTCCAGCTGTGCGACCAGGAACCGGTCGAAGGCGGCGTCCTTCACCGTGCGGGCCCGGGCGAGGTCGTCCGCCGTCACCATGCCCGGCATGTCGTGGCCCTCGTGCACATTGGTGTCCGGCAGCCCCATCCGGGCCAGCAGCGGGCGCAGCCGGGCGAGTTCACCGTTCTGCGAGGCGAGCAGCCCGGCCGCCCAGCGCCGCACGCCTGCGTCACCGGCGCGGTCGACGGCGAGCGAGAGCAGCGCCACGGCCTGCTCGTTCATCGGGGTCATCAGCTGGACCCAGGCGGCATCCGTCGGATCGGCGGGGGCTCCGGAGGCCGGGGGAGCGGACGCGGGGGGAGCGGAGGCCGGGGGAGCGGAGGCCGGTGCGGGCGGGTGGTTCCCGTCCGCGGGAGCGGCGCAACCGGCCGCGAGGAGGAGCAGGACGAGCGCTGCGGTGCTGCGGGCCGCCTTCATCACGGGAGTTCCCTCGGGGGGCAGAGCCCGTCCGGGGCGCGGGGCCCCGGACGGGCGGGGGACGGGGGGTGCGAGGATCAGGGGGTGCCGTTGGCCCCGCACTTCACGATGGCGTTGATGCAGTCGCGGACGCGCTGCGCCATCTCGGCCTCGGGCCACACGTTGAAGAAGTCACCGTGCATCGTGTAGCCGGGACCGGACGCCAGCCGGAACCGCGACGGGTCGCCGTTGACCGGGTACCGCAGCACCTGACGGAGCTTGGGAACCGGCACCGGGTGGGTCGAGGGGCACTCGCCGCCGACCGGATACGCCATGTGGCTCTTGTGGTCGGCCGAGTCGAGGTCCTTGCCGTTCCAGCACTGCGGGAAGTCGAGGTACGACTCCAGCATCGCGCCCGCTGGGCAGTTGACGAAGTCGTGCGACGGGTTGACCTCGCCGTGGTGCAGGCACGACCAGCGGGAAATGGTGTTGTCGTCGGGGCCGGTCGCCTTGGCGTTCCCCGCGACGATGCGCAGCCCCCGGGGGAAGGGCTGGATCCGCCGGATCACGTCGTCCCGGACGCCTTCGCCCAGGTAGTAGAACGTCGTGCCGGTGGGCTCGACCTCCTTGTTCCGGTCGTACAGGGTCGGCACCCAGTACGACGACAGGTCGATGTCGGGGGAACACGTGCTCCTGGCCCGCTCCAGTGAGGCGAGGTCGGAGTTGCCGTTCGTGGAGTCGTTGCCGAAGAAGCTGTGCATGTGGGAGGCCCCGGGCAGGCCCGGGAAGATGATCGGGTCGTCGGGCGCCCGGTGGGTGTAGGGGCACTCGGCGAGGAACTCGGCGACCCGGACGACATCGGCGGCCGCCTTGGGGGCGGGGGCCGCCGCGGTGGCCGGGCCGGCGGACGCGCTGCCGGTGGAGGTCTGGAGGAAGGTCAGGGCGAGCGCGGCGGCGGCGAGCGCCGCCGCGCGGTACCGCCTGGGCGGCAGGGCTCTGCGGTGGCCGGCTTCGCCGGTGCGTCGTTGACGGAAGAAGAGCACGGCACTCCTGTTCGGGGAAGTGGGGGGCCTGATCATGGGGTTCTGATCAGGGCGAGAGAGCGCTCTCTGCATGGAACGTAAAAGCGTGTTGCGGGCATGTCAATAGACCGCACAGCACGGCAGTTTTCCGTGAAGTAGAGCCAGTTGATGGGTGCCGGGCTTTGGAGAGCGCTCTCTCGCGCGCCTTGACCGAAAGGGGTGCGCCCGGGAAACCGGAGGGGACCCCTCCGGCCTTCCGGGGCCGGGGCCGAAGGTCGTGGCCGGTGCGTTGTCAGTGGTGGACGGCAGGATGGAGGGCATGACGAACTCAGCTGTTGTGCTCGCCGATACCGCGGCCTACGCCGCTGCGGTCGAACAGGCGTCGCAGGCCGCCGCCGCGTACTACGCCACGGGCGAGAGCACGCTCGACGACGACGCCTACGACCGGCTGGCGCGCGGTATCGCCGCGTACGAGCAGGAGCATCCGCAGGAGGTGCTGCCCGCATCGCCGACCGGCAAGGTGGCCGGCGGCGCGGTGGTCGGGGATGTGCCGCACACCGTGCCGATGCTCTCCCTCGACAACGTGTTCTCGGCCGAGCAGTTCGCCACCTGGACCGCCTCGCTGGAGCGCCGGATCGGACGGCCCGTCACCGCCTGGAGCGTCGAGCCGAAGCTCGACGGGCTCGCGATCGCCGCCCGCTACCGCGAAGGCCGCCTGGAGCAGCTGATCACCCGCGGCGACGGCACCGCGGGTGAGGACGTGTCGCATGCGATCGGCACCGTCGTCGGACTCCCCGGGCAGCTCGCCGAACCGGCCACGATCGAGATACGTGGCGAGGTCCTCATGACGACGGAGCAGTTCGAGCAGGCCAACACCGTCCGCACCGCCCACGGCGGCGCCCCCTTCGCCAACGCGCGCAACGGCGCCGCCGGCACCCTGCGCGCCAAGGACCGTGCCTACACGGTGGAGATGACGTTCTTCGCCTACGGGGCCCTGCCGTTGCCCGACTCCGGCGAACCGACCGCCACGCTCGCCGAGCTGCCCCACAGCGAGACTCTGGCGTACGTGGCGGGCCTCGGTGTGCACACCGCCGGGGACACCGAGGTCGCGCCGCGCACCGTCACCACCGTCGAGGAGGTCCAGGCGCGGATCGAGGAAGTCGCCGCGCTGCGGGCCTCGTTGCCCTTCGGTATCGACGGCATCGTCATCAAGGCGGACCTGGCGGCCGACCAGCGCGACGCGGGCGTCGGCACCCGGGCGCCGCGCTGGGCCATCGCCTACAAGCTGCCGGCCGTCGAGAAGGTCACCCGCCTCCTCGGCGTCGAGTGGAACGTGGGCCGCACCGGCATCATCGCGCCGCGCGCGGTGCTGGAGCCCGTCGAGATCGACGGATCGACAGTCGGCTACGCCACCTTGCACAACCCGGCCGACATCACCCGCCGGGATCTGCGCATCGGCGACCATGTGATGGTCTACAAGGCGGGCGACATCATTCCCCGCATCGAGGCGCCCGTCGCCCAGCTGCGGACCGGTGACGAGAAGCCCGTCGTGTTCCCCGAGGTGTGCCCGCAGTGCGGTTCGGACATCGACACCAACGAGCAGCGCTGGCGCTGTGTGCGCGGCCGCGACTGCCGCCTCGTCGCCTCCATCTCCTACGCGGCCGGGCGCGACCAGCTCGACATCGAGGGCCTCGGCACGACCCGCGTGGTCCAGCTCGTGGACGCCGGCCTGGTCGCGGACTTCGCCGACCTGTTCACCCTGGAGCGCGAGCAGCTGCTCGCGCTCGACCGGATGGGCGCAACGAGCACCGACAATCTGCTGGCCGCGATCGACGCGGCCCGCGCGCAGCCGCTGTCCCGGGTCTTCTGCGCCCTCGGCGTGCGCGGCACCGGACGTTCCATGTCCCGCCGGATCGCCCGGTACTTCGCGGAGATGGACCGGATCAGAGCCGCCGGCGTGGACGAGCTCCAGCGGGTCGACGGCATAGGCAAGGAGAAGGCGGCGGCCGTGGTCGCGGAGCTGGTGGAGCTGGCCCCGCTGATCGAGAAGCTGGTCGCCGCCGGGCTCACCATGACCGAGCCGGGCGCCACCCCGCCGCCGGAGCCGGGCGAGGACGGCGAAGGGGCCGCCGCGCCGGACGGCGAAAGCACCGGCGAGGGCGGGCTTCCGCTGACCGGGATGACCGTGGTGGTCACCGGTGCGATGACGGGCACGCTGGAGAAGCTGTCTCGCAACCAGATGAACGAGCTGATCGAGCGGGCCGGCGGAAAGTCCTCCTCCAGCGTCTCCAAGCGCACCACGCTGCTGGTGGCCGGTGAGAAGGCGGGATCCAAGCGGACGAAGGCGGAGGACCTGGGGGTGCGGATCGCGGGGCCGGAGGAGTTCGCGGAGCTGATCGGGGAGTTCCTGCCCGTCGATGCCTGACCTGTCCGCCGTGCGGAGCGGGGCCGGGGCAACGGGGGCCGGTGCGGCGGGGTGCGGTCCGGGGCGAAGCGGTGGCCGGTGGGCCGAGCCGTTCGGGCCCGGTGGAGCATCCTTCGATTTTGCTTGGGAGTGGCTTTCTTTGCCTCCCTATTGCATAGTGAGGGCTCGGCCATGCCTCGCTATCAGCGGGTCACTGGGTGTGTGGACGGCCGCGGCAGCGGGCCGGGGGTGAGGGGCGATGCGTTCTCTGCGCGACGTACGGCGGCACGACCGCTCCGTCCACCGGCACTACCGGGGCGCCACCCGGGGGCTCGCGCTCGACCTCGGCAGCTCCCGCACCCGCGCCTGGATTCCCGGACAGGGCGTCGTCGCGGATACCGCGAGCGCCGACGGCGGTGAGTACGGCCACGGCCGCCCCGTCCGGCGCGGACGCATCGTGGACCCGGAGTCGTGCGGCCGCATGCTGGCCCGCATCGCCGACCGGGCCCTCGGCGACGACCGCGACGACACGGTGATCGTCCTCAGCCACCCCGTCCTCGCCGGCCCCGGACACCGCGCCGCCGCCCGGGAGATGCTCCACGCGCTCGGCCCCCGCGACGTCATCGTCCTGGACAGCGCCAGGGCCGCCGCCGCGTACGCCGGACCGCAGGACGGGGGCCCACTCCTCGTCGTGGACCTGGGCGCCGAGCTGACCGAGGCGACCCTGCTGGTCGACGGCCTGGTGCGCGACGCGCGGCTGGCCGAGACCGGGCTCAGCGACCTGGAACCCGGTGAGGCGCCCGCCGCCGTGGTCCGCGCCGTCCTGGACATGGTCATGGCCATGTGGCGGCAGGACCGGCACGGCGCGCTGCTCGGCGCCCTGCGCCGGGGGCCGCTGCTCGCGGGAGGCGGGGCCCTGCGCCCGGACGTCACCAACCGGATAGCGGTCCGCCTCGGCGTCCCGGTCCGGCTCACGGACGACCCGGCGACCACGGTCGTGCGCGGGGCCGGACTGATCCTCAGCTCGGTGCTCCGCCACGCCGCCGCACCCGCCCTGCCCGGCCGATCCGGGTGACCCCTCTCCCGGGGCCGCCCCCGGGGAACGCGCACCCCGGGAGCCGGCCGGCCACCCCGGCACCCGGCGCAGGCGCTTCGGCGACACGGCGGTTCCTGGCGGCGCTGTTCCTCGCGGTGCTCACCGTCGCGGGTGGCGCACCCGTGGCGGCGGGGGCCGGTCTGCCCGTACGCGCGGTGGCGGCGCTTGCCGGGACGCCCGCTGCGGCCGCCCCCGGCCTCCCGGTACGCGCCTCGACCCCTGCGCGGGCCACCGCCCCCGCCTCGGTGGCCGCGCCTGCCTCGGTGGCCGCCCCCGCCTCGG
>NZ_SSBI01000044.1 GCF_004795015.1 Streptomyces sp. A1277 | reverse complement strand
CGGGCCCGGGGCCGGTCGTCGCGAAGGAGGCGCCCCGCTCCAGCCGGTCCAGCCGGGCCTGGAGGGAGCGCTCGTCGTCGAAGGCGGCGGGCAGCAGGACCCGGGCGCAGATGAGCTCGACCTGGAGCCGCGGCGAGGTGGCCCCGCGCATCTCCGTAAGCCCCTCGTTGACCAGGTCCGCCGCACGGCTCAGCTCGGCGGCCCCGAACACGGACGCCTGGGCCTGCATCCGCTCCACGACATCGGCCGGTGCGTCGATCAGCCCCTTCTCACCGGCGTCCGGCACGGCGGCCAGGATCACCAGGTCGCGCAGCCGCTCCAGCAGGTCGGCGACGAACCGGCGCGGGTCGTTGCCGCCCTCGATGACCCGGTCCACGACCTCGAAGGCCGCTGCCCCGTCGCCCGCCGCGAAGGCGTCCACGATCGAGTCGAGCAGCGAGCCGTCCGTATACCCGAGCAGTGACGTCGCCATGGCGTACGTCACCCCCTCGTCGGCCGCGCCGGCGAGCAGCTGGTCCATGACGGACATGGAGTCACGCACGGAACCGGCACCGGCCCGTACGACGAGCGGCAGGACCCCCTCGTCCACGTGGCTGTTCTCCTTGCCGCACACCTCGGCGAGGTAGTCGCGCAGGGTCCCCGGCGGGACGAGCCGGAACGGGTAGTGATGCGTACGCGACCGGATGGTGCCGATGACCTTCTCGGGCTCCGTGGTCGCGAAGATGAACTTCAGGTGCTCCGGCGGCTCCTCCACCACCTTCAGCAGGGCGTTGAACCCCGCCGACGTCACCATGTGCGCCTCGTCGATGATGTAGATCTTGTAACGACTCGACGCCGGCCCGAAGAACGCCTTCTCCCGCAGATCACGGGCGTCGTCCACGCCACCGTGCGAAGCGGCGTCGATCTCGATCACATCGATCGATCCCGGCCCGTTGCGCGCCAGGTCCTGGCACGACTGGCACTCCCCGCAGGGCGTGGGCGTGGGCCCCTGCTCGCAGTTCAGACAGCGGGCCAGGATGCGCGCACTGGTCGTCTTGCCGCAGCCCCGCGGGCCGCTGAACAGGTACGCGTGATTGACCCGGTTGTTCCGCAGGGCCTGCTGGAGCGGGTCAGTGACATGCTCCTGACCGATGACCTCGGCGAATGACTCGGGGCGGTAGCGGCGGTACAGCGCAAGGGACGACACACATACGAGGTTATCGGGGCGGACTGACAACCGGCCCCGCCCCGGGCCTCCACCGGCCCCCGGACACGCAAGGGCCCCCCACGCACCCGCCAGAGCCAACCTACCCTTGCTGCCTTCCGGCCCTGGGGGAGTTCAGTCAGATAGCGCCACGTGAGGGGCTGACGCCCACCTTAACCGATCCCCACCCCCGCAAGTCCACCTCCCCCACCTCCCCCACCTCCACGAACCCCTCCACGACCCCCCGGACCCCCTCCCCGGGGAACGGGTTCGCGAGCACTCCTCAACGTCTTGTATTGTTTGCCGCGGAGGATTCGCCTAGTGGCCTAGGGCGCACGCTTGGAAAGCGTGTTGGGGGCAACCCCTCACGAGTTCGAATCTCGTATCCTCCGCCATTGCTCTCACCGGGCAATACGTCGAAGGCCCCTACCGCTTGCGGTGGGGGCCTTCGACGTTGGTGGTCTCAGTTTTGGTCTCAGTTGCTCCACGCACAGGGAGGGATCGACTGAGCCTCTGGCCTCCCGGACGCGCCAAGCAGGAACGCCAGCCGGAAAGAGACAGAACACCTGATCCGTCTGATGCGACTGATTTGGTCGCACCAGCCGCGCGGCGGCGACGGCCCCCTGATCCGTCCGCAAGCGGGGCCACGACGCCCGTCCCGTGGAGTCAGAGCACCTTGAGTGCTGGTCGCCGCTGCCGTCGATCTCCGAGGCTCACGACGTTGCTCTCTTCGGAAGCGGGACGATCCGTCGGGCGGTTCGGTTCGGGGGCGAGAGAGCGCAGGATGGTGGGTTGGATGGCGAGCTGATCAGAAGCTGGCAGGTAGGGGCGGGATCCGTACTCGCGGACCAGAAGGGTCCACAAGAGGAGGGGGCTCTCACGGCCGACCTCGACGGGCTCCTCCTTGCGCCACCCTCTTTGCGAGATCTGCACGTATAGAGAGCGCTTGCGGCTCTCAGTGAGGTTGCCAACAGCTGCAGCCCGCATGATGAGAGCCTGAATTGAGACACCCCATGTAGCTTTGCGACGCGCGTAGTTCTCCAGGGTAAGCCGATCGGTGAGCTCATCCTTCGCGCGCTCGTACGGGACCAGGAAGGCGCCGGCGAAGCGGTTGGCTTCACCTTCGGCGTCAGCGGCGTGGGGGCGGAAGGTGTGCAGGACGAGGTGACCGAGTTCGTGAGCGAGAGTGAAGCGGTCGCGGTCGCCGCTGGAGCCAGGGAAGTAGGCAACCAGAGCGTGCTCGCCGATGCCTGCCCAGTAACTCATACCGAAGTGCCTGTTGGTCGTACTCGCGGTCTCACCGTTGGGATCAGGGAGGACCAGAGGGGTTACCGCGATACCGGAGCGCTCCAAGGCGCGGGTGAGGTGCGGAATCGGCTTGTCGGGAGCTAGCCGAAGGGCGACTCGAGTCTGCTCGGCCAGGTACTCGATGGCCTCGTCATCAAGTTCGTTCTCAGTGGCAAAGGGCAGGGGCGGAGCCGGGTACCTGGTTGAGGATGTGATGTCTTCGGTAACCCGAAACCCTTCCTGGTACAGCGCGGAGACTCTGCGAGTGACGGACCGCTTGGCCGTGGACATCTTGCGGAAGCGAAGGGAGTCGAGCGGCACCGAAGAGGGAGCTACCGAGAAGAACCGCATTGGCGTTTCGGTGCTTTCCGCGATCATGCGCAGCTTGTCCTCCGTGGCCTCACGCTCACCTCGCTCCACGTTGGAGATCCAGGTGGCGCTCACTCCAGACATGTCTGCGAGGGCTGCACCGGTCAGTCCCAGGAGGTCCCGCAGGGTACGCAGTCGCTCACCAGGGGAAGCCTCCAGTGCCGTCCGCATCGCCCATCTCCTCGCTGTCTGGCAGGTCCAGTTCGATGCTGTCATCTTGCGGCTCGAAGCGCAGTTTCCGCAGCTCGTCTGCGGTAGGCATCAGCGGGAAGTCTAGGTCGACCTCGGCGGTAGCCCCGAACTTCCACGTGCCAGTGGTGCGAACCACTCGGAATCTCGGCGCGCCGTCACGGCCCACTCTCCACAAGATCAAAAGCTTGTTGTTCTCGGGACCGAAGGCCGGCACCTGGAACGCGGCCGGCAGCGGCAGGTTGCGATAGTACGCACGCCGGGCGTGGTTACTGCCAGGCGGTGGCACATGGTCATCACTGAACCCGTGGAGCAGCCGGACTCGATAGTCGCTGTCCGTCAGCCACAGCTCGCCGTTGCGTCTGTGATTCCCGCTGAGGGCCCATGGCCCCAGCGACGACTTCAGGAGCCGATGATGAACCAGTCCGCGCACCATGTGGCTGCGCAGCCAGCCGTGCGAGGGCCCTTGCAGCTCTGGCAGCTGCTCGCTGTGCCGCTGATGGGCGTATGCGAAGGCATCGTGGAGGGGCTCACAGAGATACGCCGTGGCATCGCAGATGCGCGCCACTTCACCATTAACCATAGGCCGAAAAATATCACACGGAAAATTAAGGGTGTAGGTATTGCCTCAACCTTCTTCAGCAGATGCCGCCTCCCGCCCCACCAAAGCTGGGCGGGAGGCGTCACGACCGGATGGCCCTGGCTGCCCACTCATGTCGACGACAGAGCAGCTGAGGGCTCCACGCCGAGCGCCAACGGGGCGTCGTCAGTTCTCGGGATCACCGTAGGTGTCAGGGTTTCGTGCGCGAGCCACGGCCTGAGCGCAGGCGTCGACGAATGCAGCAGCGACCGCGTCCTCGCCCGTGCCACGCACGTGGGCCTCGATCTCCTGGCCGGGCCGACGCGAAGTGTGCCAGCGCACCGGCAGGTCCGTGTACAGGTCGGGCTCGAAGTCCCATGCCCACGTCGACCATCGGGCAGGACTTCCGACATTGAGCCGTTCGCCGCCTGCCAGGAACACGGCGTGGGCGTGGTGCACCATCCGGCGGTCAGGGATCGCGTGGCGGATCGACTGGGTGCCGCCGCCCGCCCCGACCTCCCACTGCTCCCGCTCCATCTCCTCGACCCGAGCCGCTCGACCGGGCCGGTCCTCGCCCCACTGCGCAGCCACCTGCTCCGCGTGCTCTCGGGAGGCAAAGGCCAGACGTCGGCCACCGAGGTCGGCGAGGTAGACCGCTGAGTCGACCGAGGTAGAGCCGGAGCTCCCGGCGGACCCGAGTTCGGCCTGCACCGCCACGTCCGCAGGCGCGGCCCACAGCAGGGCTCCAATCTTGGCGGCGGTCTGCTGCAGGACGGGACTGGTCATGTGCTGGTAACGGCGGTGCATCCGAGCGGACTTACCGGGCTCCCAGCCCATGATGCTGTCGACGACAGCATCGGAGATCCCGAGAATGAGCAGAACCGTGGCCGCCGTGTGACGGGCGTCGTGAAGACGGCCGTCGCGCACCCCCGCTGCCTTCAGCAGGTCCTTCCACCGGTGAAAGTCGGTGTTCGGGTTCAGGGGTTCGCCGACCGGCGAGGTGAAGACGTACCCCTTCTCCGTCCAGAGGTCCCGAGCGAGAGTGCGCTCTCGGCCCTGTTCCTCCTTGTGTCGGCGGAGCAGGGTCATGAGCTCGTCCGGAACGCCGATGGGCCGCTGACCGGCCCGTGACTTCACGCTCTTGGTCTCGCGTCGGACGTTGATCTTCTGCGGGCAGAAGCCGGGCTTGCGCCCGCAGCGGTTGCCGCAGCCGTGCTCGTAGCGGGGCCGCAGGCGGCCTCGTCGGACGCGGATGACTCCGAGTTCGAAGTCGACGTCGGTCCACTGCATGCCGAGGGCCTCGCCCTGCCGGAGACCGAGGGCCAGGGCGATGACCCAGCGGGCCGCATTGCGGTGTTTCCCTGCCTCCGCCAAGAGGCGCTGGACCTCCTCGACGGAGTACGGCTCGACTTCGTCTTCTTCGAGGCGCGGGGCCTTCGCGATCGTCGCCGGGTTCCGGATGGCGTGCCCCCGGCGCACGGCCTCGTTGAGAGCGGCACGGAGAGTGCGGTGCACCTGATGGGCCGTGCCGGCGGCGCTGCCGGTCTCCTGCATCTTCTTGTAGAAGCGCTCCAGGTGTTCCGGCTCCAGCTTCTCCAGGCGGTGGGCGCCCAGGCCGGGGACGAGGTGGTGGTTCACCGCGACGCGGTAGCCGTCGATGGTGTTCTCGGAGACGTTCGGCGCTGCGATGTTCTCGACCCAGTGGGTGAGCCAGGTCGCGAGCGTCCAGCTCTGACCGGCCTTGCGTACCGCGCCTTTGTCCCGCTGCCGCTCCAGCTCCCTAACGGTTTTAGTGACCTCCGCGCGGGTCTTGCGGCTGACGTGGCGCCGGTCCGGCGAGCCGTCGTTCTTGACGCCGACGGTGATGCGGCCGTGCCAGCGTCCGTCCTTGCCGAGGTAGATGGACGAGGCGCCGTTGGGCTGACGGCCTTTCACCATCCCGCCCCCGGTCATGCTGCGGCCCCGAAGTCGCCGGCCGTGAGGCGCCGGGCCAGGAAGTCGTTCACCGCCTCCGCTGGGATACGGCGCAAGCTTCCGATCTTCACCGAGGCGATCTCGCCGGAGGTGACGTACTCGTACAGCTTCGTGCGGCCGACACCGATGCGTCGCGCCGCCTCGGCGACGGTGAGGGCGACGAGGGTGGTGTCCCCCTCAGGGGGACGCCGTCCGGCCAGCAGGCTCCGCAGGTCGTCCTCGGGGACGTCCAGCAGGTCGGCTATCTGGGCAAGCGGAAGATCGTTTCGGCGCAAGGGAGGGTCCTCTCCTGGCGGGCCATGGGACGGCGAATCCCGGTTGGCCGGCAAGTCGTTCAGGGATGGGCGTGAAGAGATGAAGCTGGACGCGACGAGTCCTCGCTGTTCGTAGCAGCGAGGGGTCGCGTCAGCTCTGTTCGGTCGGCGCGTCCATGCGCTCGCCGAGGTAACTGCGGAGCCGTGTCGGGGCACCGAGGTGGTGATGGAACTCGCCGTTCGAGGCAACGGCCAGCTCGTGGGTCAGTAGGGCCTTGACCATGTCTTCCTGGTTGGGGTTCGCCTTCGTGTACTCCGCGAGTTCGTCCTGGATGCGCTGCATCTCCTTACCCAGGGCCCGCCACTCTCTCCATCTCGCGACGTACTCGCCGACCAGGCGGCGGACCAGCGGATTGGCGAGCTGGCCGGGCGGGCTTGTCAGCTCGTCGAAGGTCAGGTCGAAGACCTTGCAGAAGCCGAGCGCTTCGTCGAGGTTGACCCGTCGCCGGGGCTTACCGCTCTCAATGCGCCAGATCGCGGACTGGTTGACCGGGTGGCCGGTCTCGGCCATCCGCTCGGCAAGTGTGACCGTGCTCCAGCCGCGAGCTTCGCGTTCGAGCTTGATGCGCTCCGCGACGTGATCTTCGGCCAGCGGCCGCTCCGGCCCCGCGCGGGAGGCGCCTTCGTCACTGCTCATCACTGCGCCTCCTTGCAGGGCCCGACGGACAGCCGGGGCGATGATGAAAACTAAACACCATTCCGGAGCGGAATGCAACCGTTGCGCTTCCGAAAACGTCGGGTACTGTAGGCGTTCGCCCTCGAACGTGGGCGAACGCAAAAAGCCCCCGACGCTACGAACGTCGGGGGCCAAGCACGAACTCTCGTAACCGCCCATCCCTGAACGATTGACCCGCGTGGCCTGGGATTCGCCGTCCCGTACGCCCCGCAAGTTGAGGAGTTCCATGTCCAGTATGGACGACCCCCGGCCGAACGCGCCACACCTGGCAGGAGCCGACCGCCAGCCCCCGGCGGGCGACGTGACCGCGGTTCCGCCCCACGACGTGGACGCCGAAGCTGCCGTGCTGGGGGCCTGCATGTACCAGGCAGCGGTGATCGACGAAGTACGTCAGCTGCTCGGCCCGGCCGATTTCTACCGCCCCGCCCACGAAACGGTCTGGCGGGCCATCCTCACTCTCCACGGCGAGGACAAGCCGACCGACCCCATCGCCCTGTCTCACCAGCTGCGCGCACAGGACGACCTGGGACGGGTGGGGGGAGCGATGCACGTCCACCGCCTCGCCGACGCCGTCCCCTCGGTCAGCAGCGTCGTCTACTACGCCGGCATCGTGCGCCGGACGGCCGACCTGCGCCGCCTGCGCGCCTCCGGCATCCGGACCGCCCAGCGCACGATGGAGCCGGGTGCCGACCCGGACGCCATCCGGAGCGACGTCGAGTCGGAGGTCCGGATCGAGCGCGAGCGCGCACTCGCCTCCGGCCAGGGCCGACTCTCCCGCTTCATCACCGACGGATGGCGATTCGTCACCGAGACCGGCGCCGACGCGGAGCCGCTGTGGGGCACGCGCGAGCAGACGGCCTGGTCCTCTGGCGAAAGTCTGATGATCGTCGGAGCGCCCGGCGTCGGGAAGACCACCTTGGCGCATCAAGTGATCCTCGCCCGCCTCGGCCTGGCGGACAGCGTCCTGGACATGCCGGTCGCACCGAGTCGGCGAGTGCTGTACCTGGCACTGGACCGGTACAAGCAGATCGCCCGCGCCATGGCCCGCAGCGTCGGGCCCGAGCAAGAGCAACGCCTCCGCGACGGTCTCGCTGTCTGGCAGGGCCCTCTGCCTGCCAGCCTGGACAAGGAGCCCGACCTCCTGGCGGACCTCGCCGCCGCTCACCAGGCCGACACCATCGTGATCGACAGCCTCAAGGACGCGGTGAGCACGCTGGTCGACGACGCCCTCGGCGTCGCCTACAACAATGCCCGCCAGCGAGCCATGCGCAACGGCGTCGAGATCATGGAGCTCCACCACCAGCGCAAGGCCACCGAGGGCACCCCACGCGCCCAGAAGCCCACACTGGACCGGGTCTACGGCTCCACGTGGATCACCTCCGGCGCGGGCAGCGTTCTCTTCGTCTCCGGGGAGGCCGGCGACCTCGCCGTCACCCTGCACCACCTCAAAACCCCCACCGGCGAGATCGGCCCCCTCCAGGTCATCCACGACCACGAACGAGGCACCTCGACGCTCGACCCGGCCCTCGACCCAGTCGCCATCCTGCGACAGCGGCCCGACGGCCTGACCGTGCGCGAACTCGCCATGGTCCAGAGCGGACAGAACAACCCGGAGCGCTCCGCCACCGAGAAGGCCAGGCGCACGCTGGACCGCCTCGTCAAGGCCGGTCTCGCGGACAAGGCCGAAGGAGCCGCAGGGGGCACCGGAGGCGGCCAGCAGACCCGCTACCGCGCCTCGGTCCGCCATATCGGCGCCGTCTCCTGATCCCAGCGCCGGACGCCGGGACCGTACACGAGGGCGTACACGCACCCCTCCCCCCGGCCACCGGCCCACGCCGCACCGCAGGCGTACACGTCACGAACGAAACCCCAGGTCAGACGATCACGCGATCGTTCACGCCGTACACGCCCGCCAGCGTTCACGCGTGAGCCCCCCTTTAGAAGGGGGCTCACGTGTACGCGCCCTCCGTGAACGCCGTGATCGCCTCCACAGAACCACCTCGGAGAACCCCCGCATGACCACATCCGCCATACCTCACGACACCCCCCAGCAGGCTCACGAGACGCCCCGTGCCCGCCGCGTCCGGGACACGAGGCGAGAAGCAACGCCTCAGCACGCCGCCGAGCGATACGCCCTCGCCGCGGCCGGAACCGTCATCATCGCCCTCACCGCAGGCGGCTTCTGGCTCTCCTACGCACACCTCGCCCAGGTAGCCGGGCAGCATGGACTGGGAAGTTCTCCGGTCCGGCAATGGGCCTGGCCCGCGACCCTGGACGCCTTCATCGTCTCGGGCGAACTGCTGATGCTCCGCGCCGGCCTTCGCCGGGTGACCGACTGGTGGGCGGTCGGTCTGACCGCCATCGGATCGGCCGGATCCATTGCGCTCAACGTGGCCGGAGTGAGCGGCACAGGCCACGAGAATGTCGCACCCCTGCTCGACTACGTGGTCCCGGCAGTCCCTCCGACCGCAGCCCTCCTGGCCTTCGGAGTGCTGATGCGGCAGATCCACCAACTGGTCGACCGGGCTTCCGACTGCCCCGCGACCGGTTCCGTCGAGACGTCGGAATCGCCTGCCCTGCCGCGCGCATCCATCGAACAAACGCAAGCCACCGCATCCGGCCACCGGATCGCGCCGCCCGGGATCTCGAAGAGCCTTGCGCGAGGCGGCCGGCCGGTCAGCGCAACAGTCGAGGAACTGGTCGAGATCGGGCGGATCGCTGCGGCCGAGAAGCGCAAGCTCACCCGGGGCATCGTCCAACAGGCCATACGGGACAAGGGACACACGGTCGGCGGCCAAAGGCTGACCGAGGTCATGGAAATCCTCCGGTCGGAACCCGGCGCCGGTCGGAACGTTGACTGATCTCCCGCCAGCCGGTGGCCGGAACTCCTCCGGCCACCGGTCAGGGCGATCCCTCCCGCGCCTCCGCCTGATAGCTCATTCCCAGTTACGGCCGTAGCCGTGGCCCCGCACGCCGTTCATCCCGCCCGCACTTCTCCGGAGCGCTATCCGTGACCCATGACCCGTATCTCCCCGACGCCGACATAGGCTCGCCGCTGACACTGACGAAGGCGCCTACGCTGAAGGAACGTCTGCGGCGGGCGTTCGGACGGACGGCTCCTGGCGGAGCCAGTAGTACCCCGAGTCCGACTCATGGCCGGTCTTCGGGGGTCTCCGCCCCGGGGGTGGCGGAGACGGGCCAGCGCCAGGGGGCGCCGGACCGGGAGGTCGGGGCCGAGGGCGGCCCCGACCAGGACGAGCTCCGTACCGTCCAGCAGCAGATCCTTCACCCCACGCCCACCGCCGAGCCGACGGCCGGTGAGCGCGATGTGCAGAGCGTCCAGCCGGCGATCCGCCGCTTCACCGGCACCAAGCGAACCGTCCGCGTCGGCCCGCTGCGCTTCACCGCCGACGAGCACGGCGCCCTCCAGGAGGCCGTCGCCGAGCACGGCTACAAGGGGGAATCCGGCTTCGCCGCCGACATCGTCCTCGCCTTCGTCACCGGCCGGTTCACCGCGAACCTTCCCCTATCCGAGGACCGTCGCCGCACCCATATGTTCCGCGCCCAGGTGCTGCGCGAGCTCAACCGCATCGGCGTCAACGTCAACCAGATCGCCCGCGCGCTCAACAGCGACTTCACGCCGCCCGACATCCGTCAGCGCCTCGACGAACTCCACCACCTGCTCGTCCTGATCGCCGAAGCCCTGCGTCGGCCCACTGACCCGACGGAGGTCTGACCGGATGATCGCCGCCATCAAACCCGCAGGAGCCAACACCCGCGGCCTGCTCGCCTACCTCTACGGCCCCGGCCGGCACGACGAACACCTCGACCCGCACCTGGTGACCGGATTCGCCATGCTGGGCATGCCCGACCCCGGACGCGACGAGAACGCCACCCTCACCGATCTCGCCCGTCACCTCGACGAACCCGTTCACCTTCGGAACAGCGAGTTCGGCAAGCCCGTCACCGACCACGTCTGGCACTGCCCCGTCCGCGCCGCACCCGAAGACCGCCACCTCTCCGACACCGAGTGGGCCGACATCGCCCAGCGCATCGTCCAGGCAGCCGGCATCGCCCCCGACGGCGACGACCTGGCCTGCCGCTGGATCGCCGTACGCCACGCCGACGACCACATCCACATCCTCGCCACCACAGTCCGCGAAGACGGCCGCCGCCCCAAACTCCACGACAGCGGCATCCGGGTCGGCGAGGAGTGCCGTCAGATTGAGAAGGACTACGGGCTGCGCCGCCTGAAGAAGGGCGATCGCACCGCCGGGCGCCGCCCCACCCAGGCCGAGATGCACAAGGCCGAGCGCCTCGGCTGGGAGCAGACCAGCCGCCAGTGGCTCCAGGACCGCATCCGATCCGCCATCCCGCACGCCACCAGCGCCGAGGAACTCCTCGCCTACCTCGAAGCCGACGACATCCTGGTCAAGCCCCGCCGCGGTCCCTCCGGAGACCTCCTCGGCTACGCCGTCGGCCGTCCCGGCGACCTCAACAAGGACGGCGGGCAGATCTACCACCCCGGCGGGAAGATCGCCCCCGACCTCACCCTGCCCAAACTCAAGGCCCGCCTGGAAACCAGCGCACCGGAGGAACACCCCACCGCCCGCCGCAACCGACCCAACACCCCCTGGCATCAGGCCACCGAAACCCTCGACACCCTCCACACAGAGACCACCACCACGAACGCCGACGAGGACGCACGGACACAGGCGAACATCAGCGCGCTGGGTGAACTGCTCGAAGCCACTGCCCAAGCAGCACCTGCCGACCATCGTGCTCAACTGCGCTCAGCCAGTGCAGACTTCGCCCGGGCCCAGCGGTCACAGGTCCGAGCCGAAGACCGTGCCGCCCATGCCCTGCGGACCGCCGCCCGCGACATCGCACACACCGCCACCGGCCCCGACGGCAGCGCCCTCGCAGCCCTGACCGCCGCACTCCTCTGGGCCGCCATCCTCGCCGCACGCTGGCACGAGGCCAAGGGCCATGCCCACCAGGCCGACGCCGCCCGCCAAGCCGTCCAGCACCTCCAGTCGGCAGCCGACGCCGCGCTCGCTCCGACGCTCACCGAACTCGAAGCCCGACGCCCCGGTGAAGGGACCCGCCGCACTCTCGCCAACGACGCACGCGCAGCCGTCCCCGAACACGCCGAGCGGATCCTCACCGACCCCGACTGGCCCGCCCTCGCCACCGTCCTCGCCGACGCCGAAGCCAGCGGCCACAAACCCCACCAGCTCCTCAAAGAAGCCGCCGCCCGCCGAGAGCTCGGCACAGCCCGCCAACCGGCCCGTGTCCTGATCACCCGCATCCAACACACCAGCCGCAACCCTGCACCGAATCGCCGCGCCGAGGCAGCCCGACTGCGAAGCATCAGCGCATCGGTCTTGGGCGCCCCCTCCCCCGCCGCCCAGCCGAAGACGACCACAGGGCCCACGAGCCAGCCGAGCCGCCACCGACGCTGAACCCGACAGGAGAGTCAGATCCCCAGAGACTCGCCAGCAGCCCGAAACAACCCAGCCATATTCCGCGCCGAACCATCAGGAGTATTGAAGTTATGATGAAATCGGCGTATTCGGAGGATGTTCGCGGGCGTTGGCCGATAGCTAATCCCTCGAGTCCGGTGCTGACCAAGAAACACGAGACCGACAAGTCAGCTGGCGAAAAATGGTCTGCAAAAATGGACGTTGCGCGACAGCACGCGGCTTTGCAGCTACGTCAAAGCGTCGAAGGCCAAAGAGTTCTGCTCATGGACGACATTTTCACTACGGGGGCAACCTTTCACACAGTAGGTAAGTGCCTCATTGCCGAATGGGGAGCTACCGAGGTTCGCGGACTGGTCCTTGCGGCGAGTCCCGTTTGGCCTGTCATGGCCTGACGCAGGGAGCCGCGCACGCAGCCGGAGTGAAAATAGATCTCCCCTTATTTGACACTCTAATCGCTAAGTTGCTGCAGCTTACCTGCAGGGAAGAAATCCTCATCCACTTGCCAGGCATGTCTCATCTCGAACATCAAGTTGATATTAGAGGCGGGAAATATCTTGTTCTCAAAAAGCATTTCCCAGAGTGGCTCGATCGTCAAGGCTGCCCCATAGCCGAGCTCGGGGGCAGCATGGTCCGTAAGCAGGGAGGAAGTGACGACCCCCAGCAACCATCCGTCCTCAGTAAGGACGGGGCCTCCACTGAAGCCGCCACGCGCCATTGGGGATATAATAAAGAGAGGGTTGCGCGATCCTACATACGGATCAATGACCGTATTAACCTCGCCTCGAACAGCGACTAGGCGCGGATCCGGTGAAGTTGGAATCGGTGGATAGCCGAATGCCACCACCTTCATCAGAACCATAGAGTCGCCAATCCAATCGTTTAGATGCCCTCCGATCTCGATATGGTCGACCTTTTTGACATCATCTCGCCCCCAAAAACGCACTCCGCGCATATAGTGCTCAAGTGAGAAATCCGTTCTAAGTATGGCGAGGTCTACCGTCGGATCGGACGGATATATGGTCTCTACAGATTCTAGAGACACAGAACCGTAGCTCGCCGGAATTAGACTCGTTAGCTCTCTACCTTCAACGACGTGCCGCGCGGTCACCAAGTATCCGTCGCCAATATGGAATGCCGTCCCTATTCCAACCTCTCCATCTTCGCCCCGCGTTTCAACGCACAGGAGACAGGGCGAATATAGGCTGTAAAAACCCAACTGCGGGATAGAATCTTCCATGGTGACATTTTAGCGACGTGCGGGCGCTCGAAGAGCTCGTTTTGCGAACTCGACGTAGCCGCACGAACGGTCGACTTCCCCGCAAGTCGCAGGCTCGGACCGGGAGAACGTGGTGAGCATCTGGAGGCGTTCTACGGGGCAGGGCTTCGGCGTAGTCGGCTGACGTCTGCTTCCTGACGGATGGCCAGGTTGGGTGGGGTCCGATGCAGAACAGGCACGGACGCCCGTGATCATGGAGTTCTTTACGCTCTGTGATCCTGGGAAGTCCGTGCCTGTCGACGCATCATCTCTGACTCCTTCCGCCTTTGACCGACTTGGCCGCCACCCGGGAGCTGCCCCCAGGGAGATCCCTTGACCTGTTGGAACGCCTTGCGCAGGTCCCTGACCCGCGTAAGACCGCCGCGGAGTGCGGCATCCACTCGTCACCGCCCTCCGCCTTGTCGGCGTCCGCAACATCGCCGCCGGCCTCCGACGGACAGCCCGGGACCAAACCCGCGCCCTCACCCTTCGCGGCCTCACATGATCAAAAAGGATAAGGCCCGACTACGCCGAAGCCCTGGCCGGTCACCACGCATGGTGACCGGCCCAGCCGCTGATGCGCCCACTGTCCGTTCTCGGCCTCACTCCCGACGGAACATGCCGCCCCGCGCGCGATGCTTTCCAACGCGGCGCCCCTCAGGCTGCTCGGTTGCAGAAGCCGTGCTCACAGGTGGCGGGCGAGTCGGTTCGTCGTGAAGGAGGAGGGACTGCCAGACCTGCTCCTGCAAGACGAGGATGCACGGGCCGCAGGCGAACATCGCCGCCTGGGCACCCGCCACACTCACCGGGCCGATCCATAGAACACGGGTCCATCGCTGGCCGCAGTAGAGCCAGCAGAAGCCGTCAGTCCACGTATTGCCGTCGTCAGTGTCTGCTGCGGCGGGCAGACCGCCGCGCGCGAACTCGGCGATGCCGGGTATGACCCGAGGCGTCACGGCCAGTTCTATCAACACAGCTCGGTCCCCAAGTTCACTCGCTCGGGACAGCTGCCCTGGCCGAAGCCTGCTTGTCGGCGTCGGCGAAGAGGAGTGTGGGCTCGGCCAGGATGTCCCTGCCGGCCTCGCTCTTGTAGATCTCGTCGACGCTGCCGAATCGTGCCTCGGTGTAGTCGAGGTCGAGCAGGGCTGCTGCCTGGCGGACCGATGCCTCGTCGGGTCCTTCGATCTCGACGAAGGTGGGGAGGTCCGGCCAGGTGTCGAAGTCGAAGGCGACTTCGCCCAGGCGCCATTCCTCGCGGAAGTTCTCCTGGTAGCGGACTTCGCGCAGGCCGACGTTGCGGAGGATCTCGGCCATGGCGTGCAGGTCGGACACCTCGGTCTCGATCTCGGTGGTGCCGTCGATCGTCGTGGAGTCGGTGACCTGCTTCAGCGTGAGAGTGGAGCGGGTGGCCTCGTCCCTCAGGCGGACCCAGGCGCCGCCTTCGAGGGCGTCGTTCTCGAAGATCTTCCGGGTGAGGAGGGTGCGCGGAAATGCCTGGACGGCTCCGAGCGCCGTCAGTTTGGCCTGGAGGCCGTCGACGTCGACGGCGAGGAACTTGGCCTCGTACTCGTGCTTCATATGTCCTTCTTCCCGTAGCTCTAGGAGGGGGTGGACGCGCGGGCTGCGAGGAGAAGGCCCATGCGGTGGTTGTGGTCCTGCAGCTGTCCGACGTGCGCCTGCTCGGTAAACTCGTTGGTCCGCAGTGTGAGCAGGACGTCCCAGTCCCCGATGAAGTAACGCCGCAGCTTCTCGGGGGATGTGTAGTGCTCCAGCACGTGGTGGCGTTGCGTGAGGGGCATCATGAACTCCGCGCCGAACAGACCGCCGGGCCGGACCAGGCGCTGCATGCGGTCGACGAACTCGCCCAACGGCCGGTGGTGGTTGGCACTGTAATGCCACGAGCAGCTCGTCCAGACGGCATCGCAGGGGGCGGTGACGGGTTCGGAGGCGAGGAAGTCCTCCTCCACGACCTGGACACGGTCGTGAAGCCCTTCCTGCTTCAGCCGCTCGATCATGCCCGGCGCGTGACCGGTTCTGCCACCCGGGAGTTGGACCTCGCCGCCGTGGAGGGCGAGCGGGTCGCGCTCGATGGCGATGACGCGGTAGCCGGCCGCGGCCAGTGGCACGACGAGTCTGCCGTCGCTCGCGCCGATGACCGTCACGGTGGAGTCAGGCTCCGTACGCTCCTTCAGCGCGGCGTGGAACTGGGGGAAGAAGGTGAGGGTGTGCCGCCACATGCTGGGTGTCTGCACGGGGTTGCTCTCCTTGCGGGTGGGTGCTCAGGACGGCTCGGAGTGCCTCGTCAGGGGTGAGTCCGGTGGTGTTCACGCGGTGCATTGGGAACGAGGCGTAGGCGTCGGTGATCTTGTCTGCGGTGATCTCGGCGAGGGTGTCCCAACGCGAGACAGGCTTGTCGCGCCGGGCGAGTCGGCGCTGGCGCTCGTCCTCCGCGCAGACGAGGTAGTGGGTGACGGGACGCGGGATGCCCGGCGGCAGGGACACGGAGAGGTTGGCTCCGAAACCGCGGTGGTTGGCCAGACAGCGTGCGAAGTAGCTTTCGACGACGACCGGGATGCCGGCGGACAGGTACCGCTGGATCTGATCGGTGGCGGTGAACAGGGCCGAGAGGTAGAAGCACATGCGCGCCTCTACGTTTCCCAGCCGGTCGACCTCCTGCCGCAGTGCCTGGTAGGTGGGCGGCACGGTGGGGACCAGTACCGCGCCTCGGGCGGCTGCGAGCATGGGGGCGAGGGTGGATTTGCCGGTGCCGCGGAGCCCTTCGACGCTCTCGAACGATGCCGGGTCAGACACGTCCGTACACCACGTCCGGTACCGCGAGGGTGAGTTCGTCGGTGGCGGAGGGCCGGTGGTCGATGTGGTCGGTGAGCTTGTCGTACCAGAAGGCGTGCGAGTCCTTGCCGACGGCCTTGCAGGACATGGTGAGCGCGCCGCGCGGGTCGGCCTCGATCCGCTCGATCTCCACAGGGCCACCGGCGGGGAGGCAGGCGTCCGGTGCACCGAGCTCGGACAGGTCCTCGTCGAGGATCACCTCGATGTCCAGCTCGGCCGAGGCCAGGCGCTCCCGCAGACGGGTGTAGGCCGTGGCGTCGTTGACGAGGAGCTCGGGGTGATCCGCTGCGTTGCCGACCGGCCGGAGGCAGTAGAGTTTCAGCTGCTCCACCCCGTAGTGCTGCAGTGTGCGGGCGAGCGGCAGGACCTCGTCGATGTTGCGTGAGGTGACCGTCATGGTGGCGCCGGTGCGGACGCCGAGCTGCTGGGCGATTTCGAGGGCGCTCAGGGCACTGCGGTAGCTTCCGAACTTCCGGATCTTATCGTTGGTCGTACCGATGCCCTCCAGCGACACCCGGAGCAGGTCCAGGTCGGGGGCGATCTCGGTCAGCCGGCGTTCGATGCGGTAGCCGTTGGTGCAGATCTCGACCTGCATGCCCAGGTCCCGCTTGGCGTACCGGACGACCTGGGCGAGGTCTCGGTAGACGAACGGCTCGCCGCCCAGCAGGGTGACGGCCTCGGTGCCGTACTCGTCGCGCATCAGCGTGAGGAGGTTGGCCGCCTCGTCCGTGGTGAAGGCGTCGGCGTGCTGGAGCCGTTTGCCGTGGAAGCAGTGCAGGCATTCGAAGTTGCAGCGGTAGAGCAGCTGCAGGTAGAGCATCCGGATCCTGCGGATCCCGGTGACTTCGCTGATCACGAGGGTCTCCTTCGAGGCGCTTGCCTGGTGGGAGACCTGATATTGGCGGGACAGATACGGACCTCGTCACCGCGTATCGGGACGCTCCGAGGACGTCCTGGGACGTTTTCAGCGTGCGGAGAGCCCCTCCAGGATCCTGAGTACACGGCCGGTGTCCGTCAGATCGGGCAGGACCGTATGGGCACCGGCGGCTGCCAGCTCCTGGGCGCTGTGGACGCCGGAGGCGACCGCGATGATCTCGGAGCCCGTGGAGAGTGCGGCTTCCACGTCCCTTGGGGTGTCTCCGACGAGCACGACGGGCACGCCATCCGGGGCGTCCCGGAGCCGCTGGGCACGCTCCCGGGCGACAGCGACCAGGTCGGGGCGCTGGAGGGCATCGGCCCCGTAGGCACCGACCGGCAGGTCGAGGAGTGGATCAAGGCCGAAGGCCGCGACCTTCACGCGGGCGTTGTCCGCGATATTGCCGGTGAGCACCGACGACACCCAACTGCTGCGTACAGAGACCTCCTTCAGGACTTCCCGTACGCCGGGCAAGGCTGTTCCCCGACGGCTGAGGTCCTGGAGACGCGCCTCTCCTGCGTCGGACAGCGCCCCCTCGATGGCGGTCCAGTCCGGTTCGGCCAGGCCGTTCCGCTCGAACATGTCGCGCATGATCAGCCGGTCCGTACGCCCTTCCGTCCGCGCCGGCCCTGCGGGCGCCCTTCCCGCCAGGGCCGTGAAGGCGGCGGCGTAGATCTCCTTGCTGACCCCGGCGTTCTCGATGAGGGTGTGGTCGATGTCCCACAGGACGATGAGCTCCATGCCTCCAGCGTAAATACAGCGGTCATGGCCCCCTTCCTTCTGGGGAACGTCCCGAAACGTCCTTGCCGCTCCTGACCGGTCTCGGCTTGTATGGCGTCTGTGAACGAGCGATTGCACTCCGTGCTCGCCCAGCGCGGCATCCCACCCGAATCACTCGCCGAAGTCTGCGAGGTGGACCCCAAGACCGTTGGCCGGTGGCTCGGCGGACGCGTTCCCCATCCTCGCCACCGCTTCCGCGTGGCCAAGCACTTACGGGTGGAGGAACTGTTCCTCTGGCCCGCACCGGCGCCGAGCACGCCCCAGCAACTCGCAGGTTCAGGACAGGAGCTGATCGGGACCTACCAGAACCGGGCGAGCGTCCCGCGCGACACGTGGCTGTCGCTGCTCAACAGCGCCCAGGAACAGATCAGCGTCCTCGTATTCTCCGGCACCTTCTTCGCCCAGTCCAACCCGCACGTCGCCAAGATGCTCGCCGAGCGCGCGTCGAGCGGGGTGCGAGTGCGGCTCTGCTTCGGCGACTCGAAGGGCCAGGCGGCAGCAATCCGGGGCCACGAAGAGGGAATCGGCGACACACTCGCCGCCAAGATCCGTGCCTCCCTGACCTACTACCGGCCCTTGTTGTCCGAGGCCGGATGCGAGGTGAGGCTGCACGACACCACGCTCTACACCTCCATGTTCCGGTACGACAATGATCTTCTGATCAACCCGCACGTCTGGGGCCAGCCGGCCAGCGCCAACCCCCTCCTCCATCTCCGCAGAGCAGACACGGCGGGCTGGTTCGACAACTACGCTCAGAGTTTCGAAGCTGTCTGGGCCACCGCACGGCCCTGGACACCAGACCAGGAGGGGCCCTCGCCGCATGGGCAGGACTGAGTACTACAACGACCCCAAGGCCCCCAAGGCGAACACACTCATCCCCGCCAACAACCTGCTCGTTGTCGACGACAACGGCGCCATCCTCCTCCAGCGCCGCCGGGACACCGGCCAATGGGCCCTGCCGGGCGGAGCCCAGGACATCGGCGAGACTGCGGCCCAGTGCGCCGTGCGTGAATGCCAGGAAGAGACCGGGATCATCGCCGAGGTCACGGGCTTCCTGGGGGTCTACACGAACCCGAACCACATCGTGGCCTACACCGACGGCGAGATCCGCCAGCAGTACGAGAACACTTACATCGGCCGGCCCGTAGGCGGTGAGCCCACGATCAACAACGAGGCCGACGGCGTCCGCTACGTCCAGCCGAGCGATCTGGACGATTACGACATCCACCCCAGCATGCGCCAGCAGATCGGTGACTACCTCGCCGGCACGTACCCCTACCTGGGCTGAGCCGCCAACGCTGCTTCCACCCGGCTCACGGCCGCAAGGATGTCTGGCTCCGCCCGACGGATGAATCGTCCCACCAGGCTGTCAGGGCCGTACCGGGCGGTGATCTCCGCTAGCCGGGCCTCTGCCGAAGTGATCTCACCATCGGGCGTTGTCGTCATATCGCAGTAGACCAAGGCGTCAACGAGCAGCTTGTTCTCAAGCAGGGGAAACTCGGTCTCCAGCACGTCCCGCAGCCCGCGCTCCGCAGCTTCCAGCAAGGCCAACGAGTGGTTCGCCACCAACCGAACCAGCCGTTCATTCGCAGCGTGGACGTCACGAAGAAACCGAGCGCCATCCAGTGGATGAAATCCGGTCACGGTCAGCCGCGGAGCGTAGCCCACATCGTGCAGCACAGCGGCGGACGCCAAGAGCTCCGCCTCGCCTCGCAGAACCCCAGCCACTTCGGCCGCGCGCTGCGCGACGCCTTGCGAGTGCGCCCATCGACGAGGAAGTGCCTCGCTCAACTCCGCCTCGGCCACGGCGCGTGCCCACCTCGACATTGCTCCGTTCATGGGTTGATCCTTGTCCCGGAACAGCTCGGCCCAGTCTCAGTCTGGCAGACCAGCGAAGCAGCCATCACTTCTACGACTGGGGCCCGATAATCAGAGTTCTCCAGCATTGAATTATGATAGCGAACTTCTTTGGCATCTCTGCCAATGAGTTGATCCACGTCACGGTCACCGCGTCGGTGTCCGAATCCCACCGTTGAATTGTTCACCCAGGGTCGCCGAGCGTCTAGCACTGCGCGCAGGCTTACTCGCCCAACCGGGCAGATGTCGTTGTCGAGCCAGCCATCTCACAGGGCTCGACAGGCGTCACTCAATCACGGGTCCCAAAGCACGCCGTATCGGCTTCGATGGTCCCCAACTATCGCTGGTGGCGATCAGGCTGGCCGATCGACCCAGCCTACACAAGGGCCCTTTTCGGCTCGCAGAAAGGGCCGCTAAAACGCTGAACTATTCTTTCACGCCAACCGACTCTTAATCAAATCCACCATTATCAGAACGGGAAAGTGGATCGCTCATTTCTGGATTCCCCAAAAATCGCTATGAGGACGACCCTGTTGCTCAGCAAGTCGTCCTCATGGTGCGATTTTCGCGTAGCGGTTGGGACTGCTACCTGGCCGTAGCGTGGCAGAGACCCTCCATGGAACGAGTTGCCCGTTTCACCGCCACTTGCGATTGGTGCGTTATTTGCTCTCTGGGCTTTCCCGACATGCCTAAAGCGGTCAGCAAACCCTGGATAGCGATCCTCAACCTGCGGAGGAGGCGATCGAGTCGGTACAACATCAGCTTCGACCGCAAGTCGAGTGGGCCAAGACCCTCTCGCGCCGCCCCTATCGCCAGATCCACCACTCCATCCGCATGCCGCAGATAGACGCGCAGGCATTCCATTGCCGCTTCGAGGTGTTTCTCTTTCTCCTCCACGCTGCCCGCTCGCGCCATCGCTTCCAGGCGACCCTTCGCGTAGAAGAATTGTTCAAACCCTTCTAGCAGCACGCCATTAAGATCCTTCATCTTCTGTCGCTTCAGAGCAGCGATTTCACTCGCCTCTGTCACGGATGGCAATAGATAGCCTGGGCCGCTATGAGTTATTGCGTCGAGGAGTTGCCTGACGCCCATACGCGGTTCATCCCAAGCACCCTCTTGCGATAATTCGTACCCGGGACCGCTGTGGGTCAGGGCATCCAAAAAGCGAGTTCCCATGATCTACACGACACCTTCCTCAGCTGTTGAACGACCTACGGCCATTCTCGTTACGCCAGGATCTATTTCTCCTGATTGCTGAGATGTTTCCGTAAGCGTTGCGTGCTGAGTCATCGCGAGCCCTGGCGCCGCCCGCTGCCACTTATCGAGGATGGCAGGCGCCCCAGCACCAACCATGATCGCCCCGAAGACGCCCAGTTGATCCGTTGCGGCCAGCCCCCACGCCACGCCAGCACCTAACAAGATGCGTATGGCTTCCCCCGTGAAGTACATCGGCGGCGTTGGACCGTTCTTCACTTTCCAGGGCCACTGGTTCCGCGTCTGCAGGTGCTTGTAGAGCGTCACCAGTGCCACTAGCGCTCCACCGGCAGCGCCATAGCAGAGCATCTGCCAATGCAGCATTAAAGCTCCCCCCAGGTGTTACGACCCCCAAGCATGCGATCTACAAGGCTAGCGACTGTCGCGCCGAGTGTCATATGCATGGTGTACTACTCCGGCCGCCCTGCTGCGACGAGGCTCGCAGAGTTACCTCCCATGCGTCACGTATGCCAAGGTGAGCGCGGCGCATGGCGGCCTAGATCATTGAATCTCGGTCACGCACGTGACCGAAAACCTCCTACGCTGCACCCGTCTCAAGCACGTCAACATCTTGTGATGCGTGCGGTCGCCACGACCTGGGCGCACGTGCAGGGCGTGGCAGGTGCGGGTTCTACTGCCCAAGCGCGGGCGGCACTGCAGTGCAGCGCGACCACGACGACCTCATCGCGGCTCTTACCGGACAAGCCATGCCGAGGTGAGCCTCTACGCGCGGTAAGCGACTGCACTGCTGGTCTCAGTTCTGGTCTCGTTCGTCCCGGTCCAGCATCGCCCACCAGCCATCCGGCGCCCCGCTCCGCTCCAGGCCAGGACGCCCCCATCCCCCGCCGGACCCCCAGGCGAACATTTGGAAAGCGTGTTGGGGGCAACCCCTCACGAGTTCGAATCTCGTATCCTCCGCCATTGCTCTCACCGGGCAATACGTCGAAGGCCCCCGCAGCTTGCTGCGGGGGCCTTCGACGTTCGTAGCCTCAACGAGACCCTTCGAAGCCCTCCGGTCCGCTCGCCCCGGTCTCCTGCGCCGTTTCACGCGGCTCACCGCACCGCGACGCACCGCACGGTCGTGCTTGGCAAGTGCAGGAGCTGTTGACCCAGCATGGTCAACACCGCAGCGCCGGAGCTGTGGACCTCGTCGTTGCCGCCACCGCGGAACTTCAGGGGCTGACTCTCCTGCACCGCGACCACGACTTCGAATGTATCGCCGCCGTCACCGGCCAGGCCATGCAGTGGTACGGCCCGGAGTCAGGCAAATGAACGCCTCACCGTCTCAATGACCGCCCAGCGGTTCGGCCCTTCGACGCGTTCCGCCCTCGGGCCGCCGCAGTGGTCCTAAGCCGTGCCCCGCAAGCCCGCGTAGGCCGCGCCGTGCGCGAGCGGCCGCCTGAGTACCGCGGTCAGGCCGTGCGGCCGCGTGCCGGGCGGGCCGCCCGGCTGCGCACCGCCCACGCGGCGCCGCCGAGGATGAAGCCGTAGACGGCCACCAGTCCGTGGCCGTTGTCCTGGGCGAGCCACATCGCGAGGCCGAGCGCCGGGACACCGGTCGCCAGGGCGATTTCCTTGGGCAGGCGGGTGCGGGTGAGGAAGGCGAGGGCGAGGGTGGCACCCAGGAAGTAGGTGGCACGCAGGAAGTAGGTGGCGCCGGAGCTGTCCGCGAAGTTGCGGGGGTCGGTGCTGGGGCCGTCGCCGAGGCCGAGCAGGGCGTCCACGCGGCCGGGCAGCAGAATGCCGGCGAGGAAGAAGGACAGGGTGAGCGGGCCGCCCCAGTACCACTGGGCGAGCGCGGCGACGGCGGCCAGGGTGAGAAGGTTCCACAGGCCGCCGAAGAGGCCGCCGTTCTGCATGAACACCGAGGTGAACTCGCGCCACCAGCCGGACTTGGCGGGGTCGGCGTCCAGAGCGTCCATGGCACCGGACCAGACCAGCTGGAGCAGGACGCCGCCGACTGCGATCGCGGTCGGCGCGATCGCCGCCCAGGGCAAGGGCCGCGTACGCAGGGTGTCGCGACCGACCACGCCGAGCCCGCAGTTGACCGTCATGACCATCAGCGCCGCCGTGGTCACGTTGAAGACGATCGCCCTGATGGCCGACCGGGTCTGCCGCCTGGCCTACGACGCCGGCACCGAAGCCCTCGCCGCCCTGCCGTCCACCGCCACCTGGCAGGACCGCATCGCGACCCAGGCCGCCGCCTTGCGCCTGAGTATCAAGCAGCATCCCGGCGGTGCCCAACTCCTCGCCGAAAGCCCCGGCACGCTCAGCACCGGCGCCCTCTCCCTGATGGAACGCCTGCTGCGTACCCTCCTCGACGCCGGCCTCCCCGCCGACCACTGCGCCATCGCCGCCGACACCCTGCTCAGCCACGTCACCGGCTTCGTGCTCCAGGAGCAGAACCAGCCCGCCGCGCCACCGCCCGTCACCGCCGAGCGCTACGCCGAACTGTGCGAGCGGTTCCCCCTGCTCATGAGCCCGTCGACGCCACGCCTGAGCCAGGACGAGAAGTTCACGCGGAGCGTCCGCCTGCTCAGCGCCGGCTTCGCAACACCGGCGTAGCCACCGACGCCCGGACTCGCCGGAGTCACCGTGCCCTCGGCCGGAGGGCGTCTCGGCCGGTCCGGGCGGGGAGTGAAACATCCCCACCCCCACCGCGGGGAGTGAAACATCCCCCACCCCCCACCGCATCTAGAAGAGTGTGGGGAGAGGGAGGGCGGCGGATGAGGCAGGCCGGTGAGGGGGCCTTTCGTGAGTTCGCGGAGGCCCGCATGGGGCCGTTGTTTCGTTCGGCGTGTCTGCTGACCGGTGGGGATACGCACTTCGCCGAGGACCTGGTGCAGGACACGCTCGGGCGGATGTACGCGACGTGGGGGCGCATCGCGCGGGTCGGGAATCCGGCGGCGTACGCGCAGACCGTGCTCGTACGGTGCTATCTGGGCCACCAGCGGCGCAGGTCGGCGGGGGAGCGCCCCAGTGGTGAGCTGCCGGACCGGGCGGAGCGGCCCTCGGGGGACTCGGCCCTGCGGATGACGCTTCTCGACGCGTTGCGGGGGCTGCCGGCCAAGGACCGGGCGGTGATCGTGCTCCGTTACTGGGAGGACCGGTCGGTCGCCGAGACCGCGGATGCGCTGCACGTCAGCTCGGCGGCCGTGCGCACCCGCAGTACCCGGGCGCTGGCCCGGCTGCGGGAGCAGCTCGGCAGCAGCATCGGTGAGCTGTCCGCGCGCTGAGGCGGCCACGTACCCGTTTCTCTTCTCTTTCCCCCTTCTCCTTCTTCTCCCCCTTCTCCTTCTTTTTCTTCAACAGGACGGTGGTGGTGTCGGCATGTCCGGAAATGACGCCTTCGAGGACGAGCTCGTCGTGGCGATGAGGCAGGCGGGGGAAGAATTCTCCGCGGCGGGGCGGCCCCTCGTGGACGGTGGGATCGCGCGCGGTCGGCGCCGGAAGGTACTGCGTCGTAGCGCCGTGGTGAGCGGGAGTGTCGCGGCGCTGGCCGTGATCGGCCTCGGCGGGTCGTACGTCACCGGGGGCGTCGGCCACGCCTCGCGGGACGACGGCAGCGGGGCGGCGGTGGGCTCGTCGGCGAAGTCGTCCGAGCCCGCTTCCCCTGACGAGCAGGTGGTCAGGGCGCTTGAGGGGCTGTTGCCGGAGGCGGAGCTCAGCGAGCCCGAGGACGGTCGCACCGAGCGGCCGGGGCAGCCGGAGCAGCGCGACGCGGGGGCATCCGTCGTGTACGACGACGGGCACGGGAAGGCTGCCCTGGCGGTGAACCTCAGCCGTCAGCGCCCCGGCGAGGAACCGGAGGACGGCGACCTGTCCTGCCCCGACGCGAACCTGAGCCGGTTCGAGGGGTGCACCGCCACCACGCTGGAGGACGGCTCCCGGCTCCTGGTGTTCAAGGGCTGGGAGTACCCGGACCGCCGCGAGGAGACCAAGTGGTGGTACGCGGACCTGCTGACGCCCCAGGGCTACCGGATCTCGGTGCACGAGTGGAACGCGCCCGCGGAGAAGGGCGCTCCGGTCAGCCGGGCCACCCCGCCGCTGTCCCAGGACCGGCTGAAAACGCTGGCCCGGGCCGAGGCGTGGCGCCCGATCGTCGCGGCCCTGCCCGAGCCGGAGGAGCCGGCGCAGGAGCAGCCGGCCCCGCAGGGCATGAGCGGTGACGAGATCCTGACCAGGCTGACCGCGCAGCTCCCCGAGCGTCTGTCGGTGAAGGACTCCGGGAAGCAGGAGACGGAGTACGCGTACCTCGTGGTCGACGACGGCCGGGGCAGGAGCTTCGTGCAGATCAACGTCCAGCCGGGGATGAAGGCGGGCGACCTCTTCGGCTCCGACGCGAAGGTCCTCCCCGACGGGACGAAGGTCGCCACGCGCCAGGGGCCGGGCGAGAAGGGCGGCGCGGGCGTGAAGGTGACGGAGGTCGACACGATCCGTCCCGACGGGCTCCGGGTCGTGATCTCCGCCTTCAACTCGGCGAACCAGAACGACGCCGCCACCCGCGAGGACCCCGCGCTGACGCCCGCCGAGCTGGAGAAGATCGCCACGAGCGAGGTGTGGCTGAGTTGAGTCGAGGCGGTCCGCCGCCGGGTACGGCTGGCGTACGGGCCGGCGGTGGACCGCAGCCCGTACGCCCGGCCGTACCATCCACCGTCATGGACTGGCTGGAGCGCACCGCGAAGTTGAGGCAGTGGACCAGGAGCGGGACCCGTGCCCCGCACAAACCGCTGCTGGTCCTCTACGCGCTTGCGCGCTTCCAGCAGGACGACGGAGACGCGTTGCGGTACAGCGCCGTGGAGGGGGATCTGAAGCGGCTGCTGGCCGAGTACGGGCCGGCCAACCCGACCACGCCCGCGTACCCCTTCCACCACCTGGTCAGCGACGGGGTGTGGGAGGTGCGCACCGACCGTGGGGCGGGGAGTCCCGGCACCGGCGTACGGGAGCTGCGGGCGACGGGTGCGACCGGGCGGCTGGCGCCGGAGTTGCGGGCCGCGTTGCGGCGGGAGCCGTCGCTGCTCGGGCGGATGGCGCGGGTGCTGCTCGACCTCAACTTCCCGCCCTCGCTCCACGACGAGCTGTGCGAAACGGTCGGTCTGGAGCTCCAGCAGGCCGAGGTCGTCGAGGTGTCGGCCGTGCAGCGGCGGCGGGACCGGCGGATGCGGGACCTGGTGCTGACGGCGTACGAGTACCGGTGCGCGTTCTGCGGTTACGACGGGCGGATCGGCGCGGTGCCGGTCGGGCTGGAGGCCGCGCACGTGCGGTGGTGGGCGTTCGGCGGGCCCGATGACGTCGAGAACGGGCTCTGCCTGTGCTCGCTGCACCACAAGCTGCTCGACAAGGGCGTGCTGGGGGTCGGCGAGGGCCACCGCATCCTGGTCTCGCAGAGCTTCGTCGGGCACAGCGCGGCGGCCGGCGAGCACGTCGTCGCGCTCGCCGGCCGTCCGCTCATCGGCCCGCAGCCGGGCTTCGGCCGCATCGCACCGGAACACCGCGCCTGGCACGCGAGCCAGGTGTTCCACGGCGACCCGCGCCCGGTGCCGGCGGCCTGAGCCCCGCCTACGCCCACGCCCACGCCCACGCCCACGCCCACGCCTACGCCTACGCCTACGCCTACGCCTCCGGCGTACCGTCCGCCGCGATGCGGTGGAAGCCGAGGTACGGGGTCAGGGACTCGGGCAGGACGAGGGAGCCGTCCTCCTGCTGGCACTGCTCCAGGAGGGCGGCCAGGGTGCGGCCGACGGGGAGGCCGGAGCCGTTGAGGGTGGCGACGAGCTTGGGCTTGCCGTCCTCGCCCCGGGTGCGGATGTTGGCGCGGCGGGCCTGGAACGTGCCGAAGTCGGAGACCGAGGAGATCTCGCGGTAGGTGTTCTGGCTCGGGATCCAGACCTCGATGTCGTACGTGAGGCGGGCGGAGAAGCCCGTGTCGCCGGCCGCGAGGGTGACGACGCGGTAGGCCAGGCCGAGTTCCTTCAGGCATGCCTCGGCGTGGCCGACCATGCGTTCGAGTTCGGCGTCGGCCTGCTCCGGGTCGACGATCCGCACCATCTCGACCTTGGAGAACTGGTGCTGGCGGATCAGCCCCCGGGTGTCCCGGCCGTACGAGCCCGCCTCGGACCGGAAGCACGGGGTGTGCGCGGTGAGGGCGAGGGGCAGGTCGGCGGGCGGGATGATCTCGTCCGCGTAGAGGTTGGTCAGCGGGACCTCTGCCGTGGGGATGAGGAAGAGCTCGCGGTCGGCCACGCCCGTCTTGAACAGGTCCTCCTCGAACTTCGGGAGCTGTCCGGTGCCCGTCATGGTCTTACGGGTGACCAGGTACGGGACCGCGTGCTCGACGTACCCGTGGCGGCGGGTGTGGAGGTCGAGGAAGAGGGTAGCCAGGGCGCGTTCCAGGGCCGCGCCGGCGCCGCGCGCGACCGCGAAGCGGGGGCCGGAGAGCTTGGTCGCCCGGGCGAAGTCGAGGATGCCGGTGGCCTCGCCGAGGTCGACGTGGTCCTTCGGTTCGAAGGCGAACACGGGCGGCGTCCCCACGCGCCTGACCTCGACCGCGTCCGCGTCGGTGTCGCCGTCCGGGGCCGCGTCGGACGGGAGGTTCGGGATGCTGAGGAGCAGCTCGCGGAGCTGCTCCTGCACCTGCTCCTGGCCGGCCTCGATCGCCCGGATCTCGTCCTTCAGCTCGCGGGCCCGCTCCTTCAGCTTGGTGATGTCACCGCCCTGCCTGGCCGTCTGCTGGACCTCGCTCGCCACCCGCTTCGACTCCGCCCGCAGCTCGTCGGCAGAGCGGATGTTCTGGTTCCGCCGGGACTGGAGCTCCTCCAGTGCGGGCAGGTCCAGCGAGTAACCGCGACGAGTGAGCCGACGAACCGCTTCGGCACCCATGTCGATCAGGGCGCGGGCATCATGCATCAGGAGGATCCTTCTGTTCCGGTGAGGCGGGAGAGGTCGGTGGGTTGCGGAATCGACGGTAGCAATCACCGCGCCCCGCGCGATCCGGAATCCCGAGCGTCGGTCAGGCCCTGTGCGCACGGGACGCATTCGGAGTTCACGGTTCCTTCACGTGTAGTCCATACGGGCGATACGGTTCTCCCGTGTGCAGCGAGTTGCGCTGTGTCATGGATCAACTTGCTGCCGTAGCCAGGGCGGGACCCGACGCGGCCGCGTGTCTGGGGGGCTGCATGCGAGAGATGACCAAGGGCGCCAACGTCGGGCTGGCGGACCTGAGCGACGATGCCGGTACGGTCATCGCCGCTCTGAGCTGGAGCAGCGCCACCGGGGACGGGGACGCGGACGTGTCCGTGCTCCTGCTGGACCGCAGCGGCAAGGTCCGCAGCGACGCCGACTTCTTCTACTACAACAACCCGGCCGCCGCCGACGGCAGCGTGCAGCTGCTCGGCAAGACGCCGACCGATGGCGGCAGCGAGGACCGCATCGGCCTCGACCTGACCGCCGTCCCCGAGGACGTCGAACGCCTGGTCGTCGCCGCGAGCCGGTACGGCGGCTCCCGCTTCGGCGATCTGGACGATCTGCGGATGACCGTCTCCGACCGCTCGGGCGAAGTGCTCCTCGGCTTCTCCATCACCGACGCGTCGGTCGAGAGCGCCTTCATCTTCGGCGAGCTGTACCGGCGCGGTACGGAGTGGAAGTACCGGGCCATCGGACAGGGGTACGAGACCGGCCTCGCGGGGCTCGCCACCGACTTCGGCATCGATGTGGACGACGAGGGCGAGGGCGCCGCTGAGGGCGAGGAGGTGTCCGCCTCCGGTGACGCGGGCGGTCCCGTTGTGGAGCAGGCCGCGGAACCCGTCCCGGCACCGGCCCCCTCCGCACCCCCGCAGGAAACGCGGGAAGCGGTGGCCGCCGCGCCGCCCAAGCGGGCGCGCGGGCCCCGTACCGCGAAGAAGAAGGTGACCCTTCCCGCCGTCGCCACGAAGTCGCTCGCCGAGAACGACGCCTGGCGGGCCGCGCGGCTGTTCCCCGCGTCGAACCTCAAGAGCGACAAGGAGAGGGAGGTACGGGCGACCTCCGTGCTGTTGTCGGTGATGGCGCAGGTGCCGGAGTTCGGGCGCCGGCTGACCGCCGCCTTCGGGGCGCCCGCCGGGCGGATGCAGACCTTCACCGAGGTCTCCCTCCCGCACGGCGACACCCCCAAGCGCCCGGACGGGGTGATCCGGGTGGAGCGGGCCGGGAAGCTGTGGACGGCCCTCGTGGAGACGAAGACCAACGGCAACGCGCTGAAGCCGGAGCAGGTCCAGAACTACATGGACATCGCCGCGCGCCGGGGCTACGAGGCCGTGATCACGCTGTCCAACGACGTGGCCCTGGAAGGCAGCCCGCTGGTCGAGGTCAAGACCGACGGGCGGCGCAAGCACAAGGTGGCGCTGCGGCACCTGTCCTGGGCGGAGGTCGCGCACCAGGCGCAGATGCTGATCCGGCACGAGGGCGTCGGCAACGCCGCCCACGCCTGGCTCCTCCAGGAGCTCCTGCACTACCTCCAGCACGAGAACTCCGGCTGCCACGGCTTCCAGAACATGGGCCCCTCCTGGGTGCCCGTGCGCAACGGCATCGACGAGGAGACCCTCAGCCAGGGCGACCCGCGTGCGGTGGAGGTCGTGGAGAGCTGGGAGCGGCTCATCCGGCAGGTCTGCCTGCGCCTCGGCGGTGAGCTGGGCCAGAAGGCGCTGCCCGTCCAGCGCACCCAGCGCGGCACCACGGCCCTCTCGCGGCGGGCGGAGCACGCCGACCGGCTGTGCGAGGAGGGGCGCCTCGCCGCCGAACTGCGCGTCGACGGCTCGCCCGGCACCATCACGATCGTGGCGGACCTGCGGACCGGGAAGCTGCGCACCTCGGTGGAGATCCCGGTGCCGGAGGGGGCGTATCCCCTGACGTCGGCCAAGCGGCTGATGCGGCAGCTGGCCGATGCGCCCGCCGATCTGCACGTCGAGACGCTGGTCGAGGGGCAGAGCGGGCCGCGCGGCACGCTGGAACGCCTGCGTCCGGAACCGGGCGACGTGCTCCCCCGGGACGGCAGCCGGATCACCGGGTTCCGGCTCTCCCTGTTCAAGGGCATGGGCGCCACCCGCGGCAACGCCGAGTCCGGCTTCATCCGCAGCGTCGACAACGCCGTGGACCGCTTTCACTCGCACGTGATCGTCCACCTCGCGCAGGCCGACCGCCGCACCGCCCGCCGGGCCTCGGCCCAGGCGGCCGTCTCCGTACCCTCGGCACCGGTGCCGGAGCAGTCGGCGCCCCGGACGCCGGTGGGGGCGTGACCGGCGCGAGGTGACCGGCAAACGGCTGCAAACCGGTCCGTCGGCGGTGGTTGTGCTGGCCGTCGCCTCCCCTGCTCGCCATGATTCGGCCCATGACCAACAGCGACGCAGGCCGAGACATCACCCTCCGGATCGCCCAGGAGCCGGCGGCGGACGAGCTTCTCGCACGCAGTCCGCTCGCCGCCCTGGTGGGCATGCTGCTGGATCAGCAAGTGCCGATGGAATGGGCGTTCGCCGGGCCGTACGCGCTCGCGCAGCGCATGGGCAAGGACGGTCTGGACGCGCACGAGATCGCCGCGTACGACCCGGAGGCGTTCACCGAACTGTTCACCGCCAAACCCGCGCTGCACCGCTATCCGGGCTCGATGGCCAAGCGGGTGCAGCAGCTGTGCCAGTTCCTGGTGGCGCAGTACGACGGTGAGGCGGCGGCCGTGTGGCGCGATGCCGCGTCCGGGGCGGAGCTGCGCAGGCGGCTCAACGCGCTGCCCGGCTTCGGTACGCAGAAGGCGCAGATCTTCCTCGCGCTGCTGGGCAAGCAGTTCGAGGTCCGGCCGCCGGGCTGGCGGGAGGCGGCAGGGCCGTACGGGGAGGAGGGCTCGCACCGGTCGGTCGCCGACATCACCGGGCCGGAGTCGCTCGCCGAGGTCCGCGCGTACAAGCAGGAGGCCAAACAGGCCGCCAAGGCCGCGAAGGCGGCGGCGAAGAGCCGGTGAGCGGCGGCGCACCCGCGCCCCCCAATTCCGGAATGCTGTCCTATATGGGGTTCTTGTGTGGCGTCACGGCCCGCAGCGTGGTGGAGCCCATGGCTGCGGGCGGTGGCCCTTGACCGGTAGGCTTTCCGTGTGATCTTCAAGCGCATCGGAAATGGGCGGCCTTATCCCGACCACGGCCGGGAAAGCACCCGGCAGTGGGCGGACGTCGCGCCGCGCCCGGTCCGCCTGGACCAGCTGGTGACCACCAAGGGCCAGCTGGACCTCGAAACCCTGCTCGCCGAGGACTCCACGTTCTACGGCGACCTGTTCGCGCACGTCGTGAAGTGGCAGGGCGACCTCTACCTGGAGGACGGGCTGCACCGCGCGGTCCGTGCCGCGCTCCAGCAGCGCCAGGTGCTGCACGCCCGCGTGCTCGAACTCGGTTAGGACGCGCGGGGCCGTACGGCGTTCGTTCGGGTGTTTTCCCACCCGCACGGGTGCGATCGATTGATCATTTAGTAGGCATCATCACCGGGTCGCACTACGCTGCGCCCATGAGCATGCTCACTCCCCCCGGCATCGGCGGAAAGTACCGCATCACGGGTGACAAGTACCCCCGCATGCGACGCCCCCGCCGCCGCAGCAAACTGGTCCTCGCGGCCATCGCCTCCGTGGTCGCCCTCGGGCTGGCCGGATGGGGCACGCTGCAGCTCATCGATGTCTTCACGGGCAGCGACAGGACGGCCAGCGCCGCCGATCGCACACAGTGCCCGTCCCCCAAGCCGTCGGCGCCCGCCAAGGTGCTGCCGAAGCCCGCGAAGATCACGGTCAACGTCTACAACGCGACCCCGCGCAGCGGTCTCGCCAAGGCGGCCGCCGATGAGCTGAAGAAGCGCGGTTTCAAGATCGGCAAGGTGGGGAACGCCACCGCCGCCTACGACAAGAAGGTCCCCGGGACCGGGCTGCTGCTGGGCGCCCCGGCCGCCGTCGACGGCTCGTTCCCGGTGCTCGGGACCCAGCTGCCGGGGGCTCTGACCAAGACCGACGCCCGCGAGAACGCGGAGGTCGACCTGATCATCGGTACGAAGTTCAAGGCGTTCAGCAAGCCGCAGGCCGCCGCCGCCGCGCTCACCGCCCTGACGAAGCCCGCCCCGGCGCCGTCCTCCTGCTGAGGACGCCGCCGGGCGGGACGGGGGCGTGAAGGGGGGACCGCCTAGTCGGCGGTGCCGTACATGCGGTCGCCCGCATCGCCGAGGCCCGGCACGATGTAGCCGTTCTCGTTGAGCCGCTCGTCGACCGAGGCGGTGACCACGGTCACCGGGGTGCCGGCCAGCTCGCGCTCCATCACCTCGACGCCCTCGGGGGCGGCGAGGAGCACGACCGCGGTGACGTCGTCCGCGCCGCGCTTGATCAGCTCCTGGATGGCCGCGACGAGCGTGCCGCCGGTGGCCAGCATCGGGTCCAGGACGTAGACCTGGCGGCCGGAGAGGTCGTCGGGCATCCGGCTCGCGTACGTGGACGCCTGGAGCGTCTCCTCGTCGCGGATCATGCCCAGGAAGCCCACCTCGGCGGTCGGCAGCAGCCGGACCATGCCGTCGAGCATGCCGAGGCCGGCCCGCAGGATCGGCACGACGAGGGGACGGGGGTGCGACAGCTTCACGCCGGTGGTGGGTGTCACCGGGGTCTCGATGTCGACCTGTTCGGTGCGCACATCGCGGGTGGCCTCGTACGCGAGCAGGGTCACCAGCTCGTCGGCGAGGCGCCGGAAGGTCGGGGAGTCGGTGCGCTTGTCGCGCAGGGTGGTGAGTTTGTGCGCGACCAGCGGGTGGTCGACGACGTGGATCCGCATGACTCCCACAGTAGCCGCGCCTCCCGTACCCGTGCGCTGGCATCATCCACACGTTCGGAGGGAAGGTGGTGGCATACGGAGCCAGCGACGGAGCCAGCCCTGGGGGTGATGAGCCGATGGCGGACGGGCCGCAGAGCGCCGAGGAGCCCGGGAAGGCCCCCGGGGACACGCCGGACGCGCCGGAGACCGAAGCGCAGCGGCGGCGGCGGCGCGCCCAGTTCCTCCGCGAGCTCCACGAGGCGAAGGCGCTGCGCGACCGGGTCCAGCCGCGCCGCGTCAAGGCCGCCCGAATGCGCCAGGCGATGCGGATGCGCACGTTCCGCTGGTAGCCCTCCGGCCTGCGGAAAACCCTGCGGTGACGGTGGCCGGGAGAACTGATGGCCGACTCAACGGCCGAACTGCTCTCGCGAAGCCCTGGTTTCTGCCACGATTCCGAAGGGGCGGGACGCAGGGGCAGCCGGACAGCCGACTGCCTCTCCCGTCCGGACCGGCCCTTGGCCCCGAGACCAGTGGGAGAGTCACGGTGTACTTCGCCGCACTGCTCGCGCGCACCGAAGACGGGTGGGAAGCGAGCGACACGGAGCTCGACGATGTGGAGACCCTGTCCGACCTGACGGATCTGGCCCGTGATGCCTCGGTTGACGAGGACACGGTGCTCGTATTCATCGAGCAGGAGGACGCCTGGTTCGGCGTCGTCCGGGTGGACGGTGAGGAGGACCCCCGGATCTACGTCTCGGACGCCTCCGCCGCCGCCCGCTCCTCGTACGGGGAGATCCTGCTCACCGACGAACTGCTCGGCCGCGAACCAGGGGCCGAGGACACGATCGCCGCCCTTGAGGAGCTCGTCGGCCTCGACGGTACGGAGGACGGCGAGCCGGACACCGCCGACAACGACAACGACGACGATGACGACGAGGACGGGCCGGGTGCCGGTGTCGTCCCGGCCGGTCCGCTCGGTGACACCGGGCTGCTGTCCGACCTCGGGCTCCCCGAGGCCGAGCTGCTGATGCTGCGGACGGACGCCCTGGCGGAGATCGCGGACGCGCTGGGAGCGGCCGAGGTCCTGGAGACCGTCCGTTAGGGTCCGCGGGTGACCGAAGCACCCCACCCGCACGACCCGAGCCCGAACGACCCGCCCGATCCCGTGCGGGACCCGTGGCGGGCGGCCATGCGCCGCGCCCTGACCGAGGCGGACCGCGCGGCGGCGACCGGTGACGTACCGGTCGGCGCCGTCGTCCTCGGCCCGGACGGGGCGCTGCTCGCCACGGGCCACAACGAACGCGAGGCGACCGGCGACCCGACCGCGCACGCCGAGGTCCTGGCGCTGCGCCGGGCCGCCGCCGCGCGCGGTGAGTGGCGGCTGTCCGGCTGCACCCTGGTCGTCACCCTGGAGCCCTGCACGATGTGCGCGGGCGCCCTGGTGCAGGCCCGGGTGGACCGGGTCGTCTACGGGGCCCGGGACGAGAAGGCGGGAGCCGCCGGTTCGCTCTGGGACCTGGTGCGCGACCGGCGCCTCAACCACCGGCCCGAGGTGGTCCCCGGTGTCCTGGAGGCCGACTGCGCATCCCTGCTGACGGCCTTCTTCCGCCACCGCTGACCTGGCGCGGCCCGCCCCCGAAGTGCTGTCCGGTATCGGATTTCGGCGGACGGCCCACATGGTCTAAGCTCTCTCTCGGTAGCGTGTCCGAGCGGCCGAAGGAGCTCGCCTCGAAAGCGAGTGTGGGGAAACTCACCGTGGGTTCAAATCCCACCGCTACCGCCAGCAGAGAAACCGCCTCCGAACCGTGCGAACGGCTCGGGGGCGGTTTTGCGTGCGCCCGGGATCCGGGTGCCGGGCGCACGCAGCCGGTTGGTCAAGGGGACCGGCGCTGGGGGATCATGCCCGGGGCGGCGGACGGGTCGGCCACCGCCGCCCGGTCCGTACGAGACAGACGGCTCGCCGCGGGTGAACGCGTGCGGAGCCACGATAAGAAAGCACTGGCCGTTATGCAGATCGTGCGAGGCAAGAAGCTGGAGAATGCCTCCGAGGGGGAATTCCAGCAGCTGGTCGAGGAAAGCTCCCGGGTCGTCGTGGACGTCGGGACGGGCGATGCCCGGGCGTCCTACCGCATCGCCAAGGAGAATCCGTCCTGGCTCGTCGTGGGGGTGGACCCGGCCTGGCAGCGGATGACGCAGACGAGCATTCGCAGCCGGCGGAAGCCCGCGAAGGGCGGCGTACCGAATCTGCTGCTGGTGAATGCGGCGATCGAGAACGCCCCGCCCGAGCTGCTGGGGGCCGCCGATGAATTGCTGGTCCTGATGCCCTGGGGGAAATTGCTCCACGGCTTCGTGCGCGGGGACGAGGACATCTGGAACGGGCTGCGGTCCGTCGCCAAGCCGAATGCGCCGCTCACCGCGACGGTCGGCACCAGCATCTGGCGCGAACCGGTGCCGCGCGACATCCAGGGCCTTGCGGAGCTGACCCACCCGTACGTGGACGAGGTGCTTGCCGGAAAGGCGCTCGCGTCCGGGTGGAAGGTCACCGGTTTCCAGCTCACCAGGGCGGAGGAGGCCGCGGCCGTCTCGTCGTCGTGGGCGCGCAGGCTGGACGCGGCCAGCACCGAGGTCATCGCCACGCTGACGGCCGTCGCCGCCGAGGCGGACGGGGCCGCCGAAGCGGAGCGGTGAGCCGGGGGCCGGGGCGGGGGCGTCAGCCCGTCGGGAACTGCTTGCAGTACTCGTACATGGCCATGGCGCCGGCCGTGGCGACGTTGTAGCTGTGCGGGAAGCCCCAGACCGGGATTTCGACGCACTCGTCCACGCACGCGAGTTCGTCCTCCTTGAGGCCGGTGCGCTCGTTTCCGAGGACGATAACCGACTTACGGGGGAAGCTGATCTCGTGCAGGCTCTTGGAATTCGTGGCCTGTTCGAGCGCGATGATCGTGTAACCGTCCTCGCGCATCTTCTTCAGTACCGGGGGAAGGCTCCGGCGCATTTCGATCTCGACGTGCTCGGCACCGTCCCGGGCGATCTTCGGGTCGAGTTTCGCGTTGCCGCACGCGATGATCTTCTCCACTCCGCAGCATCCCGCCGTGCGCACCACGCTCGACAGATTGACGCGGCTGCGGAACGCCGAGCACGCGATCACGAGCTCGCGCTTACGGAGCAAGGAAGAGCCCGGCTTGTGGCGGAGATGTTCGAACATGCCGATGAGTCTACGCGGGCGCCGCATACGGTTAACTCCGCGAACTCCGCTCAACTCCGCGAGAGGGCCCGCAGGTCAGCATGATCAATCGGAAGAACGGGACAATGTACCTAGCCGTGAGTAGGCCATGAAGATCCGTGCCAGGGGCCACGAGAACGTCCGCGCGACCCACGCCAAGACCCTGGAGATCACCGGCGAGCAGGACATCACGCCCCGGGCGACCTGTGTCATCGGTGTCGGCGCCTCCTTCGACGGCGGGGAGCTTGCGCTCCTGCGCGGACCGGTCGCCGTCCGGCTGTCGGCCGGGCCGCACGTGGCGGCCGGCACCGCCGTGGTCAACCCGCACCACGCGGTGACCGACCGGCTGGTGCTGAGGCGCAGCGACCACGCCTCGCCGGACACCTTCGCCGTCCGCAGCACGCTGGTGGCGAGCGCCCTCGACCCGGAGTTCGTCGCCGCGCTGGCCGACCCGGCGAACGAGGTGACCCTGACGCTCACCGAGGCGGGGCCGCGTCAGCCGCTGGTGCTCGTGCACCGCAGGGACCAGCCGGAACCGCAGGGCCGGCCGGGGCTCCTGTGGCGCGCGGCGGACGCCACGGTCGACCTGGACGCCGCGCGCGTCCCGGACGACGCGCGTGCGGCCCTGGCCGAGGGCGGGGTGATCGCGGCGGTCGTCTCCGGCTCGCTGGAGGGCGTCTCGCAGGCGGCCGGTGCGTGGCTGGCCGAGGCGGCCGGGCTCGGGGCCCGGTTCGAGGTGCCGGGCGACACGACCGGGACCGTGGCGGCGCTCCTGGCGGCGGGGCTGCCGGTCGCGCCGGTGATCCAGCTCGGCCGGGCCGACCGGCGGGCGCTCGCCGGTGCGCCCTGCGCGGACCTGCTGCGCACGGCGCCGGTCCCCGTGGTGTTCCGGGCGCCGGCCGCCGATCTCGGGGTGCTCGGCGAGGTGCTGGCCGGGGGCTTCGGCGAGCGCCGGATCGCGGTCCCGGACGGGCGCCCGGACCTCGGGCACGGGATGACGTGGCTGCCGCTCCCCGAGGCCGTCGAGTCCTTCGGGGGCGACGGGGAGGGCGAGGGCGTGTTCGTCCTGGCGCCGCCGGAGCGCGCCGCCTGGAACGTGGACCTGCGGCCCCTGCTCCCGCTCCTGGTCGAACAGGGCGTCACCGCTCGGACGTTGAGCACGGTGCTGCGGCCGTTCGGGATCAGCCGCCGGGACCTCTACGACGCGTTGGGCGACGGCCCGAAGAAGTAAGACGCCCAAAGAAGTAAGCCACCCGAAGAAGTAAGGCGCCCGAAGAAGCGGGCGCACCGAGAAGCGAGGGGAAGGGGAAGCGGCCTCGGGGGGCAAAGCCGCTTCCCCCGGGAGCAGGTCCTGCCGCTCCTTGCCGCGGTCGGGGGAGGCCACGGCACGGGTCCCACGGAAGGGTCCTGTTCCCCGGCCCCGGAAACCTGTCGGCTCCGCAGGGCTCGCTGCCCATCCTGCCGCGCCGAGGGGGCCGCGTGGGCGGACCAAGGGCCCCGATCGGCGGGTCGTTGGTCCTCAAGGTGGGCGCCCGCCCCGTCCCCGAGCCTCGGCAAGTGATCGCAAACAGCCCATGGATACGGGCATGCGTACGGATAGACTCGCCCGACCGCACAGGGGAGCGAAGGGGAGTCAGGGGCTGATGGTGCAAGCGAAGAAGATAGCCCTCTACGTGATAGTCGTCTTCGTGCTCTACACGATCATCACGTCCCCCGCCCGCGCCGCCGATCTGGTGCAAGTAGGGTTCGAAGGCATTTCGAACGCCGCCCAGGGCGTCGGCGACTTCATGTCCGAGCTGGTCAATTAGGAGTACCGCGTGATCCGCCATCTGGTCCTGTTCAAGCTGAACGACGGCGTCGAGCGGGACGATCCCCGGGTGGTCGCGGGTGCCCGGGCGTTCGAGGAGCTGGCGGGCAAGGTCCCCGAGCTGGAGTTCTGGGAGTGCGCCTGGAACATCACGGACCGGCCGATCGCGTACGACTTCGCCATCAACTCCGCCGTCGCGGACGAGGCCGCGCTGAAGCGCTACATCGAGCATCCGGACCACCAGGCGGCCGCCGGTCAGTGGCGTGAGTTCGCCACCTGGGTGATCGCCGACTACCCGTTCTGACGGCTTCGGCCCTGCGAGCCCCTCACCGCGCCGGTGAGGGGCTTTTCTTTGTGCTGAGGCCATGGCGAGGCGTTTTAAACCAAGGCCGGGTCAACACGGCGCTATGGGGTGCTTGCACATAGTGGTCATGTCTTGTGATGCTATGACCGCTTTTGACGGATGAATTGACCGAAGTTGACCGCGAAGGGGTGGCGTCATCGTGCCGGCCAGTACAGCGCCTCAAGTGCCGCCCCAGACCTATCAAGCGGCCCAGCCCCACCAGGCGGCCCAGCCCCCTCAGGCGGCGCCGGTCGTGCCGCCGGCCGGGGCCGCCCAGGCACCGGGCACGGTGCAGACGATCGAGACCGAGACCCCGGACGAGACGGTCGCGCCCGCCAGGTCGCGGGGCGCGGACACCCGGGCGCTCACCCAGGTGCTCTTCGGGCAGCTCAAGGGCCTGGAGCCGGGCACCCCGGAGCACGACCGGGTGCGGACCGCGCTCATCGAGGCGAACCTCCCCCTCGTGCGGTACGCCGCCGCGCGCTTCCGCAGCCGCAACGAGCCGATGGAGGACGTCGTCCAGGTCGGCACCATCGGCCTGATCAACGCGATCGACCGGTTCGACCCCGAACGCGGCGTCCAGTTCCCGACCTTCGCCATGCCGACCGTGGTCGGCGAGATCAAGCGCTACTTTCGGGACAACGTGCGCACCGTGCACGTGCCCCGCAGGCTGCACGAGCTCTGGGTCCAGGTCACCGGCGCCACCGAGGACCTGACGACCGCTCACGGCCGCTCCCCCACCACCGCGGAGATCGCCGAGCGGCTGAAGATCTCCGAGGAGGAGGTGCTGGCCTGCATCGAGGCCGGCCGCTCGTACCACGCCACCTCGCTGGAGGCCGCCCAGGAGGGGGACGGGCTGCCCGGACTCCTCGACCGGCTCGGCTACGAGGACCCGGCCCTGGCGGGCGTCGAGCACCGGGACCTGGTCCGGCACCTGCTCGTACAACTGCCCGAGCGCGAACAGCGCATCCTGCTGCTGCGGTACTACAGCAACCTGACGCAGTCCCAGATCAGTGCCGAACTGGGTGTCTCCCAGATGCATGTGTCAAGGCTCCTGGCCCGAAGTTTCGCCCGGCTTCGATCCGCAAACAGGATCGAAGCGTAGCTGGAACGGGTAGACCGTCCTCGGGGCGATTCCCGTGGGCCAAATGCCGCACACCCCTTGTTAACTGCACAGACTCCCCCTGGACTTGTCGACAAGTCACTACAGCGCGTTGCCGACATGTGACATTCTGCGGGAAGTGAGTTTGCCGCAGTCCCGCCTCCGGTATTCAGGTGGAGGCTGCGTTCCTCCGATGGTCGTGGCCACCGCGACCGTCCGCGACCTCAAGGGGGTGGCATGTCCGAAGAACAGGGCAGCTCGAAGGTGCTCACGCTCACCAAGAGCGCTCCCGCACCCGTTGCGCTCACCAGCTCGCCGGAAGCCATCGACACCCGCACGCTGTCCCGCTCCCTGTTCCTGCGGCTCGCCGCGCTGGGGCCCGCTCCGGGCCCCGGAGGAACCGACACCCCGGAGCGCGCCTATGTGCGGGACACACTCATCGAGCTCAACCTGCCGCTGGTGCGTTACGCCGCGGCGCGGTTCCGCAGCCGCAACGAACCGATGGAGGACATCGTCCAGGTCGGCACGATCGGCCTGATCAAGGCGATCGACCGCTTCGACTGCGAACGGGGCGTCGAATTCCCGACGTTCGCGATGCCCACCGTCGTCGGCGAGATCAAGCGGTTCTTCCGCGACACCTCGTGGTCGGTGCGGGTGCCTCGCCGGCTCCAGGAGCTGCGGCTCGCCCTGACCCGGACCAGCGACGAGCTCGCGCAGAAGCTGGACCGCTCCCCGACCGTCCCGGAGCTGGCCAAGGCGCTCGGCGTCTCGGAGGAGGACGTCGTCGACGGCCTCGCCGTGGGCAACGCCTACACCGCCTCCTCGCTCGACTCGCCCTCCCCCGAGGACGACGGCGGCGAGGGCTCGCTGGCCGACCGGCTGGGCTACGAGGACACGGCGCTGGAAGGCGTCGAGTACCGCGAGTCGCTCAAGCCTCTGCTGGCCAAACTGCCGCCGCGCGAACGGCAGATCATCATGCTGCGGTTCTTCGCCAACATGACCCAGTCGCAGATCGGCGAGGAGGTCGGCATCTCCCAGATGCACGTCTCCCGTCTGCTGACCCGCACCCTCGCCCAGCTCCGGGAAGGGCTCATCGCGGACTGAACCGGTCCGCAGGGGTTCTGAACTGACGAGGCGTCAGGCACACTGGCGCGATGCGACGTCAGACACGCGTCCCCGCCGGCCGCCGAGGCACCGTGCTCGCCGCCTCGGCGGCCGTGCTGTTCCTGGGCGGCGCGCTGGCGGGCTGCGGGGCGGGCGGAGGCGATGACGGCTATACGGCGCTCGGCGCAGCCGCCGCGGGTCCGGGCAAGGCCCCCTCGGGGGCCGTAGCACCCTCGGACGACGTCACGCTGATCCCGCTGGACGGGGCCGCCCGCAGCGGCACGAAGGGCGGCGGCGGAGCGAGCGCGTCGCCGGGCGCGACCATGGGCGGGGGTACGGACCCGACGCGGCCCGGTGGCCCGGGGTCCACCGTGGGACCTGCCGCGGGGCCCGCCTCCGGCCGTACGACCGGCCCGTCCGGCTCACCGGCCCCGGAGACCACGGCGCCCTCGCACGGCACCCCCCGCACCCCCGGCACCAAGAGCCCCGCAGTTCCATCCAGCCCCACCGAACCCACCGCCCCCGCCGCCCCCACCGGACCCGCCGTGCTCCACGTCGGCGCGCCCGTGCGGGCGGCGGCGGACGACCGCTGGTGCGAGAAGGTGACCGTGGAATTCCGTAATAGCGGAGGGTCGCCCGTGCGGTCGGGGACCGTCACCTTCGCCACGCACGTCATCGGCGGGCTCGGCGTCGACTGGGCGACCCTGGAATCGACAGCGCCGCTGCCCGCGCCGATCGACGCGGGAGCGGCGCGGAAGAAGACGTACACCGTCTGTGTGGACGCCTGGCGGGTGCCCCTGGGTATGCATGTCGAGACCCGGGACGTCACCGCCGCCTGGAAGTGACGAGGGACGAGGAGCGAGCGGTAACGGTCAGCCGAGTGCGAGCCAGGCGACCGCGCCGAGCACGATGACCACCGCGACGATCCCGACGATCAGGCCGGTCCTCGGGCCGGAGGAGGAGACGGCGGCGGGCTGCTGCCGGCGCTGCGGCTCGCCCTCGTCGACGAAGGCGCGGAACATCTGGGTGCTGCCGGCCGGGTCGTGGGAGCCCTCGGGACCCTGCGGTGCGTGGGGATTGTGTGCCATATCGCAGGACCCTAGCGAACTCGGCCGAACGGCCCAACCCCCGGGCGCCACCTCCCGATCCACCACCTCTGTGGCGCGGGACACACCCGGCACTTCTCTACCGCAGACCCTGCGGGTTTGACCAGTGCCCTACGGAGCCTTTTGCGTTCCTTTACTCCACCGGGCCCCTTTTCGTTTGCCTGCAGCAACCAACGGCTTCTATGGTTGCCCTAAGCAACAAGATGACCGGTGAGATGTCTGGGGGTCCCGTGGCCGAACGGAGTCAGTACGAAGAACTGGCCCGTCAGCTGAGCGCCATCGGAGCCGTCAAGCGAGGTCTCGCCCGCATCCTTCCCGCCGAATGCCCCGGTGGGTCCGCCGCCGTGCTGACTCTGCTGAGGCGGCACGGGGAGATGCGGATCAGCCGGCTGGCCGAGCTCCTGTCGGTCGACATGTCGGTGACCAGCCGGCACGTCGCCCACGTGGCGGAACGCGGCTGGATCGAACGGTTCTCGGACCCGGCGGACAAGCGGTCCCGCATTCTGCGGCTGACCCCCGCGGGGGAAGGGGTCCTCGACGACCTCTCCCGGCGGACGACCGAGATGTTCGCCGGTCATCTTCAGGATTGGTCCGACGAAGAGGTCGGACAGCTCAACACGTTGCTGGCCCGGCTGCGCGACAGCTTCTCCTGTCGCGGCACCGGAGGATGCGCCCCGGGGAAGCACAGCGGCGACTGCCGCCCCCGGCAGGCCGACAGCCACAACGGCTCGTACACCCGTACACCCGTGTAACAGAAGCAAGGACAAGGACTTAAATGGCTACGACCACACCAAGCGGTGTGCGGGGCGGCCACGCCAAGCACGGAGGGCACGACGCCTCCGACGGCACGCCGATGACACACCGGCAGATCATGGAAGCACTCGCCGGGCTGCTGCTCGGGATGTTCGTCGCGATCCTGTCGTCCACCGTCGTCTCCAACGCCCTGCCGGAAATCATCTCCGACCTGGGCGGCGGCCAGAGCGCCTACACCTGGGTCGTCACGGCCTCGCTGCTGGCCATGACGGCGACCACCCCTCTGTGGGGCAAGCTCTCCGACCTGTTCAGCAAGAAGCTGCTGGTCCAGATAGCCCTGATCATCTACGTCGGCGGCTCGATCGTCGCCGGCCTCTCGACCAGCAGCGGCATGCTGATCGTCTGCCGTGTGGTCCAGGGCATCGGCGTCGGCGGTCTCTCCGCCCTCGCCCAGATCGTGATGGCCGCGATGATCGCCCCGCGCGAGCGCGGCCGTTACAGCGGCTACATCGGCGCGGTCTTCGCCGTCGCCACCGTCGGCGGCCCGCTGCTCGGCGGTGTCATCACCGACACCAGCTGGATGGGCTGGCGCTGGTGCTTCTACGTGGGTGTGCCGTTCGCGGTCATCGCCCTCATCGTGCTCCAGAAGACCCTGAAGCTCCCTGTCGTCAAGCGTGAGGTCAAGGTCGACTGGACCGGCGCCTTCTTCATCAGCGCCGCCGTCTCGCTGCTGCTCCTGTGGGTCACCTTCGCGGGCGACAAGTACAACTGGATGTCCTGGCAGACCGGCGTGATGCTCGCGGGCTCCGTGGTGCTCACGCTGCTCTTCGTCTTCACCGAGTCCCGGGCCAGCGAGCCGATCATCCCGCTGCGTCTCTTCCGCAACCGGACCATCACGCTCGCGTCGCTGGCCTCGCTGTTCGTCGGTATCGCGATGTTCGCCGGGACCGTCTTCTTCAGCCAGTACTTCCAGCTGGCGCGCGGCAAGTCGCCGACGATGTCCGGCGTGATGACGATCCCGATGATCGGCGGTCTGTTCCTCTCGTCGACGCTCTCCGGCCAGATCATCACCAAGACCGGCCGCTGGAAGGCATGGCTGGTCAGCGGTGGCTTCCTCGTCACCGCCGGTCTCGGCCTCCTCGGCACGATCCGCTACGACACGACGTACTGGCACATCGGCGTCTACATGTTCGTCATGGGTCTCGGCATCGGCATGATGATGCAGAACCTGGTGCTCGCCACGCAGAACCAGGTGGACCCGTCCGACCTCGGTTCGGCCAGCTCCGTCGTCACCTTCTTCCGTTCCCTCGGTGGTGCGATCGGTGTCTCGGCACTGGGCGCCGTCATGGCGAACCGCGTCACCCACTACGTCAAGACCGGCCTGTCGGACCTCGGTCCCGAGGGTGCGGCCCTGGGCCACGGCGGTACCGGCGGCGGGGGCATCCCCGACCTGGACAAGCTGCCCCCGGCCTTCCGCACGGTCGTGGAGGCCGCGTACGGGCACGGTGTCGGTGACGTCTTCCTCTACGCCGCTCCGGCCGCGCTCATCGCCTTCCTGATCACGATCTTCATCAAGGAGGTCGCGCTCAAGACGAAGGCCGTCAGCGACACCCCGGCACAGGACGCGACACCCGCCGAGGTCCCCGTCGGTACGGCCGAGGCCGTCGCCGAGGGAACCGCCGGAGTCACCGCGGTCGACACCTCCGAGGCCACCACCGCGGTCCTCCCGGCCGACGCCCCCGTGGACTTCGCCAAGGGCGGCACCGCCGTCCACGGTGTGGTGCGCGGCGCCGAGGGCGCGCCCGTCGGCCGGGCCGCCGTCACGCTGATCTCGCTCGGCGGCCGCCAGCTCGGCATCGCCGCCGCACAGGGCGACGGCCGTTACGCCCTGGAGGCCCCGGGCACCGGTTCGTACGTGCTGATCGCGTCCGCCGACGGCTTCCAGCCGCAGGCGTCCACCGTGGTCGTCGGCGACGAGCCGCTGGCGTACGACATCCTGCTCTCCGGTACGAGCGGCCTGGCCGGTACCGTGCGGGCCGCCGAGAGCGGCACGCCGGTCGCGGACGCCATGGTCATCGTGACCGATGTGCGCGGCGACGTGCTGGCCACCGGCAAGTCCGGTGAGACGGGCGACTTCACCTTCGGTGAGCTGGTCCCCGGTGCGGTGACCGTCGCCGTCAACGCGGCCGGTTTCCGCCCGCTGGCCCTGCCGGTGGAGGTCGGCGGCCAGGGGATCACCCGGGTCGACGCCGCCCTCCAGGCCGGTGCGCTGGTCCAGGGCGTCGTCCGCGCCGGTGCGAGCCGCAGCCCGCTGCCGGACGCCCGGGTCACGCTGGTCGACGCGGCCGGCAACGTGATCGCCACCTCGACGACCGGGGAGGACGGGGCGTACGCCTTCGCCGACCTGGACGCGGGCGAGTACACGGTCATCGCGACCGGCTACCCGCCGGTGGCCGGTGCCCTGACCGTGGCCGGTCACGGGGCCGACGGCCACGACATCGAGCTCGCCCACCCCGGTGAGTAACACGGGCGAGTAACCCGAGCGGTCCGGGGCATGCCCCCGGACCCACAGGACCCCCGGCGGGGCGGCGTTTCGAGCGGAGGCGCCGCACCGGCCCGGTGGAAATGGGCCCCGGCGGCGGGGACGGCAGGCAGGGGACGGCCTGCCGCCCCCGCCCCGGGGCCCGACTCATTGAGTGGCCCGGCCCGGCGACCGGGCAGGCCACTGAGCAAGGAGAGAGAGAACGGGATGGGACTTCGCGCACAGGTACGGACGCGGGACGGCTGGGCCGTGCAGCACGCGGTCGTGACGGTCACCGACATGACCGGCACACAGGTGCTGCGCGCCGCCGCCGACGAGGCCGGCGCGGTACGCACCGAGACCCCGCTGTCCGCGGGCGCGTACACGGTGATCGTGACCGCGGTGGGATACGCCCCCGCCGCCTCCACGGCCCTCGTCACGGCGAGCGGCCTGGTCGAGGCCGGCACGGTCGTACTGAACCGCCAGGGCGGCGTGGAGCTGCCGCCGCCGGGCACCTGGTCGCTGGACCCGGCGCACTCCTCGGTCGGGGCGGTCGCACAGCACCTGGGCATCTCCAGCGTGCACGGCCGCTTCACCGAATTCTCCGGGCGCATCGAGATCGCGGAGGACGTCCAGAACTCCCGGGTGGAGGCGGTCATCGACGCGGCGAGCATCGACACGGGCAACGGCATGCGGGACAAGCACCTGCGCTCGCCGGACTTCCTCGACGTCGACCGGTTCCCCGAGATCACCTACCGCTCCAGCGGGCTCACCCCGGCCGGGCCCGACCGCTGGACCGTGCACGGCGAGCTGACCCTGCGCGGGGTGCGCCGGCCCATCGACCTCGACCTGAGCTACCTCGGCACCGGGCCCGACCCGTGGGGCGGGGTGCGCGCGGCGTTCAGCGCGACGGCCGAGCTGCGCCGCGAGGACTTCGCCATGAACTACAACCAGGTGGTCCAGGCCGGCATCTCGGCGATCGGCACCACGCTGCGGGTGGCGCTCGACATCCAGGCCGTGCAGGGCGATTCCCTGCCCGCCGTCTGACGGTCCCTGGCCGTAGGGTCTGTTCCATGGCACCCGACAGCGCCGTGGAACTCGACGACTTGCTGGCCTTCGTGCGGCCCCGGCACCGGGCGATCCTGCTGACCACCCGGGCCGGACGAGTACCGGGCGGCGATGCTGAAGCAGGGCAAATCGATCATCCGGATCACCCCGGAGCGCTGGGGCCCGGTCGCCACGGGCGGCTTCCCCGCGCACCTGGCCCCGTGACCGCCGCTCTTCCCTCGCCCGGACTGCTGGACCGGGCCCGGCTGCTGGCCGGGCCCGAGGTGAGCGAGGCCGCCGCGCGGGGGCTCGCCCGGGCCGCCGGGCGCCCCGTGGAGCGCGGCGGCCCCGGTGACGGCCCCTTCGTGTACGTGGGCGCCTCGCTGCCCGACGCGCCGCACGGGGCGGACCTGGTCTGGTTCCACAGCGTCAACGCCGGCACGGACGCCCTGCTGGACGCCGGTCCCTGGCCGCAGGGTGCGCTGCTCACCCGGACGGTGGGCCGGATGGGCGAGCGGATCGCGCAGTACGTGCTCGGCTGGGTGCTCGCCGAGTGCCAGGCGGTCCCGGAGTACGCCGCCCAGCAGGCCCGCGCCGAGTGGCGCCGTATCCCCGGTGAGCTCGTCGCCGGGCAGACCGCCGTCGTGCACGGCATCGGCCGGATCGGCTCCGCCGTCGCCGCGCTGCTGCGTGCCTGCGGCATCCGGACGGTGGGCGTGGCCCGCACCCCGCGCGAGGTGCCGCCCGGCTTCGACGCGCTGGCCGCCCCGGACGAGCCGGTGGCCGCCCGCTGGGTGATCGCCGCGCTCCCGCTGACCGGGGCGACCGACGGGTACTTCGACGCGGACCGGTTCGCCGCGATGGGCGGGGCGACGTTCCTCAACGTGGGGCGGGGCGCGACCGTGGACCTGGGGGCGCTGGAGGGGGCGCTGCGCTCGGGGGCGGTGGGTCGGGCGGTGCTCGACGTGCTGCCCGACGAGCCGGCCGCGCCCGACGACCCGTGCTGGCGGCTGCCGCGCACGGTGATCACCTCGCACTCGGCGGGCATCACGGCGGACGACGACATCGTCACCGACTTCACGGCCTGCCTGCGGGAGTTGGCGGCGGGGCGCGTACCGCCGCTCACCGTGGACACGGCACGCGGCTACTGAGCCCGTTCCGCGTGGGACCGCTCCCCTTCGGCGCGTTCGCGCATCGCGTCGATGCCCGCGATCAGCAGGTCCAGCGCGAAGGTGAAGTCCCGGTCGCGCATCTCCTCGATGCAGACGCCGCCGCGCGCCGCCATGAGGTCCCGCGAGTCCTCCACGAACTCGTCCAGCTCGGGCTGCTCCTGGACCGCGGACATCGCCTGCCGGAAGTACTGGTCCTGGGTGAGCCCCGCCTCCGCGCTGCGCTGCGCGAACTGCCCTTCCACCGTGCCGAATCCGTACACGAACTGGAAGACGGCCGCGAGCGCGCCGCTGCGGCCCTCCAGGGGGAGGCCGGTCGCACGGATCACGTCCTGGATGGTGTGGGTCACCAGGAGCGAGTGCGGTCCGAGGTTCAGGAACTTGCCCGCGAGCGGCGAGACCCAGGGGTGCCGGACCAGCAGCGTGCGGTACGCGGTGGCCACCGCGCGCAGCCGGTCCTGCCAGAGGGCGTCCGCGGGCGGCGGCCCGATCTCGCTGTAGACCGAGTCGAGGGCCAGTTCCAGCAGGTCGTCCTTGGTGTCGACGTACCAGTAAAGGGACATCGCGGTCACGTTCAGCTCGGCGGCGAGCCGGCGCATGGAGAACTTCGCCAGGCCCTCGGCGTCCAGCAGCCGGACCGAGGCGGTGGTGATCCTCTCCCGGTCGAGTCCGGCCGGCTGGTCCGTCCTGCGGGAGCGGGAGGGCGGCCGGCGGTTCAGCCACACGCTGGTCCGGGCAGGGTCCTTCACGCGGTCGGCCGCGGACACCATGGCGCACTCCCTCGTCTCACCGGCGGGACGGACGGACCGGCCCCGTACCGCGTACCCCGAAAACGGAGGCGCGCGGTCCGATGGGTCCCGACTGATGCTATGCCGCCGGCGCGGCCGGGTCTGCCTGGGTCGATTCTCCTCGCTCCGCTTCTCCGCCCTCCGCTTCTCCTCGCTCCGCCCGGCGCAGCAGGAGGGCGGCCAGCAGGCCGCCGGCGAGGACGGCGACGGCCCCGCCCAGCATGCTGGTCTCCAGGCCCGAGGCGAACGCGTCCGTGATGCGCGACCGCTCCCCCTCGCCGCGTGCGGCGGCCAGGGCGGCGGGCAGCGAGGCGGCGCCGACTGCGGACGGGACGAGCGCGGCGAACCGGGAGTTGAGGACCGCGCCGAGGACGGCGACCCCGAGGCCGTTGCCGCACTCGGCGAGCGTGCCGTTGACCCCGGCGCCGACACCGGCCTTCTCGGGCGGGATCGCGCTCATGATCGCGTTGGCCATGGCGGGCATGGCGAGCGCGATGCCGGCGCCCATCACGAGCAGGCCGAGCAGCATGCCGCCGTAGCCGTCGCCGCCGAGCAGGGCGATCGAGGCCAGCCCCGCGGCGAGCAGCCCCATGCCGGACGCGATGGTGAGCGGGGTGCCGAGCTTGGGGACCAGCCGGGCGCCGAGCCCGGTGAGGTTGAGGGCGACGACGCTCAGGGCGAGCGGTGCCGTGCGCAGTCCGGCCTCCAGCGGGCCGTAGCCGAGGACGAACTGCAGCTGCTGGGTGAGCAGGAAGAGCGAGCCGCCCATTCCGAACGCGACCAGGACCGCGCCCGCGACCGCCCCGACGAACTTCTGGTTGCGGAAGAAGTGCATGTCCAGCATCGGGTACGGGATGTGCAGCTCCCACAGCACGAAGCCGGTGAGGACGGCGACCCCGGTGAACGCGGTCAGCAGCACCCGGCCGGACGTCCAGCCGTGCTCGGGCCCCGAGATGATCGCGTACACGACCGCGGCCATGCCGATGGTGGACAGCAGCGCGCCCAGCAGGTCGGGGCGCTCGCCGCTCGCGTTCTTCGACTCGGGCACCAGCCGCACCACGGCGACCAGGCCGAGCACGGCGACCGGGATGTTGATCAGGAAGATCGCGCCCCACCAGAAGTGGTCGAGCATGACCCCGCCGATCAGCGGCCCGACGGCGAAGCCGAGCGAACTCACGGTCGACCAGATGCCGATGGCCTTGACCCGCTCGCTGTCGTCGAAGATCTGGACGACGACGGCGAGCGTGGTGGTCATCAGCAGCGCCCCGCCGACGCCCATCCCGGCCCGTGCGGCGATCAGCTGGGCGGACGAGTCGGCGAGCCCGGCCACCAGGGAGCCGATGCCGAACAGGGCGAGCCCGGCGATCAGCATCTTCTTGCGGCCGTAGCGGTCGGCGGAGCTGCCGGCGGTGAGCAGCAGCCCCGACTGGACGAGCGAGTAGGCGTTGATCATCCACTGCACGTCGGCGGTGGAGGCGTCCAACTCCCGGGTCAGGGAGGGGATCGCCACGTTGAGAACGGTGTTGTCGAGCAGCACGGTGAGCTGGGCGAGGCAGATGACGCCGAGGATCAGCCAGCGCTGCGGATGGCTCGGCGGGGCGAGCGGGTTGGTCTGCGCGGCGTCGGTCGCCGTCATGCGTACTCCCGGGCGGTCGGTGGGGGCTCCCTCGCACCTTCTTATACGGTGTACAGGAGATTGAGTTGTACACCGTATAAGGACCGGGTGGGGCGTACAACCGACTTTTCGCGGGTACGGTGCCGGTCGCTGATCCGACAACGGCCTGTCCCCCTGGAGTTGGAGCGATATGTCACTGCGTCGTCGTACGGTGGAAATCCTGGTGGCCGTGGGCCTGTTGGGGACGGCGCTCGCGCCCCCCGCGACGGCTGCGGGACATGGGCACGGGCACGGCCCCGGGCAGTCGGTGCCGCTGCGCGTCGCCACGTACAACATCCATGCCGGGGCCGGCATGGACAACGTCTTCGATCTCGACCGGCAGGTGGCCGCGCTCCGCTCGCTCGACGCGGACGTCATCGGGCTCCAGGAGGTCGACGTCCACTGGGGCGACCGCAGCGAGTGGCGCGATCTCGCGAGCGAGCTGGGCCGGCGGCTGCGGATGCACGTCTCCTTCGCCCCGATCTACAGCTTCGACCCGCCGGCCGAGGGCGGGCCGAGGCGCGAGTTCGGGGTCGCGGTGCTGTCCCGGTACCGGATCGTGAGCGCCGAGAACCACGACATCACCCGCCTTTCCACCCAGGACCCCGACCCGGTCCCGGCGCCCGGACCCGGCTTCGGCGAGGTGGTCCTGCGGGTGCGCGGGCTGCCCGTCCACGTGTACGCGACGCACCTCGACTTCCGGGGCGACCCGTCCGTCCGCGTCGCCCAGGTCGCGGACACCCGGCGGATCATGGCGGAGGACCAGAAGCACGAGCGGCGGCCGGTGCGGCAGATCCTGCTCGGCGACTTCAACGCGGCCCCGACCGCCCCGGAGCTGGCCCCGCTGTGGGAGAACCTGACCGACATCGAGCCCGGCAGGCCCACCTTCCCGGCGCAGGACCCGGTGCAGCGGATCGACTACGTGGCCGTCTCGAAGGACACCGTCCGGGTACGGGACGCGGCGGTGGCCGAGACGCTCGCCTCGGACCACCGCCCTGTCGTCGCCGACCTGGAGCTGCGGCGCTGAGTGGGTGAACGGTCAGCTGCCCGTCTGCGCCCGGGTCAGGTCGTAGAACGTGGCGCTGCCCACCGTCACCTCCTTGAAGTTCTTCTCGACCCAGGAGGAGATCTGCGAGGCGGTGCCGCCGCTGCCGCCCATTCCGCCGCCGCCCTCTCCGCCGGAGACGAAGTAGTGGATGCGGCCGTCCTCGACGTACTTCTCGAACTGCGCGAGCGTCGGGGACGGGTCGCTGCCGTTGAAGCCGCCGATCGCCATCACCGGCTTCTCGGTGGCGAGTTGGTAGCTCGCGGCGTTCTGCGAGCCGATGGCGGCCGCCGCCCAGGTGTAGTCGTCGGCGTTCGCCTCCAGGAGCTTCCTGGCCTCGGAGCCGACGGACGCGCCGTTGAGGAGGCCCCCCATGCCGCCGCCTCCGCCACCGGGGCCGCCGCGTTCGCCGGTGGGCCGGCTGTTCTGGCTGTTCTGTCCCTTCTGTGAGGGTGCTTGGCCCTGGCCTGTGCCCGTGCCCTGGCCGGGCGGGGTGCCGGTGGGGGGCCGGCCCATGCCGGTGCCTTGCTGGTTTCCGGCGCCCTGCTGGTTCGTACCCTGCTGGCCGCCCTGGCCGGGGGGCCGGCCCATGCCGCCACCGCCGCCCGGACCGCCGCCACGGCCGCCACCGCCACCGGGGCCGCCCATGCCGCCGGAGGACGGGCCGGCCGTGACGATCGAACCCTGGTGGCCCGTGTTCAGCGTGCTGACGGTGTACGCGGTCGGCCCTGCCAGGGACGCGGCGAAGCCCAGGACCACCGCGACCAGGGCGAGCCGGCGCCCGAGCCGGGCCGCGAGCAGCAGGCCCACCGCCGCCACGAGCCCGGCGACGAGCACCGTGGTCCGCAGCCAGGGCTGGTAGTCGGGTGTCCGCCCCAGCAGGACGTACGCCCAGTACGCCGTCACCGCGACCACGGCGGCGAGCGTGGCGCCCGCCCACCAGCGGGACCGCTCCTCCCACAGGACCGTGACGCCCATGCCGATCAGCGCCGCGATGTAGGGGGCGAGGGCCACCGTGTAGTACTGGTGGAAGATGCCGGCCATGAAGCTGAACACGGCCGCCGTCATCAGCAGCGAGCTGCCCCAGGCGAGGAAGGCCGCGCGGGCGGTGTCGGTGCGCTTCGCCCGCCAGGTCAGCCAGACGCCCGCGACGAGCAGGATCAGGGCGGCGGGCAGCAGCCAGGAGATCTGTGACCCGATCTCGGAGTTGAACATCCGGCCGATGCCGGTCTCGCCCCACTGACCGCCGCCGCCCCGGCCCCCTCCGCCGCCGACGCTGCCGGTCTCGTCGCCATTGATCCGGCCGAGGCCGTTGTAGCCGAAGGTCAGCTCAAGGAAGGAGTTGTTCTGCGAACCGCCGGTGTACGGGCGTGAGGATGCGGGCCACAGCTCGACGATCGCCACCCACCAGCCGCCCGCGACGATCATCGCGAGCGCGGAGAGGCCCAGCTGCCCGAACCGCTTGCGTACGGAGACCGGCGCGAACACCGCGTACAGCACCGCGAGCGGCGGCAGGATCAGGAACGCCTGGAGGGTCTTGGACAGGAACGCGAGCCCGACCGCGACGCCCGCCCACACCAGCCACTTGGTGCGGCCGTGCTCCATCGCGCGCAGCACGCAGTAGACGGTGACGGTCATCAGCAGCGCGAGCAGCGCGTCCGGGTTGTTGAAGCGGAACATCAGCGCGGCGACGGGCGTGAGCGCGAACACCGCCATGGTGATCAGCCCGGCGGCGGCGCTGAACCGGCGGCGTACGGCCGCGTACAGCACCCCGGCCGTCGCCGCGGCCATCAGCACCTGCGGGGCCAGGATCGCCCAGGAGCCGAGGCCGAAGATCCGCACGGACAGGGCCATGGGCCACAGGGTGGCCGGGGGCTTGTCGACGGTGATGGCGTTGGCCGAGTCCAGCGAGCCGAAGAAGAACGCCTTCCAGCTCCGGCTGCCGGCCTGCACGGCGGCGGAGTAGAAGGAGTTGGCGTAGCCGGAGGCGCTGAGGTTCCAGAAGTACGTCAGCGTGATGACGAGGAGCAGGGCGAGGAAGGCGGGGCGCACCCAGGGCGCGTCCTCGGTCCGGCCGCGCCAGGCGCGGCGCGGCAGCGTGCCGGCCCGTGCGTGACCCGGGGGCGTGTCCGGCCGGGCCGGCGCGTAGGCGGGGTCGAACGTGGTCATCGGGCGTTCCTCAGGTGGTGGGTGCTTTCGGCGGCCGGTGCGGGGACGGGGACGGCTGCGGGGGCCGGGGGCGCCACGGCGTGCGCGGGGCCGGCCGTTTCGCCGCCCCGGTCCCTGCCCCGGTCACTGCCCCGGTCACCGGCCCCGTCCCGGTCCGGGAAGACCCAGGCGCGGAAGAGCAGGAAGCGGAGCACGGTCGCCGCGAGGTTGGCCGCGATCAGCACGGCGAGTTCGGTGGTGTGCGAGGGCGATCCGGACGCCGCGCCCAGGGCCGCCAGCGAACCGCTGGTCAGGGCGAGGCCGATGGCGAAGACCACGAGGCCCTGCGCCTGGTGGCGGACGGCGCCGCCCCGGCCGCGTACCCCGAAGGTGAGCCTCCGGTTCGCCGCGGTGTTGGCGACGGCCGAGACGAGGAGCGCGGCCCCGTTGGCGAGCTGGGGCCCGGCGCCGAGCCGGAAGAGGGAGTACAGCGCCAGGTAGAACAGGGTGGACAGGGCGCCCACCACACAGAACCCGACGAGCTGCCGGGCCAGCCCGCCCGGCACCCCGCCGATGCCCCGGTCGCGCGGGTCGTCCCCGAAGGGCCGCGCCAGCCGGTCCAGCGGCAGCGCCCCGACGGCCAGCGCCCGCCCGACCCGCCACACGCCCTTCAGGTCATCGGTGGCGGTGCGCACGATGTGAACGGTGGAGTCGGGGTCGTCCACCCAGTCGACCGGCACCTCGTGGATGCGCAGCCCGGCCCGCTCGGCCAGCACCAGCATCTCGGTGTCGAAGAACCACCCGGTGTCCTCCACCATCGGCAGCAGCCGCTGCGCGACCTCCCGGCGGATCGCCTTGAACCCGCACTGCGCGTCGCTGAACCGGGCGGCCAGCGACGAGCGCAGGATGATGTTGTAGGCCCGCGAGACGAACTCCCGCTTCGTCCCCCGCACCACCCGCGAACTGCGCGCCAGCCGCGAGCCGATGGCGAGGTCCGAGTGCCCCGAGATGAGCGGCGCCACCAGCGGGAGCAGCGCGTTGAGGTCGGTGGACAGGTCCACGTCCATGTAGGCGAGGACCGGCGCGTCCGAGTGCGTCCAGACGGTACGCAACGCCCGCCCCCGCCCCTTCTCCTCCAACCGGAACGACCGAACCCCCGGCAATGACCGCGCCAGCCGCTGCGCCACCTCGGGCGTACGGTCGGTGCTCGCGTTGTCCGCGACGGTGATCCGGAAGGCGTACGGGAAGGTGCGCGCCAGGTGGTCGTGCAACCGCAGGACACACGGTTCGAGGTCCTTCTCCTCGTTGTAGACGGGGACCACCACATCGAGTACGGGCGCACCCGCCGCACCGCCCGCACCGCCCGCACCGGCCAGGAGGTGGTCCCGGGCCGGCAAGGTGCTCCAAGGAGTCTCTGTTCGCATGCCACCGACACTCGCCAACCGTGCTGTCACGGGTGTGTGGTGAGGCTGTGGGACGTCTGTGAGTGGTTCTGGGGCCCTGTCGGGTGGTGCGCTCCGTGCACACGTTGGAGTGGGCATGCGTAACCAACGGGGCGACGTGTCGTTGAGCTGGGACCGGGGGTGCCGGCGGGCGTCGAGGTGGGGGAGCAGTGTGAGCCCGTCCGAAGCAGGGCCCCTTGCCGAGCCATCGCATCGACGGCCGGGCCGATCGGGCCGGGGCGTTTCGTCGTAGGCGCTATTGCGGTGGGCTCGGTCACCACTCGACCCGGCTGCGAACAGTGGCGTGGAATTTCCTCCCCGGCCGGGCCGCCGCAGGAGAAGGGCAATGCTGTATGAGTTCCGAAGAGAGCCCCGGCCGGTCCGGTCCACCGCGCTCCCCGGGCCGGTTCGTGCCCGCGCGCGGGGTCTACACGGAGGCGGCGCGCCTGCAAAGGCTGAGCTGGCTCCGCTCCAGGACCCGGTCGGCGCTGGACTCCCTTCAGCACACCCGGCTCGATGCCGGCAGGCTGACCGGGAACATCGAGGGGCTTGTCGGCGCCGTCGAGATCCCGGTCGGCGTGGCCGGGCCCCTGCTGTTTCGCGGGACGAACGTTCAGGGTGAGGTCTACGCGCCGCTGGCGACCACGGAAGGCGCCCTGGTCTCGTCGGCGACACGTGGGGCGCTGGCCGTCACGATGGCGGGCGGCGTCAGCACGCACGCCGTCTCGCAGGCGATGACGCGTGCCCCCGTATTCGCGTTCGCCCGCCTGGCGGACGCCTGCCGTTTCGCCTCGGCGGTCCCCCGGTACCTCGGTGATCTCCGTACGGCCGTCCGGGAGGTTTCCGGCCATGCCGTACTCAACTCGATCGAACCCGTGGTCCTGGGCAGGGCCGTTCACCTGAGGTTCAGGTACACCACCGGGGACGCGGCGGGGCAGAACATGACGACCGCCTGCACGTGGCAGGCGTGTCAGTGGATTCTGCGGCAACCGCAGCTGCTCGCGGACGGGGCACTCGAATCCTTCATCATCGAAGGGAACTCGTCCGGCGACAAGAAGGCGTCGGCCCTGGCCATGGCGGAGGGCCGCGGGACCAGGGTGGCCGCCGACTGCGTGCTGCCGGCCGGAGTGATCGAGCGGGTCCTCAGGACCACCCCCGACGAGCTGGTGCGGGGATACCAGCACATCGCGGCCGGGGCGGTCCACAGCGCGATGCTGGGGTCCAACGCGAACTCCGCCAACATCGTGGCGGCGATCTTCACCGCGACCGGCCAGGACATCGCCTGCGTCCACGAGTCGGGCGCGGGGCAGTTCGTCCTCGAACGCACCCGGGACGGCGTCTACGCGAGCATGACCCTGCCCGGTCTGGCACTCGGCACGGTCGGTGGCGGCACCCATCTGCCCACGCAGCACGAGCTGTTGGAGATGATGGGATGCACCGGCCCGGGGAGCGCCGCCCGGCTGGCGGAGATCATCGCGGGCTTCGCCCTGGCCCTGGACCTGTCGACCGTGTCCGCGGCCGTGTCGGGAGACTTCGCCAGCGCCCACGAACGCCTCGGGCGCAACAGGCTGCCCCAGCAGAGCGGCACCGGCCAGTACGCCGCACCGCCGGCCGGCGGCGAGTACCGGATCGACGGCCCGACAGCAGGAGGAGCGGGACAGTTGCCCGCCCCACCGGCCGTTCGGACGCGGGAGTGAGCGGCGGGGGCCGTCCGTATCTCCCGGCCCCCGGAATCTCCCGGCCCCCGGAATCTCCCAGCCCCCGGGAGACGCACCGCGAAGACCGTGTCGGCCGGCACCGGTCTCGCCGGGGAGAAGCGCGGCTTCGCTCTCCCATGAGGGCACACCGTCCTCGCTGAGGTGAGCTCCCTGACGCCAGGCCGGCAGCGCACCGGTCACCAAGTGGTGCCGGCGGGCTCCTCGATGGTGGTGTTGATGCGGTTGAAGAAGTTGGTGAGGCCGATCATCAGGATGATCGCGGAGAGCTGCTCCTCGTTGAAGTGGTCCGCGGCCTCGTTCCACACCTCATCGGGGACGGCCTTGCCGGAGCGGTCGGCGATCCGGGTGGCGGCCTCGGTCAGGGCCAGGGCCGCGCACTCCTCGTCGGTGAAGAACGGTGCCTCACGCCAGGCGGCCACGGCGTGGAGGCGTTCGTCGCTCTCGCCGTGCTTCTTCGCACCGGCCACGCCGGCGAACACGCAGGCGCTGCAGCCGTTGATCTGGCTGGCCCGCAGGTGGACCAGCTCCAGGGTCTGCGGGGAGACGCCGCCCTGGTACATGGCCTTGTAGATGTTCTGGACGCCCTTCACGGCGTCCGGCAGGACCAGGGCGGGGTTCTTCATCCGGGCGGTCGTGGTCTCGGCGTTCATCTGATGCGCTCCTCGTGATCCGTTAGCGTCTGTCACTGGATCGACGGATCCCGACGCGGGGGTGTGACAGGTGAGCGAGAACTTTCTTCTGGCCGACCGTTTCGAGGCGGAGCGGCCCGGGCTGAGGGCGGTGGCCTACCGGATGCTGGGGTCGCTCGCCGAGGCGGAGGACGCCGTCCAGGACGCGTGGCTCAAGCTCAGCCGTGCCGATGTGAGCGACGTGAAGAATCTGGGGGCCTGGCTCACCACGGTCGTGGGCCGGGTCTCCCTGGACATGCTGCGTTCGCGTACCTCGCGACGTGAGGATCCGCTGCCCGAGCAGGACGGGACGGTCCGGTTGCCGGATCCGGTGGTCACTGCGGCCCGCGTCGACCCCGAGCAGGAGGTACTGGTCGCGGACTCGGTGGGCATCGCGCTCATGATCGTGCTGGAGATCCTCTCCCCGGCCGAGCGACTCGCCTTCGTCCTGCACGACATGTTCGACGTGCCCTTCGACGACATCGCCCCCGTCCTCGGCCGGACCACTGTCTCCACCCGGCAGCTCGCCAGCCGCGCCCGCCGCCGGGTCCAGGACGCCGCCCCGGCGGCCGACACGGACCTCGCCCGGAAGCGCGATGTCGTGGACGCCTTCCTGACCGCCTCCCGCGGCGGCGACTTCGAGGCGCTCCTGGCCGTCCTCGCCCCCGACGTGGTCGCGCGCTCGGACGGCGGCACGCGCGTCCCGAGCATCCTGCGTCGCGGCGCGGCCGACGTGGCGTCCCAGGCGATCACCTTCGCCCGCTTCGCGGCGGACGCACGCCTCGTCCTGGTCAACGGCACACCCGGCGTCGTCTCATTCGCCGAGGGACGACCGCTGTCCGTCATGTCGTTCACCATCCGGGACGGCCGTATCACCGGACTCGACATCCTCACCGATCCTGACCGCTTGGCCTCGTTCGGCCTGACCGCCTGACCGCCTGACCGCCTGACCCAACGGCGCCGACCGGGAGGCGGAAGTCCGAGGCCGACACGGGCGCGCGTGGCACACCGCTGCCACGCGACGGGCCCGTACTTCTGTCACCGGGGCGGACGGGCGGACAGAGCGACGTACGCCTCGGAGCGGGGCGATTGGCCCGCCCCTTCTCACGGACCGGTGCTGTCGGATGCCTCGTAGGACCGGACCGCGTCCGCCGGCAGATGCACCGCGAACAACGTCTCCCCCGCCACCGACCGGACCTCCGCCACCCCGCCGTGCGCCGCCACCACCGCCTGGACGATGGCGAGGCCCAGGCCCGTCGAACCCGCGTTGCGGGAGCGGGAGGCGTCGCCTCGGGCGAAGCGTTCGAAGACGTGGGGGAGGAGGTCGGGCGGGATGCCGGGGCCGTTGTCCTGGACCTCCAGGGTGACCCACGGGTCGCCTGAGGCCGCCAGGACGCGGGTGGTGACCGTGGTGCCGGGTGGGGTGTGGGTGCGTGCGTTGGCCAGGAGGTTGACCAGGACCTGTTGGATGCGGGTGGGGTCGGCGCGGACCGCGGCGGGGGCGTCGGGGAGGTCCAGGTGCCAGTGGTGTGCGGCGCGGTCCGCCGCGCGGGCGTCGCTCACCGCGTCGACCACCAGCGGGGACAGATCGGTGCTCTCGTACGAGAGCGGGCGGCCCGCGTCCAGGCGGGCGAGCAGGAGCAGGTCCTCGACCATGCCCGTCATGCGCTGCGCCTCGGACTCGATGCGGCCCAGGGCGTGGCGGGTGTCGGGGCCGGGGTTCTCACGGCCGCGCCGGGTGAGTTCGGCGTAGCCGCGTATCGAGGCGAGCGGGGTGCGCAGTTCGTGGCTGGCGTCCGCGACGAACTGGCGCACCCGCGTCTCGCTGCGCTGCCGCGCGTCCAGGGCCGAGCCGACGTGGCCCAGCATCCGGTTGAGGGCCGCGCCGACCTGGCCGACCTCCGTGCGCGGGTCCGCCTCGGCCTCCGGGACCCGTTCGAACAGGGCCACCTCGCCGCTGTGCAGGGGGAGTTCGGAGACCCGGGTCGCCGTGGCGGCCACCCGGCGCAGGGGGCGGAGAGCCACCCCGACCATGGCGGTGCCCGCGATCCCGGCGGCGACGAGACCGGCGCCGGTCACGCAGACCTCGACCAGGATCAGGGTGTTGAGCGCGCGGCTCACCTCGGTGGTGGGGATGCCCACGAGGACGGCCCCGCCGTCGCTCGCGGGCACCGCCCGCACCCGGTAGCCGCCCAGGCCGGGCAGCTCGACGTCGTGCGCACGGTTGTCCGCCGTGACACCGGCCACCGTGAGGGCCCTCTGCTGCGCCTCGGTCAGCGGTTCGGTGTTCTCGGCGGCGTCCGGCCCGCCGTCCTCCACGACCGCGGAGTCGGTGATGGCGCCGTCCTCCACCAGCGCGCCGAACGTCTGGAGGGGCTGGCCGCCCATGCCGATGAAGGAGAGCGGGTCGCGGGCCGGAGAGTCCTCCGGGCTCTTCGGGTTCTTGGCGTCCTTGGCGTCCTTCCCGGGGCCTCCCTGGCTCGGCGCGCCCGGCACGCGTTCCGCGCGGACCGCGATGTCCCGCAGCTGGTCGTCCAGCTTCCCGTACATGTAGCTGTGGAAGGCGATGGCGGTCACCGAGCCGATCACGGCGGCGACCACCGCGATCAGGGTCACCGCCGAGACCACGAGACGGGTGCGCAGGGTCCAGGGGCGGCCCGTGCGGCTACTCACCGGGCTTGATCAGGTATCCCGCCCCGCGCCGGGTGTGGATCATGGGAGAACGGCCCGCGTCGATCTTCTTGCGCAGGTAGGAGATGTACAGCTCGACCACGTTGGCCTGGCCGCCGAAGTCGTAGTTCCAGACCCGGTCCAGGATCTGCGCCTTGCTCAGCACCCGGCGCGGGTTGCGCATCAGGAACCGCAGCAGCTCGAACTCGGTCGCCGTCAGATGGATGTTCGTCCCGCCCCGGCTCACCTCGTGGCTGTCCTCGTCCAGCATCAGGTCGCCCACCACGAGCTGCGACTCGCTGCGCACCGCCGCCGTGCCCGAGCGCCGGATCAGCCCGCGCAGCCGGGCCACGACCTCCTCCAGGCTGAACGGCTTGGTGACGTAGTCGTCGCCGCCCGCCGTGAGCCCGGCGATCCGGTCCTCCACGGAGTCCCGCGCGGTCAGGAACAGCACCGGCACGTCGGACAGCTCCCGGCGCAGCCTGCCGAGAACGGCGAGCCCGTCCATGTCGGGCAGCATCACGTCCAGGATCACCGCGTCGGGCCGGAAGTCTCTGGCCGTCCGCACGGCGTCGGCGCCGTCCCCCGCGCTGCGCACCTCCCAGCCCTCGTAGCGCAGCGCCATGGACAGCAGCTCCGCGAGCGGGACCTCGTCGTCCACGACCAGGACCCGGACGGGGGTGCGGTCCGGCCTGAGCAGTTCGGTACGCCCCTGGGGCGAGGTCGTCGTCATGCGCCCCAGCCTGTGAGACGGCTCTGAGAGAGTTCTTTTCCGATTCTGTGAATTCCCTGAGAAAGCCCGCCCCGGTCGATGCGGCGGTCTCAGAGGCCGAACAGCGCCTTCGCGTTGTCGTGGCAGACCGCCCGCAGCCAGTCGTCCCCGAGCCCCAGCCGTTCCAGCGCGTGCAGTTGGTGGGCGTACGGGTACGGGATGTTCGGGAAGTCCGTGCCCAGCAGGATGCGGTCCCCGAGCGCCGCGAGCCGCCCGTGCTCCGCCTTCGGGAACGGGGAGAAGTCCTCCGTGAAGTCGGTGAACGCCATCGTCGTGTCCAGCCGCACTTCCGGATACGTCTCCGCGAGCGTCAGGAACTCCGCGTACTCCGGCATCCCCATGTGCGCCACGATCAGGGGAAGGCGGGGGTGGCGGGCGAGGACGCGGGCCATGGGGCCCGGGCCGGTGTGCTCACCCGGGGCGGGTCCTGAGCCGCAGTGCGTCACGACCGGGACGCCCGCCTCCGCGAGCAGCCCCCACACCGGGTCGAGCAGGGGGTCGAGGGGGTCGTACGCCCCGACCTGGAGGTGCGCCTTGAAGACCCGCGCCCCGGCCTCCACCGCCTCCCGTACGTACTGTTCCGCTTCCGGTTCGGGGAAGAAGGTCGCGGTGTGCAGGCAGTCGGGGGTCCGGGCGGCGAAGTCCGCCGCCCAGCCGTTCAGCCAGGCCGCCATGGCAGGCTTGTGCGGGTAGAGCATCGAGGTGAAGCGGAGCACGCCGAACGAGCGGAGCAGGGCGAGCCGTTCGTCCTCCTCGTGCCGGTAGGTGATCGGCCACTCCAGGCCGGTCAGCGGGCCCGCCGAGTCGAAGTACGCCCAGACCTTGCGCAGCACCCGCTCCGGCATGAAGTGCGTGTGGACGTCGATGAGCCCGGGCAGCCCGAGCCGCTGCCGGAACCGCACCACGTCGTCGTGATCGTCACCCATGCGGCCGACCCTCTCAGAACAGCCCGTCCTGCGCGGCCCCGCCCCCCACCGCCGCGGTCGGCACGCTCACCCCGGCGCCCGCACCGGCCGCCGCCAGCGCCCAGCCGGTCATCAGCCGGGTGTCGACCACGACGACCCCGTCCGCGCCGGTTTCCAGGTGGAGGTCGGGTCCGGCCGCCGCGACCAGCCTCCCCGCGACCGCGCCGCCGTCCACCAGGCCGGTCACCGCCCTGCTCGGCCGGGGTACGGCCCCGAGCCCGAAGACCGCCGCATGGTCGACCGCCTCGAACGGCAGCCGCTCCAGCGCCTCCGGCCGGCCGCCGCCCTCCAGGGCCACCGCCTTCCCGTACAGCTCCGCCACCTCGGCCGCCCGCACCGCCGGCTCCGGCAGGTCCGCCCGCACCGCCCGCTTGCGCGCGTACGGGATGCGGTCCGGCACCCCGAGCGCCGCCCGCAGCACCTCCTCGGCCCGGCGCGCCGCCATCAGCGGGCCGCGCCCCAGCCAGCTGAAGACCACCGCCCCCTGCTCCCGCAGCCGGGCCGCGCCCCGCTCCTCGGCGGTGATCCCGACCTTCACCATCCCGGTCCCGAACCAGGCCAGGTACACGCGGTACGTGCGGGGGTCGTCCGGGATCGTGTCGGCGGCGACCGAGTGCGCCCGGTCGAGCCGCCCGCACTCGGGGCAGCGCCCGCCCGTGCTGTGCGCGGGGACCACGGCCCCCAGCGGGCAGGCGTGGCCCCGGGCCCCGGAGCACTGCCGTCGCCCGGCGGCCCGGAAGCCGAACTCCGTCCCGTAGCCCAGCGCACTCCCCCGCACCCTCGCCCCCTTGCGCCAGCCCAGAACGGGCCCGCCGGTGGCCTCGGGCCACCGCAGGCCGGTGCACTGCCATTCCATGCGCGCACCCTACGACCGGGCACTGACATTGATGCTGGTACTCAGGTTCCGGTGGCCGTGGCTCGGGCACTGACTACTATCCCGGGCATGGACCTGACGGTGCAGGACGTGGACCGGTTCGAGGCGGCCAGGCCCCGCCTGGAGGCCATCGCCTACCGCCTCCTCGGCTCGGCGAGCGAGGCCGAGGACGCCGTACAGGACACCTTCCTGCGCTGGCAGGCCGCCGACACCGGCCGGATCGAGGTCCCCGATGCCTGGCTGACGAAGGTCCTCACCAACCTCTGCCTCAACCAGCTCACCTCGGCCCGCGCCCGCCGCGAGACGTACGTCGGCCAGTGGCTGCCCGAACCGCTGCTCGCCGGGGACGCCATGCTCGGCCCCGCCGACACGGCCGAGCAGCGCGAGTCGGTCTCGTACGCCGTGCTCACGCTCATGGAGCGGCTGGCGCCGAGCGAGCGGGCGGTGTACGTGCTGCGCGAGGCGTTCGGCTACCCGCACCGGGAGATCGCCGAGATCCTGGACCTCACCGAGTCCGCCGCCCAGCAGGTCTTCCACCGGGCGAAGAAGCACATCGCGGACGGCAGGACGCGCACCGAGGTGGACGAGGCCGCCGCCCGCCGCGTCATCGAGGAGTTCCTGCTCGCCGCCGCCGGGGGCCGGACCGAACCGCTCGTGGAGCTGCTGACCTCGGACGCCACCTCGGTCGGGGACGGCGGCGGCAAGGTTCCGGCCCGCACCAAGCCGTTCGTGGGCGCGCAGGCCGTCGCGACGTTCATGCGGGGCCTGCTCAAGCCGGGCAAGGCCAAGACCGCGATCACCGGCGGTTCCGTGGGCCTGTACCTCACGCACGCCAACGGCTCCACCGCCGTCGTGGCAGCCGTCGGCGAGCGGGTCATCGGCGTCATGTGTGTGGACGTCACGCCCGAGGGCATCGCCGCGATCCGCAGCCAGGCCAATCCGGACAAGCTGGAACGGGCGACCCGGCAGTGGGCGGCCATGGAACATGGAAAACCGCTGCTCACAGCCTTCTAGGCGGCCTGTGATCCGCGTCACACCGCTCTTCTGTCAGGAAATCGCGGGCTGCCCGGTTCAAGGGGCGAACCCGCGCGAGACAGGAGCAGGCACATGCAGCACCGCATCATCGTCCTCGGAGCCGGATACGCCGGAGCCATCGCCGCAGGCCGCCTCGCCAAGCGGCTGCGCCGCGGCGACGCCACCGTCACCCTCGTCAACGCGGAGCCCGACTTCGTCGAGCGCGTCCGCATGCACCAGATCGCGGCGGGCCGGGACCTCACCCCGCGCCCCTTCGCCGAGATGTTCGCCGGTACCGGCGTGGCGCTGAGGATCGGCAGGGTCACCGCCGTGGACGTGGAACTGAAGACCGTCACCGTCCAGGGCACCGAAGGGACCGAGGAGCTGGCGTACGACACCCTCGTCCACGCCCTCGGCAGCGCATGGAACCCCCAGGGCGTCCCCGGCACCGCCGACCACGCCCACGAGATCGCGAGCCGCCCCGGGGCGCTGCGGCTGCGCGACCGGCTGGCCGCCCTCGCGGCCGGGCAGTCCGTGGTCGTCGTCGGCGGCGGGCTGACCGGTCTTGAGGCGGCGACCGAGTTCGCGGAGGCACGCCCGGACCTGGACATCGCGCTCGCCGCACGCGGCGGGCTCGGTGACTGGCTGTCCCCGGCGGGCCGCCGGCACGTGCGCAAGGTGTGCGACCGGCTCGGCGTCACCGTCCACGAGCACACCGCCGTCACCGAGGTCGGCGCCGGTCACGTCACCACGGCCGAGGGCACCTCGTACCCGGCGTCGGTCACCGTGTGGACGGCTGGCTTCGCGGTCCACCCGCTCGCGGCGGCCACCGCCCTGGAGACCGACGACACCGGCCGGATCGTGGTCGACGCGACCATGCGCTCGGTCTCGCACCCGGACGTGTACGCGATCGGGGACGCGGCCCTGGTCGCGGGCCCCGGGGGCAAGCCGCTGCGGATGTCCTGCGCCTCGGGCATCCCGACCGCCTGGCAGGCCGCCGACGCCCTCGCCGCCCGGCTGACCGGCCGGAAGCCGCCGCACACCCCGCTGCGCTACTTCAACCAGTGCGTCTCGCTGGGCCGCAAGGACGGTCTGATCCAGTACGTCACCGCCGACGACCGCGCGGTGCGCGGGGTCCTGACGGGCCGGGTCGCCGCCGTCTACAAGGAGCTCGTCTGCAAGGGCGCGGCCTGGGGCGTGGCCCACCCGACCGTCGGCATGCCGGTCCGGCGCCACCCGGCCACCCTGCGGACCGAGCCGGCCCCGGCCGCCGCCGGGGGACTGTGACCGGGGGCCTCAGACGAGGCGTTCGGGCAGCGGCCCCGCGCTCGGCGTGCCCCTCACCCTGTTTGCCTCGGGCCGCCTCGCCCCTTCCCGCCACCGCGAGAACGAACACGTCCACGAGTCCCCCGACGCCCAACTCCTGTCCACCATCCGCCGAATGAGCGGCACCGACCCGGCAGTCCTGGCCGACGAAGAACTCCTCCGCTCCATCCTCCCGGCCATCCGCGCCGACTACAGAGCCGCAGAAACGCACCGCTACCAGGCGGGCCCACCCCTGTCGTGCCCGATCGATGTCCTGAACGGCACAACGGATCCCGAGGAGCGGAGGCCGAAGCAGCCGCCTGGAGCACCCACACGACGGCGGCCTGCACCTTCCACAGCTACCCGGGCGGCCACTTCTACCTGAACGACCACGCGATGAAGGTGATCGAACTGATCCGGGAGCGGATCGCGTAGGAGGACCACTGACGAAGGGAAAGCCCCGGCCCAGTGAATTCACCGGCCGGGGCTTCACCGCTCCCCGCGCCACTCAGGTCGTTCGTCTTCCTCCGCCTCGTCCTCGACATCTGGGTCGGGTTCACGAATCACGGTGACCCGCAGGCAACCACCCGTGCCGAACATGTCGATCAACTGCGACAGGTGGGCTCGGGCGAGGCTGCGGGCGGAACTCTCTCCGGTGGTCACCCGCGCCCCTCCCGCTCCGCCCACACGACCTTGCCCCAGCGACGCTCGTCCGTGCCCCAGTCGACCGCCGGAGCCGCCACCGGTAACAGGCCGCGCCCGCCTTCGCCATCGTTCCCCGCCTGACGTTCCCCGGGCCGCGCCCGGGAGAAGTCCATGACAGCCACACGCACCTTCCGCGCCGCGGTGCGCTCCACCACCACCCGGATGGAATCCCGTCGGGCGTGCCGCACGGCATTGGCGACCAGTTCGGTCACGATCAAGGCGCCGTCGTCGGCCAACTCCTCCAAGCCCCAGCAGGAAAGGGCGGCATCAGTGAGGCGCCGGGCGACGGCGGCGCTCTTCGGCTCACGGGGCAGTGTCTGGCTGTAGCCCGGATGCCCGGTTGGGCGAGCCTGCGTTGCAGGTTGCGGCATGTCGGTCTGCTCTTTCAGATCGGCCGAGCCCCGGGGCCGGTCGCACGGCCGCCGGGGCGCTGTCCGCTCATGTAAGCGACATGCGAGAAGTGGTAACAGGGACGCCGCGTCCCACTTTCACCACGCTATTCGCAGACCCCCAGAAACTCCGCCAACGACCGCAGTCCAGCCGGATGGTTGGGCAGTGTCCAAAGGTCCCGGACGATGGCCACGGCCAACGTGTGGTGCTGCATCCACGTGGGAGCCACACGACGCAGGGACTCCAGGGCCTTTACGGCGCCGACCGCGTCGCCGAGGTCCGTGTGAGCGCGTGCCACGTCCAGCAGCAGCCACGTCCGCCAGGACGGCGGTGTGTCCTCGCTCAACCGCATCCCCTTGGCCAGGGCCAGGGCATCCTGCGGGTGTCCGTACTGAACGGCAAGTCGAACACGCTCGATGCGAACGGAAGACGGGCTGAAGACACTCACCATCCGGTTGTCACCACCGTCGGGCAGCTCCACCACGCGCGCCGCTTCCTTCTCCGCCGCCTCCATCATCGCCGCCGCACGCTCGTAGTCCCCGCTCCGCGCGGCGGACGTGGCGGCGCTCATGGTCAGCGCGCCCCAAACCTTCAGTCCGTCGCCGGTGTCGAGCCGGCCCGCGCCCACCAAGCCATCGGCATGGCGAAGCGCGATACCCGACGCGTCGTCCAGCCTCCCCTGCCGCTGGTATGTCCACGCAGTCGAGTTGACGATCATCGGCACGAGCAACGGATCTCCGGACTTTCCCGCAGCGTCTATTGCCCGCTCCAGGCTGGTCAGCGCGAGGTCGGTCTTCCCCATCCGCACGGCAACATGCCCGGCGAGCTGAAGTGCCTTGCCCAGAGCGCCGAAGCCGGCGCGCCGCACCTCTCCATCGGCCGAAGCAGTGGCCGTACGCGCATCCGCGATGAGATCCGGCAGCGCCTTCATCACCGTGTCGAACTCAGCGGAGTGGTACCGCGTCCATCCCGCCGCGATCTGTTCGCGCAACTGATCCAACGAGAACTCGGCCCCGGGCGGCTCCGGCCCCGCCCCCCCGAGCGCGGGCATGATGGCCCGCCGCACAGCCACGAAGCGCGGCCCGTCGTTCTCCCCCGAAGACGCGACGGCAGGCGGATCACCCAACAACGTGGTGAGCTCCACGCCCAGCCCGTTCGCCAGAGCGTGCAGCGTCGGAAGCCGCGCCGACTGCTTCCGCCCCTGTTCAAGCTGCCTGATCACATCGACGGACACACCGGCCCGCTCAGCCAACTCTTCCTGCGTCAGGGAAGCCAGCCTCCGCAGCCGCCGCAGAGTCCGCCCCAGATCACCGTTCGCCACGCAGCCACGGTACGCCGAGAGAACTGGCCTGGAGGGGAGCCGGAAGAAGAGCCCAATTCACCGAAGTCAACAACGCCGACGTCTGGTCGGGAAGCAGCACCGCCGACCCCGACCCGTGGACCTTGCGCCTCGCGACTGCCGCCACCACCTGGCACGCACACCGCAAACCTGTTTGAACTGAACTCTCGGCTCGGGGCGAGGACACTGTACGAAAGCTTCCGCGTACCGCTGCGCACACGACAAACACGAGAGGCCCGGACTTTCGTCCGGGCCTCTCGCCTGCTGTGCACTCGGCAGGATTCGAACCTGCAACCTTCTGATCCGTAGTCAGATGCTCTATCCGTTAAGCTACGAGTGCTTGTGCTTCCTGGGCTTTTCTGCCCCGTCCGCGTTGCGAGAACAACATTACATGACCTGCGCCGGGACGCGAAATCCATTAGCCGCACCCCGCCTGACCTGGGCAAACACCGGGAACCCACCCCGAGCGGGCCGGGAACGACCGAAGCCCCGGGCCAGTGGCTCGGGGCTTCGGTGGTGGGGCGGAGGCGGAGGGATTTGAACCCTCGATGGGGGGTAAACCCCAAACCGCATTAGCAGTGCGGCGCCATAGACCGGACTAGGCGACGCCTCCAGCACACCCCGCGCAAGCGCGGGTGGTGCGTGCAGATGATGACACAGCTGCACGCCGCGCCACCAATCGCGGCCTACGGTACTAGGCAGTCGGCCAGGAGGGCAAAGCGGTTCGGTTGCGCAACGCCGTGGCGTGCGGAGCGTTAGGCATGGCGGGGGCGCCGCCCTCCGCAGGTTCACCGGTCACAGGAGTCCGCATGATGCGCCGTCTCGCCCTCACCGCTGTCGCGTCCCTCGCCACGCTGACCGCGGCCGCGCCCGCCGCCACCGCCGCGGCCGGGCCCCTTCCGCTCCCCCTCTCCCTGCCCCTCCTCCAGAACGACGACGCGGGCACCCGGCTCACCGTGGTCGTCGCCGGATCGGGCAACCCGGAGGCGGACGGGACGTACGAGCTGGGGTGCGGGCCGGCCGGGGGCAGCCACCCGGTCGCGGCGCAGGCGTGCGAGCGGCTGGAGCAACTGGAGGCGGAAGGGGCGGACCCGTTCGCTCCGGTGCCCGGGGACGCGATGTGCACGTTGCAGTACGGCGGGCCGGCCACCGCCCGGGTCACCGGAACCTGGCACGGGCGGGACGTCAACGCCTCGTTCAAGCGGACCGACGGGTGTGAGATCGCGCGCTGGAACGGCCTGCGCCCCGTCCTGCCGAACGTGCGGTGAGCTGCCCCGCAGCCCGGCGGCGGGGCTCCGCGGGGCGCGGCGAGAGTCGGAGTCGTACACCGTATGCACCAAACCTTGGTGAGAGCTCCCCCTCATCCGCAGCCTCGCGCCCCTCCCCTGCCTTTAGACTCCTTCAGTGACAGCCTGAGGCCCGAGGGGCAAGATGGGGCCGCTGTCGGGCAAGGTGCAGTAATCAGGGAGGAAGCGTCGTCGTGAGCAGCAGGCCATCCCGAGGCGCTGCTCGCCTCGCAGCCATACTCGACGCCCTTCCGGACGGGCTTCTGCTCGTCAACTGCAACGGTACGGTCGTCAACGCCAACACCATCGCCCTCGAAATGTTCGAGACCCCGGGCACCGCGCTCGTCGGTCGCGGGCTGCTCGATCTGCTGCCGGAGTTCGACTCCAAGCTGATCCCGGGATCGATGCGTAGGCCGGAGGCTGCGGACGAGCGGGGCCGTACGAAGCCCACGCGGATGATCGCGCGGCGTACCGACGGCAACGAGTACCCCGTCGAGGTGACGAGCGCCAGCCTGGAGGACGGGCAGGCGGCGTACAAGGACGTCCAGCACTCGTACGGCGGCGGCTATACGGGTGACGAGCTGCTGATGCTCGTCGTGCGCGACCTCTCCGGCACCGTGGACACCGAGGCCGAGCTCGCCCGCTCGCAGCGCCAGACCGAGATGATCCTGCGCGCCGCTGCCGAGGGCGTCGTCGGTACGGACACGGACGGCCGGGTCGTCCTCGTCAATCCCGCCGCCGCGCAGATCCTGGGCTTCCGCGCCAGCGATCTCGGCGGCCGGGAGCTGCATCCGCTGATCCTGCACTCGCGTGCGGAGGGCGAGCCCTTCCCGTACGAGGAGTCCCCGCTCGCCGACACCCTGAAGTCCGGGCGCAAGCACCGCGTGCGCGGGCAGGTTCTGTGGTCCAAGAGCGGGGAACAGGTACCGGTCGACCTGACCACCGCCCCCGTCCGCGACGGTGACCAGCTCGTCGGCGCCGTGATGACGTTCACCGACCGCCGGCCCTACGAGGAGCTGGAGGCTCAGCGCAAGGCCGAGGCCGCCGAGCTGACCGAGAGCCACACCGCCGAGCTCACCGAGCTCACCGAACGGCACACCGCCGAGGTCGCCGCCCTGAAGGAGGCGCACGCCGCCGAGCTGGCCGACCGCACCGAGCGCTACGCCGCCGAGCTGGAGGAGCAGACCGAGCGGCTGACCGGCCTCACCGCCCGGCACAGTCAGCTCACCGCCGTGCTCGGCGAGTCGCTGCGCGGGCCCCTGGAGGAGCTGCGCGGCGAACTCTCCGCGCTCGCCGCCGACCCGGCCGGCCAGCTGTGGCCCGAGGCCAACCAGATCCTGCACCACCTCGCCGCGGGCTACGCGCGTATGACGACGCTCATCGACAACGTGCTGAGCTACCAGCGCCTCGACGGCGGCGCCGAGGCGCTCGTCAAGACGAGGGTGCTGCTCGACGGTGTCGTCACGGCCGGTGTCGACGCCTCGGTCGAGCTGATCGGGCCCGGCCGCGCCCAGTTCGCGGTGCACGCCCCGCCGATCGAGGCGGAGATCGACGCCGGACGCCTGGTGACCGCGCTCGCCCACCTCGTCGCGGACGTCGCCGGCGTCGATTCGACCGGCAAGGCGCGGCTCATGCCCGGCGGCGGCTATGTCGACTCGACCATCGTGGTCGCCGCCGCCCAGCGCGGTGACGTCGTACGCATCGAGGTACGGGGGCCGTTCGCCGGGGGCGACCCGGTGCATGTGCCGATCGTCAGCGGCATCGTGCGCGCGCACGGCGGTGTGCTCCAGACGCACGAGATGCCGGGCATGAGCGGTAGTGCGTACGTGCTTGAGGTGCCGATCGGCGCGGGGTCGGGGACTGTCGCGCCTCCCGCCGAGTCGCCTGCTCCGGTGGATGTTGTGCCGCCTGCGGCTGTGCCCGAGTCCATGCCTGAACCTGCGGCTGTGTCCGTGCACGAGCCTGCGGCTGTTGCCGGGCCTGCGGCTGTTGCCGGGCCTGCGGCTGTTGCCGGGCCTGCGGCTGTTGCCGGGCCTGCGGCTGTTCCCGTTGTGGAGTCCGGTCATGCGGGTCGTGCGGGTCATGCGGCCTCGGTGCCGTCTGACCCGTCTGTTCCGTCTGTTCCGTCTGTTCCGTCCGTGCCTTCGGCAGCCGAGGTTCCCGAGGCCGGGCGGGGGCGGCGCCGGGCGCGTCGTCCCTCCACCGACGCCTTCCTGGAGAGCCCTGTCGGCGGGTCCGACGGCACCGGCGAGCTCCAGGCCGCCCCCGGCGACACCGGCGCGGCCGAGCCGACCGGGCGCCGGCGTGCGCGCCGTGCGGCCCCGGCGCCCGAGGTGGCGCCGAACGAACTCATCCCCGCCCAGCAGGCCGAGGGCTCCGGGCGACGGCGCGGGCGGCCCAGCCCCGCCGAGACGGGGGCCCAGGCGCCGGGGCAGGCCCTCGCGCTGCCCTCGGCCGCCCCTGCCGCCCCGGCCGCCCCCTCGGAGGGGTCCGTGGTGACCGCCGCCGAGGGTGCGCAGGGCGGCGGTGGCCGGCCGCAGCGCGGGCAGACCGTGCCGCCGCAGGGCGTTCCGGCCGATGCGCAGGTCCCGGTCGGGGCCGGCGGGCACGGGGGGCACCGGGGGCGCCCGGGCGAGGAGAACCGGCTGGCGCTTCCCGCCGCTGTGAACGCCATCGAATCCACGGCCCCCGCCGCGTTCTCGAACCTGGACGACGCGGGCCACACGGCTCCCGGTGCGGGGGCCCCCGTACCGGAGCTGCCCGCACCGGCGCCGCAGCCGACCGGCCGGAGGGCCCGGCGCGCGCTGGCCGTCGCCCAGGAGCGGGCCGCCGCTGCCGAGCAGGCCGGGCCGCGCGTCCCCTTCGCGCTGCCGCCCGCCGATGCGGACCGGGTGGTTCCGGCCGGTGGTGAGGTGGACGGTTCGCTGCCTGCGGGGCTCGGTGCTGTGGGTGCCGCCGGGCCCCAGGGGGCCGGTGCGGTGTCCGGTGCGCCCGAGGGCGGCGCCGGGGCGCCTGGTGGTGTGGTCGGTGCGCCTGGTGGTGTGGCCGGGGCGTCCAACGCCCCCTTCGGTGCGCCGGAGCACGCCCCCGTACCGCGTCAGGCCGCCCAGGCCCCGGCTGCCCCGCAGGCCCCGCCTGCCCCACAGGTCCCGCAGGCCCCGCCTGCCCCGCAGGTCCCGCAGGCCCCGCCTGCCCCGCCTGCCCCGCCCGCCCCGCAGGTCCCGCCCGCCCCGACCGGTCGGCGCCGCGCCCGCCCGATC
>NZ_SSBI01000043.1 GCF_004795015.1 Streptomyces sp. A1277 | reverse complement strand
GCCGCCCCCGCCCGGGCCGCCGACGTGGCGCGCGGGCCGCTCGGCAAGGACGGCAAGCCGCTGAGCCTGCGCTTCGTCCTGCCCTCCGGGCCCGGCTCCGCCGGTCTGCGCAGCGTCGGGGAGAGGATCGCGGCGATGCTCGACACGATCGGCATCCGCACAGTGATCACCAAGGTCTCCGACGAGAGCTACTTCCGCGACCACGTCGCGTCCGGCGACTACGACATGGCGCTGTACTCCTGGCCCGCCACCGCCTACCCGGCCACCGACGACCGCCCGATCTTCGCCAAGCCGGTCCCCGCGACCGACGGCTCGCTGCTGGTCGAGCAGAACTACACCCGCGTCGGCACGGACCACATCGACCAGCTCTTCGACCAGGCCGTCTCGGAGCTGGACGAGAAGACGGCCCGCGACCTGATGAAGCAGGCGGACGCCCGGATCTGGGCCGCCGCGGGGTCGATCCCCCTCTTCCAGCGCCCCCAGCTCGTCGCGGCCGACAGGAAGCTCGTGAACGTCGGCGCCTTCGGCTTCGGGGTGCCGCACTACCAGGACATCGGCTACAAGGCCCCGCGGGCGGCGGGCGCCCCGGCCCACCCCGAGAAGTAGCAGGTCAGCGCCGGTCCAAAAGCACAGGACCCGCCCAACCGCCTTGCCCGCCGGACCGCGCCGGCGGGCAAAGCCGCGCCCACCCGGCCGGCCCGGGAGACTTGCCGGGGAAGCCGCAGTGGCGGCTGCCCCGTAACATGGGACTAGCCGTGGCGTGTCCGCCCGGCGGGCGTACGAGGACTCAAGACCGACTAAGACGCCTGAATCCCCGATCCGAGAGAAGCGCAAGCCACCCATGCCCACGCGCCACGACATCCGTAACGTAGCCATCGTCGCCCACGTCGACCACGGCAAGACCACGCTGGTCGACGCCATGCTCAGGCAGGCCGGCTCCTTCGCCGCGCACGCTGCCGAGTCGCTCGACGAACGCATGATGGACTCGAACGACCTGGAGCGTGAGAAGGGCATCACGATCCTGGCCAAGAACACGGCCGTGAAGTACCACCCCAAGGATGGCGGCGACGTCATCACGATCAACATCATCGACACCCCCGGGCACGCCGACTTCGGCGGTGAGGTCGAGCGCGGCCTGTCGATGGTGGACGCGGTCGTGCTGCTGGTCGACGCCTCCGAGGGCCCGCTGCCGCAGACCCGGTTCGTGCTGCGCAAGGCGCTCACGGCGAAGCTGCCGGTCATCCTCTGCATCAACAAGACGGACCGGCCGGACTCCCGGATCTCCGAGGTCATCGACGAGACCTACGACCTCTTCCTGGACCTGGACGCCGACGAGGACCAGATCGAGTTCCCGATCGTCTACGCCTGCGCCCGTGACGGTGTCGCCTCGCTGACCAAGCCGGAGGACGGAACGGTCCCGCAGGACAGCACCAGCCTGGAGCCGTTCTTCAGCACCATCCTCTCCACGGTCCCGGCCCCCGAGTACGACGAGGACGCCCCGCTCCAGGCGCACGTCACCAACCTCGACGCCGACAACTTCCTCGGCCGCATCGCGCTCTGCCGCGTCGAGCAGGGCGAGCTGCGCAAGGGCCAGACGGTCACCTGGATCAAGCGCGACGGTACGCAGTCCAACGTCCGGATCACCGAGCTGCTGATGACCGAGGCGCTCACCCGCAAGCCCGCCGAGAAGGCGGGCCCGGGCGACATCTGCGCCATCGCCGGTATCCCGGACATCATGATCGGCGAGACCCTGGCCGACACCGAGAACCCGATCGCGCTCCCGCTGATCACGGTCGACGAGCCGGCCATCTCGATGACCATCGGCGCCAACACCTCGCCGCTCGTCGGCAAGGGCGGCAAGGGCCACAAGGTCACCGCGCGCCAGATCAAGGACCGCCTCGACCGCGAGCTGATCGGTAACGTCTCGCTGCGCGTCCTGGAGACCGAGCGCCCCGACGCGTGGGAGGTCCAGGGCCGCGGTGAGCTGGCGCTCGCCATCCTGGTCGAGCAGATGCGCCGCGAGGGCTTCGAGCTGACCGTCGGCAAGCCGGAGGTCGTCACCAAGCAGATCGACGGCAAGACGCACGAGCCGATCGAGCGCATGACGATCGACTCGCCCGAGGAGCACCTCGGCGCCATCACGCAGCTGATGGCGACCCGCAAGGGCCGCATGGAGACGATGACGAACCACGGCTCGGGCTGGGTCCGCATGGAGTGGATCGTTCCCTCCCGCGGCCTCATCGGCTTCCGTACGGAGTTCCTGACCCAGACCCGCGGCACCGGCATCGCGCACTCCATCTTCGAGGGCCACGAGCCCTGGTTCGGCGAGCTGCGCACCCGTCACAACGGTTCGCTGGTCGCGGACCGCTCGGGCACGGTGACGCCGTTCGCGATGGTCAACCTCCAGGAGCGCGGTGTCATCTTCACCGAGGCCGGCACCGAGGTGTACGAGGGCATGATCATCGGCGAGAACTCGCGCGCCGACGACATGGACGTGAACATCACCAAGGAGAAGAAGCTCACCAACATGCGTGCGGCCTCCGCCGACACCACGGAGAACGTGGTGCCGGCCCGCAAGCTGTCGCTGGAGCAGTCCCTGGAGTTCTGCCGCGACGACGAGTGCATCGAGGTGACCCCGGAGACCGTGCGTATCCGCAAGGTCGTCCTGGACCAGAAGGAGCGCGGCCGCGCGGCCTCCCGCGCCAAGCACAACTGACCCGCCGGGCCGGACCGGGACCACCGTCCCGGGACGCCCGCCGGACCGCACACACAGAGAGACCCGGCTTCCCGCGGACAGCGGAGCAGCCGGGTCTCTCCGCTCTTCCCGGCCCCTTGAGGGCCCCTCCCGCGCCCCCGGCGCGGGAGGGCCTGTCCGATGCCATTCATGTGCCATCACAAACATGAGCGGAGGCCGAGGTTCCAGTCACTCTCGGCATTGACCGCGTCACCCGATCCTCAGATGCTCCTCAATTCCATTGTCCCAGGCAGTGGTTGGTCCCCATGATGGATCCCGCCGCACGGAGCGGCGAAGCGGGGATTGCCACGTGACCATTCATTGGTTCGCACAGGCAATCATTTCGAGCGCAGAGCGCCGGCGTGTGCCGGACCGCCCGCGCAGGACGAAATGGGGATTCATGAACAAGCGCATCGCGGCGGCAGCCGCAGGTACGACGCTGGTGGCCTCGGCGCTGGTCGCCGTGCCGGCGACCACGGCAAGCGCGGGACAGCTGATCTGCGACCCGGGGTCCCGCTCGGTCAGCTGGGTCTCGACGAGCCACAGCCGCGTGCTCACGCACGAGCCGAAGGGGCTGGAGAAGGAGTACACGGGGGGCAAGAAGACGTACACCCGGACCGTCACCCACGAGAAGACGCTGACCTCCACCTGGTCCGTGACCGCCGGGGCGTCCGCGGGCTTCTCGGTGGCCAAGATCCTGGCGAGTCTCGACGCGAAGGTCGAAGGCAGCTACACGCACGCCAAGGGGCACACCACGACGAAGAGCATCACCGTGTCGGATCAGCTGACCAAGAAGGGCCGTTACTGGTTCTACGCGGGTAGGCTCCAGGCGTCGGGCTACTGGCAGGGGTACCGCTGCGACCGGGGGACCAAGTGGATCAAGCAGGCCCACGGCACGGCGAAGACGTACGGCGCGCTGGTCGAGGGTGCCACCCGCTGCGGCGAGAAGGTCAGCTCGAAGAGCATCGCCTCCCTGGTGCAGAAGAAGTACTGCTGACGCGTAGTCAGGGCTCTCGGTCCTGACCGCTCAGGCTCCGGGGAGCGGGATCCCGATGCAAGCGTTTTCAAAGCGCGCATGTGTTCGGATACCGGTGATCACTCCCCGGAGCGCGCACCAACAGTCCGTTTCAGGGGTGTCTGTCTGGGCTTGATTTGTCCGGATTTTGAGCCATGTGGCCGTCCGATGTTGTCAAAACGAGACCCTTTAGGTGTGGTTTACGACCTCCGCGTACTTAATAGTTGGCTCCATTGAGCTCGGGTCAATGGGTCACGCACCGTGGGGAGTGCGCCGACTCACGAGCACACTCAGGGCACTGAAACGATCACCGTCAGGGGTGTCGGTGTATCGCCACAGTGCCCTTCTTGTAGTCAAAAGTGGACTCATGAGGAGGAAAACCCATGCGCGGTGCCAAGAGCGCCAAGTGGGTTGCGGCGGCGGCGATCATCGCCCTGGCTGCGACGGCTTGTGGCGGTAACGACGACAACGCCGGCAAGGACAAGGGCGACGGCGGCTCCGGCCAGGCCGGCGGGACGTTCCGTCTGGGCATCACCGAGCCCGTCGCGATTGACCCGTACAACGCCCAGGAGTCCGAGGGCATCCTGGTCACGGACAACCTCTTCTCCGGTCTGTACGAGCCCACGGCCGACGGCCAGGTCGTCCCCGTGCTCGCCGAGTCGAAGCAGGTCAGCGAAGACGGCAAGACCTGGACGTTCAAGATCAAGAGCGGCACCAAGTTCAGCAACGGCGAGGCCGTCGACGCCGAGTCCTTCGTGCGTGGCTGGAACCGTGTCGCGCAGAAGAAGGCCGCTTCCGACGTCGCCTACCACATGGCCGGCATCGCGGGCTTCAGCGACGTCCAGTCGGGCAAGGCCGACAAGATGTCGGGCCTGAGCGCCCCGGACGCGACGACGCTCCAGGTGAAGCTCTCCGCGGCGGACTTCGAGTTCGACACCAAGACCACCCACACCGCCTTCAGCCCCGTGCCGAAGGTCGCCGGTGACGCCAAGAACGCCGCGTACAACGCCGCTCCCATCGGCAACGGCCCCTTCAAGCTCCAGGGCAAGTGGGAGCACAACAAGAAGATCACGCTCGTGCGCAACGACGGCTACGGGCTGAAGAAGGCGAAGCTCGACAAGGTCGAGATATCCATCCTCAACGCGGCGAACAGCGCGACCCTGGAGTACCAGGGCTTCCAGTCGGGCCAGTTCGACTGGGCGCGCATGCCCACCCCGCAGCTCAAGCCGGCCAAGGCCAAGTACGAGCCGCAGGGCGAGTGGCTCGAGCTCGACACCAACGGCATGAACTACCTCCTGCCGGTCACGGACAACGGTCCGCTGAAGTCGGCGAAGGCCCGCGAGGCGGTTTCCTACGCGATCGACCGGGACGCCATCATCGCCGGTGTCTTCCAGAACATGCAGACGAAGTCCACGACGATCCTTCCGCCGGTCTTCAAGGACGTCTACACCAAGGACCTCTGCACCTCCTGCGTCAAGCAGGACAAGGTCAAGGCCAAGGCCCTCGCGAAGGAGGCCGGTCTCAAGCCCGGCACCACCATCGACATCGGCTACAACACCGGTGCCGGTCACGAGGAGTGGGTGCAGGCCGTCGCCCAGCAGCTGGAGGACGTCCTCGGCGTCAAGGTGAAGGCGACGGGCAAGCCGTTCGCCGAGCTCCTCTCCGACCAGCAGAAGCCGGGCGCCACCGGTGCCTACCGCTTCGCGTGGGGCGCGGACTACCCGACCCCGGACAACTTCCTGTTCCCGCTGCTGTCCACCTCGTCCATCAACAAGGACGACTCGGGCAAGGTCACCGGTGACAACCGCGGCCGCTACAGCAACAAGAAGTTCGACAACCTGCTCGACCAGGCCCGCGGCACCAAGGACCTCGCGGCCCGCAACGAGCTGTACAAGAAGGCCGAGAAGGTCGCCATGGACGACGTGGCGCTCATCCCGCTGTGGAACCGTACGCAGCTGCGCCTCGTCAACACCAAGAAGTTCGCGGACGTCAAGATGGACTTCCATGAGGACCCGAACCTCGCCGAGCTCAGCCTGAAGTAGCCGGTAGCCGCGGACAAGCGGTAACCGATCGGGGGTCGTGGTGCCGAGCAGCGCTCAGCACCACGACCCCTGACGGCCGTCGGGAGTGGTGCGATCCACCGCCCCGCCCCCCATCGCATCCCCCGTATCCGGGGCGAGGGCACTGCTCCTTTGGCGCAGTGACGTAGAGAGGTTAGTCATGGGAAGGTATGTGGTCCGTCGACTGGGCCAGCTGGTCGTAGTCGTTCTGGGCGCGACCATGGTCTTGTTCGCCTGTCTGTTCGTGCTTCCGGGTGACCCGGTCGGACAGATCGCGGGCAGCGACAAAGCACGCGATCCCGCTGTCATCGAACAGCTTCACAAGCAGTACGGTCTGGACAAGCCGCTGGTCGTTCAGTACGGCACGTACGTCGGCAAGCTCGCCAAGGGCGACCTGGGACAGGACTACACCCAGGGCCGTCCGGTGACCGAGATCCTGGCGCCGAAGCTCCTCAACACGGCGAAGCTGGCCGTCGTCGCGATCATCTTCGACGTGATCATCGGCATCGCGGCAGGCATGATCGCCGCGATGCGCAGATACTCCGTATGGGATATCACGGTCACGTTCAGTACGACCTTGGCCATCGGGGTGCCTTCGATCGTCCTCGGCATGATCATGCAGTGGGCCTTCGTGATCAAGCTGGGGTGGTTCCCGCTCATCTCCGACGGGTCCTTCAACTCGCTGATCCTGCCCGCGTTCACGCTGGCGATCATCGACGCCGCCCTGGTGGCGCAGATCGCCCGGAGCACCATGCTCGAAGTGATGGGCGCCGACTACGTCAAGACCGCGGTGGCCAAGGGACTTTCCCGCCCCAAGGTTCTCCTCCGCCACATCATGCGTAACTCCATCATCCCGGTGGTCACTTACGTGGGTATCTCCTTCGGAGCGCTGCTCGGTGGCGCGATCATCACCGAGACGATCTTCAACTGGGACGGTATCGGGCTCGCGTTGGTCACTGCGATCCAGCAGAACAACAACCCCATCATCGTCGGGGTCGTGACGATCAGCGTGGCGGTCTTCGTCGTGCTGAACCTGATCGTGGATCTGCTGTACGCCGCCCTCGACCCGCGCATTCGACTCGCCTGACCCGGTTGAGTTGTCCGAAATAGGAGTTACATCATGACTGAACTCGTCACGGGCAAGGAGGGGCCGGCGGCGGCCGGTCCCGCCACGGAGACGCAGGGCGCCGAGCCGGCCGTCGTCCGGGTGAGCCAGTGGTCAGACATCCGGGCCCGCTTCTTCGCCAACAAGCTCGCCGTCGTCGGTCTCTTCATCCTGGTCGTCCTGGTACTCGTCGCGATCTTCGCACCGCTTCTGGCGCCGTACGATCCGCTCAAGCAGAACCTCGCCAACACGCTCCAGGCACCGGGAGGGGACCACCTTCTCGGTACCGACTCGCTCGGCCGTGACCAGCTGTCGCGTCTCATCTACGGCAGCCGGATCGCGATGATCGTGGGTATGGCGTCGATCTTCGTCGCCTGCACGATCGGGATCATCCTGGGCGCCCTGGCCGGTTACTTCGGCCGCGCCATCGACTCGGTGATCATGCGAGTCGCGGACGTCTTCTTCGCGTTCCCCCTCCTCATCGGCGCGATCGTCGTCATCCTGCTGATGGGCCGCGGCGTCCTGCCCGTCGTGCTCTCGCTGGGCATCTTCTCCTGGGCCACCTTCGCCCGCCTGCTGCGCAGCCAGATCCTCTCGGTGCGCGAGATGGACTACGTGCACGCCGCCCGGGCCCTGGGCGCGAGCCAGTTCCGGACGATCCGGCGGCACATCCTGCCCAACTCGCTCACCGCCGTCCTGGTCTACGCGACCAGCAACGTCGGTATCGCCATCGTGGCCGAGGCGTCCCTCTCCTACCTCGGCGTCGGCGTGCCGCCGGAGGTCGCCGAGTGGGGCAACATGGTCGCGGCCGGCCGGGACTTCATGGGAGTCAAGGACTTCATGTGGATGTACCCGAGTCTCGCCATCGTCGTCACCGCTCTCGGCTTCGTCCTGCTGGGCAACGGTCTGCGCGACGCACTCGACCCGAAGCTCCGGTGAGGCATCGCGATGAGCGCAAGCAAGCTGAACAAGCAAGCCAGAGGTGATGACATGACCAGCGCCGAGACAGCCGGCGTCGGCGGCGAGCCGGCGAAGGCCGCACCGCTGCTCGACGTCCGGGACCTCCATGTGGAGTTCAAGATCCGCGACAACGTGACCAAAGCGGTCAACGGTGTCAGCTACAGCGTGAACGCGGGCGAGACCCTCGCCGTGCTCGGTGAATCCGGCTCGGGCAAGTCCGTCACCGCGCAGGCGATCATGGGCATCCTGGACAGCCCGCCCGGACGGATATCCGGCGGCGAGATCTACTTCCAGGGGCAGGAGATCCTGTCCATGCCCGAGAGCGAGCGCCGCAAGCTGCGCGGCGCCAAGATGGCGATGATCTTCCAGGACGCGCTGTCCTCGCTCAACCCCGTTCTCTCCGTGGGGTTCCAGCTGGGCGAGATGTTCCGCGCCCACCTCGGCCTGTCCCGCAAGGACGCCAAGGCCAAGGCCATCGAGATGATGGACCGCGTGCGCATCCCGGCCGCGAAGCAGCGGGTCGGTGACTACCCCCACGAGTTCTCCGGCGGTATGCGCCAGCGCATCATGATCGCCATGGCGCTGGCCCTGGAGCCGGACCTGATCATCGCGGACGAGCCGACCACCGCCCTCGACGTGACCGTCCAGGCCCAGGTCATGGACCTGCTCTCGGAGCTCCAGCGCGAGCACAACATGGGCCTGATCCTGATCACCCACGACCTCGGGGTGGTCGCCGACGTCGCCGACAAGATCGCCGTGATGTACGCGGGCCGGATCGTCGAGACCGCACCGGTGCACGAGATCTACAAGCGCCCCGCACACCCGTACACCGAGGGGCTGCTGGCCTCGATCCCGCGCCTGGACCAGAAGGGCCAGGAGCTGTACGCGATCAAGGGCCTTCCGCCCAACCTGCAGAACATCCCCCCGGGCTGCGCCTTCAATCCGCGCTGTGCCCATGCGCGGGACGTCTGCCGTACGGACATCCCGGCGCTCAGCCAGGTGACCGAGCTGGACGGCACCGAGCTGGTCGGCCGCGGCAGCGCGTGCCACTTCTGGAAGGAGACGATCCATGGCTGACATCGCCAAGGAGCCCGTGGACGCCACCCCCAACGTCACCGAAGTGGCGAAGACCGAGGCGTCCACCGAGGCGGCCGCCGTCACCGCCATCGAGGAGCCGGCCACCCAGGGGGAGCCGATCCTCCAGGTGCGCAACCTGGTCAAGCACTTCCCGCTGACCCAGGGCATCCTGTTCAAGAAGCAGGTCGGCGCGGTCAAGGCCGTGGACGGCATCTCGTTCGACCTGTACGCGGGCGAGACGCTCGGCATCGTGGGCGAGTCCGGCTGCGGCAAGTCCACGGTCGCCAAGGTCCTGATGCTGCTGGAACAGGCGACGGCCGGCGAGATCTTCTACAAGGGCCAGGACATCACCAAGCTGTCCGGGCGAGCGCTGAAGGCCGTGCGCCGCAACATCCAGATGGTGTTCCAGGACCCGTACACCTCACTGGACCCGCGGATGACCGTCGGGGACATCATCGGTGAGCCCTTCGACATCCACCCCGAGGTGGCGCCGAAGGGGGAGCGGCGGCGCAAGGTCCAGGACCTGCTGGACGTCGTCGGCCTCAACCCGGAGTACATCAACCGCTACCCGCACCAGTTCTCCGGCGGCCAGCGCCAGCGCATCGGCATCGCCCGCGGCCTCGCGCTCAACCCGGAGATCATCATCTGCGACGAGCCGGTCTCCGCGCTCGACGTGTCGGTGCAGGCGCAGGTCATCAACCTGATGGACAAGCTGCAGGACGAGTTCAACCTCTCCTACCTCTTCATCGCGCACGACCTGTCGATCGTCCGGCACATCTCCGACCGGGTCGGCGTCATGTACCTCGGCAAGATGGCCGAGATCGGTACGGACGCGCAGATCTACGACCACCCGACGCACCCCTACACCCAGGCGCTGCTGTCGGCGGTCCCGGTCCCCGACCCGGAGGCCCGCGAGGGCCGCGAGCGGATCATCCTCTCCGGTGACGTCCCGTCCCCGGCCAACCCGCCGTCGGGCTGCAGCTTCCGCACCCGCTGCTGGAAGGCCCAGGACAAGTGCGCCACCGAGGTGCCGCTCCTCGCGGTCCCCGAGCGCTTCAAGACCTCGAAGTCGCCGGCCGCCCACGAGTCGGCGTGCCACTTCGCGGAGGAGAAGGACGTGGTGCACGCGGCCTCGTAAGCCGCCTGCCTCACCCGCGCGACGAAGGCGCCCCGGAACCGATCGGTTCCGGGGCGCCTCTTCGTGACGCCGAACCCCTCGGCCTCGTGGCACATGGTCAGCCGCGCCGCGGTGAGGCGCCCCCCGGATGGCGGCGTGCGCATGCATAGTGTCCGATATGAGGCGATATTTAACCTCACGTGAGACGGAGCACTACGAGGAGGCACTCCATGCGCGGAGCCACACACGTCAAGTGGGCCGCATGCGCGGCGGCCGTCGCCCTGGCGGCGACGGCCTGCGGCGGGGGCGACAGCGGCGGCGGTGGAGGTGGCGCCGACGGGATCGTGAGCTCTTCCTGGGGTGACCCGCAGAACCCGCTGGAGCCGGCCAACACCAACGAGGTGCAGGGCGGCAAGGTGCTCGACATGATCTTCCGGGGTCTCAAGAGGTACGACCCGAAGACCGGCGAGGCCACGAACATGCTCGCCGAGAAGATCGAGACCAAGGACAACCAGAACTTCACCGTCACCGTGAAGGACGGCTGGACCTTCAGCAACGGCGAGAAGATCACCGCCAAGTCCTTCGTGGACGCCTGGAACTACGGCGCCCTGCTGAAGAACAACCAGAAGAACGCCTACTTCTTCGGCTACATCGACGGCTACGACAAGGTCCACCCCGAGACCGGCAAGGCCAGTGCCACCAAGCTCTCCGGCCTCAAGCTCGTCGACGACAAGACCTTCACCGTCAAGCTGACGCAGAAGTTCTCCCTGTGGCCCGACACCCTCGGCTACCCGGCCTTCGCCCCGCTCCCCAAGGCGTTCTTCACCGACCACGCGGCCTGGGTCTCCAAGCCGATCGGCAACGGCCCGTACACCATCGACAAGTACACCAAGGGCTCCGCGATGAGCCTGCGCAAGTGGGACGACTACCCCGGGGACGACAAGGCGCAGAACGGCGGCATCGACCTCAAGGTCTACACCGACAACAACACCGCCTACACCGACCTGACGGCCGGCAACCTCGACCTCGTGGACGACGTGCCCGCCTCCCAGCTCAAGAACGTCAAGGCGGACCTCGGCGACCGCTACATCAACACCCCGGCCGGCATCATCCAGACCCTGGCCTTCCCCTTCTACGACAAGAAGTGGGACACCCCCGGCGGCGTCAAGGTCCGCCAGGGCCTGTCGATGGCCATCAACCGCGACCAGATCACCAGCCGGATCTTCCAGAAGACCCGCACCCCCGCGTCCGACTGGACCTCCCCGGTCCTCGGCGAGGAGGGCGGCTTCAAGAAGGGCCTCTGCGGCAAGGAGTGCACGTACAACGCCGCCGAGGCCAAGAAGATGATCGAGGACGGCGGCGGCATCCCCGGCGGCCAGCTCAAGATCTCGTACAACGCGGACACCGGCTCCCACAAGGAGTGGGTCGACGCCGTCTGCAACAGCATCAACAAGGTCATGGGCAACAACAGGGCGTGCGTCGGCGCCCCCGTCGGCACCTTCGCCGACTTCCGCAGCCAGGTCTCCCAGCAGAAGCTGCACGGCGCCTGGCGCGCGGGCTGGCAGATGGACTACCCGCTCATCCAGAACTTCCTGCAGCCGGTGTACTACACCAACGCCTCGTCCAACGACGGCAAGTGGAACAACAAGCAGTTCGACGACCTCGTCAACAAGGCCAACGCCGAGTCCGACAAGGCCAAGGCCGTCTCCACCTTCCAGGACGCCGAGAAGGTCATGGTCCAGCAGATGCCGGTCATCCCGCTCTGGTACCAGAACGGCAGCGCCGGCTACTCGGAGAACGTCACCAACGTCTCGCTGAACCAGTTCAGCGTCCCGGTGTACGAGCAGATCAAGGTCAAGTAGCGGCCGGAGCCGGGCGAGCGGTGCGTTCCCCGCACCGGCCGCCCGGCTTCCCCGTCCCCAGCGACCCCTCAGCCTCCGTCCCCGCGACCCCGGGAGCCCTTCATGGGACGTTATGTGATCCGGCGGCTGCTGCAGATGATCCCGGTCTTCTTCGGCACCACGCTGCTGATCTTCCTCATGGTGAACGTGATGGGTGACCCCATCGCGGGTCTCTGCGGCGACCGCCAGTGCGACCCGGCGACCGCCGCCCAACTCCGCACGGAATTCGGCCTCGACAAGCCGGTCTGGCAGCAATACCTCACGTACATGGGCAACGTCTTCACCGGCGACTTCGGCACCGCGTTCAACGGGCAGAAGGTCACCGAGCTGATGGGCACCGCCTTCCCCATCACCATCCGCCTCACCCTCGTCGCGATCGTCTTCGAGATCGTCATCGGCATCACCCTCGGCGTCATCACCGGACTGCGCCGGGGCCGCCCGATCGACACCACCGTGCTGATCCTGACGCTGATCGTCATCTCGATCCCGACCTTCGTCACCGGCCTGCTGCTCCAGCTGCTGCTGGGCGTCGAGTGGGGCGTCATCAAACCGTCCGTCTCCACCGATGCGCCGCTGGGCGAGCTGATCATCCCCGGCCTCGTGGTCGCCTCCGTGTCCCTGGCCTACGTCACCCGGCTCACCCGGACCTCGATCGCCGAGAACACCCGCGCCGACTACGTCCGCACCGCCACCGCCAAGGGGCTGCCCAGGCGCCGCGTGATCATCCGGCACCTGCTGCGCAACTCGCTGATCCCCGTCGTCACCTTCATCGGTACCGACGTGGGCGCCCTGATGGGCGGGGCGATCGTCACCGAGCGGATCTTCAACATCCACGGCGTCGGCTACCAGCTCTACCAGGGCATCCTGCGCCAGAACTCGCAGACCGTCGTCGGGTTCGTCACCGTCCTGGTCCTCGTCTTCCTGGCCGCCAACCTGATCGTGGACCTGCTCTACGCCGTACTCGACCCGAGGATCCGCTATGCCTGAGCAGACACCGGACGAGGCGATCTCTCCGGCCGGAGCCGGCGGACCGACGGACCTCGCGCTCGCGGAGGGCGACAGCCTGGAGAAGACCCCCGGCGGCCCCGGGGGGACGGGGCCCGACGCCAAACCGCAGAGCCTGTGGTCCGACGCCTGGCGCGACCTGCGCCGCAACCCCGTCTTCATCATCTCCGCGCTGATCATCCTCTTCCTGGTGGTCATCTCGATCTGGCCGCAGCTCATCGCCTCCGGCGACCCGCTCGACTGCGACCTCGGCAAGGCCCAGGAGAGCTCCCGGCCCGGCCACCCCTTCGGCTACGACGGCCAGGGCTGCGACGTCTACACCCGCGTAGTCCACGGCGCCCGCAACTCCGTGACCGTCGGCATCTGCTCCACCCTCGGCGTCTCCCTCATCGGCAGCGTCCTCGGCGGCCTGGCGGGCTTCTTCGGCGGCTGGTGGGACGCGATCCTCTCCCGCCTCACCGACGTCTTCTTCGGCATCCCCGTCGTCCTCGGCGGCCTGGTCTTCCTCTCCGTGGTGACCAGCTCCACCGTCTGGCCGGTGATCGGCTTCATCGTGCTCCTCGGCTGGCCGCAGATCGCCCGCATCGCCCGCGGCTCCGTCATCACCGCCAAGCACAACGACTACGTCCAGGCCGCCCGGGCACTCGGCGCCTCCAACGTGCGCATGATGCTGCGGCACATCGCGCCGAACGCCGTCGCCCCGGTCATCGTCGTCGCGACCATCGCGCTCGGCACGTACATCTCCCTGGAGGCCACCCTGTCGTTCCTCGGCGTCGGCCTGAAGCCGCCCGCCGTCTCCTGGGGCATCGACATCTCCGCCGCGTCCCAGTACATCCGCAACGCCCCGCACATGCTCCTCTGGCCCGCCGGCGCGCTGGCCGTCACGGTGCTCGCCTTCATCATGCTCGGCGACGCGGTGCGCGACGCCCTCGACCCCAAGCTGCGCTGAGGAGTCCGCTGCCATGTTGCTCGAAGTGCGCGATCTGCACGTGGAGTTCCACACCCGGGACGGGATCGTCAGGGCCGTCAACGGGGTCGACTACTCCGTGGCCGAGGGCGAGACGCTAGCCGTGCTCGGCGAATCCGGCTCCGGCAAGTCGGTCACCGCGCAGGCGGTCATGGGCATCCTCGACATGCCCCCCGGGAAGATCAGCGGCGGCGAGGTCCTCTTCAAGGACCGCGACCTGCTGAAGATGAAGAGGGAGGAGCGCCGGAAGATCCGCGGCCAGGAGATGGCCATGATCTTCCAGGACGCGCTGTCCTCCCTCAACCCGGTCCTGACCGTGGGCGAGCAGCTCGGCGAGATGTACGTCGTGCACCGCGGGATGTCCCGCAAGGACGCGAAGGCCAAGGCCGTCGAGCTGATGGACCGGGTGCGCATCCCGGCCGCCAAGGAGCGGGTCGGCAACTACCCGCACCAGTTCTCCGGCGGCATGCGCCAGCGCATCATGATCGCCATGGCGCTGGCCCTGGAACCCTCGCTGATCATCGCCGACGAACCCACCACCGCCCTCGACGTCACCGTCCAGGCCCAGGTCATGGACCTCCTCGCGGAACTCCAGCGCGAACTGAACATGGGCCTGATCCTCATCACCCACGACCTCGGAGTGGTCGCCGACGTCGCCGACAAGATCGCGGTCATGTACGCGGGCCGGATCGTCGAGACCTCGCCCGTGTACGACATCTACAAAGCACCCGCTCACCCGTACACCAAGGGGCTGCTGGCCTCGATCCCGCGCCTGGACCAGAAGGGCCAGGAGCTGTACGCGATCAAGGGCCTGCCGCCCAACCTGCTGCACATCCCGCCCGGCTGCGCCTTCAACCCGCGCTGCCCGATGGCCCAGGACGTCTGCCGCACCGACGTGCCGCCGCTGTACGACGTGGCCGAGCACCGACAGAGCGCCTGCCACTTCTGGAAGGAGACGCTCGATGCACGCTGACCACTCGGGACGCAAGGAAGCGCGCGAAGAGGGCGAGGCGGCGCGCACCCTGCTGTCCAAGTCGCGGCAGCAGAGCGCGTACGCGGGCCGCGAACCGATCCTGGAGGTGCGCGACCTCGTCAAGCACTACCCGCTGACCCAGGGCATCGTGATCAAGAAGCAGGTCGGGGCGGTCAAGGCGGTCGACGGGGTCTCCTTCGACCTCGGGGCCGGCGAGACGCTCGGAGTGGTGGGGGAGTCCGGCTGCGGCAAGTCGACGGTCGCCCGGCTCCTGGTGCACCTGGAACAGCCGACGGCCGGCTCCATCCGGTACAAGGGCGAGGACGTCACCAAGCTGTCCGGCCGTGCGATGAAGGCCGTGCGCCGCAACATCCAGATGGTCTTCCAGGACCCGTACACCTCGCTCAACCCGCGGATGACCGTGGGCGACATCATCGGGGAGCCGTACGAGATCCACCCCGAGGTGGCCCCGAAGGGGGAGCGGCGGCGCAGGGTCCAGGACCTGCTGGACGTCGTCGGCCTCAACCCGGAGTACATCAACCGCTACCCGCACCAGTTCTCCGGCGGCCAGCGCCAGCGCATCGGCATCGCCCGCGGCCTCGCGCTCAACCCCGAGATCATCGTCGCCGACGAACCGGTCTCGGCCCTCGACGTCTCCGTCCAGGCACAGGTCGTCAACCTGCTGGACCGGCTCCAGGCGGAGTTCAACCTGAGCTACGTCTTCATCGCGCACGACCTGTCCATCGTGCGGCACATCTCCGACCGGGTCGGCGTCATGTACCTCGGCCGCTTCATCGAGATCGGCACGGACGCGGAGATCTACGACCACCCCACGCACCCCTACACGCAGGCCCTGCTCTCCGCCGTGCCGGTGCCCGACCCCACGGCCCGCGAGCACCGGGAGCGGATCATCCTGCACGGCGACGTGCCCTCGCCCGCCAACCCGCCCTCCGGCTGCCGCTTCCGCACCCGCTGCTGGAAGGCGCAGGAGCGGTGCGAACTGGAGGTGCCGCTGCTGGCCGTCCCGGCCGCCTTCCGGGACACGGACACCCCGGCCCGGCACGACTCGGCCTGCCACTTCGCGGAGGAGAAGCGGGTGGTCCCGCCGGAGGGCACGCTGGTGCCGGTGCCGGGCGAGGGCGGCCAGGAGGAGGCGGCCGCGCAGGCGGCCGCGCAGGCGGCCGAGGCGGCACAGACGGTGGAGCGGGACGAGGACCGGGGCGGCCCAGCCCCCGGGGCGCCCGCCGGCGACGACGAAGGCCCGCCGGCCTCCGGAAGCAGCCGGGTGAGCTGACCGGGCGTTAACACGCGGGCAACTTCCCCGATATACGGACGCGGCACCATGGACAACGTACGGCCGTGCGGGTGCCGTTGGGCCGGCCGGCGGGGTGTGACGCCCCCCGGCCGGCGGGGTGTGACGCCCCCCGGCCGGTGCCGTACGGGCCACCTGGCGCAGGCCCTCTTGTCCGGAGGCCGGACGCACGGGAGTATCGCTCAGGTGATACTCACCCGCGGAGCAAGAGTCACCGGTGCCGTTCTCTGCGGCGTGCTCGCGGTGATCGTCGCGAGCTGGCTGGTACGGGACGCCAGGGCGGCGGAATTCGGCCAACTGTGGCGGTACTGGGCGGGGTTCTACGACGCCCGCCCGCAGGTGATGCCCGCCACCTCGGCCATGGACGTCGTCCTGTTCGTGGTCTACGTGGCCGTCGCCATGGCCGCCCTGCGCTCCCCGGTCGGCGCCCCCGCGCTCGTCGTCGCCGGGGTGGTCACGCTCGGCGTCCGGCTCCCGGGGCTCTGGAGCATCGACGACCGCCGGATGGACCGCCTGTTCGCCGAGGACCTGCGCTCGCGGGCGCTGGTCTGCGCCTTCGTGGCCCTCGCGGCGGGCGCCGCGCTGGTCATCACCGCCGCGGCCGGCCGCAGGCCCCCGGCCGACAGCTACGAGCGGACGCCGACGAGGACCGGGCCGGGCGCGGCGGTCCCGGCGTTCCTGCTGCTGTGCGCGGCGGGCGCGGTGCTGATCGCCTGGGAGATCCGCCAGGGCGTGCGGTACCCGGACCTCTACCCCGAGTGGTACGTGGGCGGTGACCGGATCGCGCAGGGGCTGACCAGCCCGCCGCCGGGCTGGGGCACCGTGCTGCTGGCCCTGCTCTGCGTGTTCGCCGGGGTGAGCGCCGTGGCCCGGGCCACGTTCGCCCGGCCGTTCGGCCTGGTGGCCGCCGCGCTGCTGCTGCCCGGCGGGGCGCTGGGCGTGGCCCGGATCGTCCACTACGACCTGCTGGACGACTTCGGCTCGCTGCCGGTCGAGGACCGGCTCATGCTGGTCAGCTGGCTCTTCCAGGCGTTCGCCGCCGCGGCCGTGCTGATCGCGCTCGCCCCGCGGGGCCTGGCCGACGTGCCGGGGCCGCACGGACCGGGCCAGGACCCCTGGCACGGCTCGCCGGGCTACGGCCCCGCGCCGCAGCCGGGACCGGCCGCGCCCCCGTACCCGGGGCAGCAGCCGCCGGCCCCCGGATACGGCTACCCGCAGGGCGGCAGCGGCGGCTTCGGCCCGCCCCCGCCGCCCTCGCAGCCACCGCCCGGCTGGTAGGACGCGCGCCGCTCAGAGCCCCAGCGACCGCTTCAGGAAGTCCACCTGGAGCAGCAGCAGGTTCTCGGCGACCTTCTCCTGCGGGGTCATGTGGGTCACCCCGCTCAGCGGCAGCACCTCGTGCGGCCGGCCGGCGGCGAGCAGCGCCGAGGACAGCCGCAGGGTGTGGGCGACCACCACGTTGTCGTCCGCCAGACCGTGGATGATCATCATCGGCCGCACCTGCTCGGCCGCGTGCGACAGGCCCTCGTCGGTGAGCAGCGAGTTGTACGCGTACACCTCCGGCTGCCCGGCCGGGTCGCCGAGGTAGCGCTCGGTGTAGTGCGTGTCGTAGAGCCGCAGGTCGGTCACCGGGGCGCCGACGACCGCCGCGTGGAAGACGTCGGGGCGCCGCAGCACGGCCATCGCGGCCAGGAAGCCGCCGTACGACCAGCCCCGGATGCCCACCCGGTCCAGGTCCAGCGGGAAGCGCTCCGCGAGCGCCTGGAGGGCCTCCACCTGGTCGCCCAGGGTGAGCGCCAGGTTGTCCTTGACCGCCTTCTCCCAGGCCGGTGAACGACCCGGCGTGCCCCGCCCGTCCGCGACGACCACCGCGAAGCCCTGGTCCGCGAACCACTGCGAGGTGAGGTGCGGATTGTGGGCGGCGAGGACCCGGCGGCCGTGCGGCCCGCCGTACGGGTCCATCAGGACCGGAAGCGGACCGTCCGATTCCGAGTACCCGGTGGGGAGCAGCACGGCGCACGGAATCCGCCGTGCGCCCCCTTCGGTGAGCACCGGCCGGGCGGACAGGACCGGGCGCTGCGCGTGGCTCCCGACCGTCGCGATCTCCTTGCCGTCGCGCAGCACCCGCGCCGTCGTCCCCGGCCGCTCGGGCGACGCCGAGACCAGCACCGTCACCCGGCCGGAGCGGACCGCCGTGTGCACGCCCACGCCCTCCGAGACCCGCTCGACGCCCAGCTCGTTGACCCGGTACACATGGCTCTCGCCGGTCTCCGGCGCGGCGGCCTCCTCGCCCGCCGACGCCGCCACCAGGACGTCGGAGCCCCCGATGTCCAGCACCGACTGGATGTGCAACTGCGCCCCGGTCAACGGCCGGTCGCCGACCGCCAGGACCCGCGCCCCGCCCTCGTCCGCGATCCGCACCAGCCGCCCGTCCGGCGCCCAGGCGGGCACCCCGGGGAAGAGCTCCAGCCACACCGGGTCCTCGTCCGCGTGCACCGTCCGGGTCGCCCCGGTCTCCGGGTCCACCGCGAGGCACAGCTGACTGAGCTGGTCCCGGGCCTGCACGAGCAGCAGCGGCGCCCCGTGCGACGACCAGTGCACCCGCGCCAGGTACGGGAACCGGGCCCGGTCCCACACCACTTCGACGCGCTTGCCGTCCAGGCCCACCACCTGGAGCCCCACCACGGCGTTGGGCGTGCCGGCCGCCGGGTACGCGACCTCGGCCGGCCTGCGGTCCGGGTGCGCGGGGTCCGCGATCCACCACCGCCTCACCGGGCTGTCGTCCACCCGGGCGACGAGCAGCCGGTCCGACTCGGGCGACCACCAGAAGCCCCTTGAGCGGCCCATCTCCTCGGCCGCGATGAACTCCGCGAGTCCGTACGCGGCATGGGCGTCCTCGGGCTCCGCGAGCGCCCTGTCGTCCTCGCCGGCGGCGCCCACGACGCGCAGCGCGCCCTTGGACACATAGGCGACGTGCCGCCCGTCCGGGGAGGGGCGCGGGTCGATCACCGGCCCCGGTACGGGCAGCGCACGCGCCGTACCGGAGAGCAGATCCGCGACGTACACCTTCCCCGAGAGCGCGAACGCCGCCAACTTTGCCGCCGCGTCCACCGCGTAGCCCACGATCCCCGACGACCCCTCGCGGCTGCGCTCCCGGCGGGCGCGCTCCTGCGCCGACAGACGCTCCTGCGAACCGCCCAGCAGCGCCGAGGGATCGGCCACCAGCCGCTCGCGCGGGGCGGCGCCCTCGGCCACGTCCAGCACCCAGAGCCGGCCCGAACGGTCGGTGCCGGAGCCCGAACGCAGATAGACCACGCGTCCACCGTCGGGTGAAACCGTGAACGCGCGAGGCGCCCCGAGGGTGAATCTCATCGTCCGGGCGAACTGGAGCGGAAAGGTGATCTCTGACGAAGTCATGGGCCGAACCTATCGGCCGCCCCCGTCCGTGCGCCCCTCGTGCTGCTGTGCCCCGATCAATGCCTTGCCACGGATAGTTATGATCCGTAGCGCTCGGTGGGTATGAACCTGCTGGCTCCATGCGTGCTGCCCGTCCCGACCGTACAGATGGAGGTGAACCGCCGTGGCGCTCTCGATTTCGGCGGTGGTGCTGCTGGCGATCATCGTCTTCCTGCTGATCCGGAAATCCGGACTGAAGGGGGGACATGCGGTCGTCTGCGCGCTGCTCGGTTTCTATCTCGCCAGTTCGTCCATCGCGCCCACCATCTCCGAGCTGACCACGAATGTGGCCGGCATGATCGGGGGCATCAAGTTCTGACGCCACTGCCTCACCCCCGGCCGTCGTCGGTGCGCGGAGCCGCCGGCTCGTAGGGTGGTCCCCATGACGGACCTCCCCGCCCGGCGGCTGCTCCTGGTGCACGCGCACCCGGACGACGAGTCGATCAACAACGGCGCCACCATGGCCAGGTACGCGGCCGAAGGCGCCCTGGTCACGCTGGTGACCTGCACGCTCGGCGAGGAGGGCGAGGTCATCCCGCCCGCGCTCGCCCATCTCGCCGCGGACCGGGACGACACCCTGGGCCCGTACCGCCGCGGCGAACTCGCGGCGGCCATGGAGGCGCTGGGCGTCACCGACCACCGCTTCCTCGGCGGCCCGGGCCGCTACCGGGACTCCGGGATGATGGGCGCCGAGCAGAACAGCCGTCCCGGCGCCTTCTGGTCGGCCGACGTGGACGAGGCCGCCGGACACCTCGTGGACGTGATCCGCGAGGTGCGCCCCCAGGTCCTGGTGACGTACGACCCCGAGGGGGGCTACGGGCACCCCGACCACATCCAGGCGCACCGGGTCGCCACCCGTGCCGCGGAACTGGCCGCCGACGCCGCGTACCGCCCCGGCTCCGCCCCGCACACCGTCGCCAAGGTCTACTGGAACCGGGTGCCGCGCTCGGTCGCCGAGAAGGCGTTCGCCGGTCTGCGCGCGGAAGCCCCCGACGCGTTCCCGGGGATCGCCGCGATCGAGGACGTCCCGGGTGTGGCGGACGACACCCTCGTCACCACCCTGATCGACGGCACGGGGCACGCGGAGGCGAAGGCCGCGGCGATGCGGGCGCACGCCACCCAGATCGCCGTCCAGGAGCCCTACTTCGCCCTCTCGAACGACCTCGGCCAGCCCCTTTTCACCGTCGAGTACTACGAGTTGGTCACGGGCACCCCGGGCCCATCGGGCGCTCCGAAGGCAGAGCTCGAACACGATCTCTTCGCGGGCCTGACGGAGGCCGGACGGTGAGCGGCAGCAGCAGGGCGCGGGCCGGCCGGACGGAAGCGCCGAAGCAGGACATTCCGGCCACCGGTATGGCCTCGCCGCTCAACCCCGGCGCAATCGCCGCCCTGTTCGGCCTGCTGGTCCTCGGCGCCCTCGTCGGGATCGCCGGGGCGCTGGTCCAGCCCGCCTGGTTCCCCGGCGGACTGATCCTCGCCCTGGCCGCGTTGGCCGGCCTCTTCTACGGCGGCCGCACCCTGACGGGCACCCAGGCGGGGGCCCTGGCGCCCGCGGCGGGGTGGCTGATTTCGGTCATTCTTTTGCTCAACGGGCGGCCCGAAGGGGACTACGTCTTCGGTGACGCGCTGGGCCTCGCGCTCTACATGCTGGGCGGGATGGCCATCGCTGTGATCTGTGCCACCTTGTCGCGCTCGCCCCGGTAGACGGGCCGACAGCGGCCGACCTGCCAAGTAATGTGCCACGTCCGATCCCGTAATGCCCCCTGTCCGTCCGGGGGTGCGCCGTCGTTTCCCCCGGTCGCGGGGTGTCTGTCCGCACCGCCCAGTAAGGTGGTTCGCGCGCCCGGGCTGCGGCACGGGGGAAGCACGGGCGGCGGAGCCAATCGGGAGAACCTGCTTTGAGTCGTGAAACTGACAGTTCGTCCTCCGGGCCCCAGGGTCGCGGAGGAGCCGCGTACCCCTCGGGTACGCCGCCGTACGGATCCCGCCAGTATCCGTCGCAGGACGCCTCGGGGGAGACCCCGGAATCCGACGGTCCCGGACGGTCCGAAGAGCCGAAGACCGAGACGACCCTGACGACGCGTATCCGGATCAACATCCCGGGCTCGCGTCCCATCCCGCCGGTTGTCATGCGTACGCCGATGAGCGACGCCGAGGGCGGCAGCGAGCGGACCGCCGAGACCCCGCGCCCGGGCACCCCGGCGCAGGGCGGCGCGCGGCAGACGCCCCCGGCACCGGCGGCGGAGTCCGGCGAGGAGGCCGCCCCGGCGGCCGAACCCGCCCCGGAGAAGCCGGCCAGGGAGAAGAGCGGCAGCGACTGGTTCGCTCCGCGCAAGCCCCCGGCGGCCGCCAAGCCCCCGGCGGACGGGCAGTCCGGCGGCGGCACGGACGGCGCGGGCTTCCCCGCCACCGGCCCGGGCGCTCCCGGCGCCCCGGCGGGCCAGGGCGTTCCGGGCGGCCCCGGCGCTCCCACCGGTCCGGGCGGACCCGGTGCCCTTCCCGGCGGCCAGGCCCCCGGCCGCGTGAACCGGCCCTCGGGGCCGCGCACCGACCTGCCGTACTTCTCGGACGGCCCGCAGCGCGACCTCCCCGAGGGCCCGGACGTCCCCGGCGACGGCCCGCGCTCCACGCCGAACCCCGGGGTCCGCACCCCCGGCCCGTCAGGTCCCACCACGGGCCCGGCCGCCGGCAGCTCGGCGCTCACCCCGAACCTCGACGGCCCCGGCCCCTTCCCGCCGGGCATGGGCCCCGGCGGCCAGGCGGGCCCCGGGGCGCAGCGGCCCGGCGGCCCCGGCGGGGTGCCGCCGCGGATGTCCGACGACACCGCGGTGCTGACCCCGCAGTTCCCGCAGCCCGGCGGCCCCGGCGACAACGTCTCGGGTGACACGCTGAACAGCGGCATCCCCGTCGTGCCCGGCGACCGGCGCGACCGGTCCGCGTCCCCGTTCCCGGGCGGCGACGGCCCCGGCCGCGCCCCGGCCGACCCGATGGGCACCGGACCCGCCGGGCAGGACGGCTTCGCCCCGCAGCCGCCGGCCCCGGCCGCCCGTACCGCCCCGAAGCCGGGCGCCCCCGCCAAGAAGGGCCGCTCCAAGCTGGTGCTGCTCGGCGTCGCGGCCGTCTGCCTGCTGGGTGTCGCGTACGGTGCCGGGCTGCTGATGAACCACTCGGACGTGCCCAAGGGCACCACCGTGCTCGGCGTCGACATCGGCGGCGGCACGAAGGAGCAGGGCGTCGAGAAGCTGGACGCCGCGCTCGCCAAGCGCGCCGCGGCCCCGCTCCAGCTGAGCGTCGACGGCAAGAAGACGCAGCTGGCGCCGGACAAGGCCGGGCTCTCCCTGGACAGCCAGGCGACCGTGCGCTCCGCGGCGGGCAGCGACTACAACCCGGTCTCCGTCATCGGTTCGCTCTTCGGCGGTGAGCGGACCGTCGAGCCGGTGTTCCCGGTGGACCGGGAGAAGCTCGCCGTCGCGCTGCAGGACCTGGCCGGTGTCTCGGGCACCGCGAAGGACGGGACGATCAAGTTCGAGCCGGGCAAGGCCGTCGCCGTACCCGGCACGGCCGGCAAGGCGCTCGACGTGAACAAGTCGGTCGTCTCCGTCCGGGACGCCTACCGCGCCCAGGTCGAGACCGGCCGTACGAACACCGTCCAGCTGCCCGTCGTCACCAGGGAGCCCACCATCACCCAGGCCGAACTGGACCGGGCGATGAAGGAGTTCGCCGAGCCCGCGATGTCCGGCCTGGTCGTCATCAAGGCGGGCGGGAGGCAGATCCCGTTCGGCCCGGCCAAGTCGCTGCCGCAGATCCTGTCGATGAAGGCGGTCGACGGCAAGCTCGTCGACTCCTACGACAAGAAGGCCATCGAACAGCTCTGCGGGGGCGTCTTCGACGGCGTCATGATCACCAAGAGCGACGGCAACAAGCGCCAGCTCAGCGCGGACGACGTGGCCCTCGCCATGAAGGGCGCGCTGCTCGGCAGGACCGAGGCCGAGCGGACCGTCACGATCGACCTCGACGGCAACGGCTGACCGCGCCCGCACCGCGTGCCACCGCCCGCACCGCGTGCCACCGCCCCCGGCCGGACCTCCGGCCGGGGGCGGCGGCGTTCCCGGACCGGGTCCGTGCCCGCCCGTCATCCTCGGGGGATGACATCTGTCATCCCGTATCCACGACCCGTGACCCTGCCGCGCGCACCACCCGGTCGGCCAGGCTGGACGCATGACAACGACAGCCACCGAAGCGACCGCGGCGAGGACCGCGGTGGTCAGCTTCGACCAGGTCACCAAGGCATACGGAGACGTACGCGCCGTCGACGGGCTCACCCTCGACCTGCACCCCGGCGAGACCGTGGCGCTGCTCGGCCCCAACGGCGCCGGGAAGTCCTCCACCCTCGACCTCCTCCTCGGCCTGCGCCCCGCCGACTCCGGCAGCGTCCGCCTCTTCGGCACGTCCCCGCAGGAGGCCATCGCGGCCGGCCGGGTCGGCGCCATGCTGCAGAGCGGCGGCCTGATGGAGGACGTCACCGTCGAGGAACTGGTCCGCCTGGTCTGCGGCCTGCACCCCCGCCCCCACCCGGTGAGCGAGGTGCTGGCCCGGGCGGGCGTCGCGTCGATCGCCGGCCGGATGGTCAACAAGCTCTCCGGCGGCCAGGAGCAGCGCGTACGGTTCGCCCTCGCCACCGCGGGCGCCAACGACCTGATCGTGCTGGACGAACCGACCACCGGTATGGACGTGACCGCCCGCCAGGCATTCTGGGCCACCATGCGCGAGCAGGCCGAGCAGGGCCGTACCGTCCTGTTCGCCACCCACTACCTCGAAGAGGCCGACGCGATCGCCGACCGCGTCCTGGTCCTGCACAAGGGCCGCCTCCTCGCCGACGGCACCGCCGCCGAGATCAAGGCCAAGGCGGGGGCCCGCCGGATCTCCTTCGAACTGGAGGGGCCCGTCGACGAGGCGGCCCTGCGCGGGCTGCCGTTCCTCTCCACGCTCGACGTCAGCGGCCGGCGGGTGCGCATCCAGTCGCACAACGCGGACGCGACCGTGCACGCCGTCTACGGCCTCGGCCTCTACCCGCGCGAACTGGAAGTCGCCGGTCTCGGCCTGGAACAGGCATTCGTCGCCATCACCGAGGCCGAGGAGGCCAAGGCTTCATGCTGAATCTCATCTCGTGGGCCCTCATCAGGCTCGAAGTGACCCGCACCCTGCGGAACAAGAAGTTCATGTTCTTCTCGGTCATCTACCCCTCGGTGATCTACCTGCTGATCTCCGGCACCCAGAACACCACCGACACGGTGGCGGGCACCGATCTGACCCTCCAGTCCTTCTTCATGGTCTCCATGGCCTCCTTCGGCGCGCTGACCGCCGTCCTGATGGGCAACAGCGAACGCATCGCCAAGGAGCGCGAGAAGGGCTGGGTGCGCCAGCTGAGGCTGACCGCGCTGCCCGGCCGCGGCTACGTCCTGGCCAAGATCGCCGGCGCCGCCATCGTCACCCTGCCCTGCATCGTCGTCGTCTTCCTCGTCGCCGCCGCGGTCAAAGGCGTCCGCTTCGACCTGTGGCAGTGGTGCGCGCTGACCGGCGTCATCTGGGCCGGCTCGCTCGTCTTCGCCGCGCTCGGCGTCGCCATCGGCTACCTCGCCAGCGGTGACGCGGTCCGCCCGGTCACGATGATCATCTACTTCGGGCTCTCCATCCTCGGCGGCCTGTGGATGCCGAGCGCCACCTTCCCGCAGTGGCTCCAGAACATTTCCGAGTGGCTTCCCACACATGCGTACGCTGCACTCGGCCAGGCCGTCGAGATGGGCGGCGCGCCGCACGCCGAGGATGTCGCCGTCCTCTGCGCCTACTTCCTGCTCTTCGCGGGCGGTGCGGCCTGGCTCTACCGGAAGGACACCTTGAAGGCGTGAACGAGGACGAGACGTCGGTGGGCGTCGGCAGCCCACCGGAGCGGCGCAAGCAGATGAGGCTCAAGGCCCTGTGGATCGGGATCTGGCTCGCCTTCATGAGCGCCCCGGTGAAGGACCTCGTGGACGCCCGCCACACCGCGTGGGCGACGGCACTGGGGACGCTCGGCCTGCTGGTGTTCGTCGGCAGCTACCTGCTCCTGGTCTACCGCCACACCTCGAAGGCGCTCGCCCCGGTCCGGGTACGCTCCGCGCTCGCCTTCCTGGGGGTCCTGGCCGTCGTGCTGTCCCTGACGCTGGGCACCCCGTGGCTGGTGCTGTTCGTCTACGTCTCGGTCTCCGTCGGGGCCACCCTGCCCCTGTCGACCGCCCGCTGGCTGATCCCGCTCGTGACCGCCGTCCTGATCGGCATCGGCGCGGCCCGCGGACACCCCAGGGAGGTCATCAGCGCGCTGGCCTTCCCGGCCCTGCTCGGCGGCTTCGCGATGACCGGCATCCGGCAGATGATCCGCACCACGATCCAGCTCCGGGAGGCCCGCGCCACCGTCGCCCAGCTCGCCGCCAACGAGGAACGCCTCCGCCTCGCCCGCGACCTGCACGACCTGCTCGGCCACTCCCTCTCCCTGATCACCCTCAAGAGCGAGCTGGCCGGGCGGATGCTCCCCGACCAGCCCGAGCGGGCCGCCGCCCAGGTCGCCGACATCGAACAGGTCAGCCGCCAGGCGCTGGTGGACGTGCGCAGCGCCGTCACCGGCTACCGCAGGCCGACCCTCCCCGGCGAACTGGCGGGAGCCCGGACCGCGCTGGCCGCCGCCGGAGTCACCGCAGAGGTCACCGCCGAGGTCCCCGACGGCCTGCCCGAGGAGCCGGAGGAGGTACTCGCCTGGGGGCTGCGGGAGGCCGTCACCAACGTCGTGCGCCACAGTGGCGCGCACCGCTGCACGGTCACCCTGGCCCCGCGCCAGACGCTCGACGGGCGCGTCCTCGAACTCGCCGTCGCCGACGACGGGCGCGGCGCCACCGGCACCCGGCCGGGCAACGGCCTCACCGGCCTCACCGAACGGCTCGCCACCGTCGGCGGCACCCTCACCACCCGGGCCACCCACCCCCGCTCCGGCAAAGGCTTCACCATGGTCCTCAGCGTTCCGTTCGAATCCGGCCTAGGATCCGCGGAATGAGCATGATCAGACTCCTCCTCGCGGAGGACCAGTCCATGGTGCGCGAGGCCCTGGCGGCGCTCCTGGGTCTGGAACCCGACATCGAGGTGGTCGCCCAGGTCGCCCGGGGCGACGAGGTCCTGGCGGCGGCCCGGGAACACGGCATCGACGTGGCCCTCCTGGACATCGAGATGCCCGGCATGACCGGCATCGACGCGACGGCCCAGCTGCGCGACGCCCTTCCGGACGTCAAGGTCGTCGTCGTCACCACCTTCGGCCGGCCCGGCTATCTGCGCCGCGCGATGGAGTCGGGCGCGGACGCCTTCCTGGTGAAGGACGCCCCCGCCTCCCAACTCGCCGAAGCGGTACGCAAGGTGCTCGCCGGCGAACGCGTCATCGACCCCACCCTGGCCGCCGCCGCCCTCGCCGACGGGGCGAGCCCGCTGACCGAGCGGGAGCGCGAGGTGCTGCGCACCGCGGCGGACGGCTCGACCAACGCGGAGATCGCCGCCACGCTCCACCTCTCCCAGGGCACGGTCCGCAACTACCTCTCGATGGCGATCCAGAAGATGGCCGCCCGCAACCGCGCCGAGGCCGTCCGCATGGCCCGGGAGAAGGGCTGGCTGTAGCGGCGGCCACGGCCTCCGGCGCCTTCACCGGCCGGGGGAGACCAGCCCCGCCTCGTACGCGATGATGACCAGCTGCACCCGGTCCCGCGCGCCGAGCTTGGCGAGCAGCCGGGTCAGATACGTCTTCGCCGTGGCGACGCTGATGACCAGGCGCTCGGCGATCTCCGCGTTGGAGAGCCCGCCGCCGACCAGCACCAGCACCTCGCGCTCCCGGTCGGTGATCGCGGTGAGCGGCGGCCGGGCGGACGGGGAGGCGGGACGGTTCGCGAACTCCTCGATCAGCCGCCGGGTGACGCTCGGCGCGATGAGGGCGTCCCCCGCCGCCACCACACGGACCGCCGCCAGGATGTCGTCCAGCGCCATGTCCTTGACCAGGAAGCCGGCCGCCCCGGCGCGCAGCGCCCCGTACACGTAATCGTCGTCGTCGAACGTCGTCAGGACCACCACACGCGGATCGCCGCCCGCCGCGGCGATCCGCTCGGTCGCCTCGATCCCGTCCATGCCGGGCATCCGGATGTCCATCACGACGACATCGGGCGCCAGCCGCGCGGCCAGCCGGACCGCCTCGTCGCCCGTGCCCGCCTCGCCGACCACCTCGATGTCGGGGGTGTCGGCCATGACCATGCGCAGCGCGGTCCGCACCAGCGGCTGATCGTCCGCGAGCACCACCCGGACCGGGACCGCGGGCGCCGCCGCGGCCGTGTCCTGGCTCATATCGCCTCCCGCGCGGGCACCGGCAGCCGGGCCATCACCCGGAAACCTCCGCCCGGGTCCGGGGCGGCGGCGAACTCGCCGTGCAGCAGGGCCACCCGCTCCCGCATCCCGACCAGGCCGAACCCGGTGGACGCGCCCCGGCCGGCGCCCCGGCCCCGGTCCGCGACCTCGATGGCCACCTCGTCCGCGCCGTACTCGACCAGGACCCGGCACGCGTCGGTGGCGGCATGGCGGACGACATTGGTCACCGACTCCTGGATGATCCGGAACGCCGACAGGTCGATGTCCGGCGGCAGCGCCCGCCGTTCGCCCCGCCACCGCACGTCGACCCGGACCCCCGCGGCGGTCGTGGCCCGCGCCAGCCGGTCCACATCGGCCAGGCCCTCGGCCGGGCGCAGCGGCGCGCTCCCGGCCGCTGCCCCGTCCTGCCCCGGCCCGGTCTCGCGCAGCGCGCCCAGCATCCTGCGCAGCCCCGACAGCGTCTCCCGGCCGGCCCTCTCCACCGCGCTCATCGCCTCCCGGGCGGCGTCCGGCTGGGTGTGCACCACCCTGGCCGCCGCGCCCGCCTGGAGGGCGATGATGCCGACGCTGTGCGCCACCATGTCGTGCATCTCGCGGGCGATGCGCAGCCGTTCGGCCACGAGCGCCCGGTCGGTCGCCCGGGCCGTCAGGTCCGCTTCGTGCCTGCGGCTCTCGTACACCGAGCGGCCCACCAGCCAGGCGACGGCCGCCGTCAGCGCGACGGCCAGCTCCGACGACGTGCCCGCGACCCAGCCGGCGAGGGCCCGGCTGCTCACGAAGGCGACGAGCACGGCGAGCGACATGAGCAGGGCGACGACGCCCGTGCGCATCGGCCGGGTGGCGGCGACGAAGTACAGGGCCACGTCGACCGCCAGGAACTGGGCGAGCGGTATCTCGGCCACGCTGAGCGGCATGGTGGCGAGCGCGGCGGCGCCCAGCAGCATCGCCATGGCCGGCAGCGGACGCCGGGTGAGCCGCAGGCAGCCGGCCATCAGCAGCGCCGTGGACAGCAGTTGCGTCAGCAGGCCGTCCCACCGGTAGTAGAGGACCCCGGGCCGGACGGACGCCTCGTACTCGCCGGGCAGCCTGACCCGCATGAGGAAGGTGAGCACCACGCCCGCGTACCAGGCAGCCGCCACCCACGCGCCGGGTGGGACGCGCTTGAGCAGCGGCAGAAGGGGCGAAGGAGCCATGGTGCCGATCGTAATGAGCGCCCAACCGGCCCGCATCGGCCCACGGTTGTACACCCACGGGTGGCCCTCGGCCCGGCAGGTGTCAGCGGCGGTCCGACGACGGGGCCCGGTGGCGGCCACCAGAGTGGATCTCGTGATCGAAGTCAACGGACTGACCAAGCGATACGGCGACTCCACCGCCGTCGACGACCTCACCTTCACCGTGCGGCCGGGCGAGGTGACCGGCTTCCTCGGACCCAACGGGGCCGGCAAGACCACGACCCTGCGCATGCTCCTCGGCCTGGTCGAACCGACCGCCGGAACGGCCACCCTCCGGGGCCGGCCGTTCCGCGACCACCCGCGCGGGCTGCGGCACGTCGGCGCCCTCCTCGACGCGGGCGACGTCCACGGCGGCCGCACCGCCCACGCCCACCTCGCCGTGCTGGCCCGCAGCAACGGCATCCCGGCCGCCCGGGCCGGTGAAGTCCTGGCGGAAGTGGGCCTCGCGGGAGCGGCCCGCCGCCGCATCGGCGGCTTCTCGCTCGGGATGCGCCAGCGCCTCGGCATCGCCACCGCCCTGCTCGGCGATCCGCCCGTCCTGCTCTTCGACGAGCCGCTCAACGGCCTCGACCCGGAAGGCGTGCTGTGGGTGCGCGGGCTGCTGCGCGGGCTCGCCGCCGAGGGCCGCACCGTGTTCGTCTCCAGCCACCTGATGACCGAGATGGAGAACACCGCCGACCGGCTCGTCGTCATCGGCCGGGGCGCACTCATCGCCGCCGAGTCCCTGACCGCGTTCGCCGCCCGCTCCACGCGGCTGAGCGTGACCGTGCGCACCCCCGACAGCGCCGCGCTGACCCCGCTGCTGACCGGCGAGGGTGCCTCGGTCACGGGGGAGGGCGACCGGCTCACCGTGACCGGTCTGCCCGCCGAGCGCATCGGCGAACTCGCCCTGCGCCACCGGGTCCTGCTGCACGAACTGACCACCCTCGGCGCCTCGCTGGAGGAGGCGTTCATGGAACTCACCGCGGACAGCGCCGAATACCTCGCAGGAGACCACCGATGACCACGGCGACGACCACCGCACCCGCCGGCCGCACGACGCACGACGAGCCCCGCGCCCGCTTCACCGACCTGCTCGCCGCCGAGTGGCTGAAGATGTGGTCGCTGCGCTCGACGCCCTGGCTGTACGCGCTCAGCGCCCTGGCCGTCGTCGCGTTCAACGCCGGCACCGCCTACGACCACTACAAGTACTGGTACCAGCACGACGTGCGGAGCCAGGAGTTCTTCGTCTCCCACGGCCTGGCGCTCGCCGACGCCTTCACCGAGAACTCCGCCCTGGTGCTGGTCCTCGCCCTCGCCGCGATCGGCGCCGTCTCGGTCACCGGCGAGTACGGGAGCGGGCTCATCCGCACCACGTTCACCGCGGTCCCGGCCCGCCGCGCGGTGATGGCCGCCAAGGTTCTCGTCCTCGCCGCCGTCAGCACGGTCTTCGGCGTGCTCGTCGCCGCCGCCTCGTTCGCCTCGACGCAGGCCATCCTGTCCGGCCGCGGCGCGTCCGTCTCCCTCGGCCACCCCGGAGCGCTCCAGGTCCTCATCGCCTCCGCGCTGCTGGCCCCGGTCGCCGCGCTCGCCGGACTGGCGATCGGCACGGTGATCCGGCACACGGGGACCTCGGTCGTGGCGTGCGTGGTGGTGCTGCTCCTGCTCCCGGTCATCCTCAGCGACCGGCGGCACCTGACGGCGGTGCTGCGGCACGCGCTGCCGCTCAGCGGGTGGGAGCGGCTGACGGACGTGGTGTTCCCGCAGACCGCGCCCACGCTCTACCCGTGGTCGGAGACGGGTGCCTGGACCGGCTACGTCCTGTGGGCGCTGGCGGCGGGGGTGGTGACGGTGCTCGCGGTGCACCGCCGTGACCAGTGACGACGCGGGGCCCACTGCTCCCGTATCGCCGACTCGCCTGCCCGGCAAAACATTTCAGAAACCCGCTGGAATTTCTTGCGTGATCTCTTGACGTGCTCACCGCCACAGCGGCAGGCTCCGAACTCCCCCCACGGTGGCCAGGCGCGTGGCCGCCCCCGCAGGGTACGGACCCCATTTCCGTACCCGCGACCGAAGGAGCCGCAATTGAGTTCCCGCGCCCTCCGCGTGACGCTGGCCGGGCTGCTCGCAGCCGCCGGCGTCACCGCGCTCACCCCCTGGACCTCCCAGGCCACCCCGCCGGGCGAGAAGACCGTCACGGCCACCCTGTTCGAGTGGAAGTACGACGCGGTGGCCCAGGCGTGTACGGACTCGCTGGGCCCGGCCGGCTACGGGTACGTGGAGGTCTCGCCCGCCTCCGAGCACATCCAGGGCGACCAGTGGTGGACCTCGTACCAGCCGGTCAGCTACCGGATCGCCGGGCGCCTCGGCGACCGTGAGGCGTTCGCCTCGATGGTGGAGAGCTGCCACGCGGCCGGGGTGAAGGTCGTCGCCGACGCGGTCATCAACCACATGTCGTCCGGTTCCGGCACCGGGACCGGCGGCACCGCGTACACGAAGTACGACTACCCCGGGTACTTCCAGGACCAGGACTTCCACGGCTGCCGCAAGGACATCAGCGACTACGGCGACCGCGACGACGTCCAGACCTGCGAACTGGTGGGCCTCGCCGACCTGGACACCGGCAGCGACGCCGTCCGTACGACGATCGCCGCCTACCTCTCCGACCTGCGGGGCCTCGGCGTCGACGGCTTCCGCATCGACGCCGCCAAGCACATGGCCGCCGACGACATCGCCGCGATCAAGGGCAAGACGGCCGACCCGGGCTACTGGGTCGGCGAGGTCATCCACGGCGGCGGCGAGGCGGTCCAGCCCGAGGAGTACACGGGCGTGGGCGACGTGGACGAGTTCCGCTACGGCGGCCACCTCAAGAGCGCCTTCCAGGGCGGCGGCATCAGCGGGCTGCGAGGCGTGGCCGACGGCAAGCTGGCGAGCGGGAGCGCCCGTACGTTCGTCGACAACTGGGACACCGAGCGCAACGGCTCCACGCTGACCTACAAGGACGGCGCGGCCTACACCCTGGCCAACGTCTTCATGCTGGCCTCGCCCTACGGTTCGCCGAACGTCTTCTCCGGCTACGAGTGGTCGGACAAGGACGCCGGCCCGCCGAACGGCGGCGCGGCGGCCTGCGGGGACGACGGCTGGACCTGCACGCACGCGCGGACCGCGATCACCGGCATGGTCGGCTTCCACAACGCGACCGAGGGCGCGGAGCTGACCGACTGGTGGGACAACGGCTCGTCGGCGATCGCCTTCGGCCGGGGCGACAAGGGGTTCGTGGCCCTCAACAACGGGGAGGGCGAGCTGACCGAGACGTTCTCCACCTCGCTCCCGGCGGGCACGTACTGCAACGTGGCGCAGGCTTCCCCGGACGCCTGCGACGGAAACACGGTGCAGGTCGGCGACGGCGGCACGCTGACGGCGACCGTCCCGGCGAAGGGCGCGCTGGCCCTGCACGGCTGAGCACCACCGGCCGCAGGCACCTTGCCCCAGGTGCCTGCGGCCTTGTGCTGTCAGGCGAAGTAGTGGTCCTGGTCGAGGTCTTCGAGCAGCCCCGGACAGGCCGGCCGCCAGCCGAGCGCCTCACGGGTCAGCGCGGCGGAGGACGAGCCGTCGACCCCCACGAGGCCGCCCAGCCAGGCGAAGTGACCGGCCGCGTCCTCGGGGGAGACGGAGGCCGTGGGGACGCCGAGGTGGCGCCCGATGACCTCGGCGACGGCCCGCAGCGGGACGCCCTCCACGCCCACCGCGTGCAGCGTGGAGCCGGCGGGGGCGTCCTCCAGGGCCGGCCGGAACAGGCGGGCGGCGTCCGAGCGGTGCACGGCCGGCCAGCGGTTGGAGCCGTCGCCGACATAGCCGGCCACGCCCTTCTCGCGGGCGATGCCGATCAGCGCCGCCATGAAGCCGTGGTCCCCGTCGCCGTGGACCGTCGGGGCAGCCGGACGACGGAGGAGCGGACGTCGCGGGAGGTGAGGGCGAGCGTCGCCCGGGCGTTGTCCTGCCGGCCGCCGGGGCCCGAGGCCGGCGCGTCCGGAGGCGGGCGTCGCCGTCTTCAAGGTCGCGTTCGAGCGCTGGATCGGAGGCGACGGCTCCCGGGGCCCGGCGTACTTCCTGCGCGAGGCCCTGGACGGCCTCAGAGCGGTGACCGGGGGCGGATAGCCGAAGGGCCCGGACCGCACGGAGGCGGCCCGGGCCCGGGGTGGTGCGGATGCGGTCGTCCCTACGGGAAGGACACCACCTGCGACGGAATGGTGTCCGTCCCCGAGGTGGCCGAACCCGTGTCGTTGATGACGTGGTTGTACTGGCCCTGGCCGCCGAGGGAGACGACGAGCAGGTCGTGGAACTTCACGCCGGGCTTGACCGGGGCCTCGAAGCCGTGGTCCTGGCGGATGGTGGGGTCGGCGGTGAAGTTGCAGTAGCTGCCGAGCCCCCAGCCCTCGTGCGTGGTGACGGAGTCGTCCACCTTGTAGGCGGCGAAGCCCTTGACGTCACCGTTCTGGACGGCGTCCTGGTTGGGGACGTCGTACGCCTTCTCGTTCTGGTAGAAGATCGTCTTGCCGTTCTCGCCGGACCAGCGCACGTCGTACTTGTTGAAGTGCTCCACGAACAGGCCGGTGGCCAGGACGTTGTCGCCGTTGACCTGGAGGCCGTAGTCGGACCGGTTGGTCTCCCAGCCGACGCCCTCGCCGTGGTCGGCGCGCCACAGCCAGGTGTGGTCGATGATCGTGTCGTTGCTGTTGATCACCATGCCCGTGGTGGCCTTGCCCGCGCCCGCGCCGCCGACCCGGACGAAGACGTCCTGGAGGGAGGTGGGGTTGTCGGCGTGGCTCGCGGACGCGCCCTCGGGGCCGACCTCGATCAGCGACTCGGAGTTGGTGGCACCCGCGTCGACCAGCAGCCCGGCGAGCTTCACGCCGTCCACGTCACCGACCTTGAGGGCGGTGACACCGTTGTCCGGGATGATCGTGGCGAGGCCGAGCCCGAGCACGACGGTGTCGGCGCGGTCGATGTCGATCGTCTGGTCCACGTGGTAGACACCGGGCGTGAACAGCAGGTGCAGGCCCTGCTGCACGGCCGCGTTGATGGTCTCCGCGCTCGCGCCGGGCTTGACCACGTAGAACCGGTCCAGCGGGATCGACTCGCCCTGCGGGGTGCCGTTCCCCCACGACGTGCCGCGCGCGTTGGTGCGCTTGGCCGGGACGAAGACCTTGTAGTCGTCGCCGTCCAGGTAGAGGAAGGGCTTCTCGCGCGAGACCGGGGTGTTGTCGAGCGTGGTGTACGGCGGCTCGGGGAAGCTCTGCGCGGGCGCGCCCTCGACGCCGGAGAACGTCATGTTCCAGACGCCGTTGCCCCAGCTGCCGATGGAGCTGTCGCGGGTGTACCACTGCTGCTGCGAGTACGGTCCTACCTGGCCGTCGATCTTGCTGTCGGCGATGTACCCGCCGCTCGCCCAGCCGTAGCCGTTCGGGGCAAGGTTGAGGCCGCCCTTGACGTGCATCCGGCGGAAGGGCGCCGCCTGCGAGACGGCCCAGCGGTCGGTGCCGCTGACCGGGTTGAGCGCCAGGTTCTCCGCCGAACGCCAGAAGTTCTGCGTGGCGTTGCCGTCGAACCAGCCCGCGTCGACGGTCACGTCACCGTTGAACGTGGTGTCGTCCGGGTTCAGCCCGAGACCGGCGATCGAGGTGTAGAAGCCGATCTGCGCGTTGATGTCGTCGTACGTGCCCGGCTTGAACATCAGCGCGTAGCGGCCGGTGCCGAACTGCGCCGACTCCTGCTGCTTGAAGACCTCGTCGACCTTGGCCTGGATGTCCGGCATCGACGGGTCGAACACCAGGACGTTGGGCCCGAGGTCGCCGCCGCCCTCGACGGCCTGCGCGTCCTGGCCGAACGCGGTCTGCGCGGTGGGCACGGCGAGGAGCAGCGACACGGCGAACGCGGCGAACCCGAAGGCCCGCCCGCGACGCCTGCGGCCGGGTGTTCCGGCGGTGTGGGTGGGGGGAGTTGTGGGGGCTTCCGTGGGGGGAAGGTGCATGGACGTACGTCTCCTGAGTCGTGGTGCGAGTGACACGACGAGCTGTCCGGAGAGCGCTCTGAGAGCGCTCTCCGGTGGGTGTTGATGGTTCCGTCGTCACTGGGGAAACGTCAAGAGGTGTGCAACAGAAGCCTCACCCGAACCGGCTGGGCGCAACAATCAACGGCAGGCGAACGGCAATTGACCCGTTCTGCGCTCAGTTCGGGGCGGCCTTGGTTTCAGGAGATGATGGTGCGTCGTGCGTGCGGACGGGCGCTGGGCTCGCACGGACGGCCGAACTCGCCGTAGATGGCCGCAGGTCGGCCCGCCGGCGCGCGCGGCTCAGTGACGACCTGGCCGGCACCTTGGTCAGGTGGGGTGCCGGCCAGGGGCTGGGGGCGCGCGTCAGGCGCGCGTGATGCGGGCGATGGCTTCGACGGTCAGGGCCCGGTCGTGCGGTTCGGTCTCCAGGGCGCGGTGGATGGACAGGCCCTCGATCAACGCGTCCAGCTGACGGGCCGTCGCCGGGTCGAAGTGCCATTCCAGGGCGACCCGGCTGCGGCGCATCCACTCGCGGGTCAGCTCGCGGTAGGCGGGCTTGCGGGCGGCCAGGGTGTACAGCTCGTGGGTGAGGACCAGTTCGCGCTGGTTGCCGCCGGACAGGTGGTGGACCAGGTCGGCGACCGCCTCCCGGGCCTCGTCCCGCGTGGTGGCGGCGCCGAGGCGCTCCTCGAAGACGGCGACGACGCCGCTGGAGAAACGGGTGAACGCCTCCCGCAGCAGCTCGTCCATGCCCGCGAAGTGGTACGTCATCGAGCCGAGCGGCACCCCGGCGCGGGCGGCGACCTTGCGGTGCGAGGTCCCGGCGACCCCCTCCTGCGCGATCAGGTCGAGCGCGGCGGTGATGATGCGCTCCCGCCGCTCGGGGTCGTTCTGTCCGGTCGCCACCTGTGTCCCTCGTCGTCCCTCGTCTAGATCGAACGGATCACCCGGGCCGGATTGCCCACGGCGACCACGTCGGCGGGGATGTCCTTGGTGACGACGGCTCCCGCGCCGATGACGCTGTTGTCCCCGATGGTCACCCCGGCGAGCACGATCGCCCCGCCGCCGAGCCAGACATTGTCGCCGATCGTGATGGGCCGCGCCGCCTCCAGCTTGTCCCGGCGGGGCTCCGGCTCCACCGGGTGGGTGGGCGTGAGCAGCTGGACGTTCGGCCCGATCTGGCAGTCGCGGCCGATGGTGATGGGGGCGACGTCCAGGGCGGTGAGGTTGTAGTTGACGAACGTGTCCTCGCCGACCGTGATGTACGTGCCGTAGTCGACGTACAGCGGCGGCCGGATGTGCGCGCCCGCGCCGAGGCCGCCGAGGAGTTCGGCGACCACCGGCTGCGCCGCGTCCGGGTCCTCGGTGTAGGCGGCGAGGTAGCGGGCGGCCAGCCGCACGGCGCGCCGCTGGGCCTCGACGATCTTCGGGTCGTCGGCGATGTAGAGGTCCCCGGCGAGCATCCGCTCCTGGTTCGTACGCGGGTCTCCCGCGAAGTGGTCCGTCATGGGTACGATCGTACACTCAAGGCGTACGATCGTACGCTCGTGGCGCTCGCCACCTTTCCGACCCGTCTGCCGAGGCCCCGCTGTATGGATGCCGCCACACGCCGCTGGCGTGCCGCACTGTTCCTCTTCATGCTCGCCGCCGGTACCGGCATGGCCTCCTGGGTGGCGCGCACCCCGGCCGTCCGGGACGGGCTCGACGTGTCCACCGGGGCGATGGGTCTGGTGCTGTTCGGTCTCTCCACCGGTTCGATGGCCGGCGTCACGGCCTCCGGCCCGCTCGTACGCCGTTACGGGGGCCGGGCCACGATCCTCGGCGGGGCCTCGCTGATCGTCGCGGGCCTGCTCGTCGTCGCCCTCGGCACCGCCCTGCCGCTGGCGGCCGTGGTCTTCGGCGGACTGGCCCTGTTCGGCGGCGGGATGGGGATGAGCGAGGTGGCGTTCAACATCGAGGGCGCCGCCGTCGAGAGCGCCATCGGCCGGCCCGTCCTGCCGGTGCTGCACGGCTGCTTCAGCCTGGGCACCGTCGTCGGGGCGCTCCTCGGCATGGCGCTGACGGCGGCCGCGTTCCCCGTCGGATGGCATCTGACACTCGTCGCGGTACTGATAGCGGCGGCCGGTACGCGGGCGGTCCTCGCCATCCCGCACGGCACCGGAAAGGAGACCGGACCGGCCGCCGGATCCGGGCAGGGCGGCCTGCGGGGGCAGCTGCACGTGTGGCGGGACCGGCAGCTCGTCCTCATCGGGGTGATCGTGCTCGCCATGGCGTTCGCGGAGGGCGCCGCGAACGACTGGCTGCCGCTGCTCATGGTGGACGGGTACGAGGTGAGCGCCACCGCGGGCTCGCTGACCTTCCTGCTCTTCGCCGCCTCGATGACGCTCGGCCGTTTCGCCGGCGGCCCCCTCCTGGCGCGGTTCGGCCGGGTGCGGGTCGTGCGGATCAGCGGCGTGACGGCCGCGCTGGGCCTGGCGGTGGTGATCGTCGCCCCGAGCCCGGCGATGGCGGGCGCCGCCACGGTGCTGTGGGGGCTCGGCGCCTCGCTCGGCTTCCCGGTCACCGTGTCCGCGGCGGGCGACCACCCGCACGACGCGGCGGCCCGGGTCGCGGCCGTCTCCACGGCGGGCTACGGCGCCTTCCTGGTCGGCCCGCCCGCGCTCGGCTTCCTCGCCGACCACATCGGACTACGGCTCGCGATGACCGTCGTCCTCGCCCTGGTGGCCGTCGCCGCGACGCTGGCCGGTGCGCTCGGCCCCGACCGCACCGCGACCGACCCGCAGACCGCGCCGGTCACCCCCTGACCGGCTCCGCCTCCTCGTCGTCCCACAGCGCCGTGCTGTGCGCGGCGGTCAGCGCCCCGATCCGGGCCAGCGCCTCCCCGGCCGGCACCGGGGCCGGCCGGCGGCCGTCGCGCAGCCGCAGGGCGACGAGCCCGTCCGCCGCCTCCGCCGCGCCGATCACCGCCTGGTACGGCACCAGCCGGGCCCGGCGGACCCTGGCGCCCAGGCTGCCGTGCTCCCGGCCGCTGACCTCCGCGCGCAGCCCGAGCCCGGCGCACCGCGCGGCCAGCGCGTCGGCGGCCGGGAGTTCGGCGTCCGAGACCGGCAGGATCACCAGTTGGACCGGGGCGAGCCAGCCGGGGAACGCACCGCCGTACTGCTCGACGAGATGGGCGACGGCCCGCTCCACGCTGCCGATGATGCTGCGGTGCACCATGACCGGCCGGTGTTTCGCCCCGTCGGCACCGATGTAGCGCAGATCGAACCGCTCCGGCTGGTGGAAGTCGGCCTGCACGGTCGACAGGGTGAACTCGCGGCCCGCCGCGTCCACGACCTGGACGTCGATCTTCGGCCCGTAGAACGCGGCCTCGTCCTCGGCCGCCTCGTACGGCAGCCCGGACGCGTCCAGCACCTCGGTCAGCAGCGCGGTCGAGCGCCGCCACATCTCCGGGGCGGCGACGTACTTCCCGCCCGGGCCGGGCAGCGAGAGCCGGAAGCGGGCCGGGCGGATGCCCAGCGCCTCGTACGCCCGCCGGATCATGCCGAGCGCGCCCCGCGCCTCGTCGGCGACCTGGTCCAGGGTGCAGAAGATGTGCGCGTCGTTCAGCTGGATGGCCCGCACCCGGGTCAGCCCGCCGAGCACCCCGGACAGCTCCGCGCGGTACATCCCGCCCAGCTCCGCCATCCGCAGCGGCAGTTCGCGGTAGCTGTGCGCACGGGAGCGGTAGATCACCGCGTGGTGCGGGCACAGGCTCGGCCGCAGCACGACCTGCTCGGTGCCCAGGTCCATCGGCGGGTACATGTCGTCGCTGTAGTGCGACCAGTGCCCCGAGATCTCGTACAGCTCCCGTTTGCCGAGCACCGGCGAGTACACGTGGCGGTAGCCGGCCCGGCGCTCGGCGGTGCGGACGTACTCCTCCAGGGTGTGCCGCAGCGCCGCTCCGGCCGGCAGCCAGTAGGGCAGGCCCGCGCCGATCAGCGGGTCGGTGTCGAACAGCTCCAGCTCACGGCCGAGCCTGCGGTGGTCGTGCACGGCGGTCTCCTCGCGTACGGAGGGCGAGCGACCCCGTGCCAAAGCCCCGGGGCACTCGCCCCGGGGCTTGTCGGCTGGTCATCAGTCAGCGCGCCGGGACACTCTCCGGCGTCGTCGTCATGGCGGCACGCTTCATGGATGGGACGCTAACAGGCGTCCCGAACCGTGCGCGCGGGGTTTTTCCGCCCGTACGCGGGGGAAGGGCGCCGCTCACGCCTTCTTGACCGAGTCGAGGTGGGCGAAGACCACGACGTTGTCCTCGTAGTCCCTGGCCTTCCGGTCGTAGTTGCCGCCGCAGGTGATCAGGCGCAGCTGGGCGTCCGGGGTGTCCGCGTACACCTTCTTGTCGGGGAAGTCCGCCTTGCTGAACGTCTCCACGGTGTCGACCGAGAACGAGGCCACCGTGCCGTCGGCGCGGGTGATGTCGACGCTCGCGCCGGGCCGCAGGAAACGCAGCTGGAGGAAGACCGCCGGGCCGGTCGTCGTGTCGACGTGGCCCGCGACGATCGACGCCCCGCGCTCGCCCGGCGTCGCCCCGTCCTTGAACCAGCCGACGAGGTTCTTGTCGTTCGGCGGCGGCGCGTCGAGCCGCCCCGACGCCCCGATCGACAGCGGGGTGAACGGCGCGTCCACCGCGATGGCCGGGATGCGCAGCCGCGTCGGCACCGAGCGCGGCAGCGCGGGCGACGCGCTCGGGGCGGCCGTCCCGGTGGCGGAGGACGAAGGGGAGGGGGCGGCGGGCGCGGCTGCCGCCGGCGGGGCCGGCGGCTTGTCGTCGACGGGGGAGCCGATGGAGTGGTAGACGAGGAGCGCGCCGAGACCGGCCGCCGCGACGGGCCCGAACAGGGCCCGGCCGAGCGTGCCGGTGCCGGACGCGGCCCCGGTGGGGGAGGAGTCGGAAGGCTGCGGGGCGGCCATGGGAACGTGCCTTTCGTCCGTGCGGTGCGGTACGAGCGAGCGCGGGCCCGGGAAACGCAGGCGCCGCGGCCACCGCCCCGAGGGACGGCGACCGCGACGGACCAGGGCCCGCTGAGCGGCCTGATCAGGCCATCGCACCGCCGGACGCCTGGCGGCGGCGGAGCCGGTACGCGGCGACGCCGGCGCCGCCGAGCAGCAGCAGCGAACCGGCGGCCAGACCGCTGCCGGTCATCGCCATCGCGCCGCCACCGGTGTGCATGCCACCGCTGGGCTTGTCCTGGTCCTTGTACTTGCCGCCCTCGTCGTCGTTGCCGGGCTGCCACTCCTTGGCGACGGTGTTCGCGAGCGCGCCGCCGCCGGTGTGGACGCCGCCGCTGGGCTTGCCCTCGTCCTTGTACTTGCCGCCCTCGTCGCCGGGCTGCCAGCCCTCGGCGACCGACTTGGCGAGGGCGCCGCCGCCGGTGTGGACGCCGCCGTGGGGCTTGTCCTGGTCCTTGTACTTGCCGCCCTCGTCGCCGGGCTGCCACTCCTTGGCGACCGTCATCGACAGCGCGCCGCCACCGGTGTGGACGCCGCCGTGCGGCTTGTCCTTCGTCCAGCCGTCGTCGTCGGACGTGCCGTGCTCGTGGCTGACGGAGGAGGAGCCACCGTCGTGCTGGTCGCCGGCCACGGTCAGGGCGTAGGCCGAGGGAGCGGTGATCGTGAGGACCGCCGTGACGGCGGCCGAAGCGAACAGTGTGCGGGCAGAGCGCATCTGAACACATTTCCTTTCGTCGCCCCTGCGAGGAGTGACGGTGTATCGACTCCCGGTGACGCAGCGGCTACGTGATCCACCGTCAGCCGGAACGCGGGAGCGCGCCATCGGAGAGCCCCGCATTGGAGCTACGGCATGGGCTCATCGAGTGGCGAAGAACGGATAATCACCCGTTGGACGGCATGGCGCGCCCCGCGAGGTTTGGGCGCCGCCCACCCCGCACCACATCCCGCCCCGTCAGTTCAGGAGCGCCCGCGCCGCCCGCGCGCTGTGCCGCACCGACTCCGCCACGGCCGGCTCGATGTCCTCGACCACCCGCGCGTACTCCTCCATCTCCTCCGCCCCGCGCAGGAACTCCCCGGCGCGCACCAGGAGCTGCGCGTGCTCGTAGCGCAGCCTCGCCGGGTGCGACGGCAGCAGCAGCGACAGCTCGACCGCCGAGAGCGCCACGGCCGTGTGCTCGGGGCGGGCCGCCGCCCAGGCCCGGATGTTGTTCAGGATGCGCAGCACGACCTCCAGCGGCCGGGCCGGCTCCACGGACGACGGCTCCCACCGCTCCCCGGTCGCGCTCGTCACCAGCAGCTCCGCGTCCTGGTCCGTCAGCGGCCGCCCGCCGGCGAACGGATCGGCGAGCACCCGCTCGGCCGGATCGCCGAAACCGACCACGAAGTGGCCCGGCAGAGCCACCCCGTACACCGGGGCGCCCGCCCGCCGCGCGACCTCGATCCACACCACCGACAGCAGGATCGGCAGCCCGCGCCGCCGCCGAAGCACCTCGTGCAGCAGGGACGACTCCAGGCGCTGGTAGTCCGCCGACGCGCCCTCGAAGCCGTACCGCTCACCGAGCAGTTCGGCCAGCGCGGACGCCCAGGCGTGGCCGCCGCGCAGCCCGTACGGGAGCAGTCCGGCGAGCCGGTCCAGTTCGATCTGGGCCGCGTCGACGCCGTGCGCGTCCAGCGCGGGGTCCGCCTCGGCCGCCACCAGCAGGCACAGCAGCGCCAGGTCGGGCCGCTCGGCCCTGGCCTCCTCGGCGAACCGGCGGCGCGGCTCCTCGCGGTCGTGCCTCTCGCGGGCCATCGGTCACACCGGCCGGAAGTGGTGGTAGAGGTGGTGGGCCGCGAAGCCCATCCCGTCGTACAGCGCGCGGGCGCCCTCGTTGTCCTGCTCGACCTGGAGCCAGGCCGCCGATGCGCCCTCGTCCATCGCCTGCCGGGCCAGCGCGGTCATCACCGCGGTGGCGAGCCCCCGCCGGCGGTGCTCGGGGGCCACCTCGACGGCCATGAACCCGGCCCACCGCCCGTCCACCACGCACCGCCCGATCGCGGCGGGCGCCTCATCGCCGGCCTCGCCGGGCACGGTCGCGAACCACACCGAGGGGCCGCCGTTCAGCACGGCGGTCACCTCCGGGCGCGGGGTGCCGACCCGCTGGTAGCGGGCGAGCCACGCCTCGTCGGCCGTCCGGCCCAGCCGTACCCGGGACACCTCGGCCGGCAGGTCAGCGACCGGGGCCAGGGCCGCGATCCGTACGGCCGCCGTCACCTCGCGCCGCCAGCCGTGCTCCTCCAGCGCCGCGCACAGCTCCTCCTGCGTGCCCTCGGCGCCGGTCGCGGCCTGCACGTACGCGGGCAGGCCCCGGTCCGCGTACCACTGCGACACGCGCCCGAGCGCCACGCCGAGGGGCACGCCCGGGTCGCCGAGCGGAAGGACCGAATTGGCGCGCCGGGTGAAGCCGCCGGAGGCGCGCAGCAGCCACTCGCCCAGCGGCTCGCTCTCCACGGGCGGCCAGGCGCGCGTGGCGACCCGGGCCAGTTCGTCGAAGGAGGCGGCCGGTCCGCGCCGGCGGGCCGGGGCGGACGGCACGACCTTGCCCGCGACCAGGGAGGACTCCGCGATGCGAACGGACTCGCCGCTCTTGGGTGTGACGGACAGCACACCGTCGTCCCATGATGTGAGAACACCGACCGTGTCGGTGAATTTCGGCTCCTGTGGGCCGTCTTCGGTCACACGCCGGACTGATACCCGTTTGCCCACGTCAGCCGGTGCAATTCGGACCTCCAGCCGTCCGCCGATGGTGAATTCCACAGCTCTGTCCGCCCCTCCTGTTCGGATCGTGCCCGCGAACGGAGATACTAGGGGCGGGCATCGACGACGCCGCGCTCCCGCGCGAGAGCCAACGCCCTACCGAGGAGGAACGACAGCGTGACCTACGTCATCGCGCAGCCTTGTGTCGACGTAAAGGACAAGGCCTGCATCGAAGAGTGCCCCGTCGACTGCATCTACGAGGGCCGGCGGTCCTTGTACATCCACCCGGACGAGTGTGTCGACTGCGGAGCCTGCGAGCCGGTCTGCCCGGTGGAAGCGATCTTCTACGAGGACGACACTCCGGACGAGTGGAAGGACTACTACAAGGCGAATGTCGAGTTCTTCGACGACCTCGGGTCGCCGGGTGGTGCCTCCAAGCTGGGCCTGATCGAGCGCGACCACGCGTTCATCGCCGCGCTGCCGCCGCAGAACCAGTAACAGCGCCCCGGCACGTGCGCCACCCCGGTCCCGTACGGCTCGTCGCCGTGCGGGACCGAGGTGTTTCCCGCGGCCCCTCCAGGGCCGCCCGCGTGAACCCCGTATGAGAAAGCAGAGAGCCGTGTCCGCAGTCTCCTCCCGCCTCCCGGTCTTCCCCTGGGACAAGCTGGCGCCCTACAAGTCGACGGCCGAGGCCCACCCGGACGGCATCGTGGACCTGTCCGTCGGCACGCCCGTCGATCCGGTGCCCGAGCTGATCCGGCAGGCGCTCGTCGCGGCCGCGGACAGCCCCGGCTATCCGACGGTGTGGGGGACGGCCGCGCTGCGCGACGCGCTCACCGGCTGGGTGGAGCGGCGGCTCGGCGCGGTCTCGGTCGCCCACGAGAACGTACTGCCCGTCGTCGGCTCCAAGGAACTGGTGGCCTGGCTGCCGACGCAGCTCGGCCTCGGCGCCGGCGACAAGGTCGCCTACCCCCGGCTCGCCTACCCGACGTACGAGGTCGGCGCCCGGCTCTGCGGCGCCGAGCCCGTCGCGTACGACGACCCGACCGAGCTGGACCCGGCCGGCCTGAAGCTGCTCTGGCTCAACTCCCCGTCCAACCCGACCGGCCGGGTCCTCGCCAAGGACGAGCTGGTCCGGATCGTCGCCTGGGCGCGCGAGCACGGGGTGCTCGTCTTCAGCGACGAGTGCTACCTGGAGCTGGGCTGGGAGGCCGAACCGGTTTCCGTGCTCCACCCGGACGTCTGCGGCGGTACGTACGAGGGCGTCGTCGCCGTCCACTCGCTCTCCAAGCGGTCCAACCTCGCCGGCTACCGCGCCGCGTTCATCGCGGGCGACGCGGCCGTGCTGAGCGAGCTGCTGCTGATCCGCAAGCACGGCGGGATGATGACGCCCGCGCCCGTCCAGGCCGCGACCGTCGCCGCGCTCGGCGACGACACGCACGTCGCCGAGCAGCGCACCCGGTACGCCGACCGGCGCGCCGCCCTGCGTGCCGCCCTGGAGGCGCACGGCTTCCGGATCGAGCACAGCGAGGCGAGCCTCTACCTGTGGGCGACCCGCGACGAACCGTGCTGGGACACCGTGGCCCACCTGGCGGAGCTGGGCATCCTGGTGGCGCCCGGCGACTTCTACGGGCCGGCCGGCGACCGCTTCGTACGCGTGGCGTTCACGGCCACCGACGAGCGCGTGGCGGCCGCGGTCAAGCGGCTGGGCTGAGCCCTTCCGGAACGACGCGCGAGGGCTCCGGGAGTGCGCACTCCCGGAGCCCTCGCGCGTACCTGCGAACGGGGCCGCGTGTCAGCCGATCGGCAGGCCCTTGGTGAGGCCGTCGGCGGACAGGCCGCCCTTGGCGGCCTTGGACACGGTGGAGACGGCGTCGCCCTTGGCCGCGCCCTTGGCGGTCTTGGAGACGTTCTTCGCGGCGGGGGCGGCCTTGCCGCCGACGTCCCCGAGGGTCTTGCTCGCCACCGGCAGCGTGGTGCCGACGACCTTGCCGCCGGCCTTGCCCGCGGTGTCGGAGGCCGGCTTGGCGGCGCCTTCGACCGCCTTGCCGAGACCGGAACCCTCGACGCTGGTGAGACCGCCGAGGTCCGGGGCCTGCGGGAGCTCCGCGGCACCCGCGGCGCCGGCCGCACCGACCACGGGGGCCGCACCCGCCGCGATCAGCAGCGCGGTACGGGCGATCCGACGGGTCAGGGGGAGGGACATGATGCTCCTTCGACGGGAGGGAATTCGGGCTGTCCGTGGGTCGGACGCCATGACAACCGCCGTGGGGGCGGGTGAGGTTGCGGTGCGGCAACGTAAAGACTGGGCAATGCGTCGGATAATCCGCAGCGGAGGAACCCGGGCAAACGCTGCATTCCGCGATCACCCGCCGAACCGTCACTTCCCGTGCGGCACAAGGGAATCGGGAGAGCGGGAAAGCGTTCCGAGCGCCCCAGCGCCGGGGGCGCCCGCGCGGACGACGGTCCGCCCGCACGGATGAAGCCTCGCACGGACGCACGAGGCGGCTAGGGCGCGAGGTGGCTAGCGCACGAGGTGGCTAGCGCACGAGGCGCATCCGGACCCCGCCGGTGTCCGCGGCCGTGCGCTCGGACGCCCCGCGCTCGGTGCGCCAGCCCGATCCGGCGGCCCACACCCGGCCCCCGTACGCCACCTCGTCGATGCCCAGCGCCTCGGACTGCGCCACCGCCCAGTGCGCCAGCTCCCAGCCGCGCTGCGGCGCGCCGTCCCGGTCGGCGCGGCGGTCCGCCCGCACCGGCACCGTGAGCGCGCCCGGGACCGCCGCGCCCGCCGTGGGGGCGGGCCCCGGCAGCACGTCCTTGCCGAAGGCGCGCACCAGGGCGGCCCGCACCTTCGACGCGTCACCCGTCCCGGCCGTGGACCGCGGCGGCTCGCAGTCCAGCGCGCCCGGCGTGCGCCCGGTCAGCGCGGCGGCCAGTAGCGCCGCGTCCGGCTCGTGCTTCGCGTACGCCTGCGGGAAGCCGCTGCGCTGGACGCGCTGCGCGGCCTCGGTCAGCGGCAGCCGCGAATAGCCGGGGATCTCGTCCAGGTGCGCGTAGAACTTCCCGGCCGCGTGCACCGGATCCATGATCTGCTTCTCGGTGCCCCAGCCCTGCGAGGGGCGCTGCTGGAACAGGCCCAGCGAATCCCGGTCGCCGTAGTCGATGTTGCGCAGCCCGGACTCCTGCAACGCCGTCGCCAGCGCGATCGTCACCGCGCGCTCCGGCATCCCGCGCGTGGTGCCGACCGCGGAGATCGTCGCCGCGTTCGCCGCCTGCTCGGGCGTCAGCCGGTACGAACCGTCCGCCGACCGCACCGTGCACTGGTCGGACCCCCGGCCGCCCGAAACGTACTGAACGGTCAGATACCCGCCCACCGCGACCAGTACGCCGAAGGCTGCCGCGATCCGCAGCCGACGGCTGCGGCCGGGACGTGGGCGGGCAGCGGGAACAGTCCTGGGCACGGGGCCACCGTACGCGAGGTACTAGGGTCGTAGCCATGGCCGAAAGCACGCTTGACCTCACCCTGGACGGGCCCGCCCTCACCGCCGCGCTCGTCGACTTCCCCTCGGTCAGCGGGGAGGAGAAGGACCTGGCGGACGCCATCGAGTCGGCGCTGCGAGCCCTGCCGCACCTGACCGTCGACCGGCACGGGAACAACGTCGTGGCCAGGACGAATCTCGGCCGCTCCGAACGCGTCATCCTGGCCGGCCACATCGACACCGTGCCGATCGCCGGCAACGTGCCCTCCCGGCTCGACGCCGACGGCCTGCTCTGGGGCTGCGGCACCACCGACATGAAGTCCGGCGTCGCCGTCCAACTGCGCATCGCCGCCACCGTGCCCGAGCCCAACCGCGACCTCACCTTCGTCTTCTACGACAACGAAGAGGTCGCCGCACACCTCAACGGCCTCGGCCACATCGCCGACGCCCACCCCGACTGGCTGGAGGGCGACTTCGCCGTCCTCCTGGAGGGCTCCGACGGCGAGGTCGAGGGCGGCTGCCAGGGCACCCTGCGCGTCTTCCTCCACCTGAACGGCGAGCGGGCGCACTCCGCGCGCAGCTGGATGGGGTCGAACGCCATCCACGCCGCCGCCCCGGTCCTCGCCCGCCTCGCCGCGTACGAGCCGCGCCGGCCGGTGATCGACGGCCTGGAGTACCACGAGGGTCTCAACGCCGTACGCATCGAGGGCGGCGTCGCCAACAACGTCATCCCCGACGCCTGCACGGTCGTCGTCAACTACCGCTACGCCCCCGACCTCGGCCAGGAAGAGGCGCTGGCCCACGTCCGCGAGGTCTTCGACGGCTGCGGCGTCGCCGAGTTCACCGTCGACGACCACTCCGGCGCGGCCATGCCCGGCCTCTCCCACCCGGCGGCCAAGGCGTTCATGGACGCGGTCGGCGGCACCGCCCGGCCCAAGTTCGGCTGGACGGACGTGGCCCGCTTCGGCTCCCTCGGCGTCCCCGCCGTGAACTACGGCCCCGGCGACCCGATCCTCGCCCACAAGCGCGACGAGCACGTGAAGGTCGAGCGCATCACCCACTGCGAGGACCGCCTGCGCTCCTGGCTCACCGCCTGACCCACGACCTGACCTCGCGCATTCCCCTTTCCGTAACCCGCGGCGATCTACGCTGGCGTGAGACGGAGGCGTCGCAGGACGCCTCCGACGTCGGCGGAGGGAGCAGGTCATGGGCAACCCCGAGGATGCGCGCATTCCCGAAGGTGCGGAGGTCCCCGAGGGCGCGGTACGGCCCGAGGAGCAGCGCCTCGGCCCGGTGCTGCGCCGCAGGGACCAGGTACAGCCCGGCACGACCGATCAGCGGCTGCTGGACTCCGAGGACGACTCCGAGTGGGTGCACACCGACCCGTGGCGGGTCATGCGCATCCAGTCGGAGTTCGTCGAGGGCTTCGGCGCGCTCGCCGAACTGCCGAGCGCCATCAGCGTCTTCGGCTCGGCCCGCACCCCGGCCGGAGCGCCGGAGTACGAGGCGGGCGTACGGATCGGTCGGGCGCTGGTCGACGCGGGCTTCGCGGTGATCACCGGGGGCGGCCCGGGAGCTATGGAGGCGGCGAACAAGGGCGCTCGCGAGGCGAAGGGCGTCTCGGTCGGCCTCGGCATCGAGCTGCCCTTCGAGTCGGGCCTCAACCCGCACGTCGACATCGGCGTCAACTTCCGCTACTTCTTCGTCCGCAAGACGATGTTCGTGAAGTACGCCCAGGGCTTCGTCGTCCTGCCCGGCGGCCTCGGCACCCTGGACGAACTCTTCGAGGCGCTGACCCTCGTCCAGACCGGCAAGGTCACCCGCTTCCCGATCGTCCTCTTCGGCACGGCCTACTGGGGCGGCCTGGTGGACTGGCTGCGGGACACGGTGGTGGCCCAGGGCAAGGCATCGGCGAAGGACCTCCTGCTGTTCCACGTGACGGACGACGTGGACGAGGCGGTGGCCCTGGTCACGAAGGAGGTCGGCCGCTGAGCCCGGGAGCCCGGGCCCGGGCTCCGAAGGCCGCAGCCGCTCCGCCGCTTGAGGCGCGGGGCCCGGGGCGGCCCCCGAAGACCCCAGCCCCGTCGGCGTTCGAGGCGCGGGGTCCGGGGCGGCGCTCCGAAAACCCCAGCCCCTCCGGCGCTTGAGGAGCGGGGTCCGGGGCGGAGCCCCACCACCCAGCCGCTCCGGCGCTTGAGGCGCGGAGCCCGGGGCGGCGCTCCGAAAACCCCAGCCCCTCCGGCGCTTGAGGAGCGGGGTCCGGGGCGGCGCCCCGGTTTCGGGAAGGGGCGGGTAGGGGAACAGGCCCGCCGCAGGCGCCCCCACCCGCAGGCGCCCCCACCCGCAGGGGCCCCCACCCGCAGGCGCCCCCCGCCGCAGGCGCGACGCCCGCCCCCCTACGCCAGCCCCCTCCGCGCAGCCGCCGGCCCCCGCCACCCCGCGATGGACGCCACCATGTCCAGCACATCCCGCGTCTCGCCCACCTCATGCACCCGGTACACCCGCGCCCCCAACCACGCGGACACCGCGGTCGTCGCCAGCGTCCCGAGCAGCCGCTCCTTCACCGGCCGGTCCAGCGTCTCGCCCACGAAGTCCTTGTTGGAGAGCGAGACCAGCACCGGCCACCCCGTCTCCGCCATCTCGCCGAGCCGGCGCGTGGCCTCCAGCGAGTGGCGGGTGTTCTTACCGAAGTCGTGGCCGGGGTCGATCATGATCCCGTCCGGCCGGACGCCGAGCTCCACGGCCCGCTCGGCCAGCCCCACGGTGACCCGCAGGATGTCGGCCATCACGTCCTCGTACCCCACCCGGTGCGGCCGGGTCCGCGGCTCCGCGCCGCCGGCGTGCGTGCAGACGAGCCCCGCCCCGTACCGCGCGGCGACCTCCGCCAGCTTCGGGTCCACCCCGCCCCAGGCGTCGTTCAGCAGATCCGCCCCGGCCTCGCAGACCGCCTCGCCGACGTCGTGGCGCCAGGTGTCGACGCTGATCACCACGTCCCGGTGACGGCGGCGCACCTCGGCGACGAAGCCCACCGTGCGGCGGGCCTCCTCCTCGGCGGTGACCTCCTCGCCGGGTCCGGCCTTGACCCCGCCGATGTCGATGATCGCCGCGCCGTCGGCCACGGCCTGCTCGACCCGGGCGAGCGCGGGCTCGTCCTGGAAGGTGGCGCCCCGGTCGTAGAAGGAGTCCGGGGTGCGGTTCACGATCGCCATGATCACCGGCTCGTGCGCACCGAATTCGCGCCGCCCCAGCCGGAGCGCACCGCTTGCCATCCGTGTCCCTCTCTGTGAATCCGCCCGGCAGATGACCTGCCGAGGCCAACTGCCGACCCTAACTGTCAGTGGCTCATGGCACGATCGGACCCGGACGAATTCCGCTCCCGGGGAGATACGCGTGTTCTGGTTCTTGCTGCTGGCGATGGTGGTGGTGGTTGCCGCGGTCACCCTCGCGGTGGTCGGTGGAGGCAGGGGCGCCATCCTGCAGGACGTGGCGCCCGAGCAGCTGACGGACCCGCTGCCCGCCGCGCGCCCGGTCGGCCGGGCGGACGTCGAGGCGCTGCGGCTGCCCGTGGCCGCCCGGGGCTACCGGATGGCCGACGTGGACGACGCGCTGGGCCGGCTCGGCGCCGAGCTCGCCGAGCGGGACGCGCGGATCGCGGAGCTGGAGGCGGCGCTCGCCGGCGCGCAGGCCACCCGGCCCGGCCGCCCCGACCTGCTCAAAGAGGCGCAGGACGGGCCGGACCGGACCCGACAGACCCCCGAGGAGACCGCCTGGCAGACCCCGGCGGAGACCACCTGGCAGTCCCCGGCGGAAACGGCCCGACCGGACCCGGCGGAGACCACCTGGCAGTCCCCGGCGGAAACGGCCCGACCGGACCCGGCGGAGACCACCTGGCAGTCCCCGGCGGAAACCGCCCAGCAGCCCCCGGCGGAGGACGGCACCGCCCGCCCCGACGAGGAGACCGGCCGATGACCGGCGGCGCCGTCGCGGCGGCGGACGGCGGACTGCGCTGCCCCTGGGGCCTGTCCACCGAGGACTACCTCTGGTACCACGACACCGAGTGGGGCCGCCCGGTCCGCGGCGACGACGCCCTGTTCGAGCGGCTGTGCCTGGAAGCCTTCCAGTCCGGGCTCTCCTGGCTGACGATCCTGCGCCGCAGGCAGGGCTTCCGCACCGCGTTCGCCGGGTTCAGCATCCCCGCGGTGGCGGCGTTCACGGACGCGGACCGGGAGCGGCTGCTGGCCGACGAGGGCATCATCCGCAACCGCGCGAAGATCGACGCGACCATGGCCAACGCCCGGACGCTGGCCGGGTGGCGGGCCGGTGAGCTGGACGGGCTGATCTGGTCGTACGCCCCCGACCCGGTGGGCCGGCCGGCCCCGAAGACCATCGGGGACGTGCCGGCGGTCACCTCCGAGTCCACGGCGCTGGCGAAGGAGCTGAAGAAGCGGGGGCTGCGGTTCGTCGGGCCGACCACGGCCTATGCCCTGATGCAGGCGTGCGGCCTGGTCGACGACCACCTCGCCGACTGCGTCTCCCGCCCCACCCCCGCGTAGCAGGGGGGACGGGTCCGCCGCCTACCGCCCGAGGTACTTCGGCTTCTCCTTGGCGAGGAAGGCCCGCACCGCGATGGCGTGGTCCTCGGAGGCGCCCGCCTTCGTCTGGAGCTCGTCCTCCTTCTCCAGCGCCTGGAGCAGGGTGTGCCCGGCCCCGAAGGCGAGCGACGCCTTGAGCGCCGCGTACGCCACGGTCGGCCCGTCGGCCAGGGCGCGGGCCACGGCGGCCGCCTCGGCGGCGAGATCGGCTGCGGGCACCACCTTGTTGACGATGCCGAGCTCGTGGGCGTCCTGCGCCGAGATGGAGCGCGGGAAGAGCAGCAGGTCGGCGGCGCGGCTGTGGCCGATGAGCCGGGGCAGCGTCCAGGAGACGCCCGAGTCGGCGGTCAGGGCCACCCCGGCGAACGAGGTGTTGAACGAGGCGGTGTCGGCGGCCACCCGGTAGTCGCAGGCGAGCGCGAAGCCGAAGCCCGCGCCCGCGGCGGCGCCGTTGATCCCGGCCACGACCGGCTTCGGCATCTCGGTCAGGGCCCGCACGATCGGGTTGTAGTGCTCCTGCACCGTGCTGAGCGCGTTGCCGCCGCCCGACGCCTGGGCCTCGGCGAGCTTGGTCAGGTGCTCCTTGAGGTCCTGGCCGACGCAGAATGCCCGCCCGCCTGCCGCGGTGAGCAGCACGGCCCGTACGCCGGTGTCGGCGGCGGCCGACCGCAGGGCGTCGCGCAGCGCGACCTTGGCCGCGGTGTTCATGGCGTTCATCGCATCGGGGCGGTTGATCGTGATCGTCGCGAGCCCGTCACTGATGTCGTAGAGCACCGCGTCGTCGTGATCGGCCATGGGTGGTCCCCTTTGCGTGTCGTTCACCAGCCTGTCCCCGCAAGCATGGCCGACTTCGCTCGGTGCGCACATGTGACCTGCGTCAAATAATTCGGTGCCGGAGAGGGGGTGCGGGGGCCGGAGTATCGCAGTCGGATCGCCGAATTGGGTGGTTTTGAGTGAGCGCGTTGCGCAAGCGATGCAGAGCGACGTTGGTCATCGGGGTCGGTGATGCGGGATAATGACCTGGAAGCACTGTGTTCGATGCCGGTGAGGCAGCGCCTGTCATGGGGCCGCCGGTTGCGATGAGCTGGTTTCAGGAAGGGGAACGAGCATGGCGGCCATGAAGCCGCGGACGGGCGACGGCCCGCTCGAGGTGACAAAGGAGGGGCGGGGCATCGTCATGCGCGTTCCGCTCGAAGGCGGCGGTCGGCTTGTCGTGGAGCTGACTCCGGACGAGGCCGATGCCCTCGGCGACGCCCTCAAGAAGGTCGTCGGCTGAGCAGAGGCGCCCACACTTCACACTGCCCCGGCATGGTTCCCGTGCCGGGGCAGTAGTGCGTCCGGGGGCCGGCCGCCGCCGGAAGGCGCGCGTACGGCTCAGCCGCGGCGGACCGCGCAGAGCAGGCCGTCGCCCACCGGCAGCAGGGTCGCCATCAGCTCCTGGCTCTCGCGGACCGCGCGCAGCAGCTCGCGCAGCCGCAGCACCTCCGCGGGCTGGGCGGCGGAGTCGACCGTGCGGCCGTCCGCGAAGACGCCCTCGAAGCAGACCAGGCCCCCAGGTCGCAGCAGGCGCAACGATTCAGCGAGGCAGTCCAGGCTCTCCATCCGGTCGCCGTCGCAGAACACGAGGTCGTAGCCGCCGTCCGCGAGACGGGGGAGTACGTCGAGCGCCCGGCCGGGGATGAAGCGGGACCGGTTGGCCGCGAAGCCCGCCGCCCGGAATGCCTCACGGGCGAACTGCTGGCGCTCGGGCTCCGGGTCGACGGTGGTCAGCACCCCGTCCGGCCGCATCCCGTGCAGCAGATAGATGCCGGACACGCCGGTGCCGGTGCCGATTTCCGCCACGGCCTTGGCGTCGGTCGTGGCAGCGAGCAGGCGCAGCGCTGCGCCGGTGCCTGGCGACACCGAGCGGAGCCCTGCCTCGCGGGCCCGGTCCCGGGCCCAGCGCAGTGCTTCGTCCTCGGCGACAAAGGCGTCGGCGAACGCCCAGCTCGTCTGCCGGTTGGCGGTAATGACCCTCTCCTGTCCCCTTAGTTGGCGCAACGGTGACTGTATCCGCTGGACCCGGGAACCCGCAGATGGGACCGGGCGTTGTGTAAGCGCGGGGGAAAGCCCGTGGATCAGGCCCGCCGATCGGGTCCGGTGCGCGGGCGTGGTTCCGGGGAGATCCCCGGCCCCAGCTGGAAAAAGGCTTATCCGGAGCTAACGGGCGAGGTGGCTATGGTAGGGGCTCCACTGGACACCACCAGAGCCGACAGGGGAGGTGCGGCTGCGCCTGTGGATCGGGGAGGAGTGCTGCGGCGCTTTCTCAGGTCGGCGGGTGAGCCGAAATCCGTGACCGACATCGCTGACCGTTCTTCCAACGACTCCGCACCGACCGCGACCTTCGCCTCAGATGCGGAATCCCAGGCGTGGACCCCGCCCACATGGGAAGAGATCGTCAGCACGCACAGCGGTCGCGTCTACCGCCTTGCCTACCGACTGACGGGAAACCAGCACGACGCCGAGGACCTCACGCAGGAGGTCTTCGTCCGTGTCTTCCGTTCGCTGTCGACGTACACGCCCGGCACCTTCGAGGGCTGGCTGCACCGCATCACGACCAACCTCTTCCTGGACATGGTCCGCCGCAAGCAGCGCATCCGCTTCGACTCCCTCGGGGACGACGCGGCCGAGCGCCTGCCCAGCCGCGAGCCCTCCCCCCAGCAGGTGTTCAACGACACCCACTTCGACGCGGACGTCCAGCAGGCGCTGGACACCCTCGCGCCCGAGTTCCGGGCCGCCGTCGTGCTCTGTGACATCGAGGGACTGTCGTACGAGGAGATCGCCGCGACGCTCGGCGTGAAGCTCGGTACGGTGCGCAGCCGCATCCACCGCGGGCGTTCGCACCTGCGCAAGGCGCTGCGGCACCGTTCGCCCGAGGCACGCGCCGAGCAGCGTTCGCTGGCGGGTGCCCTCCTGGCGGGGGAGGGCGGCACGGCGTGAGTGGCACAGATCCGACCCCCGCGGAACAACACCTGGGGGACCGCCTCGCCGCGCTCGTCGACGGCGAGCTCAAACACGACGCCCGCGACCGGGTGCTCGCCCACCTCGCGACCTGTCCCCGGTGCAAGGCCGAGGCGGCCGCCCAGCGCCGCCTGAAGGACGTCTTCGCGCAGGCGGCCCCTCCCTCGCCCTCCGAAGGGTTCCTGGCCCGCCTCCAGGGCCTCCCGGGCGGCCCACCGGGTGGTGACGACGACCGCCAGGGAAGACCCATGGGCGGTTCCGGGCGATTCGGTGACGGACCGGCGCCCGGAAGGCGCCCCGCGAACGGCCGCGCCGACCTCACCCCGGGCGGCGGCCCCCTGGACGGCTTCGGCTACCTCCCGACCGTGCACGGCTCAGGCGCCGCGCTCCCCGCGGGGCCGGCCGGCTCCGTCTTCCGCATCCACGAGGTGGGCCGCGAGGCCGACCGCTCGCCCTGGCGGGGCCGCAGGTTCGCCTTCGCCGCCGCGAGTGCCGTCTCGCTGGCCGCCATCGCGCTCGGCGGCGCCCTGCCGACGAGTTCCGGCTCCGATGCCCCCACCCGCGCCGGGGGTTCCGGCAACACCGTGACCCCGATCGACACCGGCGCCCGCGCCGGGACCGGTGCCGCGGCCGGCCGCCGGGGCGGCTCGGGGCAGGGCACGCTCGCCTCGGCGGGCCAGGGCGACCGCCCGGTCTCCCCCGCGGTGAACACGGCGCCCCCCGCTTTCACCTCGGCCCCCTCGCTTCTCGCCACCGGTCGGCTGACGGGGAGCTCGTTCGGGCTCTCCCTCCACTCCGACGTGTCAGCGCCCGCGCTGATACGCCCCGGTGGGGCCGGTTCCCTGTTCGCCCGCGCGCTGGGCAGCGGGCTCGACCCGGCCTCACCCGTCCGCTCCGCGAAGTCCTCCCCGCCGCCCACGTCGGCCGCCGCGAAACCGGCCCCCGCCGGCCACGGGCTGCCGCTCTCCGCCCGTCGCTGACCCACCACCCGGAGCGGGCTGCGCAGGTCCGGCTCAAACCTGGTTGAATTCCGCCAGGATTTCGGGTGGGACGCCTCCTGCGGGGGCGTGCGGAGGCCGGTTGCGGCAGTTGCGGGGAGAACATGGACGACGGTAGGCCGACCGGGCCCAAGGCGAAGTGGTGGAGCCGGCCCACGCAGGGGCGCGGCACGCCCGCCGCGCCCGAAGAGCCGTCGCCCGTCGAGGACGCGGTGCCCGCGCCGGCGGACCCCGCAGCCCCGGACCACGCTCAGGCCGCGCCGCAGGACACGGTGAAGGCCGACGCCCCGGCGGCACCCGAAGCTGCTGCGGCTCCCGAGGCCCCGGAAACCACGGCGGCACCCGAGGTCCCGGTGGCACCCGGGGCCCCGGAAACCACGGCGGCACCCGAGGTCCCGGTGGCACCCGAGGCTGCTGCGGCTCCCAGGGCCTCGCTGGCGCCCGAGGCCCCGGAACCCACGGCGTCACCCGACGCCCCGGCGGCCTCCGACGCCCCCGTGGCACCCGACGCCCCCGCCCTGCGCCCCACCCAGCCCCTGCACGAACCGGACCCGTACAGCACCCCGCCCTACGGCGGCCCGGGGCCGTGGGCGCCCGCGCCTCCCGTGCAGCGGCCGACCCCCGCGCACGGCACGCCCGTACCCCCGCCGTACGCGGGGACGAACGGCGCGGGCATGCCCGGCGCGCCCGCCGAGCCGGCGCCCGCCTTCCCGCCCCCGATGGCGCCGCAGCAGCCGCAGGAGGCCGCGCACGCGACCGCCGCGCACCCGCCGGCGCCGCAGTGGCAGAGCTACGACCCCTGGGGTGCGCCCCGGCAGCCCCTCGTCACCCAGCCCGGCCCCCCGCTCCCCGACGGCCGGCGGAAGAACCGGCGCGGCACGGTGCTGGTCGGCGCGCTCCTCCTCGCCCTGGTCGCCGGCGGCATCGGCGGCGGGATAGGCGCCTACATAGAGCGCAACGGCGGCCTCACCAGCATCGAGCTGCCCCAGGACGAGCGGGACGGCGGCGGCCGGGCCCCGGACAGCGTGGCCGGCATCGCGGCCAGCGCCCTGCCCAGCGTGGTGACCCTGCACGTGAGCGGCACCACCGAGTCCGGCACCGGCACCGGCTTCGTCCTCGACGACCGGGGCCACATCCTCACCAACAACCACGTGGTCGCCCCGGCCGGTTCCTCCGGCGAGATCACCGTGACGTTCAGCGGCGGCGAGACGGCCAGCGCCGAGGTGGTCGGCAAGGACAGCGGCTACGACCTGGCCGTGGTCAAGGTCAGCGGTGTCTCCGGGCTGAAGCCGCTGCCCCTGGGCAACTCCGACAACGTGCAGGTCGGCGACCCGGTGGTGGCCATCGGCGCCCCGTTCGACCTGTCCAACACCGTCACCTCCGGCATCATCAGCGCCAAGGACCGGCCGATCACCGCGGGCGGCGAGAAGGGCGACGGCAGCGACGTCAGCTACGTCAACGCCCTGCAGACCGACGCCCCGATCAACCCGGGCAACTCCGGCGGCCCGCTGGTGGACACCGACGCCCACGTCATCGGGATCAACAGCGCGATCCGGGCCGCCGACAGCGGTTCCGCCGCCGAGGGCGGGCAGGCCGGCTCCATCGGCCTCGGCTTCGCCATCCCGATCAACCAGGGCAAGCTGGTCGCCGAGGAGCTGATCAACACGGGCAAGGCCACGCACCCCGTGATCGGTGTCACCCTCGACATGAAGTACACCGGGGACGGCGCCAGGGTCGGGTCCAGCGCCCAGGGCACCTCGCCCGTCACCCCGGGCGGTCCGGCGGACAAGGCCGGGATCAAGCCGGAGGACGTCATCACCGAGGTGGACGGCAAGCGGGTGCACAGCGGCGAGGAGCTGATAGTCAAGATCCGCTCGCACCGGCCGGGCGACCGCCTCGATCTCACCCTGACCCGTGGTGGTAAAGACCTGTCCATAACTTTGACACTGGGGTCGGCAACCGGCACGTGACGGCCACGGGAAGCTACCGTCCGGACAGTTTCGCCGGGTACCGTGGGCCGTGTCCGGACCTCATCCGAGCTGGTCGCGGAGAAACGAGGAGCCGCAAGGTGTTCAACGACATAGGTGCACTCGAGCTGCTGACGCTCGCGATTCTCGGCGTGCTCGTCTTCGGCCCGGACAAGCTGCCCAAGGTCATCCAGGACGCCTCCCGCTTCATCCGCAAGATCCGTGAGTTCTCGGAGAGCGCCAAGGAGGACATCCGCACGGAGCTCGGCCCGGAGTTCAAGGACTTCGAGTTCGAGGACCTCAACCCCAAGACGTTCGTCCGCAAGCAGCTCATGGACGGCAACGACGACCTGGGGCTGAAGGAGATCCGCGAGAGCTTCGACCTGCGCAAGGAAGTCACCGAGATCACCGACGCGGTGAACGGGCGGGGCACGGCGTCCATTGAGGCGAAGTCCGGCGTGTCGGGCGGTGCGTCGGTCACCGCGGCGAACGGCTCGAAGAGCGGCCCCGACCTGCTCAAGAAGGGCGGGCAGCCCCCGAAGGACACCCCGCCGCCGTTCGACGCGGACGCCACCTGAGGGCTGCCAATCCCGGGTCGTCCGGACGGTATGGCTATTCTCCATCTGTCCGGTTGTGAGGACGCCCGCGGGGGGCGGGCCGCTCCGGACCCTATGGATCGAGGAGGCGGCCGGGCTGATGGAGACAACGAGTCGGGTGGGCGCACAGGACGCGCCGGACACGGTCACGGCGGAGGCGGTCCCGGCGGCCCGGCTCACGCTCGACGGCTATCTGCGCTCCCCTTTCCCCTGGTACGCGCTGGACGAGGCGTTCACCGGCCCGCGCCGGCTGATGCCGCTCGGCACCGCCGCGGACGGCTCGGTGCAGCACGGCTCCATCGGCCACGGTGACGAGCCCGTGGTGCGGGGCGACTCCGGCGCGGACAAGCAGCGGTTCGCGGTCGTGGTCACCGTCGGCAGCAGCCCCGTACGGCGCAGCGGCGACGGCACCGGGGTCCTGGAGGCCACGACGGTCTCCTCCGCGGCCTGGCTGGCGGGCTCCGGCCTGCTGGCCTGCACCTGGCCGCCGCAGCTGGACCACACCCTGCGCGACGACTGGCTGGACCAGCAGACGGAGACGGCGTTCGAACTCGCCGACGACCTGGAGGGGCCCGCCTGGTCGGCGCTGTCCCTGCCGGTCGACGGCGTGCCGGTGCCCTTCCACTACCGCGAGTCCGAGTTCGGCTGGGTGCTGGCCGGATCGGCGCCCGGCGGGGTGCACATCGGCGCCTACGGGCGCGGCATGAGCGCGTACGGCCTGGGCTTCTCGGAGATCAAGGACATCGAGTCGTACGCGTAACCGGGCACGGAACGGGGAAGGCCGGGGCCCTCGGGCCCCGGCCTTCCCCGCGTGTGTCCAGGTGTCAGAACTTGTTGCGCGGGGTGATGCCCAGCGACATGCCCGACAGGCCGCGCTGACGGCCGCTCAGCTTGCCCGCGATGCTGCGCAGCGCCTTGCCGGCGGGGGAGTCGGGGTCGGACAGCACGACGGGCTTGCCCTCGTCGCCGCCCTCGCGCAGCCGTACGTCGATCGGGATGGAGCCCAGCACCGGCACCTCGGCGCCGACCGTCTTGGTCAGCCCCTCGGCGACCCGGGCGCCGCCGCCGGAGCCGAACACGTCGACCATCTCGTCGCAGTGCGGGCACGGCATGCCGGACATGTTCTCGACGACGCCGACGATCTTCTGGTGGGTCTGGACGGCGATCGAGCCGGCCCGCTCGGCCACCTCGGCCGCGGCCTGCTGCGGGGTGGTGACGACCAGGATCTCCGCGTTCGGCACGAGCTGGGCGACCGAGATCGCGATGTCACCGGTGCCCGGCGGCAGGTCGAGCAGCAGGACGTCCAGGTCGCCCCAGTACACATCGGCGAGGAACTGCTGGAGCGCGCGGTGCAGCATCGGGCCGCGCCAGACCACGGGGGCGTTGCCCGGGGTGAACATGCCGATGGAGATGACCTTCACGCCGTGCGAGGACGGCGGCATGATCATGTTCTCGACCTGGGTCGGCCGGCCGTCCGCACCGAGCATCCGGGGCACGCTGTGCCCGTAGATGTCCGCGTCCACGACACCGACCTTGAGCCCGTCCGCCGCCATCGCCGCGGCCAGGTTCACCGTCACCGAGGACTTGCCGACGCCGCCCTTGCCGGAGGCGACCGCGTACACCCGGGTCAGCGAGCCGGGCTTCGCGAAGGGCACCTCGCGCTCCGCCGTACCGCCGCGCAGCGACGCCGCGAGGTCCTTGCGCTGCTCGTCGCTCATGACGTCGAGGGTGACCTCGACCCGCGAGACGCCCTCGACACGGGCCACCGCGTCGGTCACGTTCCTGGTGATCGTCTCGCGCATCGGACAGCCGGAGACGGTGAGGTACACCGTGACAGCGACCACACCGTCAGGATCGATGTCGACCGATTTCACCATGCCCAGCTCGGTGATCGGGCGGTGGATCTCCGGGTCGTTCACTGTCGCCAGTGCCTCAAGCACCGCGTCTTCCGTAGCCATACATCGATAGTACGGGTGCGCGCAGCGCTCCCTGCAAGGGTGGTGCTGGGCGACGGGAGGGCGTTACGGCGCCCGTGGCTACGCGTGGGTAGCCCTGTCAGCGGTCTTCGTCACTCTCGGCGGACGCCAGCGCGCGCCGGTCGTCCAGGTCCTTCACCAGGTCCTCCAGTTCGGAGCGGATCCAGTCCCGGGTGGCGACCTCGCCCAGGCCCATCCGCAGCGCCGCGATCTCCCTGGTCAGGTACTCGGTGTCGGCGATGGAGCGCTCGTTCTGCTTGCGGTCCTGCTCGTGCGTGACCCGGTCGCGGTCGTCCTGCCGGTTCTGCGCGAGCAGGATCAGCGGAGCCGCGTACGAAGCCTGGAGCGAGAGCATCAGGGTCAGGAAGATGAACGGGTACTGGTCGAACCGCACGTTCTCCGGCGCGAAGATGTTCCACGCCACCCACACGATGATGATCAGCGTCATCCAGACGATGAACCGGCCCGTGCCCAGGAAGCGCGCGATGCGCTCCGAGAACCGGCCGAACGCCTCGGGGTCGTACTCCGGCAGCAGCCTGCGGCGCGGCGCCCTCGGCTGGTCGAGCCGGGCCCTGGGCGTACGGGTCAGCGCCGTCGCGCCGTTCGACGCCCTGGCGCGGTCCTCAGCGGCCACGGAGCACCCCCTCCTGACCGTGGAAGTCGGTCTCCCGCCAGTCGTCGGGCAGCAGGTGGTCCAGGACGTCGTCCACGGTCACCGCGCCGAGGAGCGAGCCGCTCTCGTCCACCACCGGCACCGACACCAGGTTGTACGCCGCCAGATAGCTGGTCACCACCGACAGCGGGGTGTCCGGCGGCAGCGGCACCAGGTCGCTGTCGAGCAGCGAGCTGACCAGGGTGAACGGCGGGTCGCGCAGCAGCCGCTGGAAGTGCACGGTGCCCAGGTACTTCCCCGTCGGCGTCTCGTCCGGAGACCGGCACACGTACACCTGCGCGGCCAGCGCCGGCGACAGGTCGGACTGGCGGACCCGGGCCAGCGCGTCGGCGACCGTGGCGTCCGGGCGCAGGATGACCGGCTCGGTCGTCATGAGCCCGCCGGCCGTGCGCTCCTCGTACGACATCAGGCGCCGCACGTCCGCCGCGTCGCCCGGCCGCATCAGCGTCAGCAGCCGCTCCTTGTCCTCCTCCGGCAGCTCGGAGAGCAGGTCGGCCGCGTCGTCCGGGTCCATCGCCTCCAGGACGTCCGCCGCGCGCTCCTCCTGGAGCTTGCCGATGATCTCCACCTGGTCGTCCTCGGGCAGCTCCTCCAGGACGTCGGCTAGCCGGTCGTCGTCCAGCGCGGCCGCGACCTCCGCCCGGCGCTTCGGGGTGAGGTGGTGCAGGGCGTTGGCGACGTCGGCGGGGCGCAGCCGCTCGAAGGTGGCCACCAGCGACTCGGCGCCCTGCCCGTGCTCCTCCAGCGAGAAGCCCTTCACCGCCGACCACTCGACGGTCAGCGTCTCGCCCTTGCGGCGCAGCGCCCCGCCCCGGCCCTTGCGGACGAAGTACTTGTCGATCTCCCAGTCCCGGCGGGCCGGCAGCTGCTGGATCGCCACGTCCAGGATGGTGACCTCCTCGTCCGTCTCCACCAGGCGCACCCGGCGGTCGAGGAACTCGCCGAGCACCAGGCGTTCGGTGGGCCGCTGTTCGAAGCGCCGCATGTTGACCACGCCCGTGGTGATCACCTGCCCCGACTCGACACCCGTCACCCGGGTCATCGGCAGGAAGATCCGGCGCCGGCTCACCACCTCGACCACCATGCCGAGCAGCCGGGGCGGGCGGCCGCCGACCCGGAGCATCGCGACCAGGTCGCGGACGCGGCCCACCTGGTCGCCGTTGGGATCGAAGACCGGCACACCGGACAGGTGCGAGACGAAGACCCGGGGCGTGACCGGTGTCATGCCTGTGCCTCCTCGCTCGCCTGCGGGCCGCTCCGGAGCCGCCCGCTTCCGACAGTTATTGCACTGTTATGACGTGATCAGGCTAGCCCGTACCCCCGCGGACCGCTCCGGCGGACCGTCCGCACGGCTCTGGGCCCAATGGCGTAGGCCACCCGGGTACGCTGCCGTCTGCCACCCCCGCCATGAAGCTGAGAGGCAGTGCGCCTGTGACCTCTTTCGTGCCGTCCGTCCGGGCCCGCCACCGGACCGCATCGCTCGCCGTCGTGCTCTGCGCGGGGCTGACCGCGGCCCTGACCGCGTGCGGGGGCGAGGACCCGGACGAGGGGACCAACGGCATCGGCAAGCTCTCCGCGCCGGAGATCGAGAAGAAGGCACAGGCGGCGGCTGACTCGGCCGACGCGGTGCGCCTCGCCGGGACGCTGGTCAGCAAGGGCGGCACGTACAAGATCGACATGCGGCTCAAGAACAAGGGCGGCGCGGGCTCCGTCACCGCGAAGAACAGCACCTTCGCGCTGCTGCGGATCGGCGACGAGCTCTACCTCAAGGCCGACGCCGGCTTCTGGAGCCACGACGAGAAGGGCGGGGCGGACGGCGCGTCGGCAGCGGACAAGTTGCAGGACAAATACGTCAAGGTCCCCCAGGACGACCCCACGTACAAGCAGCTGAGCGGCTTCACCGACAAGAAGGTGCTGCTCGACGGGCTCCTCACGCTGCACGGCAAGCTCACCAAGGGCGACCGCGACAAGGTCGCCGGGGTGCGCACCGTACAGATCATGGGCGGCGAGGGCGAGGGCGGCGCGCTCGACGTGTCCCTGGAGGGCAAGCCGTATCCGCTGCGCTTCGCCCGGGGCGGCGGCGGGGGCGTCGTCACGCTCGCCGACTGGGGCAAGGACTTCGCGCTCAAGGCCCCCGCCGAGGACGAGACGGTCGACTACGGCAAGCAGCTGCCGAAGACGTCGCCCTCCTCGTAGCGCGCTCCCCCTACTTGCGCAGCGAGCGCTTCAGGAGGCGGGGCAGGCCCGCCGGCACGGGGAGCCGGGTGGTCGCCGGGGTGGGCAGCGGCGCGGCAGCCCCGGAGGTGTCCGGCAGCTCGGTGCGCGCGTCGCGGGGCGTGAGCCGCACGATCCGGCACTCGCGCGCCCACCGCTCGGTCATCCGCTCCGCGTCTGGGGCGTTCAGCCGCTTGCCCTTGAGCTCGGCGACGGCGGCCTCCCACTCCTCGGAGTGCGCGGGGAGCTCGGTCACCGAGGCCGACCAGGCGACGAGACGGCCGCCCTTGTCCTTGCTGCGCACGGTCACCTCCGCGGTGGCGCCCTCGGTGAGGCCGGCCGGGAGCGGCTGCTCGCCGGGGCCGTCACCGACCAGATGCGCCGCCCCCTCGTGCCACACGTGCCACAGGGCTCGCGCGGGACCCGTGCCGCGCACCCAGATGAGGCCCGACTTCTTCGTGGCCTCCTCGACGAGGGCCTGCCCGAGGAGCGTGTCAGCAGCAGTCATGGGCAGAGCTTAGAGCGTCCCGCCCTGGGGAAGAGGTCAGAGCCAGCCGTTGCGCTTGAGCATGCGGTGGATGGAGAAGCAGACCACGCCGATGAAGCCCAGCACCATCGGGTAGCCGTAGGTCCAGCGCAGCTCCGGCATGTAGTCGAAGTTCATGCCGTAGACGCCGCAGATCATCGTCGGTACGGCGACGATGGCCGCCCAGGAGGTGATCTTGCGCATGTCCTCGTTCTGCGCGACGGTCGCCTGCGCCAGATTGGCCTGGAGGATCGAGTTCAGCAGCTCGTCGAAGCCGATGACCTCTTCCTGGACGCGCACCAGGTGGTCGGCGACGTCCCGGAAGTACTTCTGGATGTCGGGGTCGATCAGCCGCATCGGGCGCTCGCTGAGCAGCTGCATCGGGCGCAGCAGGGGTGAGACGGCCCGCTTGAACTCCAGCACCTCGCGCTTGAGCTGGTAGATCCGGCCCGCGTCCGAGCCGCGCGAACTGCCCTTGTCCGGAGTGGAGAAGACCTCGATCTCCACCTCGTCGATGTCGTCCTGCACCGCGCCCACCACCGCGATGTACCCGTCCACGACGTGGTCGGCGATCGAGTGCAGCACCGCGGAGGGGCCCTTGGCGAGCAGCTCGGGGTCCTCCTCCAGACGGTGGCGCAGCGCCCGCAGCGAGCCGTGGCCGCCGTGCCGCACGGTGATGACGAAGTCCCGGCCGGTGAAGCACATGACCTCGCCGGTCTCCACGACCTCGCTGGTCGCGGTCAGCTCGGTGTGCTCGACGTAGTGGATGGTCTTGAAGACGGTGAACAGGGTGTCGTCGTACCGCTCCAGCTTCGGCCGCTGGTGGGCGTGGACGGCGTCCTCCACGGCCAGTGGGTGCAGCCCGAACTCCCGGGCGATGCCCGCGAATTCCTCCTCGGTCGGCTCGTGCAGGCCGATCCAGGCGAAGCCGCCCTCCTCCCGCACCCGGAGCATCGCCTCGCGCGGCGTGCGGCAGGTGCCGTCCACCTCGGCGAGGCGGCGGCCGTCGCGGTAGACCGCGCAGTCGACGACCGCGCTGGAGGCGGACGGGTCGCGGGTGGTGTCGTAGCTGTTGTGCAGGGTGGTGCTCTTGCGCAGGGACGGGCGCACGACGGCGCGCAGGTCACGGATCATCGACATGGCTGGCTCCTTCACGGAGGGCCGTCGGCGAGGGCGTGGAACAGCCCGGAATGGGGACGTGGGCTCACATCCGCAAAGCGGGCGGCACCGCGGCGGCGCGATGACGGCGTTCGCTACAGACAGGCAAAAAGGGCGTGCTCTTCCGTCGTGCGAAATGCCATGGCCTTGACCGAGGAGGCGTCAGTTCACGCGGAAAGGTGTCGAGCGGAAGAGCGGTTGGTACTGCACGGTCGACTTGGATCCACCGCAGCCCCACCTCCTCCGGTCGGTCCCCCTTGGGGGATGACGTTGCGCCGGGACTTGAGAGCGACGCTTCTGCGTGCTGTCCCGGCCGGCACCCCAGGCTAGCAGCCGGTACAGGGCCAATCCCTTACTTTGCCCGTTCCATACGCGTCCTATGCTCGCCGCATGGCAGAAATTCTTGCGCTGGTCGAGGCGCGTCTGCGGACGGCCCTGGGTGAACCGGACGCACGCGCAGCAGTGACGTTTCTCGGGACGGACCGGATCGAGGTACTCCGATTCATCGACGGCGACATCGTGCGGTACGCCACGCTCGGCATGTCCGCCCAGCCGATGTCCGACCCGACCGCCGCTCTCGCCGACCCGGTGAAGGGCCCGCGCGCCGAGCTGGTGCTGTCGGTACGGGGCGGGCTCGCCGACACCGACCAGGTGCTGCGCAAGCTCGCGGTGCTGGCGGCCTCGCCCCAGGTGGAGGGCCTGATCGTGGCCCCCGGCGCCTCGCTGGACGTCGGCGAACCGCTGTGGCCCGGGGCCCCGTTCACCTCGGTGCTGGTCGCGGAGGGCGGGGGGCTGGTGGAGGACCTGGAATTGGACGCGCCGCTGGAGCCGGTGCGGTTCCTGCCGCTGCTGCCGATGACGCACAACGAGGCCGCCTGGAAGCGGGTGCGCGGTGCGCAGGAGCTCCAGGAGCGGTGGCTGTCGCAGGGGACGGATCTGCGTGACCCGCTGCGCGCCTCGGCCGCCCTGGACTGACGCGGGGGCGTACGCGAAGGCCCCGTACGCGAAGGCCCCGTACGCGAGAGACCTGTACGCGAAAGCCCCGCCGCGCGGTCAGGAGGGGTGCCGTGGGCGGGGCGGTACGGGGTCTCGCAGCGGTCAGTCGGCGAAGACGGTGACGCCGTCCTCGATGGCGTGCTTCGGCTCCAACTCCTCCGCCTCGTGGCTCAGCGCCGAGCGCCGGACCCAGACCACGATCGCGCCCAGGACCGAGGCGGCCGCGGCGACCACGAACGGGATGTGGATGTTGCTCCACTCCTCGATCTTCGGGGCCAGGTAGGGCGCTGCCGCGGCGGCGAACCAGCGGACGAAGTTGTAGCCGGCGCTGGCCACCGGGCGCGGCGCGTCCGAGACGCCGAGCGCCAGCTCCGTGTAGACGGTGTTGTTCATGCCGATGAGGGCGCCGGAGACGATGGTGCAGACGATGGCCGTCGTGTGGCTGCCGTAGCCGAGGACCACCAGGTCGGCGGCGAACAGCACCAGCGAGGCCCCCAGCACCTTCAGCGAGCCGAAGCGCTTCTGCAGCCGGGGCGCGACGAGCACCGAGAAGACCGCGAGCAGCAGGCCCCAGGCGAAGAAGACGGCGCCGGACTTGTACGGCGTCATGTTCAGCACGAACGGGGTGAACGCCAGGATCGTGAAGAACGCGTAGTTGTAGAAGAACGCGGAGGCCGCCACGGAGGCGAGCCCGCCGTGGCCGAGCGCCTTGACCGGGTCGAGCAGGGACGTCTTGCGGGCGGGCCTGGGCTGTTCCTTCAGGAACGCCGTGATGCAGACGAAGCCGATCGCCATCAGCGCGGCCGTCCCGAAGAACGGGTAGCGCCAGCTGGCGTCACCGAGCAGCGCGCCGAGCAGGGGCCCGCACGCCATGCCGAGGCCGAGCGCCGACTCGTACAGCAGGATCGCCGCCGAGCTGCCGCCGGCCGCCGCGCCGACGATCACGGCGAGCGCGGTCGAGACGAAGAGCGCGTTGCCCAGGCCCCAGCCGGCCCGGAAGCCGACGAGTTCGGCGACGGACGAGGAGGTGCCGGAGAGCGCCGCGAAGACCACCACGAGCGCGAGCCCGGACAGCAGCGTCTTGCGGCCGCCGATGCGGCTGGAGACGAAGCCGGTGACGAGCATCGCGACGGCGGTGATCAGGAAGTACGAGGTGAAGAGCAGCGACACCTGGCTCGGCGTCGCCTCCAGGCCCTTGGCGATGGACGGCAGGATCGGGTCCACCAGGCCGATGCCCATGAACGCGACGACGGACGCGCCCGCCGTCGCCCAGACGGCCTTCGGCTGGCGCAGGATGCTGACCGTCTCCTGATTGAACGGATCCTCTCCCGGTGTGGCCTGACTCCCCATGGGCCCTCTCGCTCTCCACTAGATCGATGCGTTATGCACAGAATAAGTTAGAGGACCTAATGAATGCAAGTTACATCTAAATTGGCCGGTGGAGAGGGAATCCCGCACGGCCGGGGAGTGATCGTCCTTGACGCGGCGACGGCCGGGGAGGACCGTTGGACGGTATGAGGGGCGAACCAAGTTGCCCGAAGTGCGCAGGCCGGGTCCGGGCGCCGGGACTCTTTGCCGACACCTGGCAGTGCGATGTGCACGGCAGCGTGCACCCGCTCCAGCCGGTCATCCCGCCGAGCGTCGAGGCGCTCGGGGTCGTGGTGCACCGGGCCCAGGTGCCCGTCTGGATGCCCTGGCCGCTGCCGGTGGGCTGGCTGTTCACGGGCGTGGCCTGCGCCGGCGACGACCGCAGCGGAGGGCGGGCCACCGCCGTCGCCTGCTCCGGACCCGGGCCGCTCGGCGGCATGGGCGAGCTGCTGCTCGTCGCCGAGGAGCTGGGCGTGGGACTCGGGGCGCGGTACGCCGGGATCGAGGGGCCCGACCCCGGGCCGGGGCTGCGGGTCGACGGGCCCCCGGAGTCCAAGGTCCTTGCCGCCGGCCGCCCGACGCCGCTCTGGCACGTGAAGGACGCTCCCGCCGACCGGGCCGTCTTCGCGGGTGAGGCGTGCGGGCTGTGGCTGTGGGCCATCGTCTGGCCCGAGCAGTCCGGGCTCCTCATGTACGACGAGCTGGTGCTCACCGACCTGCGCGACGCCGGGGGAGAAGTGGACCTGGTGCCCTGCGGCGCGCTCACGCCCCGCCTGCTGACAGGGCCCTGAGCGGGGCCGGAGCGGTCCCGCGCGCCGGTTATCCTTATGTGTCCCCCTTTCGGCTGCGAGCACTGGAGTCCGTGTCGTGCGCATCGACCTGCACACCCACTCCACCGCGTCGGACGGCACGGACACCCCCGCCCAGCTGGTGGGCAACGCCGCCGCCGCGGGCCTCGACGTCGTCGCCCTCACCGACCACGACACGGTGCGCGGGCACGCCGAGGCTATAGCCGCCCTCCCCGACGGGCTCACGCTCGTCACCGGCGCCGAGCTGTCCTGCCGCCTCGACGGCGTGGGCCTGCACATGCTGGCGTACCTCTTCGACCCGGACGAGCCCGCCTTCGCCCGCGAGCGCGAGCTGGTGCGCGACGACCGGGTGCCGCGCGCCCGGACCATGGTGCGCAAGCTCCAGGAGCTGGGCGTGCCGGTCACCTGGGAGCAGGTCGCCCGGATCGCCGGCGACGGTTCGGTGGGCCGGCCCCACGTCGCCTCCGCCCTGGTCGAACTCGGAGTCGTCGAGACCGTGTCCGACGCCTTCGCGCCCGCCTGGCTCGGTGACGGCGGACGCGCGTACGCCGAGAAGCACGAGCTGGACCCGTTCGACGCGATCCGGCTCGTCAAGGCCGCCGGCGGCGTCACCGTCCTCGCCCACCCGGCCGCCGTCAAACGCGGCCGTACGGTCCCCGAGTCCGCCATCGCCGAGCTGGCCGCCGCCGGGCTCGACGGCATCGAGGTCGACCACATGGACCACGACGAGCCGACCCGGACCCGGCTGCGCGCACTCGCCGGCGAGCTGGGGCTGCTGAGCACCGGCTCCAGCGATTACCACGGCAGCCGCAAGACCGTGCGGCTCGGCGCGTACACCACCGACCCCGAGATCTACGGCGAGATCACCCGGCGCGCCACGGGAGCCTTCCCGGTGCCGGGCGCCGGCGGACCCGTCATCCCGTAACGGCGCGCGGGCCCCCGCTCGCACCGCTCACCCCCTCCCGGGCACCGGCCGCCCAGGCCGCCGTCCGGCACGTCCCGGCGGCCCTGTCGCGCGCCCCTTCCCCGCGGCCACCCACCGCGTTCCCGCTCTCTCCTCGCAAGGCTCACCGTGTTCGACGTCGCTGTCTTCGGATCCCTTTTTCTCACCCTTTTCGTGATTATGGATCCGCCGGGGATCACCCCGATCTTCCTCGCCCTCACCGCCGGCCGCCCCGCCAAGATGCAGCGCCGGATGGCCCTCCAGGCCGTCTCGGTCGCCTTCGGCGTGATCGCCGTCTTCGGCGTCCTCGGCCAGCAGATCCTGGACTACCTGCACGTCTCCGTCCCCGCGCTGATGATCGCCGGCGGGCTGCTCCTCCTGCTGATCGCGCTCGACCTGCTGACCGGCAAGACCGACGAGCCCACGCAGACCAAGGACGTCAACGTCGCCCTCGTCCCGCTCGGCATGCCGCTGCTCGCCGGACCCGGCGCGATCGTCTCGGTGATCCTCGCCGTGCAGCACGCCGACAGCGTGGCGAGCCAGGTCTCGGTCTGGACCGCGATCGTCGCCATGCACATCGTGCTCTGGCTGACCATGCGCTACTCGCTGCTGATCATCCGCGTCATCAAGGACGGCGGCGTCGTCCTCGTCACCAGGCTGGCCGGCATGATGCTGTCCGCCATCGCCGTGCAGCAGATCATCAACGGCGTCACCCAGGTCATCCAGGGCACCTGACCGGCCGGTGTCCCGCCCGCACAGCACAGCGCCCCCGCACGGACACTCCGTGCGGGGGCGCTTCGTCTTCGTTACGTCGACCATTCACATCGGCAAGGTGTTATGAAGCCGGACTTTCGGCCGGTCGGATATAGATGCGCGTGCCCGTTGCGGCGGCCTGCTGCACGATCCGATTGACGGAGGCGGCGTCCACGACGGTGCTGTCCACGGCGGTACCGTCGACATCGTCGAGTCGCGTGATCTCGAAGCGCATAGGGCTTCCCTTCGTCTGATCCTCCTGCTGGAGAACTACTGGAGGACGGTCTCCCGTCCGCAAGGATTGAGGAGCGCCAGGCATGCCTGTCGTGCGCCCCACACCGGTTACAACGGCTTGCCCCGTGCAAACATTCCCTACGCTAAGGAAATTTTTCGGATGTCTAAGTACCAGCGAGTAATCACGCGTGCGCACTCGACCGTCACGACGGGAACCGCATGAGCGACGCGGAGATCGGTGAGCGCCTGGACCGCACCAACGCCCTGCTCCAGCGGGTGCTCACCGAGGTATCGAAAACCCCCTCCACGCACGCGATCTTCGTGGACGCGGGCTATGTGTACGCCGCCGCCGGGCTGCTCGTCACCGGCACCGAGGACCGGCGCTCCTTCGACCTCGACGCCGAAGGGCTGATCGACGCCTTCATCGACAAGGCCCGCACCATCTTCGCGGACAGCAGACTGCTGCGCGTGTACTGGTACGACGGGGCCAGGCGCCGCATCCACACCGCCGAGCAGCAGACCATCGCCGAACTCCCCGACGTCAAGGTCAGACTCGGCAACCTCAACGCCAACAACCAGCAGAAGGGCGTCGACTCCCTCATCCGCACCGACCTGGAATCCCTCGCCCGCCACCGCGCCATCAGCGACGCCGCACTCGTCGGCGGCGACGAGGACCTGGTCCCCGCCGTCGAGGCCGCCCAGGGCTACGGCGCCCGGGTCCACCTGTGGGGCATCGAGGCCGGCGAGGGGCGCAACCAGGCGGAGCCGCTGCTCTGGGAGGTGGACAGCCAGCGCACCTTCGACCTGGACTTCTGCCGCCCGTACGTGACCAGGCGCGCCGTCACCACGTACGAGGAGGACGCCCCCGCACCCTCGCGCGAGGACGTCCGCTTCGTCGGCGCCCAGATCGCCGCCGCCTGGCTCGCCGCACGCGGCCGCGAGTCCCTGGCGGACCTGCTGCCCGGCCATCCGTACCTGCCGGGCTCCGTCGACCAGGACCTGCTGAACGAGGCGGAACGCCTGCTCCAGCGCTCACTGCGCGGCTACGCCCCGCTGCGCAGGGCGCTGCGGGACGGCTTCTGGCAGCACCTCCAGGCGCAGTACTGACGCCTGTGGCCCCGGCCCTTACAGGACCGCCCCCTACAGGTCGTCCCAGAAGGAGACGAGCGCTGCGGCCGTGGCGTCCGGCCGGTCCGTGTTGGGGGAGTGCTCGGCGCCCTCGATCCGGGTCCGGCGGGCGCCCAGCCGTACGGCCATCTCGTCCAGCAACGGCACCGGCCAGACGTCGTCCGCCTCGCCGGAGAGCACATGGACCGGCAGCCCGGTGGCGGCTACCTCGGCCACCCGGTCCGGCTCGGTGGCGAGCCGGCGCCCGGTGGCGATCAGCTGGGCCGGGTGGTGGCGCAGCCAGCGCCGCCGCAGCTCCTCGCCGCCCGTGTCCGCCTCGGCCGGCGGGTCGAAGGCGCGCATCGCCGCCCAGACGTCGTCCATGCTCATGGTCGCCAGCGCGTCGCCCAGGATCTTCAGCTTGACCCGCTGCGCCTCGACCACCGCGGCGGGCCCGGACGACATCAGCGTCAGCGAACGGAACGGCGCGGCGTCCAGCAGGACGGCGGCCCGGCCGATCTGCCCGCCGAGCGAGTGCCCCACCAGGTGCACCGGCTCCTCACCGGCCCCGAGCGCGGCCGCCAGCGCGAGCACGTCCCGGGCCAGCTCCTCCTGGGCGTACGCCTCCAGGTTCTCCGTTCCCGGGCTCTCGAACTGCCCGCGCCCGTCCACGGCGACGGCACGGTACCCGGCGTCCGCGAGCGGTTCCAGCAGGGCGATGAAGTCCTCCTTGCTGCCGGTGTACCCGGGCACCAGCAGGGCGGTGCCGCGCGGGGCGGCGGGCGGGGAGGCGTCCAGCACGGCGAAGTCGCCGCGCGCGGTGCGCAGCGCACGGGCCCGGGCGCAGGGGGGCGGGGTGAAGGTGGGTGGCCTGCTCATGGGACGAGGTTAGAACTTCGCCGGGCGGGAACGCCGGACGGCCCCGGGGACAAGTCCCCCGGGCCGTCCGGCAGGCGGTGCCTGCTCCGCTCAGCTCTCGGACTGCGCGGCGGCGGCGCGCGGTGCCCGGCGCCGGCGCGGCTTGGCCTCGCCGGCGGCGGTCGCGGTCTGCGCCACGGCCTCCGCCTTGGGCTTCGAGGCCGCACGGGTACGGCGGCGCGTCGGCTCGGGCTCGGAGATCGGCGCGATCTGGAAGTCGACCTCGTCCTCGGCCGGCTTGATCACCCGGGCGCGGCGGCGCGGCCGGGTGACGGCGGGCGCCTCCGGTTCGGCCGCGGGCGCGGTCTGGAAGTCCGCGTCCTCCGTCACCGGCTTGACCACCCGGGCGCGGCGGCGACGCGGCTTGGCCACCTCGGCCTCCGCCTCGGCGGTCACGGTCTCGGC
>NZ_SSBI01000042.1 GCF_004795015.1 Streptomyces sp. A1277 | reverse complement strand
CATGAAGCGCCCCGCCCGGAAGGCCAAGCCCATGATCGACCTTACCGCCACCTACACCTGGACCCCCGTCGGCCAAGACACACCCCGCACCATCACCCCGACCGTGAAGCACCGCGTAAACGGGCGCGGCATCGACACCATCAACATCACCGGCCTGATCCCGCTTTTCGCCGGCCGGCTCGACGCCATCACCGATGAAGGCGACCGCCTGCACGCCCTGACCGTCCTGTCCACCGCCATGCTCTCCATCTGGGGCAACGGCGAGACCCGCACCACCTACCGCGGCGGCGCCGCCGGCATCACCGTCGACGAGATCGTGGAGCTCGGGAACAAGATCCGCACCCAGCTCGCCGCCTGACCCTCACCCCACCTCGACCCAACACTGAAGGAGCCCATCATGGCCGTCACCACCACCTACGGCAGCTGGCTGAAGCACACGCACGAGCTGACCGTCGGCCACACCATCCGGGCCGCGGTCGGCGAGTTCGCCGCCGACTACGACCTGGACGCCCTGGAGAACGGCTACCGCACTGCGGTCAACGCAGCCCTCCCGGACGGAGTGTTCCTGGTCGGGGACGAGTTCCATGGCCCGTACCAGGACGAGGACGCCGACTTCGACGGGTACGCCCTGGACGAGGACGGCCGGCTCGACATCAAGACGATCGTCGCCGGCGTCGACCTGTACGCGATCGTCGAGGCGAATGAGTTGTGGACAATCGACCGGGTCGTCGAGGAGCTCGGCTTCAAGGGCGACTCGGCGAAGGGCACGGCCCGAAAGACGCTGTCGCGGTGGGGGGTGGACCGGCACGACATGGTCGACCACCCGGACAGCGGCCGCCCGCAGGCCCGGTACAAGTCGGCCGACGTGAAGGCGGCTCAGGTTGCCGCTCCGCGTCCACGGACCCGGCCCTGACGCCATTCTCGCCCCTCCCCGGATCAGTAACCTTCCCCGCCCAGCCGTCAGGCCGGGCGGGGAAGGTTACTGATCCCAAGGGGCATCACTGCTGACCACGGAGAAAGAGAGCGATGGTGACGATAGAAGGGTGCGATGCGCCCCGGACAAGTTGCGGAACCCCGTCGGGCTGGCGGGCCGGTGGGCGGTGCCCTGGGTGCCGTGCCGCGAAGAACCGGGACGACGCGAAGCGTCGCGGCCTGACCGACGAGCAGCGGAACCTGGCACTCAGGTCCCTGCGCTCCGGTGGTACCGCAGCCAGTGCCGCAGAAGCAGCTGGCGTCAGTCCGCAGTCACTGTCGCAGGCGGCCAGGGCCGACAGCGAACTGCGTGCGGCACTCGACGGTGCACCGGAGGCCATCCAGGTCATTGCCCAGCGTGGGGACTGGCTGGCGGCGCTCGTCCGCTCAGGCGGTGATCAGAAGGCCGCCGCCCTAGCCATCGGGATCAACCCCAACACGCCGAACAGTTGGCGGCAAAGGGACCCCGAGTTCGACGCGGTGGTTATGGCGATGCTCGCGTGGATTGATACGGCAGGGGCCCGGACTGTCAGGAGGCGTAGAGCTGACGGACGCAATCAGGGGGTGACGATCGCGGAGCTCGATGAGGCTGCCTCCTACCTGGAGAGCGGGGCGACTATCTCGGAGGCGAGCCGGCGCACAGGGATGGCGGGTCCGACTCTGATCAAGCGGGCGGCGGACAGTCATCGTCTCAGTGCCGCTCTGGCGGCGCGCACGCGGCAACCTGTTACCGAGGGAATGCTGACTGCCGCCGCCAGGCACCTGGAAAGGGGGGGAAGCCTTGCGGAGGCGGCCCGGCTGGCAGCGACTACCAGAGATGCCCTGCTGAAGCATGCGCCCGGCCATGACCGGCTGCGTGCCGCCTTGGAGGCGTACAAGGAGCAGCCTTTCCCGGAGCAGCAGTAACCGCCCCGTATGACACTGCGCCCCCGTCCAGCCATCAGGCCGAACGGGGGCGCCGCTGTGTTGGGGGCAGTGCGGTAGACGACCGTCTCACCCTACTCAGGCATCGGCCACCTCCTCTTCGGCAGCGTAAAGCTGGGGCTTCTCCTTGGATCGGTGGAGCGGCGTGGTGACGATGTCTCCGGCGGCCTGCTGTTCGGACAGGAGGTAGTACGTCTTCCCTCCGTCCGTAGAGAATGCCTCGGAGTTCCGGGTGGACTGCCACAGGGGAACCGGGTTCAGCCGCCCCTCGGCGTGCCGGTCCAGCCACTCTGCCGGGTCGTCGGTGAGGTCGGTGAGCGGCTGGAACCGCAGGAGACGTTCAAGGTAGGCAATGGCGTGGGGTGCACTGCCGCCGCTGTGACCCATATCGGCAAAGGCTTGGACGACCTTGCAAAGGCCGCGGATGGTGTCGCGGTCCTCTTCGAGGATGATGAGTTCGCGACGGGCGTGGGCGACAAGGTTGGACTCGGTGGCGCGGGAAGGGCTCATGTGTTCCATGTTGCGCCCGGAAGGGCGATTCGTTGCCCCCGCTCGGGTGCGGGCCGACGCGGGGGTGTGAGCGGGGCGGTCAGTTCTGCCAGATGCCGCGGACGGCGGACATGGTGAATCCGGGCCCGAACGCGGCAGCGACGCCGAGGTCGCCCGGGTGGGGTGGGGTGGTGTGGGTGCGGGCGAGGATGTCGAGGACGCTGGGCCCGCCCAGGTTTCCGCACTCGGCGAGCGAGGTGTAGGAGTGGTGGGCGTCGTCGTTGTCCAGGCCGAGGGCTTCGGCGACGTCGTGGATGATGCTGGGCCCGCCGGGGTGGATGACTGCCCAGTCGACGAGGTCCTGCCCGAGCCAGTCCCGGAGGGCGGGCGTGGCTTGGCCGGCGGATTGGGGGGCGGCCCGGGTGGAGTCGAAGTGCATGCCGGTCTCGTCGAGGCGTCCGGTGTACCGGTCGAGGCTGTCGGGGAGCGTGTATTCGAGGGTGTCGTCGATGCGGAGGCCGGGCTGGAGTTGGTCGGCGGTGACGATGGTCGCCGCGGCGGAGTCCGCGAACAGGGCCTTGTAGATCATCGACGGAATCGACGTGTCCGTATGGTTGTACGACGTCGACAGGCACTCCGCGGTCACGACGAGGACGCGGGCGTCGGGGCGGGCGGTGACGTGGTCGTGGGCGCGGATCAGGGTGTGGACGCCGCCCGCGCAGGCCAGGGACGTCATGGGGAGGCGTCTCGTGGTCGGGGGCAGGCCGAGGGCGGCGATGAGGTGCACGTCGAGGTTGGGGACGGAGTACCCGGTGGCGTGGGAGGTGACGACTGCGGTGATGTCGCCCGGCTGAAGCCCGGCGGCGGTGATCGCCCGGTCGGCGGCCTCGGTTGCCATGGTGAGGGCGTCACCGAACGCGGCCCGCATCCGTTCGGCAACACCGGTGTCCCCGGCGACGGTGGGGGACTGTAGCGGGCGTGCGAAGAACCGGTTCTGCACCCCGCAGTTGCGTATCGCCCGCAGGATCACCTCCAGGCGGGGATGGTCGTGGTGTCGGGTGCGGATGTCCTCAAGGATCTCGTCCGTCGAGACTTTGTGGGCGGGGAGCACGACGTGGGGGGCGGTGACGTGAGCGGGCACGAGTCCTCCAGGGTGTGGGGCAGCCCGCCCAACCTAATCCGTGATGGCTGAAATGCTGCCCCTGGCCGGAATAGATGGGGGTGGTGTGGCGGGTGGGATCAGCGCCGCCCGTTCTTAAGTTGGGGGTCCGGGGCGGGAATGACGCGGAGCGGGGGCCGGACCACGACGCGGCGCTCCCCGGCCCGGAACACGAGGACGACGAGGCGGGCGCCGGGGCTGCTGTGCGGGGCTGCGGAGCAGATCGTAATCCAGCCGGGGCCGGCGATCGGGTGCCGGAACGGGCGTTCGTCGCCGTCTGGGTGGTTCACGACACCGTCGCAGTAGTACAGGGGTGCGGTGACCGGGTCGGCGAGGATGTCGGCCTCAAGTTGCCGCAGGTACGGGTTGCCTCCGGCGGCAAGCGCGGCCCGCAGCTGCGGGAAGATGCGGGGGGCCCAGGCGGTCTCCCAGTCCGTCAGAACCTCACGTGCCCCGCGGTCGAGGCACATCCAGCGTAGGACGTTGTCGGGGACCTGCCGGTCGGGGAACATCGTCACGAACGCAGGGTTGTACGTCAGGACGTTCCACGCCGCGTCCGTCATGTACGCCATGTTGTCCATGCCGGCGACGGCGTCCTCCCACGTGCCGAGGACCTGGTACCCGGAGTCGGGGTTGAGGGGGCCGGGGGGTTCCTGCTCGCGGGCGTACCGGTTCAGCATTACCCACTCGTCTTCGGTGAGGCGCAGGAGCCGGCCGAGGTCGTAGAGGAGGTCGACGGGCGGGTTGGGGTACTTGCCGTTCTCCAGGAAGTGGTAGGCGTGGGTGCCGCGGCCGAGGAGTTGGTCGAGTTGTTGTTGGGAGAGTCCTTTGGCGCGGCGTCCTCGGCCGGCGGGTCGGGTCAGGCCGACTGTTTCGGGTTGGATTCGGGCGCGGCGTTCTTTGAGGAACTGCCGGAGTGACTGTTTGTGCATGCTGTTGTTCCCCCGATCAGCGGACTATTGAAGGGTAAATAGTCCAGGCTGTTTTGGTTATAGAAATTGCCAGAACATAAACATGTGAGAGTCCGTCATGCTGTGCACAGCACCGTCATCACCAGCCGGTTCACCGGTCCCTGACGGTGCGGAAACACCTCAGCCGGACACCCGCACAACCCGGCGGCAGGTAACAGAGGAGAGCGTAGATCTAGGCTGGTATTCCGATGTGTGGTATCGGAAAGCTTCGCAGCACAGCCCGGTTTCTACGCTCTCCTCACCGTTTCCCCACTTCCCGCTCCCCACTTTTGGGTTGAGGTTCACGGGGTGTCCACGGAGGCCGGATCTTCTGCCCGAGCTCCAGTTGGTCGATCTTGGCTTCGAGTTTCGGTGTGGGATGGGTCAGCCGGTTTCGTGGTCGTACTCGGAGCGCCCGCACACCCCATACCCAGCGGTTGTGCAGGGGTGGAGGTGGCCGGCGCCCTGGTACGGGTGGGTGGTGACGGGTCCGGGGGCGGGTGTCGGGTTGTCGAGGGCGGCCCGGTACTCGCGTGCAACATCGGCGGCGGTACGGGGCGCCCAGCCGCCTTCGTGCCACATTTGGTATTGGTCGGCGAGCACCCGCACCCGTTCGATAGCGGCGTGGGCTTCACGTAGCTGGTCACGCTCGCCGCATACCTCGGCCAAGTCCTCGTCGGCCGGTGTCGTCGGGTCAGCCAGATTCGCCCAGGCGTAAAGCTGCCCGGCGAGGTGCCGGGCTTGTGCCGGGTCGATGACGACGGCCGGGTCGCCTGCATCCGCATCGATTGCGACCCGTAGCCATGGCCAGGGCGTTCCGTCGTCGGGTTGGTCGTCGCGTCCGTCGCGGGTGATGTGGGAGGGGATGCTGGCGAGGCTGATGGATCCGGTGCGGGGGTCGTCTTCGGCGGGGAGGATGTGCGAGCCCTGGTACGCCCGCGGGGGCCCGCATGGGGTGTCGGTGTCGATGCCGGGGAGGCTGGCGTAGATGCTCATTGTGGCTCCTGGCTGTACGGCGGAACGGGGCGGTGGTGGTGGCCGCCCGGGTGGGGTCCGGGCGGCCATGGGGGTCAGGCTGTGGGTTGGTCGGGGCTCGGCCCGGACTCGATGGTGCGGGTGCGGTTGGCGAGTCGGTGTTCCCAGGAGGGCTGCGCCGCCTTGCGTCCGTTCAGCCATGTCAGGGTTTCGGCAGGATCGGTGGAGGCCGGGCCGTCTTCCCAGGTGCCGCCGTAGGGGCGCGACTGCACGTAGTACTCGGCGACCTTGGTGTGGGTGGTGGCGCCGGTGTCTGCGGGGGTGGGCAGTGCTGCCCGGATGCGAGCGGTGGCGGCGTGGATGGTGGGGTCGTTCGTGGCGGCGTCGATGGTGTCGAGGTCCGTCTGGACGCTGGCGGGGGTGGGGCGCGGGGGCGGGATGGGCTTGGCCTTTCGCGCGTTGATGGCGCGGGCGACGCGTTGGTCCCGGCTCATGGTCATGGCTCTCCTTCAGGTGGTGGGCTGGTCGTAGCAGCCGGGGTACGGGCAGCCGGGCACGGGTTCTCCGTGGTGCAGCCGGTGGATCTCCTGGTGGTGGATGCACTGCCCGGCGGTGAGGTGCTGGTGCCGGGCCTGGGTGATGGTCACGGTGCCGGGGACGGGTACAGCGTCGAGGGTGGAGCGGAGGTCGCGCGCCATGGCCTGGGCAAGTGGGTCGGGTGCGTCGTCCCAGACGGCGGCGAGTTTCCGGACGCGGGCGATGGCGGCCTCGGCCTGCTCGGCGCGGGTTGCCGCGCGGGCCCGTTCGGCCTCGGACTTGTTGGACGTCTCGTGGGCGACGCGCAGGAGGTCTGCGGTCTGGTCGGCGTACAGGGCCAGTTCGGCCACGGCGTCGGCCAGCAGCGCCCCCTCCTCGGGAAGGAGTGCGCCGCGTCGGGCTCGGTCGGCGAGGTGATGGAGGCGGGCTTCTACGACGTCGGACGACACGCGCTCGGTCATCGGGTGTTCCGTGGCGGGGGTGAGGTTGTAGCCGGGGCCGGTGTGGGTGACCGCGTCCAGGAGACGGGCCATGCGGGTGGGCTGGGTCATCGGGTCGGCTCCTCGGTCGGGGCGGGTTCTGGCTGTTTCGGGCCCGACGGTGCACCGGCTAGGAGAAGATCGGGCCCATGACTGCTGATCTGATTCGGGATGCGGCTGAGCCGCTGGACGCTGCTCTTCGGGCTGTACGAGACGCGGGCGTTGACGTGCCGCAGGTGGACATCACGGTGGCCTTTGTGACGGGCGGGTGTGTGGTCCGGGTCGCGGACCGCAGCGCCATTCACCGTGAGGTCGTTGAGGCGCATGTGGTGCGGGCGTTCGATGCTGCTGGGTGGGGGTGGGCAGTACGAAGGCTGGAAGGAATCCGGTTGCAGCACCCGAGCCGTGTGACCCGTCTCTGACCCCGTCACTTCGGCTCCTCGGTCGGGGCGGGGGCGGCGTGGGGGAACGAGGCGATGGCCCCGTACAGCGGGCCCCAGTGCTGGCTATCGGGGTCGGTGTGCTGGATCGCCCCGTTCACGCGGTCCATAACGGCGGAGAACTCGGGGTCGCAGCGGTGGCACCAGTCGTGGGTTGCACAGTGGCGGGTCGTGCGGCACGGCTGGAACTCGGGCTGGTCGGTCATGGTGCTCCTTCGGGTGGGATGCTGGGCGGGCGCCCGCCCCGGGTAACGGCCGGGGCGGGCGTACTGCTGTGTCACTGGGTGGGGTGGGTGGCGGCCAGGCAGGCGGCGATGATCACGACGCTCGGGACGTCGCTGGGGAACTCGATGACGGCACCGTTCGGGCAGTCCATCGCGGAGTCGTCGCACTCGTTGGTGACGGCCCAGACGGCGCCGGACGGGTGCCGGACGATGTCGAGCGGCATCTCGGCGTCGCCGACCCAGCCCGCCGCTTCGAGTGCTTCGAGAACGTCCAACCGGCCGTGCCAGTCGCCGGGCTCGGGCGGGGTGATGATCAGGTGCAGGTCGGTCATGGTGGGCTCCTTCGGGGTCGCGGGATACTGGGCGGGCACCCCGGCCGGCTGAGTCCCGGCCGGGGCGTACTGCGCGGTCACGGGGCGGGACGGGTGCAGGTCTCGTGCGTGTCGCACCGGCACAGGCCGCAGGCGACGCAGCGTTCGATCTCCGCGGTGTCACAGGCCGGGCACATCCCCGGCTCGTCGCCCTTGCAGTTGGGGCAGAGGTCGCCGGCCGCGCCGCAGTCCCACCCGTCCTCGGTCAGCTGGGCGCGAAGCTTGGCCGTCTGCTCCTCCCGACTGACGGGCTGGAAGGCGGCGCTGATCGCGAAGGCGGTGCAGTCGTCGTCACCGGTGCAGGTGATCTGGGCGGTGGTCGTAGGCATCAGGCGCTCCTCGGGGTGATGGTCGACTGGTTGGCGGCGTGGGCGGCGGTGCGGGTCTGGTGGACGTTGTGTCGGCGGGGGCGGGTCATGCGGCCTCGTCCGCGGGGCGCGGCGTGCACTGGGGTGAGCGACCGGAACGGCAGATTCGGGCCGTCAAGTCGATCTGCTGCTGGTTCTTCTCGTCGAACTGCTGCTCGCGTTCCTCGTGGGAGGTGCGGAAGTCCATGAGGAGTACGCGGAAGGTGGAGGACATTCCGCACGGCCACTCGCTGGGGTCGTGGCGGTCGTAGTGGTTGTTTCGCCACTTGAGGGCGATGTCCTGGTGGGCGGGGCAGAGGCCGGTAGGTATGGGGCCGGTCAGCATCAGCGGCCGTCCTTGGCCTGCATGGTGTCGTAGCAGCCGACGCACATGTCGATGACGCCGCCGTCCTCGGGGCCCATGTCGACGGACACGAGCGTGCCCTCGTCGTCGCAGGTGCACGGGCTCGGGCTGTTGGCCTGGCTCGGGTGGCCGTCGGCCTCGTCAACCTCGATCGCGTTCATGTCCGAGTGGTAGGTCACGGTGTTCTCCTTCGCGGTCACAGGGGCCAGAGGGTGGTTTGGTGGTGGACGAGGGGCATTTTGGTCTGCCCGTTGATGTGGTGGTCGGGGAAGGGGCTGTTTCCAGAGTGGGCCTGTTTGGCTCGCTTGCTGCCCCCGGTCAACCCGAGACGCCCAGACTACCGGAATGGGCATGGTGTATGCTATGGCGATTCCGGTGTTGAAGTGTGATGTTTCCTCACCTCCACCCACTTCGGGCCTGATCCGACTCAACCGGCCCCCGGCCAGCACCGCCCGCGCCTACGCTGAACGCCTGGGCGCCACGCCGCGCCTACCGCCCCAGCCCTCCCGGGAGAGCCCGTGCCGCAGCCCCTGGACGCCGACCAGGCCCCGACCCCACCGTCGTACCCGCCGAAAACCCCACCACCGCCGAAGAAGCCCCCGTCACCGCCGCGACCGGACCCGAACGGACAGGGCGTGTACAGCGGTCCGGACACCCTCAATGAGCCCGGAACAGTCCCGGCCGGCACGGTGCTGCCGACGTCCCGGCACCGGGCGACTATGCGGAACCGGCGCGGCAGGAACTGGGTGTACGCGTCGAACCGGTGGGCGGCAGGCAAAGCCAGGGCCGCGGTCGTGGCCCAGCTCGCGGCGTGGGGGTACCGGCCGGGGGTGTTGGTGCTGGACGCGGTCGAGGCGGTCACCAAGCTCCTTGTCGATACGGCGGCCGCGGACGGTGGCACCCGGGTGTCCGTGCACCTGTCCGATCAGGACGGGCAAGCCTGCATCCTCGCCTTCTCCCACTGCCCCGGCCTCGCCGACAGTCCTGACGGGGCAGGGGAGGGCGTCCTGCACCGGGTTGCCGAGCACCGCCCGGTCGCGGGGTGCGGGACAGATGCCGGGCCGGGCGGGCGCCGCCTGTGGGCTGTCATCGACCTCTGACCGTGGGCACACGGAAGCCCCCGGCATCTTCGCGGTGCTGGGGGCTTTACTGCGTGTGGTGTACGTCTAGGGGGTGGTCGTGGCGGCCCGGTTCTCGGCGTGCGACAGCTGGTCTGGGCGTGTGCGGGGGCTGGTCGTGTCCCAGCAGTACGGGCGCAGCCTGTCGGCGGCGGTGAGGGCACGGGTCGCCGCCCCGACGACACTGCCGGGCTCGATACGGGCACCGTTGAGGGAGGCGGCCATGCGTGCCCCGTGGTGTTCGCACCCGGGCACAGCCCCACCGTGCCCGTCGAGGACGGTCACAGCGTCCTGAGGGATGGTGCAGGGGGTGGGGTCCTCGGGGTGGGCGGCACCGCAGCGGTCCTGCCCGGTCACCGGGTCGCCCTCCGCGCCTGCATCTCCTCGTACGCCCTGTCCGCCTCCAGGTCCCGCTCCGGGGGTTCGAGAATGCTGGCGGCGACCGCGGCGCGCACCCATTCCCGAGCTTCTGGGATGAGGGTGCCAGGGTGGTCCTTGCCGAGGTTCAGCCAGTCCTGACGGGTCTTCCCGGTGCGCATGCACCACACGGCCTGGGCGAGGGCGCGGATGCGGTTGTCGGTGGCGTAATGGACGTTCTCGGCCCGTTCGGGGTCCAGGGGAATGGTCTCGTATTGCTTCACCACGACGGTCTCCTCGGTGCAGGGTCTCCAGCCCAGTGTGGCAGCGAGCACCGACACCGGTGGGGTGACTTGACCGAAGCCGAACCGTTAGGGCTGGGGAGACCTCCACCGGATGCGAAGGAGCGGTTATGGGGCGCGACAAGCCGGGCAAGCCTCGCCGGCAACGGCCAATGGGTCCGGATCGTGATCAAGTAACGGGCCCAGCAGCACATACGCACGACGGGTTCGATATCGCCGACTTCACCGACCCAAACGGTCGGCCCGTGGACCACAAGCTGCTGGGAGACCTGGTTGCCGCGGCGTACGACGGCTGTACAACGTGCCAGGACCCGCTGCTGACGTTCATGGTCGAGGACCCGGCTACGTCGGCGCGCACTGTTGAGCTGGCGTGTGTGGCGATCCACGGCATGTTCGGTGGGCTGCCGCAGTCGATGACGGACGAGCACGCCCCAGGTAGCACCTCCAGTCCGGAGTTCCGGCGACTGGCACGGGTCGGCCTGGACGGGGAGAACGACGCCATGTTCCGGGAGTGCGAGCGGATGTCCCTGGCCCAGCGACGCGCGGCCGTGAACACGGCGATGGACACCCTCATCGGCACGATGCCCTACTGACCGTCAGAGAACACGGCGCCCCCAACCCGAACGAGGCTGGGGGCGCTGACGTGGCCACGCGTCGGGGTCAGAGGGGCCGTGTCGCCGCCCCGTCAAGCACCCAGTGCCCTTCGGGTGGTTCACCGCATGCTGTGCAGACGCCGGGAAACAGGGCGCCTTCGAAGTAGTTGTGACGGAACCCGCCGGGACCCTGATAGGCGCGGTCCGCGGCTTCCTGGCAGTCCCGAACTTTGCTGGTCTGGCACCGGCCGCAGCAGTCGTGCCCGATGATCCGGGGGTCCATCTTCTTCTGGCACCCGCTGTGGCTGCACCGGGTGTACAGGACGTTCACCCCTTGGGTGACGTACTGGCGACTGGGTTCCTCAGCTACGGGGGTGCTGTCGTCGGGGTAGTCGGTGTCATCTGGCTCGTTCTCGTCCGAGGAGGCGGCGTTCGCAAGCAGGATGAGTCCGACGACGACGGTGATGACGACCCCGCCGACCACGAAGGCTTTCCCGGCGATGTTGAGACTGTTCCAGCGGTCGGTGACGCGCTGCCGCACAGACTTCTGTGGCGACTCGGCCGGCTGCTCGCTGTTCTCGTCGGTCATGATCCCCCCCAGGGGCGTGCGGTGAAGTCCGGGGCTGGCCCGTGAAGGCCCGCCCCGGACAGCCGGACAGGGTGTCAGGTCGTGGCCATATCGACGAACCTGCTGTAGTGGCCCTGGAAGGCCGTCAGGAGTGTCACTGTCGGACCCTCTCGATGCTTGGCGACCAACAGATCGGCTTCACCCATCCGCGGGTGATCTTTCACGTACGCGTCCGGTCGATGGATCAGGATGATGGTGTCGGCGGCGAACGTGATGGCGCCGGACTCTCGAAGGTCGTCGATTGCTGGCGTCCGGTCAACTCGCTGTTCCGGGGCGCGGTTCAGATGGGCGGTCGCCAGCACCGCTACCCCGAGTTCACGGGCCAACGACTTGAGGTCCCTCGCCACGTCTCCGACTTCGCGCTCGCGCAGGTCGTTGCGCTTGCGTGGTCGGATGTCCTGGATTCCGTCGACGGCAATCAGCTTGATCCCGAACAGGTCCCGGTAGCGTCGCGCTCTCTCTGCGAGCTGGTCAAAGGTGACCTGCGCTGGAGCCCAGAGGTGCATCCTTCCTTCTGCCAGCCTCGGAACGACTCGGTCTAGGCGGGGGCGCAGCGTCTCATCCAGCGTTCCGGCCCGCAGATGGTGCAGGGGAATCCGTCCTGCGCTGGCAAGGAATCGGAGGGTGGTCTCTTCGATGGAGGACTCAAGGCTGACGTGCAGCAGAGGGCACTTGTCCACGATGCCTGCCTGCTGGCAGATTGAGTTGAGCAGGGTTGTACGCCCTACTGCCGGCCGTGACGCCAGGACGGTCAGCGTTCCGGGGTGCAGTCCAGTGGTAACCCAGTCCAGGTCTCGGAAGCCCGTGGAGATGCCCGTCGCCCCTCTTTCGACGAGGGCTGCGCTTTCGACGTGGTCGAGTGCGGATTCGAGCGAGTGGTGCAGGCTGATCGGTTCCTGCTGGCCGTCGCCGTCGGCGGTGTCCGTGACAGGTGCTTCCTGAATGGTCAACGCGTCCCCCTGCTGGTTGGTGAGTTCTTCGGTGTTGGTGCTGACGGCCATCAGGTCTGGCCCATGTCGACGAACCGGGCGTAGTGCCCCTGGAACGCAACGGTAATTGTGGCGGTCGCCCCGTTTCGGTGCTTTGCCACGATAAGGTCGGCTTCGCCGGCGCGCGGGGATTCCTTCTCGTAGGCGTCCTCGCGGTGGAGAAGGATCACGATGTCGGCGTCCTGTTCGATGGCTCCGGACTCGCGAAGGTCGGACATCATCGGCTTCTTGTCGGTGCGCTGCTCCGGGCCGCGGTTGAGCTGCGACAGGGCGATGACAGGCACGCCGAGGCTCTTACCAAGAAGCTTCAGGTTCCGGGAGATGTCGGCGACCTCCTGCTGCCGGCTCTCTGCCTTGCTGCCGGACTTCATGAGCTGGATGTAGTCGATGATGATCAGCTTCACGCCGTGCTTCTGTACGTAGCGGCGGGTCTTGGCCGCGATCTCCATGTAGCTCGGCTTCTCCGAGCTGTCGTCGATGAACAGCGGCGCTTCGCTGATCTCGGGCATCTTTCGGGCGATGCGCCCCCAGTCGTCTTCGGTGACGTTCCCGGACTGAATGTGGTGGAGGGCGACCCGGGCGGTTGCGGACAGAATGCGCTCTTCGATGTCGTCGCGGCCCATCTCCAGGGAGAACAGCACGGACGGGATCTTGTTGTCGATGGAGCACTTACGGGCGAAGTCCACGGCGAGGGTTGACTTCCCCATGGCGGGCCGTGCGGCGATGATGACGAGTTGGCCGGGGCGCAGGCCCTGCGTGAGGGCGTCGAGGTCGATGAGGCCAGTCGCGAGGCCGACGAGCCCACCTTGGCGGCCCTGCCTAGCCTCGATGCGGTCCAGCATGGCGGCTGCGGTCTCGCTGAGCGGCGGCGCTTCACTCTGGCCGGTCCGGTCGCCCAGGACCGTCAGCAGAGCGGTCTGAGCGCTGTCGACTGCGGCGGCGGCTTCACCCTCGGCCCGGTACCCGGCCTGCGCGATCTTCGTGCCTTCCTCGGCGAGGCGGCGGAACACGGCGGCCTCGGCCACGCCCTCGGCGTAGTACCCGGCGTTCGCTGCGGTGGGGACGGACTGGACGAGGGTGTGGAGGTAGGGGGCGCCACCGACCTTGTCGAGTTCGCCGCGCTTGACGAGCTCGGCGGCGACGGTGATGGGGTCGGCGGGCTCACCCTTGGCGTAAAGCTCCAGGATCGCCTTGTAGACCGTCTGGTGGGCCGGTCGGTAGAAGTCCTCGGGGCCGGCGAGTTCTTCGATTACGTCGCCGATTGCGTCCTTGGAGAGCAGCATCCCGCCGAGGACGGACTGTTCGGCATCCAGGTCGTACGGGGGGACGCGGTCACCGCGGCTTCGGCCACTGGGTCCGGGGTGGGGCTCGTAGGGCTCCTCGGTGTCGTACGGGTCGGCGGAGAGGACGTCTGTGGTCTGGTGCGGGATACTCACGGTGCAGCCCTTCACGGGGTTGGAGCGGCGGCCGGCCCTGGCGAGGGATGTACCGGCCGCCGCGGTCATGCGCGGGGTCAGGTGCGGCGTGCCATCGCGGGGTGGCAGCGGGGGCAGCGGGGGGCGCTGTCGTCGTCCGGGTCGGTGGATGGCACGACGCGCATGTAGACCATGGCGGGCCGTTCACCGTTGTTGCACTCACCGCACCACTCGGGCATCCCGGAAGCGGACGGCTTGGACCCGGCAGCCTGGCCCTGCTTCTCCTCGGCAGCGGCAGCCATGACTGCCTCGCGCGGCTGCATATTCTTGATCCGGTAGCCGAGGACGTTGCCGTAGTTCGTGGGCGGCTTCTGCCCGTCTTCCTGATGCGTCAGGTAGATCCGCAACGCCATGTCGAGTTCCCACCCGGTCAGTTCCGCGTTCCGGACAAGCCACGGGGCCAGGCTTTCGGCGCGCTGGAGTCCGGCAGCCCACTTGCCGGGGAGGTTCCGGAGGAACTTGGCAGCAGTAGCGGCAGCCTCGGGTGCGACGTCGGGCGCAGCCTGCTTGCTCCGTCGCGACGCAGTCGCGTTCTTGTGGGGGCTGGGGGAGGTAGTTCCTACCTCCCCCGGGGGGTGTGGGGGGGGCGCCTTAACGCTTCCCGGAACTGGGGAAGCATTCTGACCTGCGGGAACACGCCTTCCACCACTTCCCGGAACGAGGGAACCGGCAACACCGCTTCCCTCGTTCCGGGAAGCGTTCTGACCTGCGGATTTCTTGGCGTTCTCAACATCCCGGTTCACCGCTTCCCTGATTCCGGGAAGCGTTCCCACCTGCGGTTCCTTCGAGGCCGCATCCGAGGGTGCGAGGGGGTCGCTGCCGACGTGGCGGGCCTGCCAGGCCGGGTTCCAGGCCGGATTGTCGTACAGCTTGTAAGCGATCCGCCCTTTTCGACCGGGACGCTTCTCGTTCGGCAGTTCGACACGAAGCAGATAGCCGGCCGCGATGATCCGCGCGAACGACTCATAGACAGAGTTCCTGCCAACGAGTTCATCCCGGTTCTTCGTTGACCGGATGCCGCGCTCCTTGAGCCGCTCCCACACCTTCAAGGGCGTGACCTCGGCGGCGGAAGCGACGTCGAAGAAGACCTGAAGCAGAACTACGTAGTCGAGCCCGTCCACCAGGTCCGTGCCGACACCCATGTGGGCCGGGACCGAGACGCCACTGACCGGCGCTTGAGCCCGGGTAATAGCTCCATGCTCGGAGAACCCTCTGGCCTGCTCGTTCACGCCGTCACCCCCGCCGTACGAATGATTACGCTGCGTGGGCTTGCGAGAGTCACGCCAACTACCGCTACTCTGGATGCCATGAATGGCCTCGTTCTCTGAAGACGTGCGGGACGTTCTTGTTGCAGCGGGCGGGAACCCGCTGTTGTGCTTGGAAGGCCGGTGGGCGCTGCGAACCCGCCGGCCTTTCGCATGTCCAGGGCTACCGCGAACCGCGGCTATGTCGGGACGTAACCTCATCACGACTCGCCGCCCGGCACGTGCTGCCTCTTGGCCGGCCCGCGCCCCTTCGGCGGGTGCTTGCGGAAGTACGTCAAGAACGGTTGCGTTGCCATCGCACGGGCGTTCCCGATCATTTGGTACGGGTAGCGTCGCCCTTCGCCGAACGGCCAGCCGTTGTCCGCCTGCCGGGCGATGTACCGCACACCGTCGGGGGTGATGCTTGCGGAGATCCCTTCGGAGACCAGCAGCTCGGCGCCGGTCTTGAAAGTGACAAGTACGGGCAGGTCGGACCTGCCTTCGGCAGTCACTCGCCCCCCTTGGGGGAGGGGTGATTACTTCGATGTCCCAGAAGAAGTACGCTCATGGCGACGGCCTTCCTTAGTGATGAGGGTTGGTGCGTCAGTGCTGCCGGCTCGCAGGCCGGTGGTGCATAGAGCGGTCGGCCGGGTGATGACCGGTCGGCCGTTCGTGGTTCAGATGTCACTCTCCTGAATCTCCAGCGACACGGTGCTCCGCATCGGTGCCGTTGTGACTGTCGCGAACGCCACCGAGCCGTCATCACGCATACCGCGTGACACGATCCGCAGGGTCGGCGTCCCCTCCGGAAGGGTCAGAGCCTCCGCAGCCGGACCGGCAGCCATGGACACGCACATGTCGTACGTGACCAACACGACGCCCATACCGAGCCACTTAGAGATCGTCAGGCCCTTCGGGGGCTTAACGTCGCCAGCCCGCATCATCGGCGGCAGCCCCGTCCACCCCTCGGGGGTAAGCGTTGCAGCTTCCGCGGTCACTAGTGTCCGCTTGTGCTGGCACGGCGCGCCGTCTCCGTCGAACCGGGTCCTGATCCGCTCCACCACCTCGGCGCCGACCTCGATGCCGGTATCGGCGTCGGCCTCTGTGATGACTAGGTGGTTGATCTGGGTCGGCCCCTCCTTTGCGCCGTTGCCGTGGTCCCGCTTCCAGGCGGTAGCACTGGTGGCGATCTCGCGGTTCGCAGAGCGGTAAGTGCCGAGCTTGATTCGCCCCGGCTTACCAGCGATGACGGTCGCGCCGGAACCGCGCCGCACGCTGACCAAGCCCATGCCGGCCATGACAGAGAACGCGCTGGAGACGGTCTGCTGGGTGCTCTCGAACTCCTGGGCCAGGTCTCGCGTGGATGGCAGGCGCTCGCCGTACTTGTACTTCTCCTCGCCGCGGTCGATGCGCGCGGTGAGTTCACTGATGATCTCAGCTTGGTTCATGTGTGCCCTCCTCTCATCTTCTATTGTCATGGCACTTGCATCGTAGCAGCAGATTGCCTTGACAGTTAGTCTCTGTGGTGAGTAAATGGTCCCAGCGTCAAAGCAGTAAGCAAAACGGCCCCCGGGGTATCCCGGAGGCCGCAAGCCGGGTGCTCCAACACCCGGCGGACCGTGTCCCACCTGCTCTAACCAGGAGGTCGATCCGCATGGATCAGCGTAGCCGCACCAGCACCCGGACCGCCCCCACCACCCGCCAGGCACGCCAGGCGCTCACCGCGCTGGCCGCCGACTCCGACCCGGACCTGGACGAGGCCCTGCGCCGCATCCGTAACCCCCGCAAGACGGCCTCGTACACCGACCTCGCGCGGGCCGAGCACGACCGGCACTGCACCCGGTGCCGCACCCTCACCGAGGACGCCGCCGCCCGCGCCGCGGTCTACGGCGAGTCCATCCGCCGCCGCGACCGCCTGACCCTGGGCCTCCGCGTCAACCGCACGGCGGTGGCGGCATGAGCCCCGACGACCTCCACGCCCTGCGCTTCCTCGCCGAGCTCCAGCGCCTCGCCGACCCCACCCAGCCGGCCGGGCTCCGCATCACGGTCCGGTCCGCTGACGGCGACTACATCGGCGACGCCATCCTCCCCACCCCCGGTGCGCAGCACGCCGTGCAGGCCGTGTCCGCGATGGCCGACTTCCACGACCGGGACCGCGACCTGTTCAACGCCGGGACCACGATCGACGGTCTTGACCCCCGCGCCCTCGCCGACCTGGAGGACCACTTCGCCGACGTCGACCCCGACTCGTACCTGACGGACGTGTTCTCCAGCGCCGACGCCGAAGCGTCTCTCGCCGCGTTCGAGCAGCTCGTCACCGGCGAGTGGACGGGGGAGCTGTGAGCAGCCCGTACGAGGAGCAGCAGGCCGCTGACGCCCTCGCCGCCGAACGCATCGCCGCCGCACAGCAGGCCGCCGAAGCCGCGCAGGCGGCAGCCGCCCAGGCCGCCGCACTCACCGACCAGGCCGAGCAGTGAACGCCCTCGCCGCCGCCGCGGCCACCGACCTCGACAACACCATCGACGACCTTGCCGGGCTCGACTGGATTCCCGGCATCGACCACATCCTCACCGGCCTCCGCACCACACAAGACGCCATCACCCGAGGCGACCTCACCCCCGACACCACCCAAACCCTGCTCGCCGTCCTCGCCGGATCAGCCGGCGTCGACCTCATCACCGCAATCGGGCAGCTCATCACCCACGCCACCAACCCCCACACAAACCCCGCCCTCCACACCCTCACCCGCGCCCAGCGCAAGGAGACCCAGCACCAGGGCGAACTCGCCCTCTTCGACCTCACCGACCCGCGCATCCACCAACACGCATCCGCAGCATCCGCAGCCATCAGCCACCACTGACCCCGAAAGGACCCGCCATGGGATCCGCCGACCGCTGGCCCAACCTCACCGGCAAGAGCTGGGCCAACAAGTCCACCCCCCAGATGACCGACGCCGAGGTCAACGACGCCCGCGCCACGTTCGAGGCCGTCGGCCGCAACGACTACGAGGGGGAGTGGCTGCGACGCCACGGGCTCCCCGAGAACTACGGCGACTGATCACCCCTCCCGCGGGGGGTCCGGCCGAGCCGACAGACCGGACCCCCAGCACCCACCCGAAAGGACCACCGTGCCGCTCACATTCCGCAAAAGCTTCCAGATCCTCCCCGGCGTCCGCATCAACCTCAACCGCCGCAGCCAGTCCGTCACCTTCGGCTTCAAGGGCGGCCCGCACTACACGCGGTCCAGCACCGGCCGGCGCACCACCTCCATGAACCTGCCCGGCCCGTTCGGAATCCGCCGCACCACCACCCGCCGCCGCGCCCACTAACCCGGCCCAACCACCGGAAGGACCCGACATGACCACCCAGACCACCACCGCCTGGCCCGAGGGCGTCATCGCCCGCTACCTCACCGTCGTCGACGCCACCGTCGACCTCACGCACGAGGACGAGACCAGCGACGGCAAGAAGAAGACGACCCGCGCCACCTGCACCGGCTGCAAGACCTCCACCACACACACCTGGGCCGACAGCTACCCCAGCTACAGCCGCCCCGGCGTGACCGAGTTTCAGAACCGGGACCAGGGCGACCGCAACGCCCGCGACTGGGCGCAGAAGCACGCGGATACCTGCCGGGCCCTTCCCCGGCCCCCCACCCCCGCCGCGCAGCCCAACGCCGAGCCCGGGCCGGAGCCGAAGCGCCGCTTCTGGCTTCCCGCCCGACGCACCACCCGGACCGTCTGAGCTGGCCCGCCCCATCGCCCCCAGCCCCGCCGGCTGGTGACGGTGGAGAGGACCGGACCACCCCGGACCCCATCCGCTAACGACGAGAGGACCACCCCATGAACGCCACCGAGTTCCGCAACCAGCACGGCGACCCCACCACCTGGACCACCACCGACCACGAGACGTACGACGTCCTCCGCCGCAACGAGCAGCACCTCGCCCACCCCAACCCCGAGCGCGACTTCGCCCGCTGCTCCCAGCGCTGGGCCTCCGGCACCAACTACCGCCGCCACGAGAAGGCGAAGGCCAGCGCCGACCGCCTCCGCCAGCTCCTCGCCCACGCCGCCTGACCCGCCGAAAGGACTCGCCCGCCCATGACCGCCATCCCGCGGCCGACCGGAAACGCCGCCCGAATCGTGGACCGCCTGCTCCTCGCGTACACCTGGTTCGCGCAGCTGGTCGCGCTCTTCGTCTACGCCGTCATCACGGCGGGGTCGCCGATATGGGCGCGGATGTGGTCCGACGAACCACTGAACACGACCTTCCTCGGCGTCTTCGCGGCCTCGATAGCGCCCCTGTGGCTGATCAGCCTTCGTGAGGAGCAGAAGAGCTTCTACGACCGCCGCGCCCACCGGGCGAACCAGAACATGAGCGTCTTCGCTCACCTCGCCGTGTTGTTCGTAGCGGCCCTTTCCGCTTCCACGTACCCCAACCGGATTGGCTACTGGTTCGCCCTGGCCCTCTTCGCCTTCAACGCCGCCGCCACTTGGAGGGCGTGGATGCGCAGCCGCTTCCTACCCGCCGAGGACCAGGCAGTCATCGACGCCCTTCAGGCGCGCGAAGACCAGAAGGCCGCCGCCATCCACGACGCCAGCCAGAAGGAACTGCGCCGACAACGTCTGAGTGCCGTCTTGGAAAGCCTCGGCTACCAGCTGACCGAGCCCGAGCCCTCCACCGCGCCGACCGTTCACGACGAGCCGGACGTGCGCTGGCAGATCCCGGCCCGCAAGCACGCACCGCTTGTCTACTTCATCCGCAACGGCAACCGCCTCAAGATCGGCACCACCACCGACCTGAAGCGCCGAATCCGCACCCTCGCTCTCCGCGCAGAGAACGTCGCTCTCCTCCTCGACGGCGGCCAACCCCGCGAACGTGAACTCCACAAGCAGTTCACCGACCTGCGCGTCGGCAACACCGAGTGGTTCGCCTACGAAGGCGCCCTCATCAACTTCATCGCTGACCAGAACCGAATCGCCCGAAAGGAAGAGGGCCAGTGAACACGACCACCAAGACGTCCCCCCTCATCAAGCTCGCCGCCCTCCTGTCCTTCGGTTCCCTCATCTGGACGACATGGAGCCTGTTCGACCTCCTCGGCGCCGGCCCCGCCGGAGTCACTGTCGCCGTCTGCGCCGACGCCGTCTGGGGATCCGTGATCTACGCCGAGTATCGCGGCGTCCGTCTCGCCGGTAGGCGCTGGCCCGTCGCCCTGTTCGGCTGGGCAGCCCTCCTTGCCGTCGCCACCTTCCTCGTCTGGCACGGCGTTGCCGACAACAACCTCGCCATGGCCTACGCCGGCCCGTTCCTGCCCCTCGGCTCGAAGGTCGTCTGGGCCCTGGCCCTCGCCGACATGCGCGACCCCGCCGCACTGACCGACGAGGAGAAGGCCACCCTCGCCGACATGGAACGCAGCCTCGTCTTCGAGGAGGCGCAGCACGCCGCAGAGATGAGGCGCCGCACGATGCGCGCTGAACTCCTCATCGCGGAAGTCTCCACGGACTTCGACATTGAAGTGACACGTCAGGACCGGACGCGGGAGCTTCAGAGGCGCCGCCCCATGGAGCTGACCGCCGCACCCGCCCTGATGATGCACACTGAAGCGGTCGGTGAAACCGCAGATGAGCAGCATGATGCGCCCGAGACGCGCGTGCCACTCGTCCCGGCCGAAGCGCCCCGCATCACCCGTGAAGCGCCCCTGATGCGCGACAGTGACGCGCTGCCGCTTCAGGGCGTATCGAAGGCCGAAGCGGTCCGTATCGTCCGTGCGGCGGAGCCCAACGCTTCAGCGCCGCAGATCGTGAAGCGCCTTGCGAGTCACGGCATCGAAGCGGACGCCGGATACGTGCGCACGGTCCTCTCCCGCATCAAGCAGCGCGACACCACTAACGGGGGCTACCTGTGACCCTTCACCTCACCCCCGAGACCCGCCGGCACGGCCTCCCGGCCACCGACGAGCAGTACCAGCTTCTCGACGTGCGGGAGGTCTGGGAGGAGCTGGCCGCGGCCCTCCACCACATCCAGGGCCTGCCCCACCGGTACCCGAACGACATGCCCGACCCGGTAGAGCCCCTCGCCCCGATGCTCACGGAACGTGACTTACGGGATGGCAAGGCCAACACCAACACCAAGGCCAACCTCAACCCCCACACCCCGATTTCCCCGCCCAGCACCTGAAAACAGGCCCCTGAACAGCGCCTATCAAGTTGGTTGGCGTTGGAGTTGGGATTGACGTTGGAAACCCGACCCACCACCCGCAAGCACAATCCGTAACCATGATTCGCCGGAAGGACCCCCGACCGTGAGCACCGACAGCTTCAACCTGGCACCCGCCCAGAGCCCGGCCGGTGCCACCACCACCGCCCCCGCACCCGCCCCGGCCACCCCCGAGCAAGCAGCGCCGAAGAAGACGAAAAAGACCGCCCCCACCCCGCCAGGCACCCCCGCGGACGGAACCCTCGCCGGCGTCGTCATCCCCGGCGCCGCACTCACCGCCCTCATCAGCCTGTGCTGGCTCACCCACCAGTACGGCCTGCCCGCCGTCATCGCCGGAGTCATCGCGTGCGCCTTGGCCGCGTCAGCCGCACTCGTCGCGAAGACCCGCCGCGGGACCCGTTCCGTGCGGAGCGCGAGGAAGAACGCCCTGCGGAACGTCAGCGGCGGGGGAGGAGGCCCGGGAAGTGGCGGCCGGCACCGCAGGAACGGGGCGGGCAGTTCCCTGTTCGGGGGGTCCAGCCGCACACCGAAGGCCGGCGGCGACATCGGGCCCGCACCCCGGAACGGGAAGGGCCCGTCCGCCAGGGCGGCGTTCCGCTCATCCGGTTGCGGTCGAGGAGGTTCCAGCACTGCGCTGAAGCCGGCCGGGCTCAACACACCGAAGCGCCCCACCCCCGGCCCGGCCAAGCCGAAGACGGCGAACCCGGTCCCCGCCGCCGGGGCAGGCCGCGACGGGGCGAAGAACCAGATGCCGAAGCAGACCCGCCGCGGCCCGGCCACCGGTCCCGGGTCGGCTGGTAACAAGCCCGGCAGCCGTCTCAACCGGCCCGGAACCGGCAACAGCCCGAAGACGTCAGCCGGTCACCTCGGACGCATCCGCGACCGCAAGACCACCACGCCCAGCTCGACGGCGGGAAGCGCGACAACGGGGCTGAAGGCGTTCAAGAACGGGCCCAAGCACGAAACCCCGACCCGGCCGCTCAGCAAGTCCGAGAAGAAGCAGAACCGGGCCCACGAACGCGCCGCGAAGCGCAACAGCCAGGCCGCCACCGACCTCGGCAAAACCGTCCGCACCACGGCGAAGCAGCGGAAAATGGAGGAAGGCCCCCGACACCACCGACGTACGAAGGACCGCCTCCACAAGGCCAGCACCAAGGTCGAGCAGATCAAGGAGCACCAGCAGAACAAGGCCGAACTCAAAGAGTCCCGGTCCGACCTGCGCCGGCTGCGAATGCTCCGCATCAAGAACGCGGCGAACCGCATCCGCACCACCACCCACCGGATCACCACCCCCGTCTCCCGGGCGGCAGCCCACACCTGGCGCATCGGCACCCAGATCTTCACCCGAGCCCACATGGTCCTCGGCAGCATCCGCTACACCGACCTCGGCCCGAACTGGGCCCGCCCCCTCCTCAAGCTCGCCCACGCCATCACCACTCCAGTCGCCCGACTCATCCACGCCACCGGGTCCTGGAACTGGCTGAACCTGTGGATGTACCGCAACACGACCCGGCAGGGCGAACCGAAACTCAAGCCCGTCTCACCCATGGCCGTCGCCACCGCCGTCGCCCGCAACAACCGCCGCGCCACCATCAACAGCCCGGCCAGCACAGCCTCGAAGGGAACCACCATGTCGTCCGACCTGTCCGGAGCGATGCCGCTCATGCACGCCGCCGACGCCGTCCGCGCCGCCGGGATCATGCTCCTCATCAACCCGTCCGACAACATGCACGGCTACGAAGCCACAATCCGGCAGCTGTCCGACATCCAGTCCGCAATCAGCCAGGTCATCCAGGCCGCCGCCGAATCCACCCGCGAGAACTTCGCCGTGAACCCCGTCATCAGCGACGCCTACGACGACACCGCCTCCTACGGATACAGCCTCGCCGAACGCCTCGACGCGATTCCTGTCCTGTTCCGCATGGTCCACGCCGACCAGCTCGAAAACCTGGAAAACCCCACCCCGCAAGCCGCGAAGTGGGACATCGGCCAGAACTTCCAGGACTGATCACCCCGCCCATGCACTACCGGCTGGCCCCACCCCCCCATGGGGTCAGCCGGCCAGACCAGCACCCCGACACCCAACACGAAGGAGCCCGACCCGTGTCCATGTTCGACCGCCCCCGCAACCACGAGCCGATCCCGTGGCGGCACGGCACCGTCAGCACGCCGCTCTACACCGCGGCCACCGTGTACGCCGGCGGCCTACTCATGGACCTCACCACCGACGGCACCGGCCTTCCCCTTACCCTCATGGGACTCGGCTCGGTCGCCGGCATCGTCACCGCCGCCGCATCCCGCTGGTTCCGCACCCGCCACCAGACCCGGCCCGCCCGCCTCTTCCACACCGCGTTCACCGCTACCTGGACCACCGCCACCTACGCCTGGCTCACCTGGACCGCCTACGACTCCCCCTGGACCATGGCCTCCGGCGCCACGATCGCCCTCGCCACCGCCGCGATCACCCCCGGCTACGCCATCGACCGCTACCTCCGCAACGAGATCATCGCCGCCCAGTGGGCCGAGGAAGCCAAGCAGGACCAGCCCGTCGACGGCATTGGCTGGGAAAACCTGTTCGAGAAGGTCGGCGCCCGCGGCGTCAAGGTCCACGACACCCGCACCACCCGCAGCGGCTACGCCATCGACCTCGAACTCACCAGCACCCCCTACGCGCAGCTCCTCGCCCTCCTCCCCATGATCGAAACGAGGAAGGGCGACCTGCGGGCAGGCGCCCTCGACCTGCGCCCCGCCGACAGCGGCCTCGCCTCCGAAGCCGTCCTTCACGTCTCCACCCGCGAAGTCCTTGCCGAAGCCGTGAATTTGCCCGCCGACGCCCACCCCCTCACCATCACCGAACCCCTCACCCTCGGCGTCCTCGAATCCGGCGAACCCTTCGAGATCAAATTCCGGCAGAACTCCGTGTTCATCGCCGGGAAAAAGGGCAGCGGCAAGTCAGTCCTCCTCCACTGCATCATCAGCGTCATCACCCGCTGCACCGACGCCGTCATCTGGATGATCGACATGGCCGAAGGGAACACGGCAAAGCGGTGGCTGCGCCCCTGGGCCGAGCAGTGGAAGGACCAGCACGGCCGGCTCATCGACCGCCCCATCCTCGACTGGGTCGCCACCTCCGTCGAAGAAGCCGTCCAGCTCCTCGGAGCATCCGTCGCCGTCGCCGACGGCCGGGCCCGCCGCATGCCCGGCGGGAAGATCCGCCCCACCGCCGACACCCCCGCCCTCATCGTCATCACCGACGAAAACCCCGAACTGATGTCCCGTGTCCCCGCCGCGATCCAGGAAAAGGTCCGCGGCATCAAGAAGGGCCGCAAAGCCGCCGTCGACTACATCGACGCAGCCCAGCGCGGCACCGGCCCCAACACCGGCGGCGGCGAAGTCATGTCCCAGTACGACACCGTCATCGGCGGCCGCTTCCCCAAGCGCGCCGAAGGCCAGTTCGTTTTCCCCGACTACTACCAGCGCGTCGACCTGTCGAAGCTCCCCGGCAACGGCGCCTTCTACGTCCTCGACGAGCAGCGCTCCAAGACCGGCATGGGCCCCGAAAAGCTCAAGGGCTACTTCATCTACGACGACGACGAACACCCCGACGGCACCGAAGCCCGCGTCATCGAGGAGAAAGCCGTCGAACGCTGGGACATCCGCCCCGACCTCGACAAGAAGTCCCAGGAAGACGCCACCCCCTTCGGTTATCACACCCGCTGGGAAGCCGACCGCACCGGCTGGCTCCTCGACGCCCTCGGCCTGCCCACCCCGAACAGCAACAACTCCGAACCGGCTCAGGCGCCCAACCAGCCCACTCGGCGCGCACCCTCCCCGTCCGCAGCCACCGGCACCATCGCCCCCCTGCCCTCCATCGACTCCTACCTCGAACGCGCCAAGCAGTACAACGCCCAGCCCAAGCAGCGCACCGAAGCCGACCTCGACCCGGCCGCCCTGGAACGGATGTTCGCCGAGGCCGAGAACCTGACCCGGCAGGCCGCCGTCAACCTGACCAAGCCCACCAAGAAGGACCGCCGCCACCCCCGCCGCGACGAAGTCACCACCTGGGTCAAGGACGCCGGCACCGACGGCATCACCATCGCCGACATCCGGGCCCGCCTCGAATCCCAGTACCCCGGCGAGCAGCCCCCCTCCGACACCGCCATGCAGAACTGGTTCACCACCCACCCCAACATCACCAAGCCCGGTCGCGGCACCTACATCTGGACTGAAACCCCCGACCAGTAACCACCCAGGCCGCCCGCATCCCGCGGGCGGCCCTCACCTGAAGGAATCCCGATGGGCCGCTACGCCTTCCTCCGCCAAGTGTTGATCATTGGCCCCGCCGTTCTGGGGCTGCTCGTGCTCACCCTCATCGCCATGCCGGGAGACCTCAACGCCACCCGCCTACTCGTTGCGCTGGCCGTCTACTCCACCGCCGTGACTGTCGGCACCGCCGCCCTGCTTCGACACCCCAACCGGTAATCCACACCCCCTTCGAAGGAAACCCACCATGCAGCTGCCCGAGCAGCAGCCCACCACCACGGCCGGGCAGCCCACCGACACCGCCCTCGACCTCATCAACGCCGTCGAGGACATCCTTGCCGCCCGGCAGGTCACCGCCTACCGCGACGACACCCCGCTCCCCGCCACCGGAACCACCCCACCCGTACCCCAGCCCGGCCGGCCCCCAATGTCTCAGCGCGCCACCGACGCCAGCGCCCTCATGCTTGCCGGGGGAGCAGCCACCGTCATGGTCGGCGGGGGGGCGTCCCTCGTCATGCTCGCCTCCGGATACGCCGACCCCACCGTCTGCGCCATCGCGTTCGGAGCCCCCACCGTCCTCGTCCTCGCGATCAGCCGCCTCGTCAGCCGGGCCAAGGCCGTCGTCGAAGCCGCACCCACCCCTGTTCACCACCACTACAACGGCACCGTCCACGTCGACCAACGCGCCATCCACGCCACCAACCGCGGCGTCATCGCCCACACCCGAAACGAACTCCCCAAGTGACCCAGCACCGCACGCCGGTCGCCGGCCGTCTCCCCGACGGCCGGCACCTCATCGCCTACCTCGACCCCGACCGAACCGACAGCCCGTTACGCCGAGCCCTGAACAGGAGAACCATGACCGAACACCCGCGCCGCCCCGACTGCGTGTTCTGCGACATCATCGCCGGAACCGCACCCGCCACCATCCTGCGGGAATGGGACGACACAATCGCCATCAAGCCCCGAGGCGGCGTCAACGACGGCCACGCCCTCGTCATCCCACGCACCCACGTAGCTGACTGGATCGAGAACCCGGCCATCACCGGGGCAACGGCAACACGGGCCTCGGAACTCGCCCAGGAACTGGGCCTCACCGTGGGCAACCTGATCACAAGCGCCGGCGAAGAAGCGACACAGACTGTTTTCCACCTTCATCTGCATCTGCTTCCGCGCCGCCAGGCCGACGGCCTGCCCCTCCCATGGACACCGCAGCAGGAAGCCGCGCGAAAGGCGGAAGCCCGATGACCGACAACCTGCGCATCGTGTGGGCGCGCGAAGACCTACCCGTGACAGGTCCGGCAGTGTTCCTTGCCGGCCCGACACCTCGACTCGGCGACGACACCGAATCCTGGCGCCCAGCCGCACTCAACCAGCTCGCCGAGCAATGGGCCGGCGAGGAGCCGCTCACCGTCTTCACACCGGAATCCCGGGGCGGCATCCGCGCCGAGCACTACGACGACCAAGTCGAGTGGGAAACCACCGCCCGGAATGCCGCCACCGCAATCCTCTTCTGGATTCCCCGGGACCTGGCGACGATGCCCGGGTTCACGACCAACGTCGAGTTCGGGCTCGACGTCGGCACAGGACGTGCTGTTCTCGGCTGCCCGCCCAACTGCCCGGCACCTGAACGAAACCGGTACCTGATCTACGTGGCCCACTGCCACAACGTACCCGTGCGCGAAACCCTTTCCGACACTGTGGCCGCCGCCCTCAACCTCGTCACCAAAGCCGGGGAAGGGCAGCCCGGACAAACCCCGATTCGTACGCCACGCTAGAAACACAGCCCGGTCGGGGAGCCCCGGTGTCCCCGCGCCCACTCCCCGACCAGGCCGTAACACAGACCCGCCCGGAAAAACCCGCCCCCCGGACTACCCCGGGCACAACGCAGCCCCCTACCAGAACCCGAAACCGGCAGGGGGCTGCGCCACGTCTACAACACCCCCGGATGCTCCCGGAACCACGCCACCATCTGCTGCAACGGCTCCGACACCGCGAACGAGTTCCCCTTCGCCCCCAGGTTGTCCCGCCCGTAATGGTCCGCCCGCTCCTCCGCCACGTTCACGAACCCGATCGGCTCCTCGAACCGGGCCGCATCCACCGCCCGCATCGCCTCACGAACCCCCACCGCGGCCCTCAGCTTCGCCGTCACCAAGTCCTGGCACTCCGGTGCCGTCTCGCACCCGGGGGCCGCAGCCGCCGTGTACGCGTCGTACGCCTCCCGCACCGACATGACCGACGGGGAAGGGGTGGCCGACGCTGACGCCCCCTTGCTCCCGCCGTCGTTGCCGCCGCTATCCGACCCGCAGCCAGCCACCCCCAACGCGAGCACCGCCACCGCCGCAACCCCCACCCCACGCATGCGTCTCATGCCGGGCAGCATCCCACCCAACAAGGGCAGGGGGAAGAAACCCCCCACCATCAGGGATCATCGAAAGCAGGCGCGGGGCCTGACCGACAACCACACAGCGGGAGCCCCGACCGCCATGACCATCTCCAAAGCAGACCAAGCCGCCATCGCCGTACGACGCGCCGGCCTCATCCGCCTCCGACGCGAAGGCGTCCGCTACGACGACCCCCGCATCACCGCCCTCGGCTACAGCAGCGTCCGCCACGCCTCCAAAGACCTCGTCCGCGCCCTCGAGGAAGCCCGCGACAACGAATCCGCCGAAGCGTCCGTGTACCGGCAGCAGGAGAACGAACGCCTCGACGCCCTCCTCGAAGCCGTCTGGGACAAGGCCACCACCCCCAGCCCCGTCTTCGACAAGGAACGGCAGATCATCGGCGAGGAGATCGACCTCAAGGCCGTTGACACCGTCCTCCGCCTCATGGACCGCCGAGCCAAACTCAACGGACTCGACGCACCGGTAAAGACCGAGATTTCCGGCCCCGACGGAGGTGCCGTTCCTCTCGGCTCGGGCACTCTCGCCGAACTCGACGCCCTTATCAACATTACCGGCCGGGCCCCTTCCGCTACCCCTGGGAGCGAGAGCCGAGACGAGGATGCCGGTGACAACAGCGATCAATGACGACCTTCTTGAGGACGCGCTGCTCACCCACTACCGGACGCTGCCCGCAGGAGAGCGGCGGCACATCGCCCGCCAGGCCAGCCCCGCGCTGCGCCTTCGCCTCTCCTGGGCGGAACGACAGATGGCCATGGATCGCTCGCCCGGAGCGCTAGCCGCAGTCCTCACGGAAGGGAGGGAGAAGCAGGCCCGTCACCTCGACATGATCGATGACGTGTTCATGCGTATTGCCGCAGGTGAACGGATGCAGGTAATGATCACCTGCCCTCCTCGCCACGGGAAATCGCAGCGCGCATCACGATGGGGACCCCTCTGGTACCTGCGCCGCCACCCCACCCACCGCGTCATGCTCGCCTCATACGGCGCCGACTTGGCAGACGACCACGGCCGATGGGTCCGCGACCAGCTCCGCGAGTACACCCACACCCTCGGAGTACGTCTCGACGACGGGTCACGCGCCGCCAACCGATTCGATCTCGAACAGCCCCGCGGGTCTTCCGTCCGAGGCGGAATGGTCACGGCCGGCGTCGGCGGTTCGTTGAATGGTAAAGGATTTAACCTCGGCGTGATCGATGATCCATTCAAGGGCAGCGAGGACGCCAACAGCCCCACCCAGCGCGAACGGAAGTGGGAGTGGTACCAGTCCGTCTTCTATACCCGCCGCGCCCCTGGTGCCTCCATTGTGTTGATCAACACTCGCTGGCATGAAGACGACCTGTCCGGACGCATCCTGGCCACCGAACCCGAAAACTGGACCCTCATCGACCTGCCGGCCACGGCCCTCTCAGGCGACGATCCACTCGGCCGGAAAGTCGGGGACGCCCTATGGCCCGAACAGTACGACGTCGATGAACTGGAACGAACCCGCCGAGCGGTGGGCGAGCGCGTCTGGTGGGCGCTGTACCAACAGCAGCCGCGCCCATTGGAAGGCGGAGTGTGGTCGCAAGCCTGGATCGACGACAACCGCATCAGCACGTCCGTTCTCCGGTCGATCGACCTGGACCGCATCGTGGTCGCCGTCGACCCGGCGGGCGGCAGCACGAACAGCAACGACGAGGTCGGAATCACCGCGGCAGGGTCCGCGTTCGTGGAGTCCCAGGGAGCCCACCACTCCCGGCCGGAGCGGCGGGACGAGTTCTATGTTCTCGACGACAAGTCCGCATCCCTCGGTGCGGACGAGTGGGGGATCGTCGCCTGCCAGCTTGCGATCGACTGGCAGGCCGACGCCATCGTCGTCGAGTCGAACTTTGGCGGCGATATGACCGCCCAGGTCATCAAGCAGGCGTGGCAGGAACTCACCCGTCGGGGCGTAACGGGCCGGATGCTGATGCCGCGCCTCATCCCTGTAAACGCAAAGAAGGGGAAGAGGCTCCGCGCGGAGCCCATTGCCCAGCTGTACGGGCAGGGCCGCGTCCACCACGTCGGCCAGTTCACGAAGCTCGAAGGCCAGATGGTCACATGGGTCCCCGGTATGGACTCCCCGGACCGCATGGACTCCTGCGTTCACGCCCTCACGGAGCTCGCCGAAGTCGACGGGCTGGAGACCACGATGGACACCTACGAGCGGGGTGATCCGCCCGGCCGTCGCTGACCGGGGGCAACGAATTGGGCCCCGCCCCCTACCCTGATCACAAGGCGCGGGGCCTGATCCGTCCAGAAGGGGCGACTGGTGGGCCTTGCCCGATTCATCGTCGACCGGTGGAGTGCGCTCAACTACAAGAGCGCCTTCGCCGACACGGCGTACAAGCAGCCCAACCGCAACGTCTTCCCCCATGCGATGCGGACCTGGGTCCCGAAGGAAGACCGGCGCCGGCTCGCTGCGTACACACTGTTCGCCGCCTACGCCCACAACCAGGCGTGGGAAGTCGCATCGATTCAGGACCACACGGACGCCTCCGCGCGGCGTGAGTTCGGTGATCCGGCGATGCTCGTCGCGTCGATCACCTCGCACATGCTCGGGCGGCAGCAGACCATCACCGTGCCAGGTGCGGAGGACGCAGAACCGTCCGACGGCACCCAGGCTACCCCGGAAGCCCGGCACGCCGCCGACGTGCAGGAGAAGCTACGGGCGTGGGCCAAGGCCGAACACTTCCCGCTGCGGCTTCAGCAGGCAGAACGCAAGGCCGTCCGCGAGGGCGACACCGTCTACCTGCTCGGCCTCGACGCCGCGAAGGGCCGGCCCCGCCTGTCCGTGATCGACCCCGGGCTGTACTTCCCGGACCTCCCCGACAATGCCGGCGACAGCGCCGACTACCCCGACCGCATCCACCTCGCATGGGAGATCGACGCCGACCCGCTGACCGGGGCCAAGGCGAAGATGCGGCGCGTCACCTACGAACTCGGCCCCATCGGCACCCGCACCGTGTCCAGCACGGACGGGCCCCGCCCCGGCCGCGTCCCCGCCTACGACGTGGACGGGGCGACCCCGCTCATGACCGGCGGCGACGTCTATGACCCTGCCGCGGGTACGATCAGCCGCCTGTACCCGTGGAACACCGAACCGTCCACTGTCACCTGCTACCTCACAGATGCCGAGTGGGACCTCGACGACATCAAGGCCGACCAGGACGTCCACAACCTCGACTACCGGTACGCCACGTTCCTCACCCGCCACGATGGCGAAATCCTCGACCACCTCGACCTTCAGATTGACTTCATCCCCGCCGTGCACGTCCCGAACACGATCCCGGAGGACGGGCACTGGGGCGAGTCGTCCCTGTCTCCGCTCCTCCAGCTGTTCGACGAGCTCCAGGGAACCGACACCGACTCCTCGCAGGCGTCCGCGACGACGGGGGCACCGATCCTCGGCATCGTGGCCCCCAAGGACAGGAGCAGCCGCCGCGGCGAGAACAAGAGGATACGGGTCCAGCCCGGCATGGTCATCGAACTGGGTGAGGGTGGGAAGCTCTTCACCGTCGACACGTCTCCGCAGCTCGCCGAGCTTCGCAACAAAACCACCGAGCTCCAGGACCGCCTGTCCCTGAACGCCCGCATGCCCGCCGTCGCCCTCGGCGCCCTCGACCCGACGAAAGCCCCGTCCGGGTTCGCGATCGACCTGTCGTACGGGCCGATGGAACCCCTCCTGGACTCCATGCACCTGGCCCGGGACGGCAAGTACAGCCTCCTGTTCAAGATGGTCCAGCGCCTGTACAAGGCGTTCCAGCACCCCGACTGGACCGGGCCCGTCGTAGACGTCGACCTTGCCTGGGGAACATACAAGCCCACCGATAAGGCCGCCGTCCTCGAACAGGTCAGGAACGGCGTCAAGGACGGCGTCATGTCCCTCGAAACCGGTATCCGGCTCCTCGTCGAAGCGGGCTACCCCGTCGATGACATCGGCGAAGAGATCGAGCGCATTCAGTCCCGCCAGTTCGAAGCCGCTCGCAACCTTGCCGACGCCACCGGGTCCACCGAAGCCGTCGGAGACTTCCTCGGCATTGACATCAACCCCGACCCGGCCGCACCCGAACCCAACCTGCCACCCGCCAACCCGGCCGACGGCACCGCCGATGACCAGGAAGAACCGCAGTCGGGGAAGACCGGGGGGAGCAAATGACGCAACCCGTGCTTACCTTGATCCCAGGCGCGGGGCCTGACAACAACTCCTTGGGAGGACGTACCCTCATGCGCCGCCCCACGCTCCACCGCCCCACCCCGCACAACACCGCCTGGGCGCACCCCTACACCGGCGCAGCCGCCATGTCCGTCTTCTACAACGACGGCGGAAACCCGCCGGCCGGTGGCACCCCCAACCCCCAGGACCCCCCGAAGCCCGGCCCACCCGCAACGCCCCGCACCTTCACCCAGGACGAACTCATCGCCCTGGCAGCCAAGGAGAAGGCCCAGGGCGAACGGGCCGGTGCGCGGGCCGCACTCGAAAAGGTCGCCGCCGACCTCGGCTTCTCGAACCTCGACGACGCCAAGACGTTCATCGAGGAAGGCCGCAAGGCCAAGGAAGCCCAGCTGAGCGAGCAGCAGAAGCGGGAACGCGAACTCGCCGACCGCGAAGCCCGAGCCGAAGCCCGCGAGAAGGCCGCCGAAGCCCGCGAGCGCACCGCGAACCGGCGCGCCCTCCTCGCAGGACTCGGCGCAACCGGCGACGACCTCGACGACGCCGCCGCACTCCTCCGAGTCGCCGACGACGCTGACGACGAGGACGTGCAGGCCGCCGCCGACGCCCTCAAGCAGCGCCGACCCGAACTCTTCGGAACAACGAGGCAGCCCAACCCCGCCGCCGTACCCCCGGCCCCCACCGGGCTCCCCGCCGCAGGCGTACCGCGCCCCGGCGCCAACCAGCCCAAGCCCGGCGAGCGCGGCCTCGCCATGCTCAAGCGCCGCGGGAAGCTCCCTGCCGACGCCGCCTAGACCGCACCACCCGCAAAACCCCGGGACCACGCCCCTCTCCTCGTGGACGCGCCACCAGCCGGCGCCGCCTGAAACACGCACACCACCCTGAGGAGAGGGCAGTGAACGACTTCCAGCCCATGCGCACGAGCGAGGAAGCCACCGCCGACCGGCCGTGGCTCGCCTCCCTCGTCGGCGTCCACGACGCCAACACCATCGCCCTGGACCTGACGAAGTTCGTCTCCGGGGTTCACTACGAGCCCGGCACCGCATTCCAGCCGCGGAACGTCATCAAGTCCGGACTTCCGCTCGGCAAGATCAAGGCGACTGGCCTGTACGCCCCTTACTCGGGGCCCACGTCCGAGGTCCAGACCGTCACCGTCACCGGCACCCCCACCGGCGGCACCTACACCCTGACCTGGTCCGGGCAGACCACCGCGGCGATCCCGTACAACGCGACCGCCGCCCAGGTGAAGACTGCCCTGGAAAACCTGTCGAACATCGACGCCGGAGACCTCACCGTCACCGGCGGCCCCCACCCGGGCACGGCCATGGCCGTGACGTTCGGCGGCCAGTTCATGGGCGACGACGTCGCCGCGATGACCGCGTCCGCGACGAACCTGACCGGCGGCACCAGCCCCGCCGTCACCATCGCCACCGCCACCGCCGGCGGGACCGCGACCGCGTCCGACGGTACCGAGGTCCTCGCCGGCTTCCTCGCCACCGAGTCCCTGTTCGCCCCCGGCTCCACCAAGACGTCCGGGGCGCTCCTGTGGCACGGCGAGGTCTTCGCCGACAAGTGCCCCATTCCCTTCGACCCGACCGACGTCACCAGCGTCGCGCCCGGCGTCAGCATCCACTACCGGTAAGCAAGGAGACCGACCATGAGCACCCTCGACCGTCTCCTGCGGAACGTCACGCCGGAAGACATCAACGCGTACATCAACGGGCTCCCCACCCCGAACAACTACGCCCTCACTCAGTCCGTCATCCCCGAGCGGAAGATCTACGGGCCGAAGTTCCGCATCGAGTCGAACAAGCGGCGCATCAACGCCGCGAAGTTCCGGGCCTTCGACACCCCGCACGCCCTCGCGAAGCGGCAGGCCGAGCGAGTCGTCAACGAGGGCATGCTGCCCCCGGTCGGCCAGACCCTGGAGATGGGGGAACTTTCCCTCATCCTGTTCAACGCCCGCCGCGGCGCGGACGATCAGGAGTTCATCGACCAGCTCTACGACGACCTGGAACGCCACTTCACCTCCATCAAGAGCGCCATGGAGATCGCAGCCGGCGAACTTCTCACCACCGGCGTCGTCAAGCTCCCCGGCATCGGAGGTATGGGCGACTGGCTCGACGTCGACTGGAACGTCCCCGACGAGAACAAGCCCGTCGCCGCAACCCCGTGGGACCAGGACGGCGCAACCCCGCTCACCGACGAGCAGGCATGGATCCGCTACCTCAAGTCCGTCGGAGCCCCCAAGCCCGCCCGGGTCATCACCTCCGAGCGCGCCGCGTCCGTCCTGGCGTCGAACCTGGAGTACCGGACCGCGTTCTGGAACTCCTCCAGCCCGGACACCACCCCCTCCACGACCCTGTCGCCGCCGGACGTCAACGCCGTCCGCGCCCGCTGGAACCTGCCGCCGATCGAGATCTACGACGAGCAGGTCTGGTCCGACGACCAGTACGTCCGCACCACCCCCGAGTCCCTGTGGGCCATGGTCCCCCCGAACCCGGAGCAGTGGGCGCAGACCCAGTACGGCGTCACCGCCGAGCAGGACAACCTCGACACGGACGAGAACCCGGGCCTGGAGGCGTCTCGCGAGCCGGGCATGTACGTCTCGTACGAGAAGAAGGAGAACCCGGTGCAGTTCTCCACCACGGCCAACGCGGTTGCGATGCCGGTCCTGTACGTCAACAACTTCCACATCAGCGCCACGGTGCTGTCGGAGGACTGACCCATGGCCAAGCTCGCACGAGCCGTGTTCGTGAGGGACCCGGCCAAGCACCAGGACATCCTCCTGCGCGCGGGAGAGACCCCGGCACCGCAGTACGCGGTGCTGGTGACGAACCCCGCGTGCTGGGAGGGCGGGAAGCTGCCCGCCGCCGTCAAGAAGCACCTCGCTGGCGACGGCGAGAAGGACGGCGGGGGAAACGGCGACGGCGCCACCGGCCAGGACGGCGCCAATGGCGGCGCCCCGGACGGTACCGCTGACCTCCAGTCCGACGACGAGCAGCCCGACCAGGGCGACGACTCCGACGACACCAAGCCGGCCGCCAAGCGCGCGGCCCGTAAGCCGGCCCGGGGCCGGACGGCCGCCGCTGAGGGCACCGACGGCCAATAAGCGGAGGCGGGCCCGGCCCCTGGTGGGGCGCCAGGCCGGGCCCGCACCTGCACCCCTTCCCCGCCCCAACCCGACCGGAGGACCTGGTGGACACAGCCGTACGAGCCTGGCTGCTCTCCGAGCTGGGCAAGGCCACCGATGCGGCCGACCTGGATCTGCGGTACGCGCGGCTTCGGTCCGGGCGCGCCGTAGCGATCGAGGTAACCCGGGAACGCCTTGCCGCACTACGCGGTCAGCCCGACAAGGTGACCGTGTCCGGCGTCGTGTCCGTGTCCTACACGGAGACCATCAAGGCGTACGAGCGGCAGTTGGCCGCGCTCATCGCCGGTGAACCCCCAGCCCCCGACGACCCCGCCGACGACGACACCAGCGCCGACGGGTTCGGGCTGATTCAGCTCGTCGAGCGGCCCCGCCGATGACCACCCCCACCCCGGTCGCCGAGCGAACCGACCAGCATCAGGAACTCCTCGCGCTCATCGCCGTGCTCCTGACCCGCCTCACCCGCACCTGGGCCACCCTGGCCATCGCCCAGGACGCCTTGCTCCGCACCCTGGAACGCATCCGCCCCGGCCTCGGCGCCACACCACGCATCCGGGCGGCAGTCGCCGACTTCAACCAGCAGGTCGCCAAATTCGACCGCGAACTCCGGGCCCTGATCGAGCGGTGGGCGGCCACCGATCTCCCGGTCGCGTACCGGGACGGCGCCTTGCATGCCCTGCGCCGCGCCCAGCGAGACGTGGCCCTGTTCCAGTGGACAGCAGACCACCAGGCAGCCCTGACCCCGATCACCGCCACGTTCTACGTCGACCTGATCCGCCGCGTCGAGGAAGCCGTCCGCCGCGCGCAGGCGTTCGCCCGCGCTGCGCGGGATGCCGCCCGCGAAGTCGCCGCCGGGCGCCAGCATGACGGGATCAACGCTCGCCGCCTCGCCGCCGAGCACCCCCTGGCCACGGTCATCTACGCCGACCAGTCCCGGCACCCCGTCGAGTCCTGGGCCCGGTCCGCCCTGATGTGGCAGGGCGTCACCGCCGCGAACGCTGGGGCGATCAACACCGCCCGGTGGGAGCTGGACGCCGAATGGATGCAGTGCGTAGACGGACCGGAGTGCGGATTCGTCTCACATCCGGATACGGACCACGCCGACGGAACGATCCGCAGCATCGACGAAGCATCCATGTACCCCATTGCCCACCACGGTTGCATACGGGCCTGGATTCCCCGCCCTGACCTCAACGGCCGCACCGACATTGAATCCGGAGACCCGGCATGACCGCCATCGATTCTGACGCTGCCTGCGCCTGTGATCAGTGCAGAGAAAGAAGTGCAGCGTGACTGCCGCCCGCTTCCACTACGTCATGGTTGCCGTCTGGGTGCTGCTCCTCATCCCGACCCTGTTGTGGTGGAAGGAGTCCGTGCTGTGGGTGGCTGCGATGAGCCTGTACGCCAACGGAGCGAGTCACCTGTCTGCCGCGAAGGCCAGCCGTGCCGAAGAGGAGGCGAAGAAGTCATGACCGAGCCCGCCGAGCCGTCCGCATACGGGGTGAGCATCGACGCCCAGCCCGGCCAGGCAGCGATCCGCCTGAACGGGGAGCTGATTCCGTCCGGCCAGGTCACCGGGTACGTCCTGGAACACGACGTCGCGGCCGCCCTGCCGACGCTGATCCTCCACACCCGGCAGCCCGACCACGTTCAGTGGCAGGGCCTTGCCCGCGTCGCCGTCGCCGACCCTGGCCAGGACGCTGGGCAGGCCGTGGCCGCATTCCTCCAAGGGATCGACCCGGGGGCCTTGGAACGGGTCGCGCTGGAGCGTGACGACCTCGACGGCAGCAGTCACGAACTCACCGTCGCGATGCTGCGGCAGCTCGCCGACTGGGCCCTGGGGAGGAACTGATGGCCGGGCTCGACGGGGCACTCGCCGGAGTCGTCGCCTGGGTCGAGGACAACATCTGCATCGACACCGTCCGCATCAGCGTCCCCTCCACCGCAGACCCGGTCCTCAACGAGGACACCGGGCAGCTCGAATACCCGCCCGACGAGGTCCTGTACGACGGCCCGGGTGCGGTGCAGGGCAGCAGCGCGCAGGAACTCTCCGCGACCCCCGGAGCCCTCACGCCGTGGACGCAGGAGACAACGTCCCGGTACCGGCTCCTCACCCCCCTCGCCGCCCCCATCGCCCCTAAGGACGCCATCGTCACTGTCGTCGCCGTGCACGACACCGCCCGGACCGCGCTCCTCGGACGGTCCTGGACGTGCCAGGACCCCGGACGCGCCGGAACCGTCGAAGTCGTACGCATCACCCCCCTCGACCAGAACCAGGAACCGGCAGGGGGTGCAGCGGCATGACACCGGAACAGCTCGCCGACCGCCTCGACCACGCCGCGAAACAGGTCGGGCCCGCCATCCACCGGGCCGTCCAGCACACCGGGGAAGTCGGCCGGGCCAGAATCAGGGGCAACGCGTCCGGCCGGCCGGGCCCGAACGTCATCACCGGCGCCTACCGCAACTCGTGGGAGACGAAGACGCGGCGCCTGCCGCACGGGGCCATGTGCACCATCGGCACCAACGCCCCCCAAGGGCGCCGCCTGGAGTTCGGGTTCATGGGCATGACGGACAGCCTCGGACGCCTCTACCACCAGCCCCCGTTCCCGCATGTCGGCCCGGCGATCGACTTCATCGGGGCGACGCTGCTGATGGAGATGCGGTACGCGGTCGCGGAGGTGCTCCGGTGAGCAGCTACCACGTAGAGCCCATCGGTGACCTGATCGAACATGACGCCACCGGGCAAGCCGATTGCGTGTGCGGCCCACAGACCCGGCCTGAGAAGGGGGACGACGGGTCAGTGAACTGGATCGTCGTGCACAACTCGCTCGATGGCCGCGAACTACACGAGGGGGGCCGATGATCGAGCGCCGCCCCTTCACGAAGGCCCTCGCCGCCGCTCTGGCGGTCGGGACCGGCATGCCCGTCGGTATCGGGCGAATGCCGGAGGCGAAGGCCCCGTACTACGTGCTGTACAGCCTCGACGGCACGGTCAGCGGGGCACCGCTCGCCGACGAGAACGAAGACGCGAGCTTCGTGTACCAGGTGACGTGCGTGTCCGGGCCCGACCCGGCCCGACCCGGCTCCACCGGCAGCGTCGACCAGGCCGAGTGGCTCGTCGACAAGGCGAAGAAGGCCATCCTCGGCCGCGACGTAATGACCGGGCAGTGGACCAGCCCCATCACGGTGCCCGGCGTTTCCATCATGTGCCGGTCCGTGGACGTCGAACCGGGGGGAACAAACGACCCCACGGATGGCATCATCAATTACGTGATCAGGTTCAAGTTCGACCTGACCCCTGCCTGACCCTGTCAGGCCGCACGACCGCACCGCGGCGGGACCCCACGCGGACGCCACCACGCAGGTGGCCGCACCCACACCACATGTGAGGACGAGGGGTCCACCACCATGGCCAGGTTCCAGCGCAAGGGCGTCACGAAGATCCTCTTCGTGGAGACGATCGCCGACGCCGGGTACATGCCGACGTCCGTCGAGCTGACCGGCGGCACCGACTACAGCCGCCAGATCGCCGCCGTCGACGGGTTCTCTCTGGAGAACCAGATGATTGAGACACCCGATATGGCGTCCACGTTCGTGTCGAAGATCTCCGGCGACGACTCCGCGGCCGACTCCAGCATCACGTTCTACGAGGACCTCACCCTCGACGACATCGAGAGTGACCTCGCGAAGGGCACCACCGGGTTCATCGTGATCTGCCGGAAGGGCATGAACCCGGCGTCGCCCGGCATGGACGTGTTCCCGGTGGCGGTCTCGTCGAACTCGGCGGCGATCACCCTCGACAACGAGGCCGCGAAGATTGTCGTCGCGTTCGCCATCACCGACAGGCCCCTGTTCAACGCCGCCATTCCCGCGGCCGGCGGCGGCTGATCCACCCCCTCCCTACTCCCGGCCGGGCCCGACGACGTTCGGGAAGGGGCGCCCGTTGGCGCCCGGCCGGGTCCCCTTCCCCTTTTGACGGAGGACCACCATGCCCACCAAGACCACCCCCGCCCCGCCGGCCGCCGCCGTTGCCGCCGACGCCCACTGGGCCGCCACCCAGGAACGCCTCCGGGCCCGCACCCGCCCCACAGCCAAGCTGACGATCTGCGACGACCTCGACGTCAAGAAGGGCCTGGAGGTCGCCCGGTACACGCTCCGCCGGCTTGAGGACCAGGCCAAGGAGTCCCCGGACGACAAGGCGGCGCAGGCTGCGGTTGTGTCCGCGCGGGCCGACCTGGAAGCGGCGCAGGCCGCGTTCGACGAGGTGGCGATCGTCCTCACGTTCCGGGCCCTGCCACGCAAGGCGTTCGAGGCACTGAAGAGAGCGCACCCGGCGACGGAGGAGCAGGCCGAGGACGACCTGGAGTTCGACGTCGACTCCCTCGGGCCCGAGCTGGTGTCCGCCTCTTCGGTCGACGGGATCACGGTGGAGGACGCCCGGGACTACCTCGACACCTGGGGTGAGGCCGAGGCCGCCGAGCTCTTCGGCACGGCATGGGGTGTGCAGCAGACGACCCGCATGGACCTGGGAAAAGGCTGATCCGGGATGAGCGTCTACGCGGTGAGCTCGCCCTGTGCGACAGGTGGGGTATCCCGCACAGCCAGTTCCGGGGCATCGGTGACGGGACCTGGACGGCCCGGGACCGGGCGAAGGCGCTTGCCTTCCTGGAGTACCAGCGGACCGTGTGCCCGCAGTGCAACACCCGGTACGACGACTGGGATCACGGCGGCCCCGACGAGGAAGACGCGTACGCGGTCACTGTCCAGCGGTGCGTCGGCTGCCAGGTCATCGCGGACAAGCAGGACGAGCTCGCCCGGGACAAGGACGTCGACAACCACGGCATCAAGGTCGCACTGATCCCCGCCGCGACGGCGGCCGCGATTGAAGCACAGCGCGAAGCCGCCCGGCGACGCCAGCACAACGACAACTGAGCAGTACTGAGAGGGAGGGGCGGAACCGGTGGCGAACTGGAACCTCTCGGTCGACCTGCGCGGCCACGGCAATGACCTCGCCCAGTCCCTCAAAGCAGCGTCGAAGCACGCCCGCACCCTGGGCGCGAACGCCCGCACTGCCCGCACCGGGGTACGGGAGCTCGGGCAGGCGTCACAGACCGCGAACCGGCACATCCGCACCCTCGGCACTACCGCCCGCACCAGCGCCCGCCACCTCCGCACCCTCGGGAACGATGCCCAGCGCGCCGGGGTCCGCCTCGGCCGGTACGGCGACGCCGCCCGCACCGCGAACCGGCACGTCAACACCCTCGGAGACCACTCCCGCACCACCGGGCAGCAACTCCGCCGCATGTCCGGGCAGATCGACTCAGCTGTCCGCGACCTGCTGCGCCTTGCCGACGCCGCCCGGCGCGCGTCCACCCACATGCGGGGCATCAACGACCGCGGCGCCCTTCGCCGCATGGCCGCCGACACTGGCCGGCTCCGCTCCCAACTGCGCGGCGCCGCAGCCCTCCTGTCCGGTGGGGCTCTCGTCATGGGTGTCGGGGAGCTCATTAAGCACGGCAACGAGTACCAGCAGTCCATGAACACATTCGGGGCGGTCACGTCCGCGACCCGGATGCAGATGCAGCGGGCCGCAGCGACCGCCGCCCAACTCGGTAACGACCTGTCGCTGCCGGGGGCAACTGCAGGCGACGCCGCTGAGGCCATGGTCGAACTCGCGAAGGCCGGGTTCAGGACCGATCAGGCAATCTCCGCGACCCGGGCATCCCTGGTCCTTGCCTCGGCCGCCCAGGTCAACGCCGCCGACAGCGCGAAGTACATGGGCGACATCATGGACCAATTCGGTCTCGGTGCCGAATCAGCTTCCAGGGCCGCCGACACCCTGGCCGCGACGGCGAACAACGCGTCCGGTGACATCACCGACATCTACTACGCGATGAAGTACGCCGGCCCGGTCGCCCACGGTCTCGGCGTCAGCCTCAATGAGACCGCGGCCGCGGTCGGCATGCTCGGCAAGGCCGGCATCCTCGGCCAGACCGCCGGCACCACCTTGCGCGGCATGTTTGCGAACCTCGCCGCACCCACCAAGCAGATGACATCCGGCCTCAAGGCCATGGGCATCCAGGCATGGGACGCGAACGGCAGCTTCAAGGGCCTGCGGTACGTCATCGACGGCCTCGCGAAGGCCGAGCACAAAATGTCGCAGAAGGACTTCGCGGCCGCGGTGAAAAAGTCCATGGGCAAGCCGGCCATGTCCGGGGCCATCGCACTCGCCCACCAGGGCGTCGACAGCTTCGACAACCTGATGAACGCGGTGCAACAGACCGGTGCCGCGTCCCAAATCGCTGCGGCGAAGGGCAAGGGCCTCGCCGGGTCCATGGTCCAGTTGAAGACCCAGGCCCGCCAGACCGGGCTTGCCATCTACGACGGCATGTCGCCCGGGCTGGAGTTCCTGACCCGCGGCATGACGTCCGCCATGTCGCAGGCCACCCCGAAGATCACGAAGTTCTTCGACTACTTCAACGACTCAGCCACCCTTTTCGGGCCTGAACTTGCTGCGGCGGCCCGCCGGGAATTCGGGAGCATCGGTGATGCCGCGTCCGGGATGGGCGACTCCTTCAAGGAATTCGGGGCCGACGCCGCCGCGTCCGCCCTCCACGTCCTGATCAACGTCGCGAAGGCGGCTGCCGACGTCTTCCACAACCTGATCAATGGTGTCGAGCCGGTCGTGTCCGCGTTCGGTGACATCACCTCCGACACCAACGGGGCCGCTACCGCCCTCGACACCCTAACCTTCGCCCTCGATACCGCCCTGACCGCTATCTCGGCTGTATCCCAGGTCCTCGGGCCGATCGGGAACACGGTCGGCGACCTCGTTCACGCGTTCGGGCAACTGCCCGCCCCCATCCAGGCCGCCGTCTTCGCGATGCTCCTGATGCGCCGCGTCGGACCCATGATTCAGACCCAGGCCAACGCCGTCGGCGGACGACTCACCGGCGCCTACCGGTCCCTGAACACGCAGATGGCCGTCCAGCGCTCCCTCGCCGCCGCGTCCGGGGCGTCCCTGTCCCGCTTCGGCGCTGGCCTCGCCGTCCTCCAGACCCGGGTACCCGCCATCGGGGCGATGGGGGCAAGCTTCCGCACCGCATCCGCCGGTGCCACCGGGTTCGGCGGGGCGCTTCGCGGGGTGACCGCAGCCGCTGGCACGGGGCTGCGCCGGTCCCTGAGCGGCCTGGTGGGTGTGATGGGCGGGCCGTGGGGTGTTGCCATGGTCGCGGCCACCGTCGGGCTGGGCATTCTCGCGAAGCGGCAGCAGAAGGCCGCGGCAGCGGCGGCCGAGCACCAGCAGCAGATCTCGTCCTTGGCGCAGGCCCTGCGTGAGTCCAACGGGGCCGTCGACGAGAACGTTCGTGCCATCGCGACCGAGAACCTCATGTCGCAGAAGATCAAAACCCGGCTGGATGGTGAGCAGCGCCTCGTCGACATTGCCCGCAAGGCCAAGGTGCCGATGTCGCAGCTCGTCGACGCGTACACCAACCAGGGCACGTCGCTGAAGCAATTGGAGAAGCAGCTCGCCGCGACGGCTGCCACGCAAAAGGAGTACTACACCGAAACCGACCCTCTCAGTGGCAACCAGACCAAGCTGGTCATGAACGAGCAGGGGCGAGCAGCAGATGACCTCCGCAAGTCCCTAGGTCCTCTCGGCGGGGACTTCAAGAAGGCCGCCGCCGACGCCAAGAGCTTCAACGAGGGCGTGAAGGGTGCCGGGTCCACGACCGCGTACGACAAGCTCAAGGACGCTGTCGGGGCGCTCGCGGACAAGACCGCGGACGCCGACTCCCGTACCCGCGCCCTGCGTGACGCCCTCGACCTCCTGTCCGGCGGCAGCGTCTCTCTTCAGGCGGCGCAGGCCCGGGTAAATGAGGCCATCACCAACGCGAACGAGTCCCTGGCCGCCGGCGTCGATAAGGCCAACGGGTGGGGGAAAGCGCTGGTCGGGGTGAACGGCGCCCTGGACACGACGACGAAGAACGGGCAGCAGCTGTTCTCGACGCTGGACACGATCGCGGACAGCTCCTCGTCTGCCGCGGTCGCCGCGTACGACTTTGCGCAGCAGCAGGGCAAGACTGTTCCGGAGTCCATCAAGGCTGCGACAAAGGAAATGCAGACCGCCCGCGACTCCGCGATCAAGCTTGCTCAGGGATACGGGCTGTCGGAGAAGCAGGCCGCCGGGGTTGCGGACGCCATGGGGTTGATCCCGGGCCGGGTCAGCATCCTGTTGCAGACCGAGGGTGTCGACACCGCACTCGCGGAGCTGCTCGGTGTGCAGGCGGAGTTCGAGCGGTTCCCGAAGAAGAAGACCATCAAGGTCGACGCGCTGGGGACGGAGGCGAAGAAGGAACTCGAAGACATCGGGTACAAGATCAAGCTGATTCCGGGCACCCGCGAGTACAAGATCACCGCCCCGACGAAGGCCGCCCGCGAAGACCTCGACCTGCTCATCAAGAAGCTTGGCGAGACCAACGGCAAGACCGTCCTCATCGATGTGCCGACGGGCAAGGCCAAGGCGCAGCTGGAGACCATCGCGGGCAAGGTGCGTTCGCTGAAGGGCCGCACGCTCACGATCAAGACGCCGACCGCTGCGGCGCAGAAGAACCTGCGCGACCTCGGATTCAAGATCAAGAACACCAAGGGCAAGACCATCACCATCACCGTCCCCACCGGTGACGCCACATACAACGCGCGCATCATCCAGAACGCCATCGATAACATCCACGGCAAGACCGTCGGCGTCTACCTCTCCTACAAGGCCACCAAGGCCGACAAGGACGCCAATGGGATCCCGGACCACATCCAAGCCCCTCAGGCCCGCGGTAGCGTCCTCGACTTCTACGCCGACGGCGGTACGAACCGGTCCGGGGTCCGGGAGAACCACACCGCGCAGATCGCCCCGGCCGGCGCGTGGCGGGTGTGGGCGGAAGAGGAGACCGGCGGGGAGGCGTACATTCCTCTCGCCCCGTCGAAGCGCGGCCGCAGCAGGGCGATCGCGGAGGAGACGATCCGCCGGCTCGGAGGCGACCCCAAGAGCGTCCAGTGGCATGCCGACGGAGCCGTGGTGGCATTCGACAGCGGCGGGTTCTCGTACACGCCGACCGGGGTCCGCCGCGACACCTCGTACGTGCAGTCGTCGTACACGGACTCCCACCAGCCGATCGACAAGGACGAGTACAACAAAAAGATCAGGGCCCGGAAGAACGCGGTCGACAGCCTGCGGTCGGCGGAGGCCGCCCTGGCCGCGCTGCGTCGCAGGAAGCACACGGGCGCGCAGATGGTCGCGGCGGAGAACCGGGTCGCGAAGGCTCGCCGTACCGTCGCTACCGCCACCGAGGCCGCCCGCAAGGCGGAGGCCAGGTACAAGAAGCAGTTCTCCCTGTCCGACTGGGCGAAGACGCTCAAGTCCGCCGTCTCGGCGAACGCGTCGTGGGAAGCGAACCTGAACAAGATCGCCTCCCGTGGCGGGTCGGCGGTCGTGGACCAGCTCCGCGACATGGGCGAGGAGGGCGCGGCGATGGTCGCCGCCCTTGCCAAGGCCAGCAAGAAGCAGTTCACGGAGATCGTCAACAACCTGAAGAAGCTGGGCCCGCTCGCCAAGGCGTCCCTCGCCGACTACACCAAGCAGCTCAACGCCTCCACCAAGGGCGACGCCACCTTCCAGTCGAATCTGACGAAGCTCGCCGGCATGGGGTACGGGGCTCTGGCCACGCAACTGGCCGGGCAGGGTGACGAGGCCGCGCAGAAGCTCGCCGCAGAGGCAGTCAAGAACAAGTCGAAGGCGTCCGCGGCGAACACCGCAGCAAAGAAAGCTGCCACGCAGCTCACGGACGACGAGCTCGGGCAGCTTATCCAGATCATCGCCGCAATCAAGACGTCCAAGACGGGCATCCACGACGTCGCCGGGTCCACCGGGCTTGGTGAGGACGAGATCATCGCCGCCGCCACGAAGGGCACTTCACAGATCGAGATGTCGCTCGGAGGTCGGGCCTCCCGGTTCCTCGCCGACCTCAACAAGGCCAACAAGGGCTTGGCGTACGCCAACGGCGGCATCCGGTCCGGTATCTACGCCACCAAGGGCGGTGCCGTCACGTTCGCAGAGCCTGCCACGGGCGGCGAGGCGTACATCCCGCTCGGGGCGTCGAAGCGCGGCCCCGCCACCGACGTCCTCAGGGATGTGGCTGGCCGGTTCGGTGTCGGTCTCACTGACGCCGCCGGCGGGGGTGGGCGGGTCGTCATCATCCGGGAGCAGGCCCCTCTCATCGGCTCCCAGACCTGGCAGGTCACCACCGGCGGCAACGCGGCGGACACCGCCCGAAAGATCGACGCCGACAACGGCTACCAGCTACGGCGCCTCGCGCGCGGAGGGGTCGCGAACCGATGACCACACCCATCGACCTCGTGGACGGGCAGCACCAGCTCGGTGACGTCCTCATCGGCAAGGGCACCCCCGTCACGATCCGCACCATCGAGGGCCTGGGCCTGCCCGGGATGCGGACCGCGGATGTGGAGCCGCCGGGGGAGGACGGGCTGTGGCTGGGCCGCGACTACTACAGCGGCCGCACCATCCGTATCGACGCCGCGGTGAAGCTGGCCGGCGACCAGGCGGGCGCCCTCAATGTGGCGGCAGCGATCCAGGAAGCCGCGGACAACGCCGCAGTGCGCGGTTACGGCGGGACCACGATGGACCTGCGGCTGAAGTTCCCCGGCCGGCCGACCCGCGTCGTTCGCGGCCGTGTCCGCAAAGCCGACGTCGACCCGGAGAAAGCCATCCACGGCCTGATCCCGGTCGATATCGAGTTCCAGGCCGCCGACTACCTGTACTACGACGACGACCCGGGCAGCACCGGCATCCCCCTGGCCATGCTCAGCACGGGCGGGCTGACGTTCCCGCTCATGTTCCCGTTCGTCATTGAGGGTGACCCAGCCGCGGTCGGCCGGCCTGGCTACATCGATGTTGCCGGGACCGCCCCGACGTGGCCGGTGCTGCGGGTGAACGGTCCGTGCGCGAATCCGGTCATCACGCACGTGACGACGGGCCGTGCCCTGGCGGTGCAGGTGACGCTGGAGGCGGGGCAGTGGGTGGAGATCGATACCCGGCCCGGGTGGCGAACCGTCCTGCGGAACAACGGCGGCGGTGTCCCCCTCACCCCCCAGTCCCGCATTGACCTGTTCCGGCTGTCCAAGGGCCTCAACGAGATCCGGTGGACGGCGACCGACCCCACGCTCACGAGCACGCTGGCCGTCACCTGGTGGCCCGCCTACAAGGCCCTCTGAGGAGACGACCATGACACTGAACCCTGTCCCGATCGCCACCACAGGGGCGACGCACACCGCCCAGCAGTTCCGCATGATGGTCAAGGATCTGGCGCGGAACAACCAGGGGATCACCACCGGCCTCGACCTCAAGGTCAGCGCCCTGGGAACCCCCGGCGCTGGCGTCCAGATCTCCGCCGGGTCCGCGGTCATCGCCGGGGTCGTGTCTCCGGTGCAGGGCCACTACAGCGCCTACAACATTGGCGCCGACACCGTCAGTATTGCCGCCGCCGGGGGCACCCCTCGCTCCGACATGCTCGTCCTCCGGGTAGAGGACCCCGACTATGAGGGCACCCGCGACCCGGCCGTGGATCCGATTGTGTTCTGGGAGGTCATCCCGAACGTAGGCTCGACGGCGACGGCAGTCCCGTCCGGCTACAGCGCGATTCCGCTTGCCCGGATCGACATCCCCGCGTCCACGGCCACGATCACCAACGCCATGATCAAAGACCTGCGGAAGGTCGCGAACCCGCGCCGGGAACGCGTCCTGTACCCGTACTACTACACGGGGTCCCTCAACGAGATCTCCGGCACGATCGCGATCTGGAAATTCTTTCCCGAGGTCACCATGGCCACCGTCCCCGTCCCGGAATGGGCTGCGCGGGCACAGGTCGTGTTCTCCGTGGACGGTCTCCGCCTCAACACCGGAAACGTGTTCGGGGCATTCCGTTTCGCACTGGGCCCGATTGAGGCGGTGCAGGGAGTGTACATCGACGACAACGGCGGCACCGGAGTCCGCCGCATCCCCGTCAGGATGGCCGAGACGATCGATCTGACGACCACCGCCGGTGCCGCAATCCGAGGCACGAACCAGCCTGTTCAGGCCCGTATGCGAACTGACCCTCTCAACAGCGGCGCGATCGGCGTCGATGGCTCCACGACGTTCATCATCGACATCGAGTTCCTTGAGGGTGCGCTCTGATGGGCCGGTGGCGGTACTTCACCGCGCACCCCCTGACGGGGCAGATCCTCCACCCGGCCCTGCCCTTGTCCGGTGTGGAGTTCGGGTCCGAGGTCAACGGGCCCGGCTCGCTCACGGGAACGGTTGCGCCGCGGTGGCTGCGCGCGAACGTGACCGTGCTGATGCCGCACGCCGCCGAGATTTACGCTGAGGCGGACGGGTTCCTGCGGTGGGGTGGTCTCGTCTGGGCTGTCGAAGCGGAGGGCGACCAGTACCGGGTTGAGGCCGCGTCCTGGTCCAGCTACCTGACCCGCCGGCACGACACCCACGGCGAGCTACGGGCCCGGGGCCCGTACGTCAACCAGGACCCTTGCAAGATCATCCGGGATGTCTGGGCGTACGCGCAGGAGCAGCCCGACGGTAACCTCGGCGTCACGGTCGACACCACAACGTCGTCCGCGAAGGCCGGAACACCGGCCGAACCCTGGCACTCGTACTGGTACGAGACCCCGGTGCTCGGTGACCTGGTCGACGGCCTCGTCTCCGAGGACGGCGCCCCCCAGTACACGAACACGTGCAGCTTCCAGACCAACGGGTCGATCCGTAAGCGCCTCGTCCTCGGCTACCCGCGGCTCGGGGCCCGCCGCACCGACATCAGCTTCCGAACCGGCGTCAACGTCATCACCGCCCCGCCCGTGAAGTACGCCGGTGACGACTTCGCGAACGTCGTCATCGGCACCGGCTCCGGGGAGGGCACCGCCACCCGGTACGCCGTCGACCCTGTCCGCGACGGAGGGCTGCGCATGGAGTCCGTGCTCGCCCTGCCCACCGTCAACGGGGTCGACGTCCTCGGCCGGCGGATCGCCGCCGAGCGGAAACGCCGCCAGGTCATGGGTGAGGTCGAGGAGATCACTATCCGGGACCACCCGAACGCCCCGCTCGGGTCGTGGCAGATCGGTGACGACGTGCAGGTCGCCGTCCACAACGACTGGGTGTCCTGGTCGGGCTGGTCGCGGATCGTCGCCGACTCGTACAAGCCCGGTGAGAACGAGGACACGGCAACGCTCACCCTTCAGCGCGCCGACAGCTTCCACTACGGATCACCGGAGACAGTCTGATGACGAACCTGGTCACAGAGGTGGCCCGCCTCAAGCAGGAGCTTGCGCAGGTCAAGAAGGGGCAGCGCCTCTCCCACGGTGCGTCCGTCGAGAACGCGGCGATCGAGGTCCGGGATGAGGACGGGTCGCTTCGGGCGATCGTCGGTCAGCAGGGCGACGGCACGACCGGTGCCGTCATCGTGAACGGGCCCCCGCCCCCGCAACCGTCCGCACCAATCGTCGCACCCGTCATCGGCGGGGTCACCGCATCCTGGGACGCTCTGTTCGACGGCGGGGCAGTCATGCCGCTGGACTGGGCGCGCATCGAAGTCCACGCCTCCACTGCCGCTGACTTCACCCCCGACCCGGTCACCTTGCAGTCCACGATCGAAACCGCGCAGGGCGCCACCGTCGTCATCCCCTGCGAGACCGACGTCTACGTGCGGTTCCTCGCCCGATCCACGTCCGGAACCGCCTCACCCGCATCCGTCGTCGCCGGTCCCGTTGGTCCCGCACCCGTTGTTGCTGGGGAGATCCTCGACGGGATCGTCACCACGGTGAAGCTCGCCGACGACGCGGTCACCGCAGCGAAGGTTGCCGCCGGGGCGGTTGGCTCCACCGCAATCCAGGCTGGTGCCGTCCTCGAAGAGGCCCTTCATGATGCCGCCGTGTCCACGGGGAAGCTCGCAACAGATGCGGTGACCGCCCCGAAGCTTGCCGCGAACTCCGTTATCGCGGGGAAGATCGCCGCCAACGCGGTCACTGCGGCCACTGTGGCAGCCGGGGCTATCACCACCGACAAAATCACTGTCTCGGGTGGTGGGAACATGCTCGCCGACCCCGGGTTCGAAGGCCCGTATACCGACGCACTCGTTTCCGGAGACGCTTACTGGTCCGTTGACGCGACGAAGGGTAACGGCTCCAACAAGAGTCTCCGAGTCAGCGCAGTCGCAGCCACCCCCACCAACCGCGATCTCACCCTGTTCGATATGCCCATCCAGCCCGGCGATCAGTTGTACTTGGCCATCGACTACCAGGCATCCACCGACTACGCGGGCACGCCCCGTATCTATGCCCGATGGGAGAATTCCAGCGGCGGGTTCCTGTCGACAGCGGCGGCGCAGGCCAGCCCTCCGGTGCTCGGGGCGACGTGGCAGCGGATCTCTGCCACGGTAACCGCTCCCGCGAACGCGGCCCGTGTCAAACTGAACATCGCATCCACAAGTGGTACGGCCGGAACGATTTGGTTCGACAATGCCAGCGTGCGGCCAGTAGCCGGTGGGACACAAATCGCTGACGGTGCCATTACCACGGCGAAGATCGTGGCGGGGGCGGTACAGACCCTTCAGCTGGACGCCGGAGCCGTCAACGCAGCGAAAATTGCGTCCGGGGCAGTGACCACGGCAAAGCTCGACGCGCTCGCCGTGACCGCCGACAAGATCGCCGCTAACAGCATTACTACCGGAAAGCTCGCTGCCGGGTCAGTCGACGCCACGGCGCTGAAGGCTGACGCGATCACTGGCAAAACTATTACGGGTGGCACGGTCACCGGCGCCACCATTCGGACCGCTGCCACTGGAAGCCGCATCGTCCTCGATACCAATCATCTTGCCGCCCTCGACTCCGGTAATAACATCATTGCTGAATTCGTTCCCGAGGACGACATCGGTCGGAGCGCGTTCAAAACGTATGACACCCGGCTCGGGCTTGAGTACTACGGGGCGCTCACGGCGGGAGACCTCCGGTTCGGAGTTGTTGGTGTGACCAGCGAGGCGTCCGAGGGGTTCGTGTCCTACAGCTCCCTCGGCAGTAACCGCTACGAGCTGCTGCTGAGCAGTGGACGGCAGGCCATCAACTACCAGCCGGGGCAAATCAACCTGTACGCCTCGAATTCGAGCACCACGGACAGCAGTCACATCGACCTGAACGCGGCCTCGACCACCGTTACCGGAAAGCTGACCGCAGGCAATCATGCGTTCGGTCAGACGTCGATTACCCCGTCGGCCGCGCACACCCCGACCAGCTCAACGGTTCTGTACAACATCACGGGCGCCAACTTTTACGGGCAGGCGACCGCGAACACGACAGTGCCCGGTGTACGAACTCCCGTCGGAGCGCAGGGCGTTACCGGCGTCGGAGTCTCCAATGCCACCTCGACCAGCATGATGGTCTGGGTCAACAGGGAAAACGCGACAGCAACGAACGTCAACTGGGAGGTATGGGGATCATGAGCACAGAGAACCCGGAAATACCGGTCATCGAGTACGAACCGGCCACGTACTACAACGTGACCGCGGTCTGCCGCACCGAGGGCTGCGCCAACTACGACAAGATCGCAGCCGCCCCGGTCTACTCCAACAACGGGAACCCGGACTACGTCAACGTCATCGACTCGACATGCCGGAGCAGGATGGTCATCCTGACTGCGACGAAGATGGACCCTCAGCCCCCCGAGGAGTAAACCGACCGGGGGGAGCGAGGGCTCCCCCCGGTCGTACGCTGATCCATAGGGCGACCCTCCGCCCCGCACCACCCCCGAGGGACTGCCACCCGGCCCCGGCCGGAGCAGCACACGCCAACGGCTCTGGGCGCGGGGAAGTGCAAGGAGTCCTGATGGATCGCCCCAAGGCTGGCGACGACACCGCCGCCAAGACCACCACCAACCCGACCCCGAAGGTCGAGCCGGACACAGCGCCGGCTGTGCCGGTGCCCACTGGTATCGGCCTGTACGAGCCGTACCCCGGCGCGCACTTCTTCCACGGCGGCCGGAACAGCCCCCTCATCCAGACCCTCGCTGTCCGGCTCCAGCAGGAAGGGCACTGGAAGACCGCCCAGGCCCCGGGCCCGGACTGGACGAACGCCCACAAGCGCGCGTTCGCGTCGTATCAGCGAGACCTCCGACCCAAGGGCGGCGGTGACACCAGCGGCATCCCCGACGAGGTCGCGTGGGACAAGCTCGGCGTCCCGCGGGTGAGCCCCCTCTACCGCAAGGAGGGCTGACCCGTGGCCACACCACTGTCTGCCGCTGCTGTTCTCACCGCCCTGCGCGCCGAGGGCGTCCGCGTCGTCGAGGTCGGCTCGTGGCGCACCCACAACCGCAACCAGAAGGGCGCCTGGGGCCCGGTCAACGGATCGATCGTGCACCACACCGTCACCAAGGGCACCGCGAACACGGTCGCCATGGTCCGCGACGGGTACGCCGACCTGCCCGGGCCGCTCTGTCACGGAATGATCGCGAAGGACGGCCAGGTCCACTTGGTCGGTTGGGGGCGTGCGAACCATGCCGGCGGCGGTGACCCGGTCGTCCTCAAGCAGGTAACCAACGAGTCTTACGGCAGCCGACCCACCCCGCCCACCAAGGGCAACCTGAACGGTGTCGACGGCAACGCGCACTTCTACGGGTGGGAGTGCGAAAACCTCGGCGACGGCAAGGACCCATGGCCCACCGCCCAGTACGACGCGATCGTCCGCGTCCAAGCCGCCCTATGTCGGGCCCACGACTGGACCGCGAAGTCCGTCATCGGCCACCTGGAGTGGTCGTCGGACAAGGTCGACCCGCGCGGCTTCACCATGGCGCAGCTCCGTACCGACGTCGCCGAACGCCTCACCCACCCCGCGAACTGGACCCCCGGCTCCAGCACTCCGACCGCACCCAAGAAGGACACCATGGAACCGATCGACGTCTGGCTCTACAAGGGCAAAGACGAGACCAGCGACGCCTACGCCTACCTGCGGAACACGAAGATCAAGCTCGACGCGCAGGACAAGAAGATCGACGCACTGACCAAGGCTGTGGCCGAGCTCACCGACCTCGTCAAGAAGGGCTGACCCATGCGCATCTTCGGTCGGGAGCCTGCCGCGCTCCTTGGTCTCATCGCCGTCATCGTGAAGCTGGTCGCCGCGTTCGGTGTCGACGTGTCCGGTGAGCAGCAGGCCGTCATCAACGCAGTCGCCGCCGCGGCGGTCGGTGTCACCCTCGCCGTGATGGCGTCCGACGGTGTCGGTGCCGCCCTGATCGGCCTCGTCCAGGCGGTCGTCGCGTTGGCGGTCGGGTTCGGGTTGGACTGGTCCGCCGAACGGCAGGCCGTCGTCCTGTCCGTCGCCACGGCCGTTGTCGCGATGTGGGACCGCACCCAGGTCACCGCCCCCGTGCCGGCCAGCTCCCCGAAGGCTGCGCTTCCGCGCTGACGGGCCCGCACGTGCACATACGCAGAGGAGATGACCTGTGGCCGCCGAGTTGATGGGCGTAGACATTGCCCAAGGCGGTGCTGTCGCCCTCCTCGCCCTGGTCGTCCTGATGGTCCTTACCGGGCGCCTTGTGCCCCGCAGGACGTACGACGACCTACTGAAAGAGCGCGACACCTGGCGGGCGGCCCACACCAAGTCCGAGGCTGCGCGGACAAAGGAGCGAGCCCAGACCCAGGAGCTGTTGGAGTTGTCCCGCACGTCCGCGCACGCGTTGCAGGCGCTGCCGAGGATGGCCGTGGAAGATGACGAGGAGGTGGACGTTCGGTGAGGCTGCTGAAGTGGTGGCGCCGACCGTCCGCCGATGGTCAGAAGTCTGCTGAGTCCGCGCTGCGACGGGCCCAGCAGGCGCTCCAAGAAGCTGAGGAGCGGCAGCCGGCCGTCACCGAGGCGGCGGGACGGCTTCGCCAGTTCCGCGACGAGAACCATTTCGCAGCGCGATTTCGCGCCACCATTGAGGGGAGGTCGGCGTGAGTGTCGCGCAGATCGTGAACCTGGCAGTAAGCGCCCTGGTCTTCCTGTGCTCGGTCGTGTTCGTCATCACGTACCACGTGCTGGCCCCGTGGCGGTCCACCCCGATGGGATGGCACGTCATGTTCTTCACCGGGTCGATCGGCGGGCTGAGCCTGTACACCGTCATCGTCACGATCACTGGTCTCGACGGCACGCCGGCCACGGTTCTGCGGATCGTTCGGGCGGCCCTGCTGCTGCTCGTCGCGGCGCTGATCTGCCAGCGGACCCGCATGGTGTGGGTCGCGCAGCGAGGCACCAGTACCCGGCCCGTGGCCCTCCCGGGAACCCAACTGCCCCGCAGGGAAGAGACGCCGTGACCGCGATCACAGTCCAGCTGGTCGGCGGCGGCCCGTCTTGGCGCGATCCGGTGGTTACGCAGCTTTGACCTGCCGTTGTGTCCTATAAAAATTCACACCGAGTAACGTGATCTTGCTCCTCGCGCTGCTTCGCGTCACCCCGGCCTCCCGAACCCTCCGCCCGGTGGCCACGAAGAACCGCAGCAGCACAGGCCGACACCCTGACACAACGGTGCCCCCGACACTTCGACTGTCGGGGGCACAGCTTCGTGCGGATCAGGGTGAGTCAGTCCGGGCACCAGGACTCGTCCTGCTTGTCACCCTGCACCACGATGGCTCCCAGCGAAGAAACGGGGAACAACTCCCCGCTACACATCCTGTGGCGGACCAGCAGGGGCAATACCCCGCCCACGCGGTGGGACCGTGGAGCCATGAGCGCGAACCAAGCCGAGCCGGCCACGGAACCCGCCAGCCCGGACCCGCACCACCAGGCCCCCGCCAAGACGCCGACGGCCGAGCCCGAACCGCCGGACCGTCCGCACGAATCCGGCGCCCGCCCCACGCCACTGTCCCGGCTCCTGTACCCGTGACCCGGTAGGCTCGGTACGTGGTCCCGCCCGTGGTGCCCGTACTGCCGGGGCCCGGCCGGGGAGGACTGCCGTCGCACAGCTGGTCAAAGAAGACATAGCGGGCGCGCGAGAAACGGAGCTGGCGGCGGGATGTTCGCACCGTTTCGTCGCTACGCTCGGAGCGACGCCCACCAGGAGGTTGCGATGAGCCACCGCCCATTCCCCCACGTTGACCGCGCACTACGGCAGGTAACCCTTCGGCACGGCAGTGACTGCCCGCGCTGTGGCCACCGCGCCTATGCCCACCCCCGCAGCGGCGGCCAGTACGTGTGTGCCCGCGAGTTGAACGGTCTGCCGTCCTGTCGTGAGTGTGCCGCACGTCTGCTGCGTCTGAAGGTCAGCCCGCTTGGCGGCATGGTTGAGGGACTGTCGCGAATCAACATCCAGTTGTCCCACATGTCGATCGCGCCGGGGCGAGCGGCCTTGCCGGGCGGGGTCAACGTGGCTGTTCGTGACGCAAGCATGGACGCCATGGAAGCGCACCGGCGCGGGGTTATACGGATCGCCCGATGAAGACCGTACGACAGTGTTCATCGCCGTAGGCTCGCGGTGCGGGTGGGAACCCTCCTTGCTGGGGGCGGGCTCCGTCAGTGGATGCCGTAGAGCCAATCGCTGAGCCCCGGGGTTCGAGGCCCGGCACCCGCACCTCCCGCCGAGCGCGCGAGCGGTACCGTGGGCCCATGAGATTCCTGCGCCGCAGCGCCCCTCCTGCGCCTGAACCCGCCAGGGCCCGCTGCCGCCACCTCACCGATGACGTTGAACCCGTACACGACGTCGACGGTCGCCTGGTCGCCGCCCTGTGCACCGCGTGCGACCAAGACCTCCCGGCCTGGCAGGCGTGCAACGACTGCGGCTACATCACAGTGGGGTCCTTCGGCGAGCGCGGCGAGTGGCGCAACCTGACGTCGCCCTGCCAGCAGCACGCCGCCGACACCCGCTGACCGCTGAAGTTCGAGGCCCGGCACCCGCACCCCATTGAGCGGGGGCAGCAGCGAGTCAGCCCCATGCCAAGCTGAAGGCATGAGCCCCTTCCCTATCCTGAGGAGCGATAAGCTCACATGTGACCCCCTGGCGCCGTACGGCTGTCATTGCAGTGTGGGAATGTGGAGGGCATGACGAACTCCTCCTACTCCGCCGTGGATTACACCGGCGCCCCTCTTCGCATCGGCCAGGATGTCGCCTTCATCGCTGCGCGAGATGGCCAAGCAGGTCGGCCGCGCCTGTACACCGGAGAGATCAAGCTGATCGGCGAGTATCAGATCGTCGTGGCGTCCGGGGAACGGTTCTTCACGCTGGAGGGCGAGGACATGAGGACCAAGGTTGAGGAGAACGTCGTCATCTACTGGGAAGTCATGGGGCACCCCGCCGCTTAGGATCGCGCACAGCGAAGATTCGTACTGTTCGACTGATGCCCCTGCCGACTGTCGCGGCGGGGGCATCAGTGCCTATCACTAGAGTTAATGTTCCTTCTATGGAGCTACAGAGCGAAGCGGCATGGAGGGCGTGGAGAGCGTCCGCACAGAGCGGTGTGGCGGCGTTCTTGTCGGCCAGACTGGACGAGGATGAGAAGCGGGCCCGGGGCGGCTACTACAGCGACACCCACTGGGAGCTGTTCACCACCGACGCTCACCTCGGAGCGTGGCTGGCATGGCGTCAGCACTTCCCGCAGGAGTGTTGGGACGTGAAGGCGAGTGACGCAGTGTCCGAAGCCACCAGGGACGCGATCCGCCAACGCATCTCCGCGCACGAGGAGAACCGTACGGCGCGCGCCCTTGCTGAGGTCGCGGCGAAGCGCCGCATCGTTGTCCTGCACCGCGCGGTACGGACAACGACTCTGGTTCACCAGGACGGTTCCCCCGCCAATCCGGCGGAGGTCTGCCATGCATGCGACGCAAACACGACGGACGCCGACTGGCCGGAAATGCCGTGCCCGACCCTGTGCGCCCTCGCCGAACCGTACGCCGACCACCCGGACTACCAGGAAGGATGGCGGCCGTGAGCCTGTCTTGGGAGTTGCACAAGTGTGCCAAGCCTGACTGCTTCCGCCAGGTGAAGGCCATCGCCAAGTTCTGCTGTGCAGACTGCGCCGTGGCCGCTGAGAGATCGCATGAGGTGCACGAGCACAGCAGCGGGTGCGAACTTCGGCACGCCGAGCGTGGCGAGCACGGCGCATTGGAGAAGCCGTGACCGAGCACGACGACGTGGTGGACGGGGAGCTGGTCGAGGAGGTCCGGCTTCCCGCCATCTCCGAGGATCGAACTCCCGCTGTCCGGCAGGAGGATGAGGACCCCGACGCGTGGCTGCCGCCCGAGGCCGAGGAAGACGTCCGGGCGGGCATCCCCAGGGACACCAGCCGGGCGTACGACGGTGACATGAAGCAGTTCGCTGCCTGGTGCGGCACCGTCGGTCGCCGGGTCCTGCCCGCCGCGCCGCAGACCGTCACCGCGTACCTGTCGTACCTCAAGCGCACCCCCCGGAAGCGGACCGGGCGCCCGTACGGTCCGGCGACGATGGACCGCATCATCGCGTCGATCCGCTCCTCCCACCGGGCCGCTGGGTTCAAGCCGCCGGACACCATGGGAGCGCGCAAGGTCGTCGCCGGGTACCGAGCCGAACTGTCCGAGGCCCAGGACCCGGCCGCCACCCCCCGCAAGGCGTCGGCCGCCGACCGAACCGTCCTGCGCCAGGCCCTGTCCCACCTGGACCGGTCCACGCTCGTCGGCAAACGAGACGCCGCCCTCATGCTCCTGGGGCACGCCATCGCATCCCGTGGCAGTGAGCTCGCCCCACTGAACTGGCCGGGCAGCTTCACCGACCTCCCGAACGGCGGCTTCACCGTCAAGGTGTACCGGAAGAAGCGGAAGAAGTGGCAGGACGTCGAAGTGCTGCCCGACCCCGAACCGGAGCTGTGTACCGTCACCGCTGTACGCACCCTCGTGGCAGCCCTCGCAGACGAAGGGCACACGGAGGGGCCGTTGTTCATGCGGATCGACCAGTGGGGATACATGGGCGCCGAGATGACACGCAAGGGGAAGCCGATCGGTGACCCCACCGGGCGGATCAGCATCAACGGCGCCTCCGACATCGTCAGCCGCTCCATCCACCGCACCGGCCTGCCCGGCAAGTGGACGTCGCACTCGCTGCGGCGGGGGCTCGTAAAGTCGTCCCGGGCCGCCGGTGCCGACATCGTGGACATCGGCCGGCACGGCGGATGGGATGACCGCTCCAAGGCGCTGATCGGGTACATCGACGCCGAGGACAGCACGGGCGAACGGAACCCGCTGTCGCGGATCGCGAAGAATGCCGCTACCCCGTCAGAGGAGCAGGCGTGACCCCGAGGACGTACAGCGCTCCGTCAGTACGGCAGCTCGCCGCGGTGGTGGACGGCATGGCCAGCGAGGTGTCGGAGGGCCGGTTGCGGCAGCTGCGGATGGTGGTCGGCATGTTCGACCGTGCGGTCGGCCGGGACGAGCTGCCGGCCCGGGTGTCGAGGATGGCCCGGCAGCTGTTCGCGCAGGAGTCTATGGACGCGTTCTGGGACTTGGCCGTGGCCGGGGAGTTGCGGCACTGGGAGAAGGACGTCGGGAAGCCGCTGCCAGACTGGTCGCAGCGGATCGTGCGGGACTGTTTGAAGATCCTCGCTGGGAAGGTTCTGCCGCCAGGGAAAACAGTGTTGCTGCCGTCGGTGACGAACCCGGACCGGAAGCCGGCCGCGTCGGGCAGGTCGCTGGAGGCCCTGTACCGGGGGATGGTCGATCTGGCGGGGCAGGGCCCACTGGAGCGGGACGGCACGACCCTGTCGTATGAGGACCGGTCCCGTCTGTTGGCGATGGTCGCGGTGTTGCTGGACGCGGGCCCTAGGTCGGGGGAGTTGGCGGCGCAGTCGTTGTCGGATCTGTCCCCGGGTGAGGTGGCGGTGGCGGTGCGGCGGCGGCAGCAGAAGGCGGCCCCGAACCGGGCGGAGGAGATCGCCGCGTTGGCGGAGGTTGGGGTGGAGGCTGCCCGGTCGGTGTTGGGGGGCTGGTTGGAGCGGGTGTCGGAGGAGACCCGGCAGCGTGTTCTGGCGGCGGTGGCGGAGTTGGGGCCGTTGCCGGAGGTGGAGTGGTATCGGCTGCGGGAGGGGTCGCAGGTCGCGGTGCGGCGCTGGCTGAAGGTGCGCGAGGGCTTGGTGGATTCGTTGCCGTTGGAGGGGGCACGGACGGCGTTGTGGGTGTCTCTGGTGCCATCGAAGGCGGGGCCGCCGGGGGTGCCGCTCAGGGCGCAGGGGTTGCGGCAGGCGTATGCGCGGGGGGTGACGGCGTTGAACTGGGTGATGGCCGGCTCGCACGGGTGGGAGCCATTGCCGACGACGATGGAGCAGGTGCGGCGGGCGGTTGAAGCGGTGCCGCTGGAAGGGCCGCCGAGCTGATGTCAGGTGCCGGGCAGGGCGTCTTGGTCGATGTCCCGGGCGGGCGCTGGTGCGGGGTGCCGGGTCGGATCACAGTCGGGCCCCCATCCGCGCCGACGTGACTGCTCGGCGGTGAGGGGCTTGCCGCAGCGTCGGCAGTACCGGTGCCGGTAGGTGGGCTCTGGGGGCCCGGTGAGGGCTTGTTGCTGGGGTGGGGCGTCTTGTGTCATGGGGTCAGTTTCTGGCTGGTCTAGCGGTCGGTCAAAGGGTTGATCTACAATCACCGTCATCTGACGGGCATGCCCGCAGGAAAGGCCACCAGCCCCGTAGGGTGGTGGCCTTCGTTATGCCCCGGCTTCTATCTGTGCCGCCGTGACGACCGGGTGCGGGACGAGGGAGATCCAGTCGCAGCCGCCCTCGACGTGAATGGAGCCGTCGTCGTTCTGGCGGGCGTCGCTGATCTCGAACCGGTCGTGGAGTTCCTGCGCCAGGGTGACGAGGGCCCCCCGGGCGAGGTCGCGGTCGAGGTAGACGCCGACGATCCACCCGCCCTCGTACCTCTCGCCCTTGGAGAGAATCCAGACGACCGGACCAGTGCTGTTGTCTGCTGGGACGTCAGGCAGGTTCATGGCTGCTCCTAAGCGGCGAGTGTGGCGTCTGTGCGGTCGATGCGGCGGGTGGGCAGGTAGTCGCGGCCGAGTTCGCGGGCGATGACCTGTGCGGTGCTACGAACCACGATGACCGCTCCGGCCAGGGTTGTTGCCTCCGGGCGGTCGAGGACGAACGCGATCCGGTGGCAGGTGTAGCTGAGGACTCTGTCGAGGCGAACGGTACGGGCTTCGCCGGTCTCCCGGTCCATGGCCTTGAGGACGATACGGCCGTCGCGGGTGGTGCGGATATCGAAGGGCTCAAGGCTACGGACGGTCTCGACGAGGCGGCCGGTCTTCTTGCCGGCGTCGTCCTTCTCTTCCTTGAGGAACGAGACGGTGACGACGTGCTGGCGGTCGATGCTGCGGTAGAGGTCGGCGAGGGTCTTGATGGTGGTCTGGGTTTTCGTGTGCTTCATCGTGGCCCTCGCGGTGTGTTGTCGGCGTGAGCTCACACTACCTGAATAGCCATTGTGCAAGCAATGCTTATTCGGGTAGTGTTCTGGTTGTCGGGATAGCCCCGGCACGGGCACTACCCAAACGGACATGGTGCCCGCACCAGAAATGGAGGAAACTGGCGTGGCCAACGCCCCCAAGACGCGCCCGCCGAACCAACGGTCCGACCGGCGCTCGTCGCCGAGAGGACCCCGCCCCGTGCCCACCAACCGCGACCTGCGAGCCCAGCTCGCTGCCGCATCCACCCGACTCCGCGAAGTCGACTCGCCGGACCTTGCCGATGCAGTCGACGAAGTCCTCACACCTCGGGGATGGGCAGCGCTCCGGGCCACCGAATCCATCCGCGCGAACAATCTGTCGATCTTTCTCACGGCAATCGACCGGGATCGAATCACCAGCGGGGCAAAGAGCGCGCGCACAACGATTTCCGACGCAGTCAACGCCGGGTTCCGGAAGGTCATCGCGGGCGAGTACACACCCCAGCAGCCGGAGACGGCCCGCAAGGGCACCGCCAAGAACAAGGTCAACTTGAATGTGACCCCAAGTCTGGCGCTGCGTGAGCGAGTGGAAGCCAAGACGGGCATGCTCGCTGCGCATGTGGCGGCGGACTATCTGATGCACGAGTTCAAGGCCGGCCGGTACGCCGACGACTACGAGGGGGCCCCGCTCGCCCCGGGCGCCGAACGCAATCCGCAGGTTCCCCGTGCGATCCGTCAGCTGATCCGCGACCGGGCCAAGGCGGCCGGTCGGAAGGTCAGCGACGACGTCAACGAGGGGTACCGAAAGTACCTCGCCGGCGAGTTCGTTCCGGGCGATGTGGTCTGGGTGGACGAGTCGGACCTGGTGAACCTGCGGATCACGCCGAACGACGACCTGCACGCCCAGGTTCGGGAAGCGACCGGCCGGGGCGTACTCAAGGTTGCCATCGCGTACCTGCTGGCCAAGTACGGCATCGACCCGGCCAAGGTCCGGTAGCGCCTCTGCGGGTGCGCGGCCCGGACGCCGACAACTAGCCGCGCACCGCCCAGCACACCATCACAACCTCACAGGAGAGACCTCGTGGCTAACCCCACCGAGGCCCCCGCCACCAGCACGACGGCGGAGGGCCCCAACCAGCACACCCTGAACCAGGCCGTGACACGCCCGTCGAACACCTTCGGGTACACCCGGGCCGAGCAGGTCGAAGCCCTTCACAAGCTCCGTGAGCCGTTCCTGCCCAAGGAGATCCGGTACCTGCCGCGCGTGTGGTGCAAGGCGTGCAAGAGCGCCGGGTGGGACGGCTGCAAGCAGCACCCCGTAACCAAGTGCGAGAAGTGCACGCAGAAGATGCCGAAGGGCGGGCACATCGACCTGGCTTTCGTCGGGCACGCCGAGGCCACGAACCGGCTCCTGAACGTGGACCCGTTCTGGGACTGGGAGCCACTGACCGTTGACGAGCGGGGCCTGCCGCAGGTCGACGGCTATCGCGGGCTGTGGATCCGCCTCACGGTGTGCGGCATGACCCGCCTCGGGTACGGGCACGCCGGCGACAAGACGGGCGGCGACGCCATCAAGGAGGTCATCGGCGACGCAATCCGGAACGCGGGGATGCGGTTCGGGATGGCGCTGGACCTGTGGACGCCGTCCGACTTGCAGATCATCGAGTCCGGAAGCGACGGCACGGACGACGCTTCGAAGCCGACCGCGGGATCTCAGCAGAAGCCCGCTGCGGCGGCCGGCGCCGACCCCTGGCACCTCGACCGCCTGGTCGGGCAGGCGCAGGACTGCTGGGGCAACGCCATCGCCCTGACGCAGATCCTCGCCGACGCGCAGAAGCACAAGGTCGACCACATCGAGGTCGACGGCCCGAACGGGCTCCAGGTCTTCTCCGACCTCCTGAACGACCGCATCAGCTTCCTGAACCAGCCCACCGCAGACAGGAGCGCAGCATGAGCGTGATCAATCTCCGCACCCTGGCCGGTGACACGACGGACGGGTTCGCCGGCGCGGGCGGTTCCTCGGAAGGCGCCCGCCAGGCCGGGGTCACCGTCCGGACCGCGCTGAACCACTGGCGGCTCGCCGTCGACGTGCACCAGGCCAACCACCCCGACACCGCGCACGACTGCGCGGACATCTCCCAGGTCGATCCGCGGCGTTACCCGACGACGACGTTCGCGTGGTTCTCCCCGTCCTGCACGAACCACTCCATCGCCCAGGGCAAGAAGCGGCACCAGGACGCCACCCCTGACCTGTTCGGCGAGATCCTCCCGGACGACGCCGCGGAACGCTCCCGGGCGACCATGTGGGACGTCATCCGCTTCGCGGAGTTCCACGAGTACCGGGCGATCATCGTCGAGAACGTCGTCGACGCCCGCGAGTGGATTCTCTGGCCGGCCTGGATCGCCGCGTTCCAGGCCCTCCGCTACCGGTTCAAGCTGGTCTGCCTGAACTCCATGCACGCCACCGCCCTCGGGGACGGTGCGCCGCAGTCCCGCGACCGCATGTACGTCGTGCTGTGGCGTGAGGGCGAGAAGGCCCCAGACTTCGACAAGTGGCTGCGCCCCACCGCCCACTGCGCGGGCTGTGACCGCGTGGTGCGGGCCGTGCAGGCGTGGAAGAACCCGCGCCGCACCTACGGCAAGTACAAGACCCAGTACGTGTGGCGGTGCCCCACCGTTCGGTGCCACGCCGAGGTGTTCCCCGCGGTCCGGCCCGCGTCCGACGCCATCGACTGGTCGCTGCCCGCGCAGCGGATCGGGGACCGGGATCGGCCGCTCGCCGACAAGACGATGAAGCGCATCAGGGACGGCTACGCTGCCTACTCTCGCCCGCTCCTCGTTCCGGTGGAGGGTCGCGAGGGGAAGGTGGCCCGGCCGGCGGACCAGCCGATGCGGACGTGCACGGCGAGGAACGAGACCGGGGTGACGGTTCCGCCGTACATGGTGGAGCTCCGCGGCGGGTCGTCGTCGCACCGGGCCGTGTCCGAACCGCTCGCCACCGTCTGCGCGTCCGGTAACCACCACGGGCTCGCCGTCCCCGACATGGTCGTCCCCTACTACGGCAACGCGAATGCCCGCCCCACCACGGAGCCCATCCCGACCGTGACGACCGTCGACCGGCACGGCCTCCTCGCCGGGGGCGTCGTCACCGCGGTTGAGGACCTCGGGTTTCGGATGCTGGAGCCCGCCGAGTACGCCGCGGCCATGGAGTTCCCCAACTCGTACATTTGGCTCGGCAACAAGCGGGAGAGGGTCCGCATGGCGGGAAACGCTGTTACGCCGCCCGCAGCCCGTGACCTGTTCGCCATGATCGGCGAGGCCATCCTCGGCAACGAGTACGACCAGTTGCGACTTGCGATCGCCGCCTGAACCAGCTCCGCTCCGCCGGCCGGTCCCGTCATGGGGCCGGCCGTTCCGTTCCCGTACCCAAAGGAGGCCCGCCATGGGCACCGTTGCCCTGCTGTTCCTCATTCCGAGTTTCGTTGTCCTGGCGGTCGGGATCTGGCGGTGCCGTCCGCGGCCCCTGCCCGAGCCGTACGTGCGGTACCGCCCGCACCTGCACCCCGCAGTCGTCCTTGCCGAGCTCGAAGTCCGGCAGACGTACCGCGATCTGGCCCCGCTGTACGACACCCCACCCCTGTCCGGGCCGCCCCGCCCGTGACCGATCCCGTCCAGCAGTTCCGGCGCCCCGAGGAGGCGATGACTGTGTACCCGATAGCTGTGACCGTGCTCGCCGCCCTGGCGGTGGCCGCGGTGGGCTTGTCGTGGCGGATGCTGCACCGCCTGCGCCGCGACATCCGCCGTGAGCGTGCAACAGCCCGCCTGATGGGGGCCGCACACCACCGCGACATGGAAGCCTGCCGGGCCCGTATCCGGGCGGCGCTCGCCGACCAGCGGGCCGCGGCCGCCATGCGTGACGAGCTCGCCGTCCTCGAAGCCGCTGACGCAATCGTCACGGCCGAACTCGCCCGCACCACGTTCCAGCACCCGCAGGAGGGAGACACCCCATGACGAGCCGACTTGCCGCGCACGCGGACCTGGTGGACCACCGCTTCTACAAGTACAGGGGGTGCGCCCCCGACCCCGAAGAGCCGGGCATGGCACTCGCCGGGGGTCTGGGCGGGGTGCCGTTGGACGTGTGGGGTCCGTACACGGATGACGGTGCGGAGCCGCAGAAGGTCCGCCTGGACCGGGAGCGCCTCGCGAAGGCGGTGTGTGCCCGGTGCCCGGTGCTCGCCGCGTGCCGGGTCTACGCGAACACGACGGTGGTTGATGAGGACGGGGTGGAGCACCTGGTCGAGCCGGAGGGGGTGATGGGCGGGGAGCTGGCGTTGACCCGGCACCGGGCGCTGATTGCCCGCCGGCACGCCGCCACCACCGGATCCCTGACCAACACCCCGGCCGCCGAACCGAAGCCCGCGGCCGGCAACCCCGGCACGGCCACCCCTGCGGCCCCGACCGCGCGGGGCCTGACCGAGGACCTGTCGGACCAGAAGAAGGCCCTCCTCAAGGCGTTGGCACGGGAGACGGATCCGGAGGCGGTCGCCTACCGGGCGGGCATGGACGTCCGCACCGCGAACTGGCAACGCTCCTACCTCGTGACGCTGCTGGGGCTCGACAAGGAGCACGCAACCAGGGACCAGCTCCTCGCCGCGGCCGTCGACCAGGGCCTGCTGCCGAAGTCGACCAGGGTCCGCCCGGACGGGCGTTGGCCAGTTGCGGCGGCACCGACGACGGACGGGGTCCGGCAGCGCCGCATAGCCCCCGGCAGGCCCGTACAGCCTGCCCTGCCCGGCATGGAGGACATGCCCCGCCACCCCCGGGCCTTGGCTGGCTCGCCCCTCCCGGACCCGTTGCCGGTTCGGCGCCCCCGGCCGGTGGTGGTGGTGCAGCTGCCGCTCTTCACCCTCCCTGCCCCCGCCACCCGGGCCGTGCCGCCGCTCGCACCCGCCCGCGGTACCGCCCCAGCCGCCCTCCTTCCCGTTCTGGAGACCGCCTCATGACCACCCCCACCCCCGCCCCAGCCTCCGGCACGGACACCGCGGCCGCCGCCACCATCCACGTCGATCAGGTCCTCGCCGAGCGCTGCCAGTCCGGCGGCGACTACCTCGCCGGCCTCATCGCCCACGGCCACCTCGACACCGCTGGCACCCCCCGCAAGCTCCCCGAGGCCCTGTTCCCCAACGCCGACCCCGGCGTGGTGCGGGCTGTGTGGGATGCGGCCCTTGCTGTCGGGTACCGGGCCGGCCAGTTGTCCCTGCGCCCCGCCTGGGCTGCCGCCGAACTTCACCGCACTCAAGACACCCTCAACGCCGCCGGGTACGCGACCATGGCCCGCCTTGCCGCCCGGTCCGGGACTCTGCACCCGCCACGGCACCCCGCCGACGACGACACCCCCACCATCCCGGCCGCGCGGGGAGGCCACTGGTGACCGGGCGCGTGTTCGACGACGCGGCCCGTGCCCGGTACCTGGCGCACGTCGCCGCCGGCCACACCCTCGCCCAGGCCGCCACCGCCACACCCATCCACCCCAACGTCCCCGCCCGGCACGCCCGCACCGACCCCGCCTTCGGGCAGGCCCTCGCCGACGCACGAGCCGTGGGGAAGAAGGCGCGACGGGAAGGGGTGCCGCACGGGGAGTACCGGTACAACTGCCTGCAATGCCGGTGCGGGGTGTGCCGCGCTGCGGCGAGGAAGGGGCGCGCGGGACGGCGTGCCGTCGAGGCCGACGCTGATGGTGCGGACGGGGGCGCGGTGGTGCCGCCGGGGCAGGTCCGGGAACTTCGGGCGGGGCCTGAGTTCCCCTCATCTCCTATTGCTGCCTAGCTCGTTCTGAGCGGTGACCAGGCAGGTGGGCAAGATCACGTTACTCGGTGTGAATTTTTATAGGACACAACCGCAGGTCAGAAGAATATGGCGTACGAACCGACCATGTGACGACATGCCGGATCGCGAACACGGTCACCGAGAAGGGGGACAAGCGATGAGGTCAACGAGTAGGCTGGGCCTTGCGCCAGACGTCCAATCAGGGCACTGGGGCACAACAGCAAACAGAACGGCTCCGCTCCCCCGGCTGGTAACCGGGATCGACGCGGAGCCGGTGCCGCAGACAGTCAGCAGAGACTTCTACGGCCGGCCAACACCCCTCAGAGAAGGTGTCGACGTGCAGAAGAGTACCCGGGGCCCAGCCCCCGTAGACAGTAGGCCCGGCGTTTCCGGCGTGATCACCACATCGCCGACGTACGCAGGCTCTGTCCCCACTACCCACACCAGCGCGTGACCGCCGAGGTGCTGCGCACGTACCGCTTCCGGTGCGACGCAGCCCGCTGCACGGTGGTATCCGACCTCTCTGAGACCAACGAGGCCCCTTACGGTTGGACCACGGTCGACAGCATCGCCCACCAGTCCCACCCCCCGCTGCCGTCCGTGAAGGCGGGCCGTCGACGCCTCCGCGAGATCGACGTCCAGTCCCGTCGGTCGTTCGGCCGCTTCCGACTCCACCTTTGCCCCACCCACGTAGGTGCCCTGCAGAACCACTCGCCGCAGACCGACAACGAGGGCGAGCGCGGGTCCTCCGTGGCTTGCTCCTGCGGTGCACGCCTGGCGTGGTCGACGGAGGACACCAAGGCGGTCTGGGTCCAGCACTACGAGGACGTGTCCAGCCGGACGGAGGGCGAACGATGAGCGCCCACCACCCCCTGATCGCCGACCACTGGTTCCGCGAAGGCCCCGTCCAGCCCGACGGCTCGGACGGCTACTGGATCTGCAATCGCTGCGGCCAGCACCGAGGCGACCACCTGCAGGCCGAAGGCGACTGGCTTAAGCCGCTGCACGCGGTCGTTCCGATGCGGGTCCGCCCGTCGCACTGCAAGGCATGCGGCCGACATCAGCGCCACACCGCGCACGTCCCCTGGCTCTGGGAGCAATTGGAGGAGCAGCGATGAGCGACAACCTCTACGGCGATGTTCTCGCCGCCGCCCCGCCCGTTCTTGCCGAAGCGGCGATCCGCCGGATTCATGAACTCCTCGAAGCCGGAGCCGACTCGGTCGAGGTTCACGAGGTCGCCACCACCTCGGTCGCGCTGCTGAACATGCACCAGCGGAACCGGCCCGGCCGGAAGCGCGTCTGGCTGGCGAAAGTCACCAGCTTCGCGTTCCCCCGCACCTTCGCAACCGCGTGGGGCAACGCCGGCGAGCACTACGTGTGCTTCACCGGCTCGATCACGAAGGGCGGCAAGCAGGCCGTCGGCCGCGAGATCGAGGTGCAAGTAACTGTCGATGACGCGGAGCGGCTCGGACAGCAGATGCTTCGCATGGTCGAGTTCCAGCGCGGCCAGGCCAACCAGGCGGGAGGCCAGCGATGACCTCCGACGACCAGAGCACCTGGGACCGCTACGGCACCCCGTGCACCAACGAGCAGTACATGGCGAGCTTCGGCCTCCAGGTTGACCCGTGGAATCTCGACGAGTGCGAAGAGTGCGAGCTGTGTGCGGGCTGCCTCACGCACCTCTGCTACCGCGACGAAGCCAGTTCGCTGCTCCACATGGACTGGTTCCGCGACTTCGCTTCCCCCAGCGAGACCGAGTGCGACCACATCGGTGGTCCCGCCAATCTCGTCCCCTTCACGTACCGACCCCGCAAGTGCAACCTCGTCGCTGGCCACACAGGCAAGCACAGGGCACGCATGGGTTGGTCCTGGCCCCAAACCCGTTCGGACAAGGGAGTTGAAGTGACGTAGCGACTTCCTGAGCGGGAGGTCCTGAGCCCCTTGGCGGGGGCGCTTCCTCTACCGCTGGCCGCTGATGTTGGCGCATCGTGCGCGGCCACTTCCTACGGCTCGGTTTGGCGACCGAGCTAAGGCCCGACTTCCGACTTCCGGTTTGGCGACCGGGGTCGAGCAGGTCGAGCGACTTCAGGTTCGTGGAGAACCAAGACCCACTACCGGGGGCCTTTGTGCATCCCGGATGAGACCGGAACGAGGTCCATAGTGCAGCACGCCGCACCTGCTTGTCAGCTTGAGCACGCCCGAACGACCGATTCGCGGCAAAAGTCCGCCCCCAAGGTCGGCACCCAGTGCCAGTGGATCAGCACCACCACCGGGCGCATCGCCACCGACCCCCACTCCTGGATGACCGCCGTCCACTGGGTCAACGAACTCGCCACCAAGGGCCTGTACATTCCCGCCCGCACCCACGGCCCCAAGTGGGGCCCCACGACCGTCGCCCTCGCGCAGGAACTCTCCGCGCTCAAGGAGTGCCGGCCGGGCGTCGCCTACCTCACCCGCAAACTCCGCGTGTCCGAGCGGACCGTGCAGTACCACGTCGGTCTTCTCCGCGACGCCGGGCTCCTCGTGTACCGGTCCAAGGGCACCCGCGTCCGGGGCGGCCGTAACGAGGCGTCCGCGTACGAGCGGACGATCCCCGCCAGCTTCGACGAGGCACACGGCATCCGCACCGTTGGCGAAGGGGTGCAAAGGCGTCCTGTCGGGGCTGCTGACACCGCCCGCAAGGCCCTCGGGAAGCTCGCCCGCAAGGCTGCCCGGAAGGTGCGCCGCCCCCGCCGCCGAACCCCCGTTTCAGGCCGGGGGCGTTGCACCCCAATGGAGGGTGGTTCTACTCGCACGTCTTCTGCGGCTTGTTCTATCCCCCCCTCTGAGACAAAGCTCGCCAGCGGGAGCCACACCCACACCACCCCGAAAACCACCACCCACAAGCCCCGCACCCTGAACAAGGTCGGACGCCGCTACCAGCTCGCCCGCCAGCTCATCGAGAACGTGCCCTGGCTACACAACGCCAACGTCGACCGCATCGCCTGGATCGCCCGCCACTGCGCCGACGCCAGCTGGACCTGGCAGGAAGTCCAGGCCGCCGCCGAGGAACACAGCCCCATCGACCCCGCCGACACCCGCCGCCCCTCCGGGCTCCTCGCCTACCGCCTCAAGGGCGCCCACCTGCTCTACGCCGACCCCGCCGCCCGCCGCCTGATGGTCACCGCGTGGGAGGACTCCCGGAAACAGGAGCGCTTCCGGCACGACGGCTACGACCAGGCTCCCGTCCCGCAGGAATCCTCCCCCGCCGCCCTGGTAGCCCGGGAAGCCATCGGCGCCATGTTCCAACCTGCTATCGCCGACGACGAGGAAGGCGACGTCTACGTCGAAGGCGCCGTCGACATCACCGCCCTCACCCGCGACGAAGTCCTCGCCCACCGCGAGCTGGCCGCCGCCGACCCGGGCTATGTCACCGGCTTCCTTGCCGTCCTCGGCGACCACGACACCCGCCGCCTGCTCACCAACCGCCTCGTCGACAGCGCCCTCGCCCTGCTCCGCCTCAACATCCCCACTACCGCCAACGCCTTCTGAGGAGACCGCCATGGTCGCCAGCACCGTCATCCACCAGTTCGCCGACAGCGGCATCCGCCTCCGCATCGACGACGAGACCGCCACCCTCGACATCAGCGGAGACCCGAACCACCCGAACCCGATCAAGGTCAAAGAACTCGCCATCAGCTACAAGACGACCAGTTGCGGGTCCGAGATCACGAACCTCGTCTATGTGCTGGACGACGCCGACCGCCCCGTGGCGTACGTACACCCCGACCACCTGAACCGACCGGAGGAATGGCCGACCTGGGCCCGCGAACTCGTGGACCAGCACCGGCCGAACAACACCAGCAGCAACCTCTGATCGGAGACCGCCATGAGTAGCAAGAAGCGCACCAGCAGCCGGGCTGCGAAACTCCGGCAGCAGACCCAGGCCCGGACGACACGTACCCCCGCACCCAAGACCGCCCCGTTCCAAGACGCCCTCGAAGCCCTCACGCGTGATCTCGCCGCCGGCCACCTCCAGGTGCTCTGCCCGGACGGCCAGGTCCGACAGCTGACCTACGACCGGCTGCGGGAACAGCGCACCGCTGACCTGGCCCGTCTCAACGAACGCTTCGGTCTCGACTTCAGCCTCCCCCAGCAGCCAGCTGCCGCCGCTCAGCAGATCGCCCAGTACCTCGCCGACGACCTGCTGCTCGGCGCAATGTCGATGCGCAACAACGGCGTCTAGCTCATGCCCGAGAACTACTTCGCCGACGAGAGCAGGAAGGGCGCGGCATGACCGAGCAGTCCGTAGCGTCCGGTCGGGACCTCGCCCGCCAGGCTCTTGCCGCGTACAAGGCGACCGCGAAGACCGCGCCCGCTCCGCAGCCGAAGCGCCGCCGCACCCGTCGTGCCGACCGCGGTACCGGCCGCGACCCCCTCCTGCTCGGCGCCGCCCTCGGCACCATCAACGCCGAGCAAGGCTGGGGCATCGGCCTCGGCGGCGGAACCATCCTCGACCAGTGGGCCACCCTGTGCCCCCAGTACGCCGACCACGTCCAGCCCGCCGCGTACGACCAAGACCGCGGCCGGCTCGACCTCCGCCCCTCATCCCACGCCTACGCCGCACAGCTCCGGCTCCTCGGCGGACAGCTCTGCAAGCAGATCAACACCAAGCTCGGCCGGGACGTGGTCCGCTCGATTCGGGTCCTGCCCGTCGGCGGCGCCCCGGCAGCCCCTGCACCCGTCGCGACTGCGGACGCCCCGGCACCCGCCCCAGCCGGCCCGGTCCGCACCCGGGAGACTGCCTCCCCGGGGTACCGCAAAGCCCTCAAGTCCGCGCTCGCCCACCGGCCAGGCGCTGGCGCCACGAACCCCCACATCGTCGCTGCGGTCCGCCGGCAGGACCAGTGCCTTGCCGACCCCGCACGCCGTGAACCCCCTGAGGCATTTACCGACGCCGTCGCCGCCCACGAAGCCCTTACCGTCAAGGGGCCCGTCGACAGCCTCGACGCCAGCATCCGGGCTGCCCTCGCCCGCAAGCACCTCGGCGACCAGCCCGTGCGGCGGGCCTTCGACGTCGCGTGACCGGATGCCGATGCCCTATAAGCCGTGCTAGGTAAAAGGCTAGCAATGGTGCTATGAGGTGTCCTATATAGCGTGCTAGCCGTCACGCGTTTTCCCGCACCTTCCGCTACCGCCATCGTCACCCGCACGGTGCCTCTTCAGGGGGTCTTAACGGACGAAACATGATCACTGTGTAGGGTCTTGCGCCGAGACCCACACAGCAGCCCAGCAGAAGAGGCGTCCATGCCACCACTCACCGTCCCACTCACCCTTGCCGACATCAGCCCAGTGAAAGCCGCCCTCAACCGGCGACTCGACGCCATCGACGAAGGACTGATGGACCGCAAGGTCATTGCCATCGTCAACGGCAAGGGCGGCGTCGGAAAGAGCAGCCTCTCCTCCGCGCTCGCCGTCGCCTGGGCCAAAATCGGGCAGCGCGTCCTCCTCATCGAGATGGACGAGCAGGGCAACAACTGTGAAGACCTCGGCACCAGCAACACCGACCTCAACGACAGAGGGCAAGCCCAAGCCGCCGCGATCCTCGACGGGAAACCCCTCGCCCCGACAGGGCAGGCACGTCCCAACCTGTTCGTAGTCCCTGGCGGCGACGAACTCGAAGAAGTCGTCGAGGAGCTGTACTGCCAGCGACGCATCGCCAAGACCGCAGACAACCTCGAAGACCAGACCGCATGGATGGGGATGTACGCCGCCGCGATCGACTCCGTCCGCGACGACTACGACGTCATCATCCTCGACATCGCCCCCGGCTCCGAAGTCCTCCAACTGGCCGCACTCACCGCCGCGGACAATATCCTCATCCCGTCCAAGTCCGACCCCTCGTCCCGCAAGGGGCTCCGCACCGTCGCCAAACGCTTCGGTATCGCCGCGCAGAACAACCCGATGCTGCGACTCCTCGGCGTGGTCCTCTTCGCGACGAACAGCTCGGCAACGAAGGTCCAGAAGAACATCAAGGACGCCCTCGCCTCCGACCTTCGCGGCGCCGCCCCCGTCTTCGAACAGAACGTCCGCCACGTCGAGGCCGCCGCCGTCGAAGCCCGCCTCCGCGGGAAGGTTCCCCAGGAACTCCGCTCGTCGGCCGAGCTGAACACCGGCCTGCGCAAGTCTATGAAGGACCTTGCAGGCGACTACCAGTCGCTGGCCATAGAGGTCATGCAGGGCATGGCCGCGCTCCGGCAGGCCGACGAGGACGAGGCGGAGAGTGAGGAGCAGTGAGCAAGGACAGCAGCACCACGAAGGTCAACAGCGAACTCCCCGACGAAGACGCACTCGGAGCCTTCGCCGCCAACGCTTTCGGACCCACCCGCCGCAGCCGGCGGGCCAAGCACATCAGCGAGGACGACGGCGGCACCAGGCAGGCCCCACAGGTCGTTGCCCCCACACCATCCGTGGAAGCCGCGCCCGAAGTCACTGCGGAAGCGGCACCGGACACAACACCGGCACCCGTCGAACCGGACAGCTTCACCGAGACCGGCCCGGAAACCATGCTCCCAGAGGCGCAACCCACCCCCGCCCAGCATGCCGTCTCCGCAGCAATTCCTGCCCCCGCCCTGCCCGAACTGGCCGACACGGCGCGGACCCAGATCAAAGTCCGCACCCTTGCTCCCCCGCCTCCGGCCCGCATCCCGACACGAGCCGAGACCGGGCAGGTACAGATCCCCAACCTCGGCCCTGAAGGCTCCCGGGCCACGCAGTGCACCATCATGGTGTCGGGCAGCGTCCGGGACCGCATCGCCCAGTACCAGCTGTCGAAGAAGACGGAGACCGGCAAGGAGCCCACGAACTCCGTCGTAGTGCGCCGGGCATTCCTCAACGCCCGGCGCCACAACCTGTTCCGAACCCTGCTGGCCGCCGTCCACCACCGACAGAACCCCGTAGAGGAAGAGGACTACGACGACGACGGCCTGCTCGGCGAAGTTGTCGGCCGGCGCGTGGAACGCGGGCGGATGAAGGACTCACAACAGCAGTCGTTCCGCCCCTCCTACCAGGAGCTCGCCACGTACGACGCGTTCTCCACCGCCTACGGCTTCCCCAGCAGGTCCGACTTCCTGGACGCCTGCCTGGACGAGTTCCTGCCCTCCAAGGCAACCCCGGCCCGCCGCAACAGGTAGCCGAACACCGCGGCCCCGCCCTCCCAGCGATGGGGGAGCGGGGCCGCTGCTGTCTGCTAGGCCCGGTTGGTCGGGTCACTCGTAGTCCGAGTCGAGGTAGCGGTCGTCCTGGGCGGCGACCTCGGCGTCGATTTGGTCGGCACGAGCCTGCTCGCTGGCAATGATGGCGGCGAGCTGCGGCGCTTCGGCGAGGCGCTGGGTGTCGATCAGGTACGAGGCATCCTCCCCAAGGTGGGCGTCCAGGCCCAGCGTTTCCATCGTGACGCCCATGTCGCCGTAGGTCTGGCGGGTGACTCCGAGGTAGACGCGGTCGCCGGTGCAGTCCTCCCCGGTGAGGGTGACGGGGGTGCCCGACGAGAAGGCGTTTTGGAGCTGGGTGGCGGGGCCGACGACGGTGAAGCGGTGGCGGTTCGTCCAGGTGTGGCCGAGGCTGAGCTGCATGGGGGCCTGCTTCTTGGCGGGGCGCTTCATC
>NZ_SSBI01000041.1 GCF_004795015.1 Streptomyces sp. A1277 | reverse complement strand
GTGAAACCACTCACCCCTGGACCGGTAACCGCCCGGCGCACGCTTCGTGCCCTTCACCCCGACCGGGAGCGACAACCGGTGCCGCAAGGTCCTGATCCCGGCCTCCAAGGAGCGGATGTGCGCGGCCAAGCACCGCCTCGCCAGTGCCCACTGATCATGCGACGCCTTCGTGATCGCCCCCGCGATCCGCGACGACGACACCCCCGTCAACCCACGCTTACGCGAAGCCCACGACTCTGCATCGTGGTCCAAGCCGTCCGCACACCGGGCCTTCAGATCCCGCGACGCCAGCCCACCCTGATGGGCGCCAATGGCCCGCAACACCAGCTCGTCCTGGTCGGTCAGGTACTTGAGACGGCCTCGCACCGCCACCCCGGACGGTCCGGGCACCACGAACGACGCCGCCACCTCCCTCACCGCGCCCACCACCGCACCCCCACCGGCCCAGCCCGTCACCCAGCACAACTACCAACCACCCACCAGGTCACCCAATCGATCCCAGAACCCACATCCTCACGCCATCCACCCGCACCACCATGCTCACTCCCATGCATGACGACTCACTCATACGCACTCTGCCCACCGCAGTTCAGACCCTCCCGGGCGTCCGCCGCCGCCCTTCCGCAGGCGTAGGCAAGCGGGCTGACGAGCTCCTCCACCTCGGGCAGCCAGCGGTTGGCGGTCGTGGGGGAGCGGGCCCACTGCACGGCTCCCGCGCCGCCGACCCGGGTGGGCGGGGCCGTGACGTAGCCGCCCTCGCCGATGGAGCGCAGGCCGATCGCGGCGGCGTTCCACCCGGCCCGGCGCACCAGGTCCTCCACCTTGGCGGCGGCGCCGGGCAGGACGAAGAACTGCATCCGGCGGTCCGGGGTGCGGGTGACGGGACCGAGCGGCAGGCTCATCCGCTCCATCCGGGCGAGCGCCAGGAACCCGGCGGACTCCGGCACGTCGACCGCGTCGAACGCCCGCCCGGTCGGCAACAGGACGGCCGCGCCCGGGTGCTGGGTCCACATCCGGCGGGCCGCCGACCCGCTGCCGGTGGCGCCCTGCGCCCAGTCGGCGCGGGCGGGGTGCGCGCCGGGCGCGGCACAGCCGGCCTCGCCGCACGAGCACCGCTGGGCGCCGTCGACCGCCTCCAGCCAGGTACCGGGGCAGACGTCCCAGTGCCGTTCCTCCGTGTACCGCACGGCCGCGTCGAGCAGCTGCTCGACGCGCTGCCGGGGGACCTGTGCGGCTTCCATGACTCCGATGGGCTCTTCCACGACCAGCTCAACTACAGGCTTCACGAAGAGTTACGGGCGCTCCGGCGCGGTTACCGGCGCCCGCCCCCACGCGCGGGGCGCACGGATGCATGGGCGGGGGCGCGTGGGAGAGGTCCGGGCCGGGGGTGGGTAACTGCTTACGGGACATTCGGACGACGCGGTTCGCGCGGCATTTTAGAAGGGTTGCCGTGATGAATGGGGTGAGTCGCGAGGAAAGTGACCAACACGATGAATCGGCGCATTTCTGAGACATATGTCGGGCAGTGATCCCGTCACCGATCACTGCGGCCTCAGGGGGATACACATGGCAGCCAGACCTCTCGTCGCACGCCAGCCCAACGAACGGCTCCAGGCGCTCATCCAGGAAGCCGGATGCTCCAACGCGGGCCTGGCCCGCCGCGTCAACATGGTGGGGACCGAGCGCGGTCTCGACCTCCGGTACGACAAGACCTCCGTGGCCCGCTGGCTGCGCGGCCAGCAGCCGCGCGGCCGGGCGCCGGGCATCATCGCCGAGGCGCTGGGTCGCAAGCTGGGCCGTACGGTCACGATCGACGAGATCGGCATGGCCAACGGCAAGAACCTGGCCTCGGGCGTCGGCCTCCAGTTCGCGCCGACGGTGATCGGGGCCATCGAGCAGGTCTGCGAGCTGTGGCGCAGCGACGTCGGCCGCCGCGACTTCCTGTCCGGCTCCACGGTCGCCTCGTCCGCGCTGGTGGAGCCCAGCCGGGACTGGCTGATCACCGGCGCGGACCCGCAGGTCGCCCGGTCGGCCGGGTCCCGGGTCGGGATGTCGGACGTGGATGCGGTGCGGGCGACGACGGCCGCGCTGGTCGACCTCGACCACCGGTTCGGCAGCGGGCATGTGCGCCCGGTCCTCGTGCACTACCTCAACAGCGTGGTCTCCGGCCTCCTTTCGGGCGCGTACCGCGAATCGACCGGCCGTCAGCTGTTCGCGGCCGTCGCCCGGCTCACCGAACTGGCCGGGTACATGGCGGTCGACACGGGCCAGCCGGGCCTGGCCCAGCGCTACTACATCCAGGCCCTGCGCCTCGCGCAGGCGGCGGGCGACCGCGCGTACGGCGGCTATGTGCTCGCCGCATCGATGAGCCACCTCGCGGCGCAGCTCGGCAATCCGCGCGAGATCGCGCAGCTGGCGCGGGCCGCCCAGGAGGGGGCGCGCGGCCGGGTCACGCCGAGGGCGGAGGCGATGTTCTACGCGGCGGAGGCGCGCGGCCACGCGCTGCTCGGCGACGTGCGCACCTGCCAGGAGACGTCGGGGCGGGCGCAGGCGGCGCTGGAGCGGGCCGAGCCGGACACCGGGGACGACCCCGACTGGATCGCCCACTTCGACCACGCCTACCTGGCGGACGAGCTGGCGCACTGCCACCGCGACCTGGGCCAGGCCGAGGCCGCGGCGCGCCGGGCGAAGGAGTCGCTGGACGGCCACCCGGAGTCCCGGGCCCGCCGCCGGGGCATCGGCCTGGCGCTGCTGGCCACGGCCCAGGTCCAGCTGCGGGAGGTGGAGCAGGCATGCCACACGGGGACGCGGGCGATGGAGCTGCTGGGCACGGTGCGCTCCAGCCGGGGTGCGGAGTATCTGGACGACCTCCAGCAGCGGCTGCTGCCGTACGGGGACGAGCCGGCGGTACGGGAGTTCGGCGCCCGCCTGGAGCTCCAGGCGGCCTGAAGGCGACCCCGCCGGTGCGACGTGCCCCCTTAACTGCGTCTTAAGGGGGCAGGGTGTTACACCCGAGTCACGGGGTAGTCGAGGGGTCAACGGGCGCTTGGCGAACGGCGGCTGCCACCCGATAGCGTGAGCCGACGATTCCATAGTTGACACGTAGGAGTCCCGGTGACGCAGAGCGGACAGGGTGACGAGCAGCAGCTCCCTGCTGTACGACCCGCACACGAGGGCGTCGTGCTGCCCTCGGACGGCGGCGAGCCCTGGACGCCGGGGGGTGCGGCAGGCCAGGCGGCCCCGGCCGGCGGCCAGCCGTGGGGGCAGCCCTGGGGCCCGCAGGACGGCACCGGCCAGGACGCCTACGGCCAGGACGGGTACGGCCAGGGCCGGCAGCCCTCGTACGACGCCTCCGGACAGCAGGGCCAGTACGGCCGGCAGGACGCGTACGACCAGAACGCGTACGGCCAGGGCGGGCAGCATGGCCAGCAGCCGCCCCCCGCGTACGGCCAGGGCGGGCAGCACGGTCAGCAGCAGTCCCCCGCGTACGGGCAGGGCGGGCAGCACGGTCAGCAGCAGCCCCCCGCGTACGGGCAGGGCGGGCAGCACGGTCAGCCGCCCCCCGCGTACGGGCAGGGCGGGCAGCAGCCCTACGCCCAGCCGCTGCCGCCCGAGGCCGGGCACGGCGCGGGTCCCGGCGGCGACGCCGACGCCACGCAGTACATCGCGCCGATACCCGGTGGCCCGGCACCCGGCGGGCTGCCGCCGGAGAACCCCGCGGAGTCCACCCGGTTCCTGGGCCGCGCCCCGCAGCAGGGCTACCAGCAGCCCGCGCAGGGCGGCCAGGACGCCGACGCGACGCAGTACATCCCGCCGGTGCCCGGCGGCGCCCCGTACGGCATCCGGCCCGGGGCGCCCGGCGAGCGGCAGCCGCCCGCCGAGTTCGACAACCTCTTCCGCAGCGACGAACCCGAGGGCGCCACCCAGCAGATACCCGCGTTCGACCCGGCGCGGCAGCAGCCGTACCAGGCGGGCCCGCCGCAGCAGCAGCAGCAGGCTTACGGGCAGCAGCCGCCGCCCCCGTACACCGGACCGGCGGAGGACCTGCCGCAGGACGGGGACGGTGGGCGGCGCAAGAAGTCCGCGGCGGTTCCGCTGATCGCGGCGGTCGTCGTCGGCTGCGCGGTGATCGGGCTCGGCGCGGGCGCGCTGATGAGCGGCGGCGACGACGACAAGGACAACAAGCAGCCGGTGGCGTCCGCGAGTTCACCGGCCGCCGCCGAGCCGTCCAAGGAGCAGGAGCAGCCGCCGGCCGACCCGGCGAAGCCGCAGGCCGAGGAGCTCGACAAGCTCCTCGCGGACAGCAACAACAGCCGTGCGGCGGTGATCGACGCGGTCGAGAAGACCAAGTCCTGCACCGACCTGGACAAGGCCGTGTCCGACCTGAAGGGCGCCGCGAAGCAGCGCCGCGACCTGGTGACGCGCCTGGAGGGCCTGACGCTCGACAAGCTGCCGAACCACGCGCAGCTGACCACCGCCCTCACCAAGGCGTGGCAGGCGTCCGCGTCCGCCGACGACCATTACGCCGCGTGGGCCAGGCAGGCCAAGAGCAAGAAGGTGTGCAAGGGCGGCCACGCCCGTACGACCTCGCACACCCAGCAGGCGACCGTGAAGAGCGGTGAGGCGAGCAAGGCCAAGCAGCAGGCGGCCGGCCTGTGGAACGCCATCGCGGCCGAGTACGACCTGACGAAGCGCGAGGCCACCGCGCTCTGAGTGGCGGGGTCAGCGGGTCGCGCTGGCGTCGACGAGGGTCCGGGTGACGTCCACGAAGCCCTTCCTCTCGGCGACCAGCCGCCCGTCGCGCACGACCTGGAGGGTCACCTTGCTGTTGACGATGCGCGGATACGACTCCGAGCCGAGCATGTCCTCGTAGCGCCAGCGCAGCACGGGGGTGAGGCCGCCGGTGTCCACGCGCAGGCTCTTGCCGAGGGCAGCGCCCGCCCGGCCTCCTCCTCGTACGAGGTGGCGCCCTCGGCCGCCGGTATGTCGAGCGGGGGCGGACCGGCCGGCCCCGGTGAGGCCGGTGACGGGCTCCCTGGAGCCCCCCGAACCCCCAGGGAGCGTGCCGCAGCCGGACAGCAGCAGGGCCCCCGCCGCCACCGCACCGGTGAGCGTCCTGAAGGGGCGCAGGGAAGGGGGGCGTCGCCGTCCGGTCATGGACCCAGAGCCTTCCCGGCCCCGGGTAACGCCGCGGTGTGCCGCTCGCAACGCCCGGTGACGTCCCGGTGAACGACAGGGGCCTGTCCGGGAAGCCGCAAAGGGAACGTACGATCGACAACCGTGCAGCAAGGTTCCGAGAACTCTTCCCGTCGCGGCCGTCGCTCCTCCACCATGGGCGGCATGCCGCTCAACGACCTTCCGTGGTGGCGCTGGCGCAGCAACGTGCGCTCGGCGCTGCACATGCTCTCCGACCCCGTCTTCCACCACGAGTGCTGGCTGGCCGGCCGGGAGGGATACGGCGACGTCACCGACGCCGTGTACCGCCTGGTCGAGGACACCTGGCTCGACAACTGGTCCGCCGAGAAGTACGTCGGCACCATCTTCCGCGACCCCGGCGAGGCGTCCCTCGTCGACGCCGCGGTGCTGCGGGTGCTGCGCATCATGCACCAGGTCGGCGCGGACGCCCCCGTCTCCGCCTACCTGGAGCACCCCGGCTGGCCGGAGGCGGTCCGGGCCGCCCGCGAGGCCCATGTGCTGCTCGCCACGAACGACGGCGAGGACCCCGACGTGCCGCCGCGCTCCCTGGACGTGCTCCGCATCATGACCAGGACCGCCTGAGCGGCCGCCGGTGTGGCACGCTACGGGGATGACCGCGCCGCAGCCTGCTGACACCGCCCCCGACCAGTACGTCCTCACCCTGTCCTGCCCCGACAAACAGGGCATCGTGCACGCCGTGTCGAGCTATCTCTTCATGACCGGCTGCAACATCGAGGACAGCCAGCAGTTCGGGGACCACGACACGGGTCTGTTCTTCATGCGCGTCCACTTCTCGGCGAGCACCCCGGTGACCGTCGACAAGCTGCGGGCCAGCTTCGCCGCGATCGGCGACTCCTTCGCCATGGACTGGCAGATCCACCGGTCCTCGGAGCGGATGCGGATCGTGCTGATGGTCAGCAAGTTCGGCCACTGCCTCAACGACCTGCTCTTCCGCTCCCGGACCGGCGCGCTGCCGGTCGAGATCGCCGCGGTCGTCTCCAACCACCCGGACTTCGCCGAGCTGGTCGCCTCGTACGACGTGCCCTTCCGGCACATCCCGGTGACCCGGGAGAACAAGCCGCGGGCCGAGGCGGAGGTGCTGGAGCTGGTCCGCGAGGAGAACGTCGAGCTGGTCGTCCTGGCCCGCTACATGCAGGTCCTCTCGGACGACCTGTGCAAGCAGCTGAGCGGCCGGATCATCAACATCCACCACTCGTTCCTGCCGAGCTTCAAGGGCGCCAAGCCCTACCACCAGGCGCACGCGCGCGGCGTGAAGCTCATCGGCGCCACCGCGCACTACGTGACGGCCGACCTGGACGAGGGCCCGATCATCGAGCAGGAGGTCGAGCGCGTCGGCCACGGCGTGACGCCGGACCAGCTCGTCGCCATCGGGCGCGACGTGGAGTGCCAGGCGCTGGCGCGCGCGGTGAAGTGGCACGCGGAACGCCGCATCCTGCTCAACGGCCGCCGCACGGTGGTCTTCGCCTGAGGGCTACAGCCGGCTGAGCGAGGCGGCTGCGAACAGCACGTCCTGGATCGCCTCGCGGTCCCCGCGCTGGCCGGCCGCCGCCTCCACGGGCGGCACGTGCCCCGCCACCAGCCGGCAGAACTCCACACCGTCCAGCGCGACCTGCGCCACCGTGTGGTCGGGGGAGCCGAGGGCGGCGGGGGAGTCCAGCGCGATGTACCAGTCGCCGCCGCCCGAACCCTCGATCTCCAGGTGCAGCGAGCGCCCCGGGGCCCCGGCCGCCACCAGGCGCCGGGCCGGCCCCGCCAGGCCCGACCGGCGCCGCCCCGCCAGCGCGGCCGGCAGCATCCGGACCGCGAGGTCGATCATCCGGTGCAGATGCCCGGCGGACGGCGGCTCGTACGGATAGTCCACCGCCTGCGCGATGTCCCCCGCGTGCACCCAGCACTCGAAGGCCCGGTCCAGCAGCGCGTCCTGCAACGGCAGCGCGAAGTCCCCGTACGACACGGACAGCTCCGAGACGCCGCGCCCCGCGAAGGACACCGTCCGGATCAGCGTGTGGCTCTGCTCGCGCCACGGCTCGCGGACCGCACGCGTGGGCGGGAGCCGGGTGGAGGACCAGTACGTCTCGGTGCGCGGGGCCGGCGCGAGCGGCGGGCCCTCGCCGCCGCGAGGGTGGCTCTCGGCGAGCGGGTCGTCCAGCCCGAGGGCCGCGCTGACCAGGCCGTCCACGGTCAGCAGGTGCCCGATCACCCCGGCGACCGTCGTCCTGCGGTGCACCCCGTGCTCGCCATCGAACCACTTCAGCCGCACCGGCGCATGCCACTCCGCGCTCCCGATGTCCCGCAGCAGCGCGTCGAGCCGCGCCGTCTCCGCGTCGTACGGGGCGGCCCACTCCGGCACCGGGATGGTGGCGGGCCGCCGGCTCAGGCAGTTCTCCAGCACCCGGGACCTGAGCAACGGGTCGAGGTCCAGGCTCCGGTCGGTGTGCAGCAGCCCGACCGCGTCCCGCAGCCGCAGCGCCTCGTCCGCACAGGGCGCGCACTCCGTGAGGTGCGCCTCGACGGCCTCGGTCTCCTCCGCCGAACACGCGGCCAGCGCCCATGCCCCCAGCAGCGCCTGAAGAACGCGGTGCGGCAACACGAGGGCCGGCGGAGCCGGCGGTTCGGGCTCCGATACGGGCTCGGGTTCGGTTTCCGGTACGGGTTCGGGCTCCGATACGGGCTCGGGTCCCGATACGGACTCGGGTCCCGATACCGGCTCGGGTTCCGGTACGGGCTCGGATTCGGTTTCCGGTACGGGTTCGGGCTCCGATACGGACTCGGGTTCCGATACGGGCTCGGGCTCGGGTTCGGGCTCCGGCACCGGCAGGCCGCTCAGCTCGCCGAAGTCGTCCGCGGCGGCCCGGGGCCCCGGTATCCGCCGGGCGCCCCGCACCTCGTCCTCGCGTCCGCCCTCGTCGCGGTCGTCGGTGCCGCCGCTCACAGGGCCCGCCCGTATCCGGGTGGCGGGGCGCCCTCCAGCGGCCGGGTATGGGCGGTGGACAGCAGCTGCAGCCCGAGCCGCAGCCGGCGCCGCGCCTCGTCCTCGGTGACGCCGAGGTCCGTCGCGGTCTGCCGGTAGTCGCGGCGCTGGACGTACGCCAGCTCCAGTGCGGCCCGCAGCGGGGCGGGCATGGACGCCACGATGTAGTCGGCGCGGGCCGCGGCGGTGGCCCGGCGCACCCGCTCCTCCAGCTCCTCCGGATCATCGGGGTCGTCGGCGTCGGCATCGGCCCGGTCCCGCAGCCGCCGGACGGACGCGCGGAGCGTGAGGTGGGCCAGCCAGGACCGCATGGAGCCCTGCTTCGGGTCGTAGGCGTCCGGGTTCTCCCAGACGTGTCCGAAGACCTCGCGGGTGACCAGGTCCGCGGTGTCCTCGTCGTCCAGCATCCGGTTGGCCTGGCTGTGGACGAGGGCGGCGAACCGGTCGTACATCTCGCCGAGGGCGGCCGCCTCGCCGCGGGACAGCCGCTGCTGCATCTTGCGGTCCCAGCGGGGTGGTGCGTTTTTAGCCATGCGACCCCCAGCCCTCTGCCGTCGGAATCTCGTGCCCTGTCCCCCTCGTTCCGTCCGAATGTAGTCGGCGACCCCCGCTGAGCACGCCCCTTTACGGCAAGTACGTCCCCGCGAACGCCCCGGATGGTAGGGAATGCGACCGCGCTCGCCGACGGAATCGGACCCGAAGTGATCATTTCTGGCGGAATCGTTTCCGCGCCGTCCTGCGGCGGCTGGTGTTTCAGGAGGGGCGCGTGGGGGCAGCCGCGAGAGGAGGAACGCAAACTTCCGGATCACCGGGTTCCCCCGGTATCCCCGGAACGAGAGGCCCAGTCGCGTGACCCTGAAAGTCTCGGAGACCGAGCGGGGCGGGTGGACCGTGCTGCACATAGGCGGCGAGCTGGACCTGCTGACCTCACCCACCGTGCGTCAGTCCGTGCACGACGTGGTGGCCGTGGGCCGCCACGATGTCGTGCTCGACCTCTCCGGAGTCCGGTTCTGCGACTCCAGCGGCGTCGGGGTGCTCATCGCGCTGCGCCGCCTGATGCGTTCCTGCGGGGGCCGGCTGCGGCTGATCCTGCCGGCCCGGGGCGCGGAGGAGGGCTCCCACGTCAACCGCGTGCTCGCCGCGCTCGGCGTGCGCCGGCTGTTCGAGGTCTACCCCGACTGGGACGCGGCCGTCGACGAGGAGGCCGAGCCGATCACGGCCTGAAACGGTCGCCGGCGGCGGAGAGCACCCGAAGTGACACGTGACGCCTCCCGGCGTCGTACGCTCCCCGCATGGACAGCGCAGAGTATGAGCGCAAGATCGCCTTCCGCTTCGCCGCCTTCGACCAGGACGGCAACGGATACATCGATCGCGCGGATTTCAACGCCGCTGCGGCCCGTCTGCTCACCGAGTTCGGTACGACGGCCCGCTGCGACAAGGGGCAGGCGCTCTACGGCGGCGCCGAGGCGTTCTGGCAGGGCATGGCGGGCATCGCCGACGTGGACGGCGACCAGCGCGTCACCCGCGAGGAGTTCGTGGGCGGCGCGGTGAAACGGCTCCGCGACAACCCGGAGCGGTTCGCGGAGATCGCCCGCCCCTTCCTGCGCGCGGCGCTCGCGGTGGCGGCGGGCCCGGCGGACGACGGCCGCGCGTCCGTGCCCGCGGTGGAGCGTGCGCTCAAGGTCCTGGGCGCGAGCCCCGACGCGGCGGCGTTCGCCGCGCAGAGCCTGGACGTGGACCGGGACGGCGGGGTCGTGGAGGACGACGCGGTTGCCGCGCTCGCGGCGTACGTGACGGTGATCGAACCGGGCCCTTGAGGCGGCGGGGCCCTTGGGCGGGCGGCACCCTTGGGCTTGCCCCGGTGAGGGGCGCGGGGTTCCGTCCTCAATCGCCGGACGGGCTGGGTCCGTGCGGGTCGCTCCGCGGGGTGCGCTGTCCACCCACGGGCCGGGGCGCGCCTTCAAGCCCGTCCGGCGCTTGAGGACGGACCCCTCACCCGGGGGCCCCGAACCGCTCCCGCAGCCGGTACTTCAGGACCTTCCGCAACGCCCCGTGCCGCGGCAGCTCCGCGACCACCTCCAGCTGCTCCGGCAGCTTGTGGACCGCGAGCCCCGCCCCCCGCAGGTGCCCCGTCAGTTCGGCCAGGCTGAGGCGCGCCGCGCCCGGCGGCTGCTCGATCACCGCGCACACCCGCTCGCCCCGCTCCGGGTCCGGCAGCCCGATGACCGCCGCGTCACCGACCAAGGGGTGCGCCGCGAGCAGGTCCTCGATCTCCTTCGCCGAAATGTTCTCGCCCTTGCGGATGATGACGTCCTTCAGCCGCCCCGTGAGCACCAGGTGCCCGCTGGGCAGCAGGTGCCCGAGGTCGCCCGTGACCAGGAACCCGTCCGCGTCGAACGCGGCGGCGGTCGCCCGGGGATCGACGTACCCCCGGCAGACCGCCTCGCCCCGCAGCCGTATCTCCCCGTCCACCCCGCACGGCACCACCGCACCGGCCGCGTCGGTGATCCGGATCTCCATGCCGGGGGGCGGCAGCCCCTCCGTGCCGGCGAGGTGGTCCACCGTGTCGTCGGGCGCGCCCATGGTGATCATCGGGACCTCGGTCATGCCGTAGCCGTGGGTCAGCTGGACGCCCATCTCCCGGACGACCGCGTGGTACAGCTCCGGCGGCTTCGGCGCACCCCCGCCGGCGAGCAGCCGCAGGGTGGGAACGACCGGCGCCCCCGGCGCCGCCCGCTGGGCGGCGAGCAGCATCGAGTAGAACGCCGTCGACCCCCCCGCGACGGTCACCCCGTGCCGCCGGTACCCCGCCAGGGCCTCCGGCATCGTGAAGTGCTCGAACAGCACCGCGGGGAGCCCGTACAGGAGGAGCATGACCGCGTAGTCGGGCCCGCCGACATGGGCGAACGGGAACGCGATCGAGCCGACGTCGGAGGCGGACAGGCGCAAGGCGTGGGCGAGGCAGGAGCCGGCCGCGATGAGGCTGCGGTCGGTGTGGAGGACCCCCTTGGGGTCGGACGTGGTGCCCGAGGTCCAGTAGATCCAGCGCACGGCGGCCCCGTCGGACGGCGGCGCGGGCAAGGACGCGGGGTCGCCGTCCGGCAGCGCCCCGTACGCCTCGAAGACGCGCGGCGGGCGGTCGAGGCCGGTCGCGAGCCGGGCGGCCATCTCCGTGTGGTCGAAGCCCCGCCACGTGCCGGGCACCGCGAAGAACTCCGCCCGGGACTCGCGCAGCGCGAACCCCGTCTCGCGGTCGCGGTAGAAGGGGATGACGGGGCTCTGCACCGCGCCGATCCGGGTCAGCGCGAAGGACAGGAGGACCGTCTCCAGGCGGGTGGGCAGCTGCCAGGCGACGACGGTGCCGGGGCGGACGCCCGCCGCGTACAGACCGGCCGCCACCCGCTCGGCGCGGCGGCGCAGGGCACCGAAGGTGAGGACGCGTTCGTCCTGGAGCAGGAACGGCCGGTCGGGCGTCAGCGCGGCCCGGCGTTCGACGAGCTCCCAGAAGGTCCCCGAGGCGCTCAGGGCGTGTGCGGTCTCGTTCACGGCGAACCCCTCACAGCTGACGGCCTGTCAGATTCTGTCGAGAGCGTAGGGCTCCGCGCCTTGTCGGTCCAGGGGTGCGGCGCTAGCCTGACGGCAGCAATCTGACGGGTCATCAGAAAACGCGTGCCGCGTCGAAGGGGACACCATGACGGAACTGCCTCGGATCGTCAGCGTCGACGACCATGTGATCGAGCCGCCGCACCTGTTCTCGACGTGGCTGCCCGCCAGGTACCGCGACCGGGGTCCGCAGCCGCTGACGGCGGGGATCGGGGAGCTCGCGTACGTCGGCGGCAAGTACGTCATCACGATGGACCCGGACGGCCCGCCGGCCGACTGGTGGATCTACGAGGACCTCAAGTTCCCGTACAAGCGGAACATCGCGGCCGTGGGCTTCGACCGGGACGACATGACGCTGGAGGGGATCACCCGGGCGCAGATGCGGCGCGGCTGCTGGGACCCGGTGGAGCGGCTGAGGGACATGGACCTCAACCACGTCGAGGCGAGCCTCTGCTTCCCGACCTTCCCGCGCTTCTGCGGGCAGACCTTCGCCGAGGCGCACGACAAGGAGGTCGCGCTCGCCTGCGTGCGCGCGTACAACGACTGGATGGTCGAGGAGTGGTGCGGGGACAGCGGCGGCCGGCTCATCCCGCTGTGCATCATCCCGCTCTGGGACATCGGCCTCGCGGTCGCGGAGATCAAGCGGAACGCGGCGCGCGGGGTGCGGGCGGTGACGTTCTCGGAGATCCCGACCCACCTCGGGCTGCCGTCGATCCACAGCGGTTACTGGGACCCGTTCTTCGCCGTCTGCGAGGAGACCGGCACGGTCGTGAACATGCACATCGGGTCCAGTTCGCAGATGCCCGCCGCGTCCCCCGACGCCCCGCCCGCCGTACAGGCGTCGCTCTCGTTCAACAACGCGATGGCCTCGATGATGGACTTCCTCTTCAGCGGTGTGCTGGTCAGGTTCCCGACGCTGAAACTGGCGTACAGCGAGGGCCAGATGGGCTGGATCCCGTACGCCCTGGAGCGCGCGGACGACGTGTGGGAGGAGCACCGGGCGTGGGGCGGGGTGCGCGATCTGATCCCCGAGCCGCCGTCCACGTACTACTACCGGCAGATCTTCTGCTGCTTCTTCCGCGACAAGCACGGCGTCGCCTCGCTCGACGTCGTGGGCCGGGACAACGCCACCTTCGAGACGGACTACCCGCACGTCGACTCGACCTTCCCGCACACCAAGGAGGTCGCCCTCGACCACGTCAAGGGGCTGGACGAGGAGACCGTCTACAAACTGATGCGCGGAAACGCGATCCGGATGCTCGGCCTGGACCTCGACAAGTAGGCCCGCGATGGACCTCGCGTACACGCAGGAGGAGCAGGAGTTCCGGGCGCGGCTGCGGGAGTGGCTGGCCGCCGTGCTGCCCGGCCTGCCCCCGAAGCCGGACCCGGCGGACTGGCCGGGCCGCCGGGCGTACGACGCCGGCTGGCAGCGGCTGCTGTACGACGCCGGGTACGCGGGGCTGCACTGGCCCGCCGACGCGGGCGGCCGGGGCGCCACCCCCACCCAGCACCTGATCTTCCTGGAGGAGACGGAACGGGCCGGGGCGCCCTACGTGGGGGCGAACTTCGTCGGGCTGCTGCACGCCGGGCCCACCATCGCCGCCGAGGGCACCCCGGAGCAGCGCGCCCGCTGGCTGCCGCCGGTGCTGCGCGGCGACGAGATGTGGTGCCAGGGCTTCAGCGAGCCGGAGGCCGGATCGGACCTGGCCGCCCTGCGGACGCGGGCGGTGCGCGACGGTGACGACTACGTGGTCGGCGGGCAGAAGATCTGGACCTCGCACGCGGAGGTCGCCGACTGGTGCGAACTGCTCGTACGGACGGACCCGGCGGCGCCCAAGCACCGGGGGATCAGCTGGCTGGCGCTGCGGATGGACAGCCCGGGCGTCACGGTCCGGCCGCTGCGCACGCTGGCCGGGTCGACGGAGTTCGCGGAGGTGTTCCTCGACGAGGTGCGGGTGCCCGTCTCGCACCGGGTGGGCGCCGAGAACGACGGCTGGCGGGTCACCATGGTCACGCTCTCCTTCGAGCGCGGCACGGCCTTCGTCGGCGAGGTCGTCGCCTGCCGCCGCACCCTGGACGCGCTGGCCGCCGAGGCCCGGCGCACCGGGCGCTGGGACGATCCGGTGCTGCGCCGCAGGCTGGGCCGGCTCGGCGCGGAGTTCCAGGCGCTGTGGCGGCTGACCCAGTGGAACGTCAGCGAGGCCCAGCGCTCCGGCGGCGTCCCGGGGGCCGGCGGCTCGGTCTTCAAGCTGCGCTACTCGCACGCCCGCCAGGAGCTGTACGAGGCGGCGGCCGAGGTGCTGGGCGCGGGCGACGCCCTCGATCTGGACCGGGAGTGGGTGCGCGACCGGCTCTCCTCGCTCTCGTACACCATCGCGGCCGGCACCTCGCAGATCCAGCGCAACATCGTCGCCGAGCGCATCCTCGGCCTGCCGAAGGGGCGGTGAGCGAACCCGTGGACTTCCAGCTCTCGGACGACCAGCGGGCCCTGCGGGCGGGCATCGCGGAGCTGCTCGCGGGCCGTTTCGGCCGGGACCGGATGCGGGCGGCGCACGACGGCGGCGGGGGTGTGGACCGCGCGCTGTGGGCGGAGCTGGGCGCGGCCGGGTTCTTCGCGCTGCGGCTGCCCGAGGCGGCGGGCGGGGTGGGCCTCGGCCTGCCGGAATCCGTACTGTTGTTCGAGGAGCTGGGGCGGGCCCTGCTGCCCGGGCCCCTGGCCGCCACCGAGCTGGCCGCCGCCGCCGTGGAGGGCGCCGCGCACGGCGAGGCGGTGGTCGCGCTGGCGGAGGCGGGGCAGCCGGTGGCGCACCTCGCGGACGCCGACGCGCTGCTCGTCCTGACCGGGGGCCGGCCGCGCCTCCTGACCGGCGGGGCGCTGCGGCGGGTCCGGGACGGTGCGCGGCCGGTGCGCTCGCTCGACCCGGGCACGCCGCTGTGGCGGCCGGCGGACCTGACCGCGCACGCGGACGAGGGCGAGCCGGTGTCCGGCGGCGGGGCGCGGCTGCGCCGCGAAGGGGCCCTGCTGACCGCCGCCGAACAGCTCGGCAGCGCCGCCCGCAGCCTGGAGGACGCGGTCCAACACGCCCGTGACCGCGAGCAGTTCGGCGCGCCGATCGGCTCGTTCCAGGCGGTCAAACACCTGTGCGCCGAGATGCTGGTGCGCGTCGGCACGGCCCGCGCGGCGGTCTACGCGGCGGCCGTGACGGGCGACCCGGCGGAGATCGCCGGGGCCAAGCTCCTCGCCGACGAGGCGGCCGTCCGCAATGCCCGCGACTGCCTCCAGGTGTGGGGTGGCATGGGCTTCACCTGGGAGGCAGACGTTCACCTCCGCCTCAAGCGGGCCTGGCTGCGGGCGGGGCAGTGGCTGGCGGCGGCGGACGCGGAGGAGGAGCTGGCCGCCGGGCTCGGCCGGGCGGAGCCGGTGGGTGCCCGGCGCACGCACGTGACGCGTCCCACCCCTTGGCTTCACGCTGCGGAGTGACACAGCGCGATCGGCGCCCGCCGATACCGGCTTGTGTCCTTTGCGTGATTCGTCACGGGGTGGAGTCGGCGCCGGGCTCGGGTACGCTCCGTTGGATGCGAGTGGTTCTGGAACCTGGCGGTCCGGGTGCGGCCTGTGCGGCGCCCCGGGTCCGCGCGAGGTGTGCCGCTCGCGGTCCACACAGCGGGGCCGGGCCTGCCGGGAAGAGATTTTCCCGGCGCGTGCGGCGTCACTGTTCGACTCTCCGCAACGTGCGTCGCACAGTATGCACTACGCGTACTCCTTCGCGCTGGAATATGCCCGAAGCGCTTGTTGCGGTGACTGTACGTCAACCATGCTGTCTTGTAAGGGAATCACGTTCCGTGACCCTGAGGAGGCGCGAGGCGATGTGTCCGCCGGTTCGGATGGTGTGAGCGGTGCAGGTGCTTCAGGTTCAGTTGGAGGTCGGGCCCGACCCCGCGGAGGTCGGACGGGCCCGCAGATGGGCGCGCTCACGGCTCGCCGGGTCCGGCGTGAGAGACGACGAGCCGCTGGCCGAGACGCTCATCCTGCTGATCTCGGAACTCGTGACGAACGCGGTGGTGCACACCGGCTGTCCGGCCGTGCTGCGCATGCTGTTCGGCTCGACGGGCGCCCCGGGGAACGCCGGGACCGTACGGGTCGAGGTGGCCGACGCCAGCTGCCGCCCGCCGCAGCAGCGGCACGCTCGCGGTGAGGACACCGGTGGCCGGGGCCTGGAGCTGGTCGACGGCCTGGCCGACCGCTGGGGCTGGCAGCCCGAGGGCGCGGGCAAGCGGATCTGGTGCGAGGTCGACCGGGGCATCCCGCTCATCCAGGTCCAGATGCAGCCCGGTGCCCACGGCGTGGGCGCGCAGGCGTCCGGCGAGTGCGACGGCGCGGGCTGCGAGGCGTGCGGGCGCGAGGCGGCGGCGGTGGGCTACGACCCGTCGCGCGCGGTGACGCCCTAGCCTCCGGTGCGGTGCCCCCGGGTCAGAGCACGGCCACGGGGGCGACCGGGGTGCCGGTGGCGCCGGTGAAGGGCTCGGGCATGGCCGAGAGCAGGAAGCCGTGGCGCCCCTCCTCGGCGCAGGCGGTGGACAGCGCCTCCAGGTTCCAGTTCTGGCCCTGCGGCATGCCCATCTCGACCAGGTCGAGCGCGTGCACGCCCAGCCACAGGTCCTCGATCTCCGGCGGGAAGATCTCGAAGGTCAGCGTGTCGTTGGCGACCGCCGCGACGTCGCGGGCGCGGAACCACTCCGGTGTACGGATCGACAGGCCGGGCGACGGGTAGCCGTACCCGTTCTTGTCCCCGGCCAGATACACCTGCACCTGCCCGGTGCGTACGAGGACGACGTCCCCTGCCCGCACCCGCACCCCGGCCAGCTCCTCCGCCGCCTCAAGGTCCTCCGGTGTGACCGCGTGACCGCCGGGCAGCCGGTCCACGCCGTGGGCCCGGGCCACGTCGAGGAGCACGCCGCGCGAGACGACGGGCGGCATGGTGCCGATCCCGCTGAACCGGGCGCCCTCGTGCGCGGTGATCGTGCCGGCCGGGCGCCCGTTGTAGATCTTTCCCGAGTGCGAGGCGTGGGTCAGCGCGTCCCAGTGCGTGGCCGTCTGGAGGCTCAGGACGGCGGAGTCGTCGCTGGTGGCGACGGTGCCGGGGCCGAAGAGCTCCTGGTTGATCTGGACCATCGTGTGCAGCGGATTGATCCGCCCCGGTACGAGGCCGCTCTGCACCCCGTCCTGCTGGAGCGGCAGCGCGAGCGGTACGCGCAGCCCCGCGCGGACGGTGGCGGCGGCCTCCCGGACCACCTCGTCGGTGATCAGGTTGAGCGTCCCGATCTCGTCGTCCGCGCCCCAGCGCCCCCAGTTGTTGACGCGCTGGGCGAGGTCGTGGAACACGGCCGGCAGTGACATGGCGCCTCCTGGGGCTTGTGCGGGTGGACCTGATGGCCCGTAGAATCTAACGGTCCGTCAGAAACCGCGGGAAGGGGCCGGGCATGGGGAACTTCTTGGCAGGCAAGGTCGTCGCCGTAACCGGTGCCGGGCGCGGCATCGGCCGGGCCGTCGCGCTCGCGGCGGCGGCGGAGGGCGCGAAGGTCGTCGTCAACGACTACGGCGTCTCCATCGAGGGCGGCGAACCGGCGAGCGGGATAGCCGAGTCCGTCGTCAAGGAGATCGAGGCGGCGGGCGGCGAGGCGGTCGCCGTCGCGGACGACATCTCCACGATGGCCGGCGGGCAGCGGGTCGTGGACACCGCGCTCGAACGGTACGGGCGGATCGACGGCGTCGTCTGCGTGGCCGGCATCCTGCGCGAACGGATGCTGTTCAACATGTCCGAGGCCGAGTGGGACCCCGTCGTCGCCACCCACCTCAAGGGCACCTTCACCGTCTTCCGGGCCGCGTCGGCCGTCATGCGCAAGCAGGAGGGCACGGGCACGCTGATCGGCTTCACCAGCGGCAACCACCAGGGGAGCGTCGCCCAGGCGAACTACAGCGCGGCCAAGGGCGGCATCATCTCGCTCGTCCGCAGCGCGGCGCTCGGCCTCCACAAGTACGGCGTCACCGCGAACGCGGTCGCGCCGGTGGCGCGTACCCGGATGTCCGCCAACGTCCCCATGGAGCTGAAGGAGATCGGCGAGCCGGAGGACGTGGCGGCCCTCGTCGTCTACCTGCTGAGCGAGCGCGCCCGCGCGGAGGGGATCACCGGGCAGGTGTACACGATCGCGGGCCCCAAGATCGCGGTCTGGGCCCAGCCGAGGGAGCTGCGCGCGGCGTACACGGAGGGGGCGGCGGCCTGGACCCCTGAGCGCATCGCGGACTTCCTGCCGGGGACGGTGGGGGTGGATCCGATGCCGATGCTGGCGCGGCTGGAGGAGATGGCGGAGGCGGCGCGCGCGAAATCCCGCCCCAATGCGTGAATCGGCGGGGGCCGATTTTCAGCCCCTCCGGCGATTGAGGAGGGGGTCCGGGCCAGCGCCCCGGGGGCTCCGCCCCCGAACCCCCGCTCCTCAATCGCCGGAGGGGCTTGGTTTCGCGCCCCGCTCCTCAGTCGCCGGAGGGGCTTGGTTTGGTGCCCCGCTCCTCAGTCACCGGAGGGGCTTGGTTTGGCGCACCGCTCCTCAATCGCCGCAGGGGCTTGAGTTGACCCCCAATCAAAGGAGCCGCACATGAGAGGCATCGTCTTCGACGGCAAGCGGGCCGAGGTCGTGCACGATCTGGAGGTACGGGACCCCGCCCCGGGCGAGGTCCGGGTCGCCATCGCCGCCGCAGGCATCTGTCACAGCGACCTGTCGGTGATCGACGGCACGATCCCCTTCCCGCCGCCCGTCGTGCTCGGCCACGAGGGCGCCGGCGTCGTGGACGCCGTCGGGCCCGGCGTCACGCACGTCGCCCCCGGCGACCACGTCGCGCTGTCCACGCTCGCCGCCTGCGGCGCCTGCGCGCAGTGCGACCGGGGGAGGCCGACGATGTGCCGCAAGGCGATCGGGCGGCCGGGCCGGCCGTTCACGCGGGGTGGCGAGCGGCTGTACCAGTTCGCGTCGAACTCCGCGTTCGCGGAGAAGACGATCGTCAAGGCCGTGCAGGCGGTGAAGATCCCCGAGGACCTGCCGCTCACCTCCGCGGCCCTGATCGGCTGCGGGGTGCTGACGGGAGTCGGAGCCGTACTGAACAGGGCGAAGGTCGACCGGGGCGAGAGCGTGCTCGTGATCGGGACGGGCGGGATCGGGCTCAACGTGATCCAGGGCGCGCGGATCGCCGGTGCGCTGACGATCGTCGCGGTGGACTCGAACCCGGAGAAGGAGGCCGTGGCCCGCCGGTTCGGCGCGACGCACTTCCTGACGTCGGCCGAGGAGGTCAGGGACATCCTGCCGGACGGCGTGGACCACGCCTTCGAGTGCGTGGGCCGCACGGAGCTGATCCGGACCGCGATCGACCTGCTCGACCGGCACGGGCAGGCCGTCCTGCTGGGCGTACCGGCGGCGACGGCCGAGGCGTCGTTCCTGGTGTCCTCGATGTACCTGGACAAGTCGATCCTCGGCTGCCGCTACGGCTCCTCGCGCCCGCAGCGGGACATCGCGCTGTACGCGGACCTGTACCGGGAGGGCCGGCTGCTGCTCGACGAACTGGTCACCGCGACCTACCCGGTGGAGGACTTCGCCGCGGCCGTGGACGACGCACACCACGGGCGGGTGGCCCGGGGCGTGCTGGTGTTCTGAGACCGGTGTTCCGAAGGGGCGGGCTACGCCCGGTTCCCGGCCGCCGAGCGGAACGTGCGGCGGTAGACCGTGGGGGAGACCCCCAGCGCCGCCTGGAGGTGCTGCCGCAGCGAGGTGGACGTGCCGAAGCCCGCGTCGCGGGCCACCTGGTCGATCGACAGGTCGGTGGACTCCAGCAGCCGGCGCGCCAGCTCCACCCGCTGCCGGGTCAGCCACTGCACGGGGCTGACGCCGACCTCCTCGCGGAACCTCCGGGTGAACGTCCGTACGCTCATCGACTCCTGCTGGGCCATGTCCCGCAGCAGGATCGGCCGCTCCAGCCGGGCCAGCGCCCAGGCCCGGGCGGTGGTCGTCGTGGCGAACTGGGTGTCGGGGACGGGCCGCTGGATGTACTGCGCCTGGCCGCCGTCGCGGTGCGGCGGTACGACGGTGCGGCGGGCGACGTCGTTGGCGACGGCGGTGCCGTGGTCGCGGCGCACCATGTGCAGGCACAGGTCGATCCCGGCGGCGACCCCGGCGGAGGTCAGGACGTCGCCGTCGTCGATGAACAGGACGTCGGGGTCGACCCGGACGGCGGGGAAGAGCTGCTGGAAGTGGTCGGCGGAGGCCCAGTGCGTGGTGGCGGGGCGCCCGTCGAGGCAGCCGGCGGCGGCCAGGACGTAGCTGCCGGTGCAGATGGACACCATCCGGGTGCCGGGCCGGATGTACGCGAACGCGGCGGCCAGCTCGTCGGTCAGCCGGCCCTCGGAGTGGACGGGGCCCAGCTCGTAACTGGCCGGGACGACGACCGTGTCGGCCGTGGCGAGGGCTTCGGGCCCGTGCTCGACGGTGATCGTGAAGTCCGCGTCGGTGCGGACGGGGCCGGGCGGCCGGACCGAGCAGGTCGCGACGTCGTACAGTTTCCGGCCCCGGGCCTGCGGCTCGGCGGCGCGGGCGAGCCCGAATATCCGCTGGGGGATGCCCAGTTCGAAGGGGAGCAGCCCATCGAGGGCGAGAACGACGACCCGGTGCGGCACAACGGCCTCCCTTCAGCCCGGCTGGTCCCGACGAAAAGCACCTAGCTGGTATAGACCATAAGCTGATACATGTCATCGGTGTGAAGGAAAAGTCTGCAGACTCCGTGTGCATTCCCGCCACGGACCACGAGCGCGTCCCGGGTGGTACGACCCCCCTCGCGTCCCCTCTCCCGCCCTTGTTCGCGGAGCCCCAGCGGCTCTGGAACCGTAACTTCCGGTTGTTCTTCGTCGCCCGGACCGCGGCGCTCTTCGGGGACGGGATGATCCCCGTCGCCCTCACCGCGGGCCTGCTCGGGGCCGGGCGCCCGCATTCCTCGGTCGGGTACGCCCTCGCGGCCTGGATGGGGCCGCTCGCGCTGTTCGTGCTCTTCGGCGGCGTCCTCGCGGACCGGTTCACGCCACGCCGCATGATGATCATCGCCGACTCGCTGCGGCTGGTCGGCGCCTCGGCGCTCGCCGTCTCGTTCGCCACCGGCAACCCGCCGCTGTGGGCGGTGTACGCGCTGAGCGCGGTGGCCGGGGTCGGGGCGGCGCTCTTCCAGCCGGGCGTGGCCTCCACCGTGCCGAGGGTGGCGGCGGACGTCCAGCGCGCCAACGCCGTACTGCGGGTCTCCGAGGCGCTGATGACCATGGCGGGCCCGGCCTTCGCGGGCGTGCTCGTCGGCCTGGCGAGCGCCGGGGCGGTCTACGCGGCCAACGCGTCCACGTTCCTGGTCTCCGGGATCTGCCTCTTCCTGCTGCGCCTGGCCCCGGCCCCCTCGGACGAGGCGCCGCGCGGCTCGTTCCTCGCGGAACTGGTCGACGGCTGGCGGGAGTTCACCGCGCGCAGCTGGCTGTGGGGCGTGATAGCCGTCTGGACGGTGTACGGCTTCGCCGTGCTCGGCCCGATGCTCCCGCTCACCGCCGTCGAGGTCACCGAGGCCCACGGCTCGGGGACGTACGGGGTGATGATGGCCGTGAACGGCGCCGGCAGTGTCGTCGGCGGCCTGCTCGCCCTGCGCCTGCGCCCGCGCCGGCCCCTCGCGGCGGGCGCCGTCGCGCTGACCGGGGTGTGCGGGAACCTGATCGTGCTGGGCCTCGGGCTGCCCGTACCGGCCCTGGGCGCGGGGCAGTTCGTGGCGGGCGCGGCATCCGCGTTCTGGCTGGTGATGTGGTCGACCACGGTCCAGACGCACGTACCGCCCCAGGCGCTGAACCGGCTGCACGCCTACGACGTGGCGGGCTCCCTGCTGATGCTGGCGGCGGGCCGGGCGCTCGCGGGCCCCGTCGCGGACCGGGTCGGCACGGCGGAGGTGCTGCTCGCCGGGGCGGTCATCAACATGCTGGCGGTGGGCGTCCTGCTCGCCGCCCGCCCGGTGCGCCGCCTGGAACGCATCGGCTGACCGGGTCCCGGCGGGACGGCGTGGCCCGATCCTTGCGAACCGTGTCCCTCGGGCCACTCGTGGGGGCGGACTCCGCGACCGGATGCTGGGCGCGTGAATCCGACAACCGAGAGCGCCGTCCCCGTCGCCCCGCTGCCGACCGCCCCCGACGCGCCCCGCCGGCGCCGCGTCCACCGCGCGTGGATCGTCGCCGCCGTCACCTTCGTGACGATCATCGGGGGCGCCGCCTTCAACTCCCTGCCCGGTCTGCTCTTCGATCCCCTCCAGGACGACTTCGGCTGGTCGCGCGGCCAGATCGGGCTCGCCGTCTCCATCGACATGGCGCTGTACGGTCTCACCGCACCGTTCGCCGCCGCGCTGATGGACCGGTTCGGCATCCGCCGGGTGGTGGCCGTGGCGCTGAGCGCGGTCGCGGCCGGGGCGCTGGCGAGCGTGTGGATGACGGCGGCCTGGCAGCTGATGCTCTACTGGGGCGTCCTCGTCGGGCTCGGCACCGGTTCGATGGCGCTGGCCTTCTCCGCGACGGTCACGAACCGCTGGTTCGTCGCCCGGCGCGGCCTGGTCACCGGCGTCCTCACCGCGGCCGGCGCCTCGGGCCAGCTGGTCTTCCTGCCGCTGTGCGCCTGGATCGTGGACCGGCACGGCTGGCGCCCGGCCTCGGTGACCGTCGCGCTGGCGGCCCTCGTCGTCGTCCCGTTCGTCTGGTTCCTGATGCGCGACCACCCGGCCGACGTCGGGCTCGCCCCGTACGGCGGGGAGTACGTGGAGAAGCCCGCGCCCACGCGCGGGGCGGCGGGCCGGGCCGTGCGGGTCCTGTTCCAGGCGGCCCGCACGGGACCGTTCTGGCTGCTGGCCGGGTCCTTCGCGATCTGCGGCGCCTCCACCAACGGCCTGATCCGCACGCACTTCGTACCCTCGGCGCACGACCACCACATGCCCATCACCGCCGCCGCCTCGCTGCTCGCGGTCATCGGGATCTTCGACGTCATCGGCACGGTCTTCTCCGGCTGGCTCACCGACCGCTTCGACGCCCGCCGGCTGCTGGCGGTCTACTACGCGCTGCGCGGCGCGTCCCTGCTGTTCCTGCCGCTCCTGATGCAGCCGACCGTCGAGCCGCCGATGGTCTTCTTCATCGTGTTCTACGGCCTGGACTGGGTCGCCACGGTCCCGCCGACCCTGGCCCTGTGCCGGGAGCAGTACGGGGAGGACAGCGCGATCGTCTTCGGCTGGGTCCTGGCCTCGCACCAGGTGGGCGCCGCGCTCGTCGCCTTCCTGGGCGGGGTGGCGCGGGACTACTTCGGCACGTACGACGTGGTCTGGTACGCGGCCGGGGCGCTGTGCGCGGTGGCGGCGCTGATGGTGCTGGTGATCCGCCGGGCCGGGAAGCCGGTGAAGGCCGCGTTCGTGGCGTGAGCCGTTCAGCCGGTGAAGGCCGCGTTCGTGGCGTGAGCCGTTCAGCCGTCGAAGCGCCCGAACGCCCCCCGGTGGAAGAGCAGGGGCCCTTCCCCTCCGGCCGTCGCCCCCAGGGCCTCCACCCGGCCCACCACGATGAGGTGGTCGCCGCCGGTGTGGACGGCCTGGACGCGGCAGTCGACCCAGGCGGGCACGGAGTCGAGCAGCGGCGAACCGGTCGCCGGGGCGGGGGCGTACCCCACCCCGGCGAACTTGTCGGCCCCGCTGACCGCGAACCCCCGGCACAGCGGGCCCTGGTCCGCGCCCAGGATGTTGACGCAGAAGGCCCCGGCGCGGGCGATGCGCGGCCAGGTCGTGGACGTACGGGCGACCATGAACGCCACCAGCGGGGGGTCGAGCGAGAGCGAGGCGAACGACTGGCAGGCGAAGCCGGCCGGCCCGCCGGGGGTGCCTGGATCGTGGGCCGTGACGATGGTGACCCCGCTGGCGAAGTGGCCGAGGACCCGGCGGAATTCACCCGCGTCGACCGGCGGCCGCTCATCGGCGGCGACGGCCCGCAGATCGGGGCGCGGCAGCGGATCGACCGGCACCGGTGCGGCGGCGGTCGTCGCGGCGCCGGTGGACCTGAGGTAGCGGACGGCGGTTGCGGCCATGCCTGCGTGTCCCATCACGCCTCCATTGGAACTGACGGAGCGTCAGACTGGAAGGGTCGGGGCGGAACCGTTTCGGCGCCCCCCTCGCCGGGCGTGAGGCGGCCCGGGTGAGAATGCCCGGTGGAGGGGGGCTCACATGGCCAGGAATGCCGCGTGGGACACGCGGAAACCGTGGGGGGCGCGGGGACGCGCCGAGGTGCCGTCCGGCCCGCCGCCCGTGTGGTCCAGCCGGTCGATCCTGGCCGGTGCGGCCGCGCTGTTCGTGGGCGCGCTGGCCGGCGTCGAGGTCGGCGGCTTCGCGGAACTCACCGCCGAGGCGCCCGCACCGCCGGACGGGCCCGGGGGGAGCCCGCTCCTCCTGCCGTTCCGCCCGAGCACCCCGAGCTGAACCGTGAGTACGGCGACCTGGACACACCGGGCTGGTACACGCTGACCCGGTGACGGGGGCCTTAGACCCCCCGGTACGTCGGCGTCCGCCGCTCCACGAAGCTCGCCACGCCCTCCTGGGCGTCGCGGGTGGTCATGTTGATCTCCTGGGCCATGGCCTCGGCGGCGAACGCCGTGGTGCGGTCGGTGTCCAGGGAGGCGTTGACGAGCTGCTTGGTGAGGGCGATCGAGCGGGTGGGACCGGCGGCGAGCCGTTCGGCCCAGGCGCGGGCGGTCGCGGCCAGCTCCTCGTCCGGGACGGTCCGGTTGACCAGGCCCAGGCGCTCCGCTTCGGCCGCCGGGAGCGCGTCGCCGAAGAACATCAGCTCCTTGGCGCGCTGCGGCCCGACCAGCCGGGGCAGCAGATACGCGCCGCCGCCGTCGGGCACGAGGCCGCGGCGTACGAACACCTCGATGAACTTCGCCGACGCGGCGGCCAGGACCAGATCGCAGGCGAACGCGAGATGGGCGCCGATGCCGGCCGCCGTGCCGTTGACCGCCGCCAGGACCGGTTTCTCGCAGTCCAGGACCGCCGCGACGAGCCGTTGCGCGCCGAGCCGGATCGTACGGGCGACATCCCCCGGCACCCGGTCGCCGGTGGCCGGGGCGCCGCGCAGGTCGGCGCCCGCGCAGAAGCCGCGGCCGGTGGCGGTGAGGACGACGGCCCGGACGGCGGGGTCGGCGGAGGCGTCCGCGAGCAGCGCGATGACGCGTTCGCGCTGGTCCCGGGTGAGGGCGTTCATCGCCTCGGGGCGGTTGAGGGTGATCCACGAGACCCCGTTGTCAGTGGCGTGGAGTATCAATGAACCAAGCGGCCCGGACGGGTCGGCGTGGTCGGTGGTGTCTTCGGGGGAGGACGACATGAGACAGCTCCTGAGCAGGTGGGACGGGCTCATCCAGCCCGTCCGGCGTTCGAGGACGGAAGCCCGCGCCCAGGACCGGGGCGACAGGCCGAGGGCCCCGCGCCCCGGACCGGTGCGAGCGAGCGCGCCCCGGGCCGGTGCGGGCGAGCGCGCCCGGTCAGCGGCACACCGCGAGCGCGTCCAGGGCGACCGCCCCCTGCCCCCGGCCCAGCACCATCAGCGGGTTGATGTCCAGCTCGGCCAGGTCGTCGCCCAGCTCCAGCGCCATCCGCTGGACCCGCAGGACGACTTCCACGAGGGCGTCCACATCCACCGGCGGCCCGCCGCGCACGCCTTCGAGCAGGGCCCGGCCGCGCAGCTCGCCGAGCATGTCCCGCGCCTGCTCCTCGCCGAACGGCGGCACCCGCACCGCCGCGTCGTGCAGCACCTCCACGAGCACGCCGCCGAGTCCGACCGTCACCGTAGGGCCGAACAGTGGGTCCCGGGTGACGCCGACCATCATCTCGACGCCGCGCTCCACCATCTGGCAGACCAGGATGCCGTCGAGTCCGACGTCCTCGTAGCGGGCGATGTCGGTGAGCTCGCGATAGGCGTCGCGGACCTGGCTGGCCGAGGTGAGGCCGACCTTGACGAGGCCCAGTTCCGTCTTGTGGGCGAGGTGGGCGCCGGACGCCTTCATGACGACGGGGTAGCCGACGAGCCCCGCCGCCCGGACGGCCGCGGCGGCGCTCGTCACCAACTGCTCGCGCGGCACCCGGATTCCGTACGCCCGCAGCAGCTGCTTCGCCGCGTGCTCGCTGAGCTGGTGGCCCGGGCGCATCAGTGCCTGCGCCTTGCGGAACGAGGGCGACGGGGTGCGCGGGGCCTCGTCGAAGGGGGAGCGGTAGGAGGCGGCGAAGCGGTGGTGGTCCAGGTAGGCCCTCACGGCGGTGATGCAGTTGCCGAAGGTGCGGAAGGTGGCGACGCGGGACGAGCCGAGGAGCGTGGTGCGGTAGGCGTCCTCGGTGCCGACCGGCGACCCCCACACCACGCACACCAGCTTGTCGGTGGCCTCCGCCGCGTCCACCAGGTCCTGGGCGAGCCGGTCGCTCATCGGCGGGAAGGGGCCGGTGATAGGACAGATCAGCACGCCCACCGCGGGGTCGGCCAGGATCGCGTCGATGATCTTCCGGCCGCGCCAGTCGCCGACCGGGTGCCCGCCGTTGTCGACCGGGTTCGCCACGTTCAGGTAGTCCGGTATCCAGGTGTGCAGCTCGGCCTGCTTGGCCGCCGAGAGCTCCGGGAGGCGGAGGCCGGCGCCCGTGGCCAGGTCCGCGAAGTGCGCGCCCGTGCCGCCCGAGATCGAATAGACGACGACGCCCTCGGCCTGCGGCGTGCGGGCCCGGGCCAGGAGGGCGGCGGTGTCCTGGAGTTCGTCCAGGCCGTCCACGCGGATCACGCCGAACTGCCGCATCGCCGCGTCGACCACCTCGTCGGCGCCGGTCAGCTTGCCGGTGTGTGACGCGGCCGTCCTGGCCCCCGCCTCCGTACGCCCCACCTTGACCGCTACCACGGGGACCCCGGCCCGCGCGGCCCGGTCCGCGGCGAGCAGGAAGGAGCGCCCGTCCTTGAGCCCCTCCATGTAGCAGGCGATGGCCCCGACCTCGGGGCGCTGCGAGAAGTACGCGATGAAGTCGGCGGTCTCCAGATCCGCCTCGTTGCCCGTGGGCGCCCAGTGGGAGAGGCGTACGCCCAGCTCCTGGAGGGTGTAGACGGGGCGGCCCTGGTGGCCGGACTGGGTGATCAGGGCGATGGCCGGCCCTTCGAGGTCGTCGCGGAACTCCTCGAACGCGTTGAGGTTGGTGTTCGGGCCGAGCAGCCGCAGCCCCGACCGCTCCACCGCGGCGGCCAGCCGTGCCTGGGCGGCGGCCCCCTTCTCGCCGGTCTCGGCGAACCCGGAGGCGAAGGCGACGGCGAACCGCACCTTCGCCTGCGCCAGTTCCTCGATCACGGGGAGCGGGTCGCCGACGAGCAGCACCGCGAGGTCCACCTGTTCCGGCAGGGCGGCGACGGAAGGAGAGCACGCCCGTCCGAAGACCGAGGCGCGCGTGGGGTGTACGGGATGCAGCCGCGCCCCGACGCGCTCGGCCCAGGCGATGAGCTGGCGGGTGATGCCGGTGTTGGGCCGGCCCTCGGTGTCGGACGCCCCGATGACGGCGACGGACTCGGGCCGGAAGAAGCGGTCCAGGTCCGGGACGGGGGCGTGCAGCGGCCGGCCGCTGACGTCGAGGTCGCCCTCCGGGGCGATGGACGCTCTGCTGTGGACGGCGGCGCGCGGCTCCTCGCCGCAGGCCACCACCCTGGCGCGGAAGTCGGTGGTGAGGGTGCCGTGAGTCGATCCAAGCATCGTTCCGCCCACTCCTGCTCGAAGGTCCGCCGGGCGCGTGGAGCCGCCCGGCCGGTGTCCGAAGCTGACACTCTGTCAGGTTACTGAACTGACGGGCCGTCAGGAATGGGTGTGCGAAGAAATGATGGGATGGCGCCCGGACGGGAGGCGGGCGGGCCGGTCGCGGGGGCCGGCCGTCAAGGGGTGTCGGGGGAGCGGCGCGCCGCCGTGCCCTCTTCCGTGAGGTGGGTGTCCATGGTGGTGTTCAGGTCGGCCATGAACGCCTCGAACTGCTCCAGGAGCCGGGGCGGGTAGTGCGACATGGTGGCGTCGAGGCGGCGGGCGAGCGGGCCGAAGAACTCGTCCGCCCGTTCCTGGATGTGCCCCCCGCTGCGCAGGGTGATGACGCGCCGGTCGGAGTGTTCGCGGACGCGGGTGATGTGCCCCGCCGCTTCGAGGCGGTTCAGCAGCGCGGTGGTGGCTCCCGTGGACAGGGGGATGCGCTCGCTCAGCCGCGCCGGTGACAGGGGGGTGCCGCGCTCCTCGGCGGCGGCGATCTCCAGCACGGCGGTCGCGTCGGTGGAGTGCAGGCCCAGCCAGGCGGCGAAGCGCCGGCTCAGCTCGGCGTAGTGGCCGCCGTGGACCCGCAGCGCCTCCATCAGCCGCTCGCGCCGCTCCGCGACGCCGTCGCCCATCGCTTCCTCCATGGGTGCCCCTTCGCCTCTTCCTCCGCCGCGCGGTTCGCGTCGGCGCCCCGCTTTGACAACCTACCGCCACCACTTTACCTTCATGGTGGAACTACTTCACGATGGAGGTATCGAGCGTGTCTGATCCGTCCCCCGCCCCCGGCGCGACGCCCCAGCCGTACCGGTGGCTGATTCTGGCGGTGATGATCGTCGCGGAGATCATGGACCTCCTGGACGCGTCGATCGTCAATGTCGCGGGCCCGGACCTGGAGAGATCCCTCGGTGCCGGTTCCGTCGGCCTGCAGTGGGTGATCGGCGGCTACGCCCTGACCCTGGGCGCGGGCCTGGTGCTGGGCGGCCGGCTCGGTGACCGCTACGGGCGGCGCCGGATGTTCCTGATCGGGCTGGCGGCCTTCACCGCGAGCTCGCTGCTGTGCGCGGTCGCGCCCGGCATCGGGTCGCTGATCGCCTTCCGGCTGCTCCAGGGCACCGCCGGGGCGATGCTGCTCCCGCAGGGCCTCGGCCTGCTGCGGGAGAACTTCTCCGGTCCGGAGCTCACCAAGGTCTTCGCGATCTTCGGCCCCGTCCTCGGCCTGGGCGGCATCGTCGGCCCCGTCCTCGGCGGCTTCCTCATCGAGGGCGACTTCTTCGGCCTGGGCTGGCGGTCGGTGTTCCTGGTCAACCTGCCCATCGGGCTCGCGGCGCTGATCGTCGCCGCGCGGTTCGTGCCGAAGAAGCCCGGCGACCGCGCGGTGCGGGTGGACATGGCCGGTGCGGCCCTGGTGGTCGCGGCCTGCGCCCTGCTGGTGCTGCCGCTGAACCAGGGGCAGGAGAAGGGCTGGCCGCTGTGGACGTGGCTGTGCATGGCCGCGTCGGCGATCGGCTTCGCCCTGTTCGCCGTGCAGCAGCGCCGTACGGCCGCCGCGGGCCGCGAGCCGCTGGTGACCCCGGGCCTGCTGCGCAAGCCGGCCTTCACCGTCGGTCTCGGCGGCATCGCCCTGTTCTTCGGCGGGCTGATCGGCACGCAGCTCGTGCTGACCCTCTACCTCCAGATCGGCCGGCACTTCACGGCGGGCGAGGCGGGGCTCGGCAACCTGCCGCTGGCGGTGGGGACCGCGATCGGCGGAGCGGTCAGCGGCGCGTTCCTCGCGGAGCGGATCGGCCGCAAGGTGCTCCAGATCGGACCGCTGGTGCAGCTGGCCGGTGCGGCCGTGCTGTGGTTCGAACTCGACGGCCTCGACGCGTCCTCGTTCTCGATCTGGGACATCGTCCCCGGCGTGACGGTGGCGGGCGTCGGCGCGGGCATGGTGATCGCCGCCCTGTTCAGCTTCATCCTCGCCGCGGTCGACGACGACGAGATCGGTTCCGCCTCCGGCGTGCTCTCGGCGGTCCAGGCGCTCGGCGGCTCCATCGGCGTCGCGGTCTTCGGCTCGGTGTTCTTCGACCGGGCCGGGGCCGGTGACTTCACCGGCGGCTTCCACCGCGCGCTGATCGTCCAGGCGTGTCTGCTGGTGGCCTTCCTCGCCATCACCTTCCTGCTGCCCGCGAAGGGCCGCCCGGAGGAGGAGCAGCACGGGATCGCCCCGGAGCCGGCCGCCGTGGGCTCCGGCACCGAGCGATAGCTCACCGGGTGAGAGCCCGGGCCCGGGGCCGCTCACCGGGAGCGGCCCCGGGCCCCTCGCCCATTCAGCGCCTCGCCCGCTCAGCGCCTCGCCCGCTCAGCGCTCCCTGCGGCTCGCCTTCCCGGCGATCTTCTCGGCGTCCCGGGCCAGTTCGCGGAGCATGCCGCTGATGGGGTTGGTGAAGCCGGTGAAGTACAGGCCGGGGGCCTGCTTCGGGGTGCGGCCGCCGTGCACCACCGGGCGGCCCCGGGCGTCCAGCACCCCGAGGTGGCCGACCAGCGGTTCCAGGGCCCGCCGGTAGCCCGTCGCGGCGATCACCGCGTCCGGGGTGAGGCGGGTGCCGTCCGCCAGGACCACCGCGTCCTCGTCGAACGACTCGACGGCCGCCACCGGCACCACCCGGCCGCGCTTCACCGCGTCGATCAGCCCGACGTCCTGGACCGGAATGGCGCCTTCCTTCACGCGCGAGTACAGGCCCGTGTCCGGCCGGGGCAGCCCGTGTTCGGCGAGGTCGGGGACGGCGATACGGGACATCAGGCGCCCGGCCCGGTCCACCAGGGCGACGGGCAGCCGGCGCACCAGGATGCCGGTCGCCTGCGCGGGCCATCCGGCCGTGGAGCGGCGCACGATGTGCGGGGCGGTGCGCACGGCGAGCCGTACGCGTGACGCCCCGCCCTCCACCAGGTCGACGGCTATCTCCGCGCCCGTGTTGCCGACGCCGACGACGAGGACGTCCTTGCCGGCGTAGGGGGCCGGGGCGCGGTAGCCGGAGGCGTGCAGCAGCTCGCCGGTGAAGGTCTCGCGGCCGGGCCAGTCGGGCAGGCTCGGGGTGTGGTTGAAGCCGGTGGCCACGACGACGGCCCGCCCGGTCAGTTCGCGGCCGCCGCTCGCGCTCAGCCGCCAACCGCTGCCGTCGGCCGCCCGGTCGATCCGGGAGACCTCGACGCCCGTCACCACTTCCAGCTCGTGGTGTTCGGCGTACTTCTCCAGGTAGCGGACCACGTTGTCGCGGGAGACCCAGCGCCCGAACCTGCGGGGCATCGGCAGTCCGGGGAGCGCGGACCAGCGCCGGGTGGTGTGCAGGTGCAGCCGGTCGTAGTGCCCCCGCCAGGACGCGCCGACGCTCCCGGACTTCTCCAGGACGACGGCCCGTACGCCCCGCGCGCGCAGGGCGGCCGCCGCTGCGAGGCCGCCCGGGCCGCCGCCGATGACGTAGACGGGACGGTCCTCGGTGAGGTCGGTGGGGGCCGGGGAAGTGCTACCGGCGGTAGGTGCGCTGTCGGACATGCTTCGGAGCGTAATCGCGTGACTCCTTGATGGGTCTCGGTCAAGACCGGAATCGATTGCGAATTGATCACGCTCTCGAACGCGGGTGCGGTAGGCGGTCGCACCCCTCGCGCCGTGTGCCCTCGTCGGTCGTGTGGTCGCACCTCTTGCACTGCGCGTCCCCGTCAGGTGAACTGACGTACCGTCAGTTTCAGTGCAACGGGAGGCGCCATGCGGACGATCTGGCTCGACGGGGCCCAGTGGCTCGCCGTTCTGCGCATCGGACTCGGCCTGTGGTGGCTGGAGAGCTGGCGCCACAAGGACCGGAAGGCGTGGTTCGAGCGCGGCACCGGCATCGCATGGGCGGCGGACGTGGCCCGGGAGCACCGCTGGCCGGTGGTCCGCAGCGGCTTCGAGTGGACCGTCGCCCCGCACCCCGGGGCCATGGCGTACGTCGTCGTGTACGCGGAACTCGCCCTCGGCCTCGGCCTGGTCACCGGCTTCCTGACCCCGGTCGCCCTCGTCGGCGGGCTCCTGCTCAACCTCCTCTACCTGGTGCTGATGATCCACGACTGGGCCGAGCAGGGGCAGAACGCGATGATGGCGCTCATCTCGCTGGTCGCCCTGTTCGCGATGTCCTGGCAGACCTGGTCCCTCGACCACGCGATCGGACTCTTCCTGTGACGGCCACCCCGACCACCCCGCCCGCCGCCCCCCGCCACGACCTCCCCGAGCCCGACGCGTTCACCCGGCCCTACTGGGACGCCGCGGCCGAGGGGCAGCTGCTGCTGCTGCGCCGCTGCCGGGCCTGCGACCGGGCGCACCACTACCCGCGCGAGTTCTGCCCGTACTGCTGGAGCGAGGACGGCGAGTGGGTCCGCGCGAGCGGCCGGGCCACGCTCTACACCTGGTCCGTCGTCCACCGCAACGACCTGCCCCCGTTCGGCGCCCGCGTGCCGTACGTCGCCGCCGTGGTCGATCTGGCGGAGGGGCCGCGCATGATGACGCAGGTGGTGGAGTGCGAGGAGGGCGCGCTCGCGATCGGGATGGAGCTGCGGGTGACGTTCCGCCGGGAGGAGGGGCGCGAGGCGGTGGCGGTGTTCCGGCCCTGACCCGGCCCTACGACCCCGTGGCGGCGGGCGCCGGTACGCAGTCCGAGCCGTCGCCCCGGGTCATCCCGGCCGCGATCTTCTCCAGGGAGTGCCGGCGCACGGCGAGACCGATGACCAGGGTGTGGCCGGCGGGGATGAGGGAAGGGGCCACGACGAGGGTGGGTTCGCCGTCCTGGGGGCCGCCCAGGTGGAACGGCAGTTTCGCCCCGGGCTTCGAGCGGGACGGGTTGGCGCAGTCGGGCTCGCCCAGCAGCACCCTGGCCCGTACCCCCATGGCCGCCAGGTTCCGCTGCATGGTCTCGACGTCGATCTCCCCGGACGGGTCCACGATGACCAGCCTGACCCGGCCGGTGGCCTTGTCCTTCTCCAGCGTGTAGGCGGCGTTGGTGACGCGCGTGGACGAGCCCGGGGCCGAGGGCGCGGACTGCCCGAGGCCGAGCGTGCCGGCCAGCGCGGCGGCCGCGGCACCGGCGGCGAGGGTGAGCGGAACCCGGCGGGCCCAGCGCCCGCCGGCGGATCGCGTACGGACCACCTCGGCGGTGCCCGCCCGGTGGGCGTTCTGCGCCACGTGCTCCTTCAGCGCGTGCAGCAGACGGTCTTCGAAGCGTTCGGTCTTCATCGGGCCTCCACGGCGAAGGACGAGGGATGCGGAAGGGATTCCGGGGGAGCGGGCGTCAACGTGTCCCGCAGCGCGCGGCGGGCGCGGTGCAGGCGGACGCGCGCGGTCACCTGCTTGATGCCGAGTGCGGCGGCGGCCTCGGGGACGGTCAGGCCGTCGACCGTGACGAGTTCGAGCACCGCCCGCTGACCGGCCGGCAGCGCCGCCATGGCGGCCAGCAGCGCGGTGCCGTCGCGTTCGGCGTCGATGCGGTCTTCGAGCCGCGCGATGTCGTCCTCGTCCAGCAGCCGGCGCCCGGCGATCCTGCTCTCGGCGTTCCACGTCCGGGCGGCCCGCCGCCGCTCGGCCGCCACCACATTGCGGGCGATGCCGTGGAGCCAGGCGGAGGGGCTGCCCAGCTCCTCGCGGTAACCGGGAGCGGCGGCGATCGCCGCCAGGAACACGTCGGCGGTCAGGTCGGACGCGGCGTACGCGTCCCGGCTGCGCCGGGTGGCGTAGCGCAGTATGGCCTGCACGTGCGCCCGGTAGAACAGCTCGAACGCCTCCGGGTCCTCGCCGATCTTCGCCACCTCGTAGGTGGCCGGTGGATGTCTCACAGAAGCTCCTCGGATCGACTGCTGTGGCCTCATCTCCTCTTGGCGTCCCGCGGCCCATGCGTTACAAGCGTCACGCCGGGCCCGGCTACCGGCGGACACGCGGGCGGTGTCAGGCTGTTGTCCCCCGATCCGCACGTCCGTGAGGGAATCATCCGTTGAACACCGGCAGCTACTACGAGCGCATCGACGCACACCACTACAAGCCCACCGCCCACGCGAGTGGCGCGTGGAGCACGGACGAGGTGCACTTCAGTCCGCTCGGCGGCCTGCTCGTCCACGCCATCGAGCGCCACCTCGCGGACCGGCCGGGCGAGCGCCTGCTGCTGTCGCGGGTCGGCTTCGACATCCTCGGCCGGCTCGCCCTGGACGAGTGCGAGATCCGCGTCGAGACCGTCCGGCCCGGCCGCACCATCGAGCTGGTGGAGGCGGTCGCCCTCATCGCGGGCCGTCCGGTCGTACGGGCCAGGGCCTGGTCGCTCGCCCCCGTGGACACCACCGCCGTCGCCGACGGCGAGGCCGGGCGGCTCACCCCGCCGGAGGCGCTCGCGCCCTGGCCGATGGCCGACCTCTGACCCGGCGGCTACATCGCGTCCCTCGACGTACGCCCGCTCGCGCCGCCGCTGCCGGGCCGCACGACCGCCTGGATCTCCACCCCGCTGGACCTGGTCGCGGGCGAGGCCGCCGGCCCGCTGGCGTCGTACGTCGCGCTGGTCGACACGGCCAACGGCATCGCCGTGCGCGAGCAGCCCACCGAGTGGATGTTCCCCAATGTGGACCTGACGATCCACCTGCACCGGCAGCCCGAGGGCCGCTGGACCGGCCTCGACACCACGGTCGTCTTCGGCCCCACCGGTCAGGGCCTCACCAGCACCGTCCTGCACGACGTCAACGGCCCCGTCGGCCGGGCGGAGCAGATCCTCACCGTCCGCCCGCTGTAGGGGGACGGCCTCAGCGCCCCAACTCCTTGCGCTGCTTGCGGCGTTCGAGGAAGCCGGGGTTGCGCAGGCGCACGCCGCCCATGCCGCAGGTGCCCGTGATCCTCAGCAGCGGCGCGCCCGGCAGCCGCTCGCCCGAGGTCCGGTCCTTCACGCCGCCGAGCCCCGGGTCCAGCGCGTCCGTGTCCACCGCCCAGCCCTCCGGCACCACGATCCGCACCCCGCCCATCTGCGCGTCCACCTCAAGCTCGACCTCGCGCAGCCGGCACTCGGCCCGGCTGAAGTCGAGCCGGGCGCCGCCCATGCCCGCCTGGACGAGGAGGCGCGGCGGCACCTTCCAGCCGCCCTCCCGCCGCACGCCGTGCATGCCGCCCCGCAGGGTCAGCGGCTCGCCCGCGTCGGGCACGACCGGGACCAGGTCGTCGGTGAGCGGGGCGAGATCGCCGTACGTCTTCGCAGTGAGGGCCAGGTTGAGCCGGGCGTCCAGCTCGTCGAGGTCGATCCGCCCCTCGGCCGCCGCCTCCCGCAGCCGCTCCACCACCGCCTCGCGGTCGGCGTCGGAGGCCCGTATGCGGGCGGCGGATCGCGAGGGCTCAGCAGTCATGCACCTGATGATACGGAGGCCGGGGCGCCACGCACCCCGTCAGGCCCGGCCGGCCGGCCGCGGCCGGGCGCGCTCCAGCCACGGGCCGAACTCGCTGTCCAGGACCAGCCGTCCGAGCTTGCGGTACTCCGCGAGGACGGCCGCGACCAGCTGCTCGGTGTCCAGCGGACGGCCCGACTCAGCGGCCTGGTACGCGGCGGTGACCGCGCAGGCGCGGATGGAGCCGCCCGTCAGCTCGAAGCGCTCCGCACAGGTCGGCAGGTCGAGGCCGGGGGCCCGGGGGACCTCCGTACCGAGGCAGCGTTCCCACAGGGCCAGCCGCTGCTGCGCGTCCGGTACGGGGAAGTCGGCGACCACGTCGAGCCGGCGGGTGAACGCCTCGTCCAGGTTGGCCCGCAGGTTGGTGGTGAGTACGGCGATGCCGTCGAAGGACTCGACGCGCTGGAGGAGGTAGGCCGACTCCACGTTGGCGTGCCGGTCCTGCGCGTCCTTGACCTGCGAACGCTTCCCGAAGACGGCGTCCGCCTCGTCGAACAGCAGCACCGCGTTGACGTCGGACGCCTCGGCGAAGATCCGCTCCAGGTTCTTCTCGGTCTCGCCGACGTACTTGTCCACCACGGAGGACAGGTCCACGACGTACAGCTCCATGCCCAGGTCGGCCGCGACCACCTCCGCCGACATGGTCTTGCCCGTCCCGGACTCCCCGGCGAACAGGGCGACGATGCCCCGCCCCCGGCCCCCGCCCGGCCGCATCCGCCACTGCCCGAGCACCTGCTCCCGGTGGCGGGCGCGCAGGGCCAGGTCGGAGAGCTGGCGGCGGGTCGCCGGGGGCAGCACGAGGTCGTCCCAGCCGACGGCGGGCTCGATGCGGCGGGCGAGCCGGGCCAGGCCCGCCCCGTTCTGCGCCCGGACGGCGGTGCGCAGGTCCCGGGCCTCCACCGGGCGGCCCTCCAGGGCGGCCAGCCGGGAGGCGACGGCGGCGGCCCTGCGGATCTGGCCGGAGTCGAGCCGGTAGGCCCGGGTGGCGTCGGCGAGATCCGCGTCGGCCGTCGCGGTGCCCGCCGCGAGCCCGGCCCCGGCATCGGTCCCGGCACCTGCCCCGGCACCGGCCCCGGTGAGCGCGTGGCGCCACCGCCGTGCCGCGTCCGCCGGGTCCGGCGGCGGGACCGTGACCGTCACCGGGCTCTCGCCCGCCCACAGCGGGTCCCAGTTCTTCTTCCCGTACACGATCAGGGGCGAGCCGCCGCCGACCGCGGCGCAGAGGGCGCCGACCAGGGCGGCGCCCTCGGGCTGCTCGGGGGCGAGCGTCTCCAGCGGGCCGAGGACGAGACCGCCGCCGCTCAGCCGCGCCTCGGCCGCCAGGACGCGCACGGTCCTGTCGGGTGCCGGGGCCGCCGCCAGGGCCGCCGCGTCCACCACCAGCGGGCGGAGCCCGGCCGAGGCGAGCGCGTCGGCGGCGAGCCCGCCCGGATCGCCGCCCCGGTCCAGCAGGTGCACCAGGCCGGTACCGGCAGCCGCCGCGATCCGCAGCGTCGTCGGGCACGCGCCCGGCCCCTCCGGCGGTTCGCCCACCCGGACGAGGCCGTGCAGCCGTCCGTCCACCTCGTCGTCGCCGAGCAGATGGGCGGTGATCCGGTCCGGGACGCGCAGGACCCGGGAGAGCAGCGGGCGTTCGGGCTCCAGCACCTCCACCAGACCGGCCGCGACGAGCGGGGCGGACGGCCCGAAGCGGAAGCGGCCGGCCCCTGCGGCGGGCAGGCCGCACAGTTCGAGGGCCAGGCCGATCGTCGCCCGGCGCCGGGTCAGGTCGTCGTTGAGATAGCCGTACAGCCGCTCGAACCGGGCGTCGATGTCCGGGGCCATCGCGACCAGCAGGAGATCGACGTCCGGCGCGACCAGGCCGAAGCGCTCCACGAGCGCCGCGATCCGGCCCCGCTCGGGGGAGTCCGCAGGGGTGTCCGGGCCGGGGACGGGGCGGAACGCGTCGCGCGAGTCGAGGACCCGTTCGGCTGCGGCGGCGGTGAGGTACTGGCCCCGGAACGGGTCGTCCGGCTCCGGGTCGGCGTCCCGGCGCACCGCGACCGCGAGCCGTACCCGCCGCTCGATGCGGCCGAGCCGTTCCCAGAGGTCCGCCACGGCCGTCGGCGGGGTGCCGTCCGGCGCGTGGAGGCCGGGGCGCGGGGCCTGGTGGGCCGTGGTCACCTGGCCCTCCCCCCGCGCCTGCGCCGGCCCGGCGGGGGTTGCCGTTCGCGCTCGGTGGCGAAGTCCTGTTCTGCTGTCACGTTGCCGTACCCCCGCGCCTGCGCCGGCCCGGCGGGGGTTGCCGTTCGCGCTCGGTGGCGAAGTCCTGTTCTGCTGTCACGTTGCCGTACCCCCGCGCCTGCGCCGGCCCGGCGGGAGCCGCCGTTCGCGCTCGGCGGCGAAGCCCCGCCCGGCCGGGTCCGACGCCCCCTCGTAGCGCAGCCGCCGCCCCGCTTCGGCCGCCCCGCCGTCCCGTGCGGGGACGGTCTGTACGAGCAGGCCCTCGGTGACCGGCTGGCCGGCGGCCTCCACCTCGCCGGCCAGCGGCGCCCACACCCGCAGGTCGATCGCCGCCTTCAGCTCGCCGCCCAGCGCGGACCACACGTCCACCGTGGACGGCCGGTCGCCCGAACCCGCGGAGGCGGCCTCCATCTCCACCGTGAGACCGAGTTCGGCGAGGCTGCCCGTGAGCATCCGGCCGGGCAGCACGCTCGTGCGGATCAGGCAGCGCAACACCTCGGAGAGCAGCCGGTGTTCGTCCTGCGGCCGGTTGGTCCACGCCGTCACCAGGTAGGTCAGCTCGAACCAGCGCGGGGGCGTGCGCCGCCCGGTGACCACGCCCTCGTCGTCGTACTCCTCGGCCGTGCCGGTGCGGCGCCGGGTCGCGTCCTCGCGGATGCCGTACAGGAAGACGCTCACCGTGGGCGCGTTGCGGCGCGCGGACCAGTCCTTCGTCGGGGCGTCGAAGACCAGCTCGACCCCGCTGTCCTGGAGCCCCGCGTCGACCAGCAGCAGCCGCACGGCCTCGTCCACTTCGTGGATCACCGGCGGCCCATCTCGTCCGGCGGCACGAGGGTGCCGCTGACCACCAGGAAGTCCGTGGTGACCGGGGAGAACCCGGGCCCGGACGCGGTGATGGTGCGCGGCCCGGTCCGGTCCTTCACCAGGATGAGCAGCTGGGCGATGAACGTGCCGTCCCCGCCCGGCCGGGCCGGCGGCGCGGCCGCCGTGATCCCGGGCTTCCAGGTCAGCTTCACCGGCACGCCGGGCGGGAAGTCCTTCCCGCGCACCGAGGTGACGAACCCGGGCTTTCCGATCTCGGGCACCGAGACGATGCGCGGCTGGAGGATGCGCAGCGGGACGCGGGAGACGTTGTCGCTCCGGTCCGCGTCGGTGCCGCTGGTGGTCAGCGTGCCGGTGATGCCGGTCCGCAGGGCGCGGTCCGGGGCGAGCACCACCCGCAGGACCGAGGAGGCGCCCGGTTCCAGGTCGGGGAGCGCGCACACCCCGCCGGTGCAGCCCGCCGGGAGGGTCGCCACGGGGACGCGGGCGGGCAGCCCGAGCCGCAGCCGCAACCCGGTGGCGAGCGCGTTCTTCCCGTTGCGCACGGTGTACGTCACCACGACCCGCCCGCCCACGTATCCGGGGCTGGGCTGCGCCCGCACGACGACCCCGGGGCCCGCCTCGGGCGCCGGCGGCAGCGGAGCGGGTGGCTGGGCGGGCGGCTGCGCGGCCGGCGGCGGGAGGGTGTGCGGCGGGGTCGGGACGGGGGCCGGGGGGATCGGCGTGGGCGCCGGCGGGGTGGTGCGGACCCGTACGGCCGTGCCGGTCGCGTTGTCCGTGGGGTTGGGGTCCACGACGCTTCCGGTGACCGACCAGCCCAGCTGCCAGGGCCCCGGCGTCACGCCCGTCAGCCGCGCGGTGACCTCCACCTCGGCGCCCGGCCGGAGCACGCCCAGGTCGCAGCTCGGCGAACCGGCCGCGCACGCCCCCGCGGCGCTGGTCAGCTCCTCCAGGCGCACGCCCTGCGGGACGTCGGCGACGAACGTGGTGCCGGGCGAGGGGGCCGGGCCGCGGTTGGTGACGGTGACCGTCACCGAGACCGAGGAGCCGGTCTCCACCGGGGCGGTGGCGGGCGGTGCGGTGAGCGCCAGGTCCACCCGCTGCTGGAAGGCGGGCTCCTTCTGGCGGCCGGGCAGCCGCGCGGTCAGCGGGGTCAGGGTGCCGGTGGCGAGGTCGAGCTGGGACAGCTGCTCGGGGGAGTTCGGCGCCCTGCCCCGCCGGGAGCTGAGCACCAGCCGTCCGGCGTCCGCCGACCAGGCCACGTCACGCGGCTGGTAGGGGCCGGTCGCCTCGACGTCCGGGATCCGCGCGCCGCACGCGGCGGGGTCGTCGCGCCGGTCGGACGGCAGCACGACCCGGCAGTCCCGCCCGTCCGGCGAGGTGACGACGACGCTCGCCCGCTGGTTGATCTGGTCGGCACGGTCCTTGCGGTTGAAGGCGATCGACGTGCCGTCCGGGGAGAAGGCGGGGCTGTCGTCGATCACCTTGCACTCACCGGGGCAGCCGGTGACGCTGAGGTCCCGCTGCTGGCCGAGGGCGTCCGCCGGGGCCGTCCACACGTGCTTGATGCCGCCGAGGCCCCGGATCACCTGGTTGCGGGTGAAGGCGAGCGTGGCGCCGTCCGACGACCAGGTGGGCTGGGCGTCACCGCCCACCACCTCGCCCGCGGGCGGGACCACCTCGCCGGTGATCTTCCCGCTCGCGGCGTCGGCGAGGAGCACCCGGCTCGTCCACGTACCGTCCGCGCCCGGCGTGGACCGGGTGAACGCCAGCCGGGTGCCGTCCGGCGAGAACGAGGGGTCGGTGTCCCGGTCCTTCGGGCCCCGCCCCTCCAGCCCGATCGCCTCCGCGTGCGTCCCGTCGGTGTCGGCCAGCCAGATCCGCTGGACCCGCTCGCCGTCGACGGTCTCGAAGCGGGTCACGGCGATCTGCCGCCCGTCGGGCGTGTACGTCTGCCGCTCGGTCCACGGGTCGTAGCCGTCCGCCGGGTGGAACAGCGGATCGTCGGCGGGGTCGTCGCTCGTGTTGGACCACGCCCTCGGGTCCTCGCGCAGCACGTCGAGCCGGAGGTCCCGGGGGTCCGAACCGTCCTGCCGCATGTCCTGGAGCGTGACCAGGTCCGCGTCCTTCGTGGTCCTGCGGGTGACGACCGTCGTCCAGGAGTCCACGGGGCCGAGCACCGCCGGTGCCTCCACCTCGCGGTCCTCGGTGAGCACCATCCGCGGGACCGGCTCGCCGAGGGAGCCGATCCGGTACACGTGGTCGTAGACGGAGCACCCGCAGTCCGTGTTGGGGCTGAGGAAGAGCAGCCCCTCGCCGTCCGGGAGCCAGGCCGACGACCGGGTGCCCCAGTCGGCGCCGAGACCGGTCAGCACGGGACGGCCCGTCCCCGGCCCGTCCGTGACCCGCAGCCGGTGCCCGGTGTCCGTGTCCGACTGCGGCTCGACCCGCACCGTGTACACGACCCGGGAGCGGTGCGTGCCGTCGCCCACCGGATTCCACTCCGGCTCGCTCGCGTCGCCCTCCGCGCTGTCGCTGACGCACGTCACCGGCCCGCCGGACAGGTCCCGTTCGTAGATCTGCGTGCCCGGCTCCGGGCCGCCGTCGCTCGCGTACGCGATCCGGGTGCCGTCCGGGGACAGCGTCGGCGAGGTCTCGTCGGCGGGCGTGTCCGTCAGCTGCCGCGGCGCGGAGCCGTCCACACCCACCGCCCACAGGTCCCGCTGGTCCCCGGCCCCGGCCGAGTCGAAGACCACCGTCCGCCCGTCCACGGAGAGTTCGGGGTGCGCCGCGTCCATGCCGGTGGTCAGCTTGCGTACGGTGCCGTCCGCGCCGCGCACGTACACCTGCGGCCGTGCCTCGTCGCGGAGGCTGGTGAAGACCAGCGCCTGTCCGCGTCCGAAGGCGTCCTGGTCGTAGTGGGCCGGACCGCTGCCGAACAGGTCCTCGGTGGCGGTCTGCGAGGTGACCCGGCCGAGGCTGCGGTGCCCCGTACCGGCGAACGCGATCCGCCCGGTGTCCGCCGCCGCCGCCGCGTCCGAGGCGGCGGCCGGCTGCGCCTGCGGGGCGGACACCGAACCCGCCACCAGCAGCGGTGTCAGCAGCACCACGGCACCGCTCAGCCGGCGCCACCGGGCACCCCTCGCCGGGCCAGCAGGACCGCCCACGGGTCCACCTCACAGTCTGGGTCGATGGTTCTCCACGTCGAGCATCCTGCGTACGGGGGCGCGGGGACAGGGCCGGGAGTACCCGGGGCGGGGAAGAGCGGGTGCCCTTTGCGGGCGGGTCTACTTCTTGTGGCGCGCGTCCAGGCGGTTGCGCTGGTCGATGACGACCTCGTCGCGCACGCCTTGGAGCATTCGGCCGATGTGGCCGAGGTCCCTCAGAAGCTGCTCGTAGCCGGACTGCGCCTGGATGTCGCGGAACTCGACGCGACGGTTCCCTTCCGTCGCGGAGTTCATGTGTTCCAGGTTGACCGCCTGATAGTGAGACCGGTCCTCAGGATGACTCTTCACCTTGTCCCTGAGACGCTGCGACGCCTGCGCGTGCAGGGGGAGCCCCGCCATGTGGTTCTGGAGCTGCCGGACCGCTTCCGGCAGGTCCACGTTCCCCTGGCGCGCGTTGGCCAGGATGTCGTCGATAAGAGTCTCGACGTCGGCCAGGTGGTCGCTTTTGGTCTGGGGGAGATCGCCGGTCCATGGCGCGTTCTCCACGTCCTTCTCGCGCGGTGCGGCGCCGAACGAGTCGACCCAGGACTCCCAGTCGGTCTCCCATTGCCGCACGGACTGGACGAAGAGTTCGACGCTTGCGCCGAAGGTCGACGCGCTGTCCACGGAAAGGTGACCGCCGCCTCCGGCCGAGGTCTGGTCCACGTGCAGCCCGCACTTCTCGGCAAGGGCGAAGATGTGGCCCTGGATGATGGCGCGCACGTGGGAGGAGTGCAGGCCGCTGATGGGGGTCGGGTCGGTCCGTGTCTCCAGGCAGGCGTCGTCCATGGTGATCTCCCACCACCATGAGGCGGACCCGTCGGTGTACGTGAACCGCTTCGCGTCCTGGTCCTTGACGGTGGTGTCGCTCACGCTGAGCGTGAACCCGGCCGGCGGAGCGGCTTTCTGTACCAGTGCGGTCCAGGCGTTCATCTTGCCCTTCGCGTACGTGATCACGGATCTGGCATTGGCTTCGGCCTTGCCGGTCAGACTGCCGAGGTCCACGATCAGGGGAAGGGCGCCCTTCTTCACCGTTCCGTTGAGGGTGCTGTCCGTGAACGTGAACTCGGTGCCGACGACGCTTCCCGGCAGGGGGACGGCTTCATCCCGCGTCTCCCCCGCCTTGGCCGCCGTCGCGCACTCCTGCTCCATGAGGTTCAGCTTCTGCACCAGTGTGGTCAGTGATGCGTCGACGGCGGGTCCGGCGGTGTCCGGCCCGCCTCGCGCGGCCTTCCCGACTGCTTGCCAGGCGGGCAGGGCTCCCAGCTCCTTGAGGATTTGCTTCATGTCCTTTTCGTCGGGGTCCCTCTCCAGCACCACGCGCGCGTACTCGTTCAGGATGCGCGCCTTGTGAGCGCTGGTGTACTCAAGGGCCCGCCGCCGCCACTCCGCGGCGTCCCCCTCCGCGACCGGCGACATGAACCGCTGGACCGCCGCCCCGCCGACGTGAGCCGTACCGGCGGAGACATGGGCGTCGTGCCCGGCGGGGGCGGCCCCCGCCACCGAACGGCCCATCACCCGGTGCGCGTTCGCCTCGGCCTCCCGCTCGAACGCGTCGGACGGGTCGGAGATCCGCAGCCCGTCGCCGTGGTCGGTGCCGGCGACCGCGCCCCGGCGCTGCTGGATGACGTGGGTGAGTTCGTGGGCGAGCGTGTGCTTGTCCTTGCCGCCGTCGCCGATGACGACGTGGTGGCCGCTGGTGTAGGCGCGGGCACCGACCTCGGCGGCCGACGCCCGGGCGGCCGCGTCGTCGTGGACGCGTACGTCGCCGAAGTCCTCGCCGAGCCGGGCCTCCATCTCCTGCCGCAGCGGCGCCTCAAGCGGCCGCCCGCTCCCGCTCAGCACGTCGTGGACGGCCGAACGCTGCACGGCGGGCTGCTCCGGTGCCTCCTCCTGGGCGTACGGGTGGCCGGCCTTCCGCAGTACGTGCAGGACGGCCGCGTTCCCCAGGGTGCGCTGGAGGTCGAGGAGTTCGGTCCGGTCCACGGGGGCCGGGCCGCGCGACGGGGTGGACCGGGTCTCGGCGGTCCGGCCGGTGCGGTGCTCATGCTGCGACAACGGGATGCCTTTCGACGGGCGGTCACCGCCACCAGACCGGTCGGCCGTGCCGCCGGGCAAGGGTCGCCGGGGCAGAGACCGGGACACGGGTCCCGGCCGGGCGGTCGCCCCGGGGCGCCGTGGGGGCAACACCGGTTGCCCCCACGGCGCCCGCCGCCCCGTCAGATGAGCCCGTGCCGCATGGCGTACCCCACCGCGTGGGCCCGGTTGCGCAGGTCGAGCCGGGTGGCGACCTCGTGCAGCACGTTCTTGACGGTGCGTTCGGAGTACGACGTCTTCTGCGCGATCTCCGCGGTGCCGTAGCCCTCCGACACCAGCCTGATCATCTCCGCCTCGCGCGTCGTGAGGGTGGACAGCGAGAGGCCCCTCGGGTCCAGCACCGTGCGGTGCAGGCTGCTGACGTGGTCGAGGAGCTTGCCGAGGAGGTCGCCCGGCAGGACCCCCTCGCCCTTGGCGATGGCCGTGACGAGGTGGACGAGGCGGTCCTGATCGGCCTCCCCGCGCCGCAGCACGGCGGCGACCCCGTACTCGATCAGGGTCTGCAGGGCGCCCGCCTCGAAGTAGCCGACGACGAGGCCGGTACGGGTGGCGGTGTTGCGCTGGAGGCGGTGCAGGAGCTGGACGGCGGGTTCGTTCACCATGTCCACCACCACTAAGGAGACCTGTGCGCTGTCGGCCTCCTCCTGCGGTATGAGCTCGATCTCCGGGCGTGGACGCAGTTGCTGCACCACTCCGGTCTGGAGGATCAGGTCCTCCGCGTACACCGCCACCGTCACCCGGCCCGACGCCGGGGCCGGTGTGCTGGGCGCGGGGTGCTGGGGCGCGGCGGGGATACGGCCGGGGCCGCCCGCCGCCGTCTTCGTCATGTCTGTCGTGGTCGTGGTCATGCGCTCGTCCTTCTGGGCCGCTTTCGCCGATAACCGATGGGTCAGATGCCGTACGGGCTCGTCCCGTGCCGCTCAGGGCGGCCTGGCACGGGGGTGGGGCACGGGCGCCCGGCGCGGATGTGCCCCCGGGGCACCCGGCCTGCCCGCACGTTGCCCTCCCGCCCCTGCCGCCGGGACCGGGGCGCGGCCTAACGTCGCATCGTGACCACATCTGCCGAACTCGACATGCCCACGGTGACGGTGTCGCCCGGCGCCGAAGCGACGACCGCGCTGACCGTGCGCAACGACGGCGACATCGTCGAGGCGTACACCCTCGAAGTGGTCGGCGACTGTGCGGCATGGACCACGGTGGAGCCGGCGCGGGTCTCCCTCTACCCGGGCACCTCCGAGACGGTCACGGTGCGCCTCGCGCCGCCCCGGTCCCACGAGGTCCGGGCAGGCGAAGTGCCCCTGGGGGTCAGGGTCCTGCCCGCGGAGCACCCCGAGTCGGTGGCCGTTCCCGAGATGACGGTCGTGGTCGAGCCGTTCCGCGAGCTGCGGGCGCGGCTGGAGCCGGGCCGGCGCAGGGGCTGGCTGGGGGCCCGGTTCCGGATCTCGGTGCAGAACCGTGGGAACGCTCCCACGGATGTCGCGCTCAGCGGGAAGCAGGCCGGGGAGGAGCTGCGCCTCGCCTTCACGCCGGAGCGCCGCAGGCTGGAGCCGGGCGAGTCCGCGGAGGCGGGCCTGCGGGTGCGGGCCCGGAAGCTGATCTGGTTCGGCGCACCGGCGTCCTGGCCGTTCGAGGTCGTCGCGGCCGAGGCGGAGAGCGAGGGGGCGGGCGTCGAGGACGGGCAGCCCGCCCGGCCGGAGCCCCTGCCGGGCGAGTTCGCGCAACTCCCGCTGCTGCCCAAGTGGCTGCTGATCGTCCTGGCGGCGATCCTCGCGCTGCTGGTGGCGTGGTTCGCGCTCGTGCGGCCCGCTGTCCGCAGCACCGCGAAGGAGGCGGGCGCCAAGGCCGCGCAGGAGGAGAACCGGGAGCCGAGGCAGCCCGGCGCCGCGACCGGCGGCACCGCCGACGGCGGGCAGGGGCAGCCCAGGAGTCAGGGCGAGGGCGGCACGACGGGAGCGGACGGCACCGGCGGTGCCGGTACGGGCGGCTCCGGCTCGACCGGGGGCGCGGGCGGGGCGAACGCCCTTCAGAGCTCCGAGACCATCGACGTGCAGACGCGCGCCGGGGCCCGGAGGGCCGGGACGTACGTGGTCCCGGAGGGGAAGACATTCGGTGTCACGGACATAGTCGTGGCCAATTTCCAGGGCGACGAAGGGTTGCTGACGATCTCCTTCGGGAAGCGGAAGATCACCACCATTGCCCTGGAGACGTTCAGGAACCAGGACTATCACTGGGTCACCCCCATTCAGATACCGGAGAAGGCGGCGGTCACCGTTTCCGTGACCTGTTCCAAGCCCGGGACTCCGGCGACCGGTACGCAGGCCACCGGGTGCCACCAAGTGCTCAATGTCAGCGGTGTGCTGAGCGATGTCTCGCGAGAGGAACGATAGCGCCGGATTCCTGTCCTTCTGTTCCGGCGATATGAACAGACAGGTTCTCCACCTGCGGATACGTGCCGCCGTGCGTTCACCCGGGTGTGGCCCTTCACACACCCGGACACACCCGGAACGACTGGACGGGTAAATGCCCGGAGTCCGTTCCGGCCGGTGAATTCCGGTATTTCACGGGTGATTCCCGGCATTCCCGGGTGCGGTGAATCGCTCGGACCGCCGGCCCCTGCGCTCGTCGGAGCGGGCCGCATTCCCCGGCCACCCGGACGCGATCATGGAATTCCGGCCGTTCCCGCCCCGCCGGCTCGGTAGTTTCTGGCTGAAATCAATCCCTCGTGCCGGGGGAGTGCCCGCGGGGGCCCGGAAAGGCAGCGGCCCTGCCCCCCGGCCAGGACTTTGAGACCTACTGCCCGCGCACACGCCCCGGCAAGACTGTCCGGGCGAACGACTGACCAGCCGAAGGAGCGAGCATGCCGTCGTACCTCACCCCAGGTGTATACGTGGAGGAGGTGCAGTCCGGAGCACGGCCCATCGAGGGAGTCGGCACCGCGGTCGCAGCCTTCGTCGGCTTCGCGGAGACCGGCCCCTTCCACCGGCCGACGCTGGTGACGAGCTGGGACCAGTACGTATCGGCCTTCGGCACCTTCACCCCGGACACCTACCTGACGCTCGCCGTCCACGGGTTCTTCACCAACGGCGGCGGCGCCGCGTACATCGTGCGCATCGGCGGCCCCGCCGAGGACGCGCCCCGGGACAAGGCGCCCGCCCAGGCCCCGTCCGTCGCCATCGGCGGCTTCCTGGTCTCCGCCCGGCCGGGTGCCGGTGACGGCCTCTCCATCGAAGTCACCGACGCCGAGGGCGAGAACCCCCCGGAGGACCGGTTCCGGCTGCTGGTGCGCCAGGGCGGCAAGGTGGCGGAGACCTTCGACACGTCCGTACGCAAGAACGTCAAGGGCTACCTGGTCACCCAGGCCCGTCAGTCCAAGCTCATCGAGGTCATCGAGCAGCCCGGCGCCGCCCAGACCCGCCCCGAGAAGCAGAGCCTGACCCTCGCGCCGGCCGCCCCGGAGACCGGCGGCCCGGCCGGGGCAGGCCCCGCCGAGTACGTGGGCGACGCGTCGGCCCGTACCGGCATCGCGGCCCTGGAGGCGATCGACGAGATCACCATGGTGGCCGTCCCCGACCTGATGAGCGCCCACCAGCGCGGCGACATCGACGACGAGGGCGTCAGGGCCGTACAGCTGGCCCTCATCGCGCACTGCGAGCAGATGGGCGACCGGGTCGCCGTCCTGGACACCCCGCCGGGCATGAACGCCCAGCGCGTACGCACCTGGCGCAACGACGACGCCGGATACGACTCCCGCTACGCGACCGTCTACTACCCGTGGCTCAAGGTCCTCGACCCGGCGACCGGCCGGCAGACCCTGATGCCGCCGAGCGGCCACGTCGCCGGTGTCTGGGCGCGCAGCGACGGTGAGCGCGGCGTGCACAAGGCCCCCGCCAACGAGGTCATCCGGGGCGCGCTCGACCTGGAACTGCGCCTGAGCCGGGGCGAGCAGGACCTCCTCAACCCGATCGGCGTCAACTGCGTACGCGCCTTCCCGGGCCGGGGCATCCGGATCTGGGGCGCACGCACCCTCTCGTCCGACCCGGCCTGGCGCTACCTCAACGTCCGCCGCCTCTTCAACTACCTGGAGGAGTCCATCCTCCTGGGCACCCAGTGGGTGGTCTTCGAGCCGAACGACGACCGCCTCTGGTCGAGCATCCGGCGCAACGTCACCGCGTTCCTCTCCGAGGAGTGGCGCCGGGGCGCGCTCTTCGGCCGCACGGCCGAGGAGGCGTTCTACGTCAAGTGCGACCGGGACAACAACCCGCAGGAGTCCATCGACCTCGGCCAGGTCGTGTGCGAGATCGGCGTCGCCCCGGTGAAGCCCGCGGAGTTCGTCGTCTTCCGCCTCTCGCAGTTCTCCGACAGCACCAGCCTCGTGGACGAGTGACCGTCCCCGTCGCGGAGTGACCCAGCAGGCAACAGGCAACGAACGGAACAGGTGACACAGAGTCATGGCAGAGGGCGACGCTCTTTCCACCCACGTCTTCGGCGTGCAGCTCGGCGGCTACCTCGTGGAGTCGATCCAGGAGATCAGCGGCCTGACCGTCGAGGAAGAGGTGGTCGAGGTCCGGCAGGTGACCGCCACGGGCAAGCAGATCATCCGCAAGCAGCCCGGCGCGCGCCAGGCCGGCGAGGTGACGATCACCCGCGGGCTCGACAAGAGCAGCGAGTTCACCAAGTGGATCAAGGAGACGCTGAACAACGGCGCCGTCGACACCGCGCGGCAGAACCTCACCATCGAGATCAAGGACTCCAAGGGTGAGACCGTCCGCCGCATCCAGCTGATGCAGGGCTGGGCCAGCCGCTGGGAGGGCCCCTCGCTGAAGGCCGGCGAGTCCAGCGCGGCGACGGAGACGGTCACCATCACCTTCGAGGAGATCGTGGTCGAATGAGGCGCAGGACCGTTTCCGGCGGCGGCCTCGAAGAGGTCCTCGACAGCCTCGCCGCCGCCGCGCCCACGCAGCCCGAGGCCGCCCCCGCGCCGCCGCCCGCCCGGGAGCCGGACCGCGCGGACCTCCGCACGGAGTTCGACTTCGAGCTGCCGCGCGGTTACGTGGACGACGAGGGCCGGGTGCACCGCAGCGGCTCGATGCGGCTCGCCACCGCCCGCGACGAACTGCGCCCGCAGATCGACCTGCGGGTCAAGGAGAACCCCGCGTACCTGAGCGTGGTACTCCTCAGCCAGGTGATCACCCGGCTCGGCACGGTGAGCGACGTGCACGTCGGAGTGGTCGAGCGGATGTACGCCACCGACGTGGCGTTCCTCCAGGACTTCTACCGCCGCATCAACAGCGAGGGCCACACCCACGCCGCGGTCACGTGCCCGCTGTGCCAGGGCTCCTTCGAGGTGGACCTCTCGGGTGAACGCCTGGGGGAATCGTGACGTACGCGCCTTCCCGGCTGCGGGAGGAGCTCGCGTACATCGCCTACCACTTCCACTGGCAGCGTGAGGACATCCTCGACCTCACCCATGGTGAGCGGCAGGAGTGGGTGAGGGAGATAGCGCGGATCAACACCCGCGTCAACGAGAGCGGGTGAGGGCGTGGAGTTCAGGGACTGGTTCCGGCGGCGGCCGGTCGCGGCCGGGGACGGCGTCCCCGGCACGGGCCCGGCGCCGGCCGGCCCGGAGCCGGAGCCGGAGCCGGAGCCCGTGGCCGGGCCGGGCGCGGACTGGGACGGCGGCTGGCGGCGGGTCGCCCCGCCGGCGGTGACCGTCGCCCGCTCCTCGATCGGCGTGAGCGACGGCCTGCGCTTCAGGTCCCGGCTCGCGTCGTGGCAGAACGTCGCGTACGGCGGCGAACTCGGCCACGCCGTCCTGCCGTCCGCCCCCGTGGGGCTCATCCACGGCGTGGCCCGCACCCCGGGCACGCCGCGCTCCGCACCGTCCGGGGCGCCCCTCCTCCTGCGCGCGACCGGCGCACCGGAGGAGCCGGTGGCGCCGGTGGCGCCGGTGGCGCCTTCGGCGCCGGGTGCTCCGGCCGCCCAGCGGCGGCCCGGCACCAACCGGCCCGGTGCCGCCGGAGCGAGCGGCCGGGCGGTTACGGATGCGGGGAGCGGAACGGGTCCGGGTCCGGGTTCGTCGGCGCCGGTCGCCAGGAGAAGCGCGGGCCCGTCGGGCTCGTCCGCCGGGACCGGGCCGCAGGCGCCCGCCCCCGGTTCGGGCGCGAGCCCCCGGGGCGGGGCGGACGCGGGGCGTGCGCGTGGCCGGTCGGCTTCCGGTTCGGCGGGGGCCGGGCGCGCGTCCGCCGGACCGGGCCCGGACGCGGGTGGCCGGGCGGGTCGGGGTGCGGTAGGTATGGGCTCCTCGGGTGCGTCCGCCGGGCCGGGCCCGGACGCGGGTGGCCGGGCGGGTCGGGGTGCGGTGGGTGCGGGCTCCTCGGGTGCGTCCGCCGGGACCGGGCCGGTTCCGGGTGCCCGAACCGGCCGGGGTGCGTCGGGCCGCGTGGTCGTAGCCGTGCCGGGGTCCGCGTCCGCCGTGCCGGCGTCCCACGCGTCCGTGCCGGCGTCCCACGCGTCCGGGCCGGCGTCCCACGCGTCCGGGCCGGCGTCCCGCGCGTCCGGGGACAGCGGTCCCGCCGCTGCCGCCCCGGTTCGCACCCGGCGCACCGCGCCGCCCCTGATCATCGCCCGACGCCCGGCGGCGCCCCTGCGGAGCCTGACCGCCGTCGCCCCGGCCGCCTCCGTTGCGCCGGCCGGGGCGCCCGACCCCGGCGGGAGGCCCACGGAGCGCCCGCCCGTACGCCCCGCGCTGGGCGAGTCCTCGCGTGCACCGGCGTCCGAGGCGAGCCCCTCGGCCCCGTCCGTGCGGGACGGGGCCGCCCCCTCGGAGCCGGACCTGCCCGTGGTCCAGCGGCAGACGGAAACGCCCGCGCCGGTGGCGCCGACTGGGGCGCCCGATGCCGGGCGGAGGCCCGCGGAGGGCCCGTCCGTGGCCGCGCCGCAGCGTTCCGGGGGTCCGCCGGCTGCGCCGCACGTGCGTCCCGCGCTGGGTGAGCCGTTGCGTGAACCGGCCCCCGAGACGGCCCCCTCGGGCCCGTCCGGCGGGGGCGGGGTCGGCCCCTCGGAGCCGGTCCTGCCCGTGGTCCAGCGGCAGACGGAAGCGCCCGCGCCGGTTGCGCCGACAGGACCGCCGCCCGACCTCGGCCGGACGTCCACGGAACGCCCGCCCGTACGCCCCGCCCTGGGCAAGCCCCTGCGTGAACTGCCGCCCGAGGCGGCCCCCTTCACCCTGCCAGCCCGGGACGGGAGCGTCCCCGCCCTGCCCGTGGTCCAGCGGCAGACGGAAACGCCCGCGCCCGAAACCGGCCGGAGGCCCACGGAGGGCCCGCCGGTCGTCGCGTCCGAGCGATCCGCAGGACCGCCCGCCGCGCCTCCGGCACGCCCCGCCCTGGGCAAGCCCCTGCGTGAACTGCCGTCCGAGGCGGCCCCCTTCGCCATGCCCGCCCGGGACGGGAGCGCCCCCGCCGGCCCCGCCCTCCCCGTGGTCCAGCGGCAGACGCCGGAAACGGCCGCTGCCCCGGCAGGGCAGGGACCGGGCGGCCACCGGGACCACCAGCCGCCCGCACCCTCCACCCGCCGTGCGCCCGCACCGGAGGGCACGCCCGGCCCCCCGCACCGGGCCCCGGCCACCGGCCCCGGCTCGCAGGCGCGCACCCGGGGCGGGCTCGGCGCGCCCCTGTCCGCGCTCCCGCCCACCGCAGGCACCGCGAACGACGTCCCGCTGCTGGGCGACCCCCGCCGCGCGCAGCCCCGGACCGCCGCCCCGCAGCCGGGGGAGCAGCAGGCCCCCGCCCCGCAGCCGGGGGAGCAGCAGACCCCCGCCGCACCGCCGCCCGCAGCGATGCCCCTGCGCACCCCGTCCCGCCCCGGCCCCGAGCCCGCAGCAGCCTCCGCCCAGCCCACCTCCGCCCAGCCCACCTCCGCTCAACCCGCCTCCGCCCAACCCACCGCCGTACAACGTCACACCACCGTGGACACCCGCACCCCCGCGGGCCCCCGCCCCGCCCCCGTACGCGTCCGCCGCATCGCCCCCCGAAGCGCCCCCGCACCCGTGGCCGTCCAGCGGTCGCGGGCCCTGCTCGCCGGGCGGACGCTCACCGTGCGCACCGGGGCGGCCGAGGGCTTCACCGCCCCCGAGCCGGCCGCCGCCACGCGCCCCGTCGTACCGGCGATCTGGCGCCGGGACGCCCCGCGCCCGCAAGAGCGCCACGACACCCGGGGCGCCGAGCCCACCCCCACCGCCCGCGCTCACGCCACCCCGGCCGTCCGGCCCGCCACCGTCCAACGGACCGCCCGCCCCGACGCGCCGAGCGAAGGCACAACCCGCGTACCCCAGCCACCGCCCCCGGCGCAGCAGTCCGCGCCCGTCCCGGTCGTCCGGCCCCACGCACCCGGCGCCCCCCGCCCCGGCGGCCCCGCCGTACCCGTGCAGCGCCTCGCGATGCCCGTGGTGGCCGAGACCGGCGCGCCCGCCACCGGCCCCGCGCCGGAGAGCGACGCCCCGTCCGGCGTACCGCAGGCCCTCGCCGTACGCGCTCCCCGGCCCGCACCGGCGACCGGGCCCGCCGAGGGCCGGGCCCCCGCGCCCGGCAGTCGCGAGCGGGCGGTCCAGCGGGCGGTGGCCGAAGCGGGGCTGACCGCAGTCCCCGTGCGGGTGGTCCAGAAGCAGCCCGCCCCGGACCCCGCGCCCGTCGCCCCCCGACCGAACGAGGCCGCCGGGGTGGACGTCGAGGAGTTGGCCCGACGCCTGATCGACCCGGTCAGCAGGCTCCTCCGGGCGGACCTGCGCCGGGGCAGGGAACGGTCCGGACGCCCGTACGACGGCCGCCGCTGAAGAGAGAAAGCAGCAGATGACGGACAACATCTTCGCGACGAGCGTGTTCTTCACGCTCGCCATCGGGGGAAGCGACCTCGGGCAGTTCCACACGTGCTCGGGGCTGGGCGCCGAGGTGGAGTTGGAGCAGTACGCCGAGGGCGGCAACAACGGGTTCACCTGGCAGCTGCCGGGGCGGATCACCTGGACCAACATCACACTGACCCGCCCGGTCACCACCGACACGCTGAAGATCGCGCGCTGGCTGAACGAGACGATCCAGCGGGTCGAGCGCAAGGACGGCGAGATCGTCGCGCTCCGCCCCGACCTCACCCGGATCATCAGCTGGCAGATCCAGGGCATCGTGCCGGTGCGCTGGCAGGGGCCCTCCTTCGACCCGGCCAGCTCCCAGGCCGCGATCGAGACCCTGGAGATCGCGCACGAGGGCCTGGTGCCGTCCTGATGAGCCGACGACGCCACCACCCACACGAGCAGGAAGGAGGAGGAAGCCCATGCCAGCCGCTGCCCGCACGAGCCGTGCACGCGCCCAGCTGACCATCATGGAACCGCCGGCGGACGTCGGCGCCAAACCGGGCGGCACCCTCGCCCAGCTCACGCTGCAGTTCAACCCGGCGACGCTCTCGCTGTCCAAGTCCACCGAGTGGCGGCGCACCCCGTCCCGGACGGCCGGCGAGTCCGCGCTGCCCGAGTTCGTGGGCAGTGGGCCCCGGTCGCTGTCCCTGGACGTGTTCCTGGACGCCACCGCCACCCACGACAACTCCGTGGAGAAGGCGGTGGAACAGCTGATGACGGCCTGCGTGCCCACCCCGAGCAGCCTGGGCCGCAAGAAGCCGTCGAGCCCCTGGGTGCGCTTCGACTGGGGCACGTCGAGGACGACGTCGTTCGACGGGGTGCTCTCCAGCCTCTCCGTCTCGTACACGCTGTTCGACGTGGACGGGAAGCCGCTGCGCGCCACCTGCTCCCTGTCCATCGAGGAGGCGAGCGTCGACCCGGCGGGCCAGAACCCGACGTCCGGCTCGCGGGAGGCGCGCCGTACGCACGTCGTCGTGGCGGGGGACAGCCTGCCGCTGCTCGCCTGGCGCGAGTACGGGGACGCCACCGCCTGGCGCACGATCGCCGAGGCCAACGACATCGACGACCCCATGCGGCTGGCCCCCGGCAGCGAACTCCTCGTACCCGCGCTGGAGGACCGCGCGGCGGAGGATGCTTCGGGGGGCGTACGGTGACCGGGCCCGCCCGCTCCTTCGCCGCCGACCCGATCGTGGAGGCGCCCGGCGAGCTGCCCCAGGCATGGGCGGCCCAGCTGGTGCGCTGCGAGGTCGACGAGAACGTCGGCCTCCCCGACACCGCCGTCCTGACCTACCGCGACCCGTACCACACGCTGCTCACCGCCACCGGGATCACCATCGGCACCCCGCTGAAGATCTCTGTGGTGACCGTCCAGGAGCGGGCGCGCGAGCGGCTGTTCACGGGTGAGGTCACCGCGCTGGAACTCGACAGCGACACCACCGGTTCGTTCACCGTCGTCCGGGCCTTCTCCAAGGCGCACCGGCTGCGGCGCGGGCGCAAGGTGGTGGCCTTCCGCAACATGAAGGCGGCCGACATCGTCCGCAAGGTCGCCGCCGGTGCCGGGCTGCCGTGCGGGAAGGTCGAGGCGGCCCCCGTCATGTACAAGCAGCTCACCCAGCCGAACATCTCGGACTGGGACTTCCTCCAGTACCTCGCGGGCGAGTGCGGGGCGCACGTCCGGGTGGACGAGAACGGCGTGCTGCAGTTCGTGAAGCCGAAGCCCGCCGCCTCGGCGCCCTCCCCGTCCACCTCCGCGTCCAGGCACCCGATGGTGCTGGAGTACGGGCGCAACCTGCTGGCGCTGCGGGCCGTGCTGACCGGCGCGGACGGGGCGGACAGCGTGGAGGTGCGCGGCTGGGACGTGGAGACCAAGACCCGGCTGGTGGCCCGCGAGCAGTCCGTCCGCTCCACCACGGTCGTCCCGGGCGCGAGCCCGTCCGCCGCCGCCGGGGCGTTCGGGCCGAACGCCCGGATGACGGTCGCCGACACCCCGTACCGCACCCAGGCCGAGGCCGGGGCGGTCGCCGGGGCGGTGGCCGCGCGGGTCTCCTCCGGCTTCGGCGAGATCGAGGCGGTCGCCGAGGGCAACCCCCGCCTCCGGGCCGGTGAACCGGTCGCCCTCGGCAACGTCGGCCCCGCCTTCGCCGGCCGCTACACCGCCACGGCCGCCCACCACGTCCTCGACCCGCACGGCGGCTACCGCACGACCGTCCTGGTCAGCACCGCCCCCGACCGCTCCCTGTCCGGGCTCACCGGCGGCGGCGCGCCCCCGCCGGGACCCCGTATGCCGGGCCTGGCGATCGGCGTGGTCACGGACATCCGCGAGGGCCGGGGCAACGGCGAACGCGGTTCGGTGCGGCTGAAGTTCCCCTGGCTGGACGACACGTACGTCACGGACTGGGTCCGTACGGTGCAGTGGGGCGGCCAGGGCGGCGGCGGGGTGTTCAGCCCCGAGGTCAACGACGAGGTGCTGGTCGGCTTCGAGCAGGGCATGCTGGACAGCCCGTACGTGCTGGGCGGCCTCTACAACGGCGTCGACAAGCCGTCGCCGCACGACGTACCGCTGGTCGACCCGACCAGCGGGAAGGTCAACCGCCGCTCTCTGGTGTCCCGTTCGGGCAACCGGATCGAACTCCTCGACAGCCCGCGCGGCCCGTCCGGCGTGCGGCTGGCCACCGGCGACGAGCAGCTGGAGGTCACCTTGGACGAGCGGCGGGGCGAGATCGCGCTGAAGGTGTACGCCCGAGGCACCTCCCGGGTGCTCAGCTCCCTGTCCCTCGGCCGGTCCGGGATCACGCTCGACGCGGGCCTGGGCGACGTCCATGTGAAGGGGGCGTCGGTGACCGTCAACGGCAAGACCGGCGTCACCGTGGACGGCGGCCTGCTCGCCGTCCTGAAGGCGGCGCTCATCCGCATCAACTGACCCCGAACCGAGCAGTCCCAGCAGCCCCGACAAGGAGAACAGCAGCCATGCCCCCCGCAGCCCGTACGGGCGACCCCACCGTCCACGGAGGCGTCATCGGCACCCCGCCGCCGGGTGCGGTGGCCGTCGCCACCGTGCTGATCGGCGGAAAACCGGCCGCCGTCACCGGAAGCCTCCACGTGTGCGCCGTCCCCCCGCACGCCCTGCTCGGCCCGGGGAACGTCGTCATGCCGAACCCGGCCGCCCTGGCCGGTGGCGCGGTCCTGATCGGCGGGCTGCCGGCCGCCCGCATGGGCGACACCACGAGCTGCGGCGCCAAGATCGTCGCCGGGGCGCCCAACGTCCTGATCGGAGGCCCGATATGAGCGAGGGCGGATTCATCGGCCGCGGCTGGGGCTTCCCGCTGCGGGTCGCCGCCACGGGCGGCATCGGCATGGTCGAGCGCGAGCAGGAGATCGAGGAGGCCATCGGCCTGGTGCTCGGCACCGCGCCCGGGGAGCGGCCGATGCGCCCCGAGTTCGGCTGCGGCATCCACGACTACGTCTTCGCCCCCGGCGACGGCGCGACCGCCGGGCGCATCGCCCACGAGGTGCGGGTGTCGCTTGAGCGGTGGGAGCCGCGCATCGACGTACGGGACGTGGTCGTCGCCTTCGACACCGTCGAGGAGGGCACCCTCTACATCGACGTGCACTACACCGTGCGGTCCACCAACGACCTGCGCAACCTCGTCTTCCCCTTCTACACCATCCCGGAAGCGGGAGCCCGCTGATGTCCCTGCCCCCGCCCAACCTGGACGACCGGCGCTTCCAGCAACTCGTGGACGAGGCCAAGCGGTACGTCCAGCAGCGGACCCCCGAGTGGACCGACCACAACGTGTCGGACCCCGGGGTCACCCTGATCGAGACGTTCGCGTACATGGTCGACCAGCTGCTGTACCGGCTCAACCGGGTGCCCGACCGGAACTACTTCGCCTTCCTCGACCTGCTGGGCGTGCAGCTGTTCCCGCCGACGGCCGCCCGCGCCGACGTCGACTTCTGGCTGTCCGCGCCCCAGCCGGACACCGTGCGCCTCCCCGCCGGTACGGAGGTGGCCACCGCGCGCGGCGAGACCGAGGAGGCGGTGGTCTTCTCGACCGAGGAGGACCTGGCCATCGTGCCGAGCTCGCTGATCCGCCTGGTCACCGTCCCGGCCTCCGGCGACCAGACCGACCGCACCGCGCCGCTCGGCGAGGGCAAGGACATCCCCTGCTTCCAGCCCCGGCCCGAGCCCGGTGACGCCCTGCTGTTCGGGCTGCCCACCGCCGTGCCCCGGTGCATCGTCGCCGTACGCCTGGACAGCCGGGTCGAGGGCGTCGGCGTCGACCCCCGGCAGCCTCCGCTGGTGTGGGAGGCGTGGGACGGCGCCCGCTGGGTGCCCTGCGCGACCGGCACCGACTCCACCGGCGGGCTCAACAAGCCCGGCGAGATCACCGTGTTCGTGCCCGCCGGGCACACCGCGTCCGTGACGGCCGGCACCCGCGCCGGATGGCTGCGCTGCCGGGTCACCGAGGCCGCGCCTGGCCAGCCCTTCTACGCGGAGTCCCCGACGATCCGCGAGGCCGAGGTCTTCACCGTCGGCGGCACGGTCGGCGTCGAACACGCGGAGACCGTCCTCGACGTCCCGCTCGGCACCTCCGAGGGGGTCGCGGGCCAGACGTTCTCCGTGCCCCGGACGCCGATCCTGCTGGACGCGGAACCCCCGGCCGTCCAGGTGTCGTCGGACGGGGGCTGGCAGACCTGGACCCCGGTCGAGCACTTCGGCGCCTCCTCCCCGGACGACCGGCACGTCCGGATCGACGCCGCCACCGGCCGGTTCGCCTTCCCGCCGGAGGTGCGCGAGGCGGACGGCACGATGCGCGCCTACGGGGCGGTGCCCCCGAAGGGCGCCCAGCTCCGGGTCGCCCGCTACCGCACGGGCGGCGGCGCCGCCGGGAACGTGGCACGCGGCGCCATCCGCGTCCTGCGCAGCTCCGTCCCGTACGTCGCCGGAGTCGACAACCGCGAAGCGGCACGCGGCGGCGTCGACGGCGAGAGCGTCGGGAACGCGAAGGCGCGCGCGCCCCAGATCCTCCGCGTCCAGGAGCGGGCCGTCACCGCCGAGGACCACGAGGTCATCGCCCGCGAGGCCGCCCCCTCGCTGCGCCGGGTCCGCTGCCTGCCCGCCGTCGCGGGCGAGGGCGGTGCGGTACGGGTCCTGGTGGTGCCCGACGCCGTCCCCGACGAGGGCGGCCGGCTGCGGTTCGAGCAGCTGATCCCGCCGGACTCGGTCCTCGCGGCCGTGGCCGGCCGGCTCGACGAACGGCGCCTCGTCGGCACCCGCCTGGTCGTGGAACCGCCCGCCTACCAGGGCGTCACCGTCGTCGCCGGGCTGGTGGCGGACGAGGGCGACATGGACCGGGTCCGGGCCGCCGCGCTCGACGCCCTGTTCCGCCACATCGACCCGCTCCGGGGCGGCGCGGACGGCAACGGCTGGCCCTTCGGCAGGCCCGTGCAGTACGGCGAGGTCTTCGCCGTACTCCAGAGCGTGCCCGGAGTGCGCCTGGTGGAGGAGGTACGGCTGTTCCCCGCCGACCCGCTCACCGGCCGCCGGGGCGCGGCCGTGGACCGGATCGACGTCGCCGCGAACGCCCTGGTCTTCTCCCACCAGCACCAGATCGCCGTCACGGCGGCCGGGCCCGGTGAGCGCCCATGACCAGGGCCGCGATCCCCGGACTCCCCAGCCGCTACCCGATCGGCGCGCTGCTGCCCGCCCTGTACGCGGACGACGACCTCGCCCAGCGCTTCACGGCGGGCCTGGACACGGTCCTGGCCCCCGTCCTGTCCACCCTCGACAACCTCCCCGCCTACTTCGACCCCGCGCTGACCCCGGACGACTTCCTGCCCTGGCTGTCGTCCTGGGTCGGCGCCGGCATGGACCCGGCCTGGCCGGTGGAACTGCGCCGCGCCGCCGTCGCCCGCGCCGTCGAACTCCACCGCCGGCGCGGCACCCGCCGGGGCCTCACCGAACACCTGCGCCTCTGCTTCGGCGTGGAGGCCGACATCCAGGACGGCGGCGGCGCGGCCTGGTCGTCCGAGCCGGGCGCCGCACTCCCTGCCGCCCCGACCGGCGAACTGCTGGTACGGGTCCGCCCCCCGGCCGGAGCCACGGTGGACGCGACGCGCGTCCTGGCCGTCGTCCGCGCCTCCTGCCCGGCGCACCTCACCTGCCGGGTGGAGATGCTGCCGGGCGCCCCGGCCGACGAGACAGGAGCCTGATGTGACGCGCCCGTGCCCGGCCTGCGGCGCCGCCAACGCGGAGGACGAGGACTTCTGCGGAAGCTGCGGTACGTACTTGGGATGGTCGTCGCGCCGCAGCGCCCGGCCCGAGCCCCCGGCGCCGGAACCGGCCCCCGAGCCGGCGCCCGCGCCGGAACCGGGGCCGAGTCCGACGCGGCGGCCGGAACCGGAACAGGAGCCCCAGCGGGAGCCGGAACCGGAGTCGCGACCCGAACCGGAACCGGAGCCACGACCGGCCCCCGCTCCTCGCCGCGCGCCCGCGCCCGTACGGCCCGCCCGTCCGGCGTCCCCCGAACCCCCGGCGCACGACGAGCCCGTGGTGGCCGTGCGGCCCGGCGTACCGATCGCCGCCCGCCCCACCGTGCGCCCGGCGGCGGTGAACGACGAACCGGACGGCGCGCCCTGCCCGTCGTGCGGGACGACCAACCGCCCGGGCCGCACGTTCTGCCGCAGCTGCGCGGCCCCGCTGAACCCGCGTGCGCAGGCCGCGGCGCTGCCCTGGTGGCGGACCAGGTGGCCGTTCAACCGCCGGGTCCGTGCAGGATCGGGGCGGCTGCTGCGGGGGAGCCTGATCGCCCTGGTGATCGCGGGGCTCCTGGTCGCGGGCTTCCTGCTGGTCCCGGCCGGGCGTTACGTGATCGAGGACGTACGCGACAAGCTCGGCGGCACGGGCGAGATCAGCCCCGCCCACGTCTCCGCGGACGCCGCCGCCCCCGGGCACCCGGCGAAGGCGGCGGTGGACAGCGTGACCAACACGTACTGGGGGGCCCCGAAGCTGGGCGACTCGCTGACCGCCGACTTCGAGGACCCGTTCCGGCTGGTAGGCGTCACGGTCCACACCGGGGTGTCGACGAAGCCCGAGGTCTTCCAGACGGGTGCGAGGCCGACCAAGGCCGACCTCTTCATCAAGACGGAGGACGGAAAGATCCACGAGAAGACCATGACGCTCGCCGACAAGCCGGGCGAACAGACGCTACGGACCGGCATCAGCGACGTCGTCTCGATCCGCTTCGTCGTGCGCGAGGCGGCGGGACAGGAGGACGGCCGGCCGATCGCCCTGGGTGAGATCGAGTACTTCAAGCGGACCTAGCGGCACGCGCGCCGGCACTCCCTTGTCCGACAGGTTCAAGCAAGTCAGCTGTGGTCAAGCCGGTCTCGCCATGGACGAGTTGGAGGGCGACTTCGGCGCGGGCGGCCAGGTCGAGGGGGTCCAGGTCCTCGTAGTGGAGGCGGCAACCGCTCGGTAGAGGTCGTCCGGCTCGCTGGGGTGTGGCGGTGGGCCAGCGTGGTGAGCTCGGCACGGGGCCAGGAGCAGGCGATGATGGCGGACATCCGGTCGGCGGCGATCGCGGCGGCGGACTCCGCGATTTCCACAGCGGTGGCCCGGTCGCCCAGCCTTTGATCGGGTCCGATCAGGGCCCTCAGTTCGTTGCGCTGCCAGTCACACGCGGAAGCCGAGAGCACATTGTGGGCCTGCCAGTGCCCGGCCTCCCACAGTTCTTCCAGGGCCAGCACAGCCCCGATATCCCACAGCCGGCGCGGCCACGGCGTCCCCTCGTCGGTGAAGAAGTCCGTCATCCGGGCGAGGACGCGGCGTGCGTAGGCGTCGGGCTCCGGAGCTGCGGCAGTGGCCATCCATGCACCCTATCGACGCGCTGTGCGCGGGTAGCCGGCTCGCGAGCGCCGTGCTAAATTGGCAGCGGACTTGAAGGGGCGCTCGCTAAGGCCACTGCCCCTCTATTCTTTGGCTCGCACACCAGGCGGTGTGCGAGCCGTTTTTTTGACCAAGGTCAGCCCTGCCGCGTCGGGCGGGGTCGGCTGTGGTCGGGGACCCGCGGCGGGTTCCCGCCCGTCCCGACATGGCCTCGCCCCTGTACTCAGTCGCCCGGTGGGCAGAGTAATCGGCGAGGACGGTCGGCCGGAAACGAGAATTCACTCAGCCACGAGCTGCGCGGTCACCACGCCGTGCAGCAGCTCCGCGTCCACGAAGTCCCCGTCCTCCGGCGGCCCGCAACGCCAGCTCAACGGGTACGTGTTGCCGTGCGCCGCCGGAATCCCCACGTACTGGTCCCGCACGGCCGGCCCGAAGCACTTCGCACCGGGCGGCCAGTCGAAGTCCTGGCTCGCCCCGGGCTCCAGCAGGAAGTACGTCCACCGCGCCCCGGCGATCTCCCGCACCACCGGCCCCGGATCGCCGTCCGTGAGCGCCACCAGATGGTGCACCACCGCCTCACCCCGGACGCCGCGCAGCCGGATGGCGTCGAAGTGGATGCCGGTGAGGTGGAGTTGGAGCCCCGAGGAGGGAACCCATTCGGGGAGTCTCTTCTGCAACATGCCGCTAAGCATTCCGGCGGATGCGTAGCGTGACTAGGAGGTAGCGGTCCACATCGGTGAGGTGTGGGGAAGGACTGGTGGGCTGTGGGGACGAGTGAGGTGTCGTATGTTCGGCGGCTCGTGGGGGAGTTGATCCGCGTGCACCGGGTGGCCGCCGGATACACGCAGAAGTCAGCGGCAGCGAAGCTGCGCATCTCCGAGTCGTTGATGGGCGCGGTGGAACGCGCGGAGCGCATTCCGTCGACCGAACTGATGGTGGAGGCCGACGAGCTGTTCGGAGCGAACGGCGCGTTGAAGGAATGCTGTGACATGCTGGACGAGGAGAAGTACCCCCCGAAGTTCCTGGGCTGGGCCAAGTACCAGCGGACCGCGCGGATCATCAACGGGTACGAGACGATGGTGATCCCGGGGCTGCTCCAGACCGAGGCGTACGCGTATGCCCTGCACCGGGTGCGAGTGCCCGCGTACACCGAGGCCGAGATCGTCAGCCGCGTCGAAGCGAGGCTGGAACGTCAGGCGGTGCTGACGCGCACGCCACCTCCGCACATTGGGTACGTCATCGAGGAATCAGTCCTGGAACGGTGCCTGGGAGGGCCGGAGGTGCTGAAGGAGCAACTGCGGCACATGCTCGACTGCATCGAGCGCTACAACCACCTGACGGTGCAGGTGATGCCGACCGCGCAGCACACCCACGCAGGGCTGATGGGGCCCATGCAGTTGATGTCCACGGCAGAGGGGCGCGCGGTCGTGTACGTGGAGGCGCGCGGCGGGGATAGGTTTGTCTCGCAGCCGGACCAGGTCGTCGTCATGTTCGACCTCTTCGGCATCTTGCGGGCCCAGGCGCACAACCCCTGGGAGTCCGCAGAGGTCATCGAGAAGAAGATGGGGCAACTGTGAGCTACCACGACGCCGGCCTGACCTGGTTCAAGTCCAGCTACAGCGGCAACGAAGGCGCCGAGTGCATCGAAGTCGCCTACAACTGGCACAAGTCCAGTTACAGCGGTAACACGGGCGGCGACTGCGTAGAGGTGGCCACCTGCCCCCACACCGTCCACGTCCGCGATTCCAAGGTCACCGACGGCCCGACCTTCGCCGTCGCCCCGACCGCCTGGACCGCGTTCCTGGACCACGCGACCGCGAACTGATCACGGGGTAACCGTGTCCCGTAAGGGGGCCCTGGAGAACGCCTACGCCGCTCTCCAGGCAGCCCGCGACGCGGAGGACCGTGCGTATGAGGCAGCCGTAGGGGCCCGGGGTGCCCGCCGGCGAAGCCGAGCCCGGCTCGACGGATGAGGGCCGTCATTCCGTTCGTGGTGGGGACGGGAGACCCGGCGCCGCTTGTCGTACGCGGTGAGCCCCCGAGCCCGCCCTTCAGCCGGTAGTTCGTGGGCGTCGTGGACAGGGGGGTCCGGGTGAGGAAGTCCCACGTCTCCGTCATCTGATTGCGGATCGTCGCGACGAGGTCCCGCCAGCCCTTCAGTGCGTCGGCGGTGGCGAAGCGGATCTCGTACTCGGTCTTCCTCGGAGGCCGGGGGACCAGTTCCCCCTTCTTCGCGGCGGCCACGGTCAGGGACGCTCCACGGTCTCGTCCTCGTCGAGCCAGTCGAGGTCGGGGCTGCCGAGCCCTGCGGCCAGCGCCGTGGCCGTCTCCTTCCAGGACGTCAGCTCGGCGATCGCGAGGTGCGGCTGGTTGGTGGAGAACGACGCCCGCGCGGCGTCGACGAGGTCCTGCGCGCAGGACTCTCTGTCGGACGGCGACAGCGCGAGCATCCAGGGGAAGACCTTGGCCATGCGCGCGGCGAGCGTGCCGCTCTCGTCAAGGGTCACGGTGATGAGCTGCGCGGCGAAGTCCAGCAGGCGGGCGCGGCCCTCTGCCTCGCGCTGGGACATCAGGACCAGCGCCTCGCCGTCGCGGCGGGTCACCGTGACGGGGTGGTCCTCGGCCTCGGCGAAGACCTCGGCCGAGTGCTTGCTCAGGTCCGAGGAGCGCCGGGTGGCGGCAGGGAGGTCAGCTGCCATGGTCATGCATCGATCGTGTTCGGAACGTGTTCGGAAGTCCAAGGGGTGCGCCCCGCCCCCTCACAACCCCGGCGCCCCCCACACCGGGAACCACCGCGACAGGTCCTGCTCCACCCGCAAGTCGTCCCCCAGCGCCGCCCTGACCTGCAACTCCAGCTGGTTGTCGCGCTTCTCCGCGCCGCCCGGGACCGGGGCGAACGGGTAGAACGTGCCGCGCTTGTAGAGGTAGACCAGGGCCAGGGCGCGGCCCGACTCGTCTCGGAAGGCGACGAGCGAGCAGAGCAGCTGGGGGCCGAAGCCGCCGTCCTGGAGCAGGGTGTTGACCGCGTGCAGGTCGTTGACCAGGGCGGCCGTGTCCTCGGGCGGCTGGCGCGAGAGGAGCCAGGTGTAGCCGTAGGTGTCGCGGCTGAACTCGACCGGGATGCCGCCGCGCCCGGTGTCCGCGTCGAGCAGTTCGCGTACGTCCTGCTGGATACGGGCGAAGGCGGAGCCCTCGACGCCGGCGAAGCACACCGAGCCCAGGCCGGTCGGCGTGAAGCCCGTGGCGGCCTGGAGGGTGAGCGCGGCGGAGGGGACGGCGAAGAGCTGGTCGAGGTCGGGGCGGACCGGTTTGCTGCGGCCCAGGATCGTGTCGAGCAGGCCCACGGGGGCTCCTTACGGTCGGGACAGGTCGGCCGAGATGCGGGCCAGCTGGTCGAGGCGCTGTTCGAGCGTGGGGTGCGAGGAGAGCAGCCGGGCAAGGCTCTCCTTGGAGGCGAAGGCGGGGACGAAGTAGAAGGCGTTGTACGGCTCCGCCTTCCGCAGGTCCTCCGTGGGAATCCGGGCCATCTGGCCGCTCACCTTGGTGAGGGCGGAGGCCAGGGCCGAGGGGCGGCCGGTCAGGAGGGCGGCCGTGCGGTCGGCGGAGAGTTCGCGGTAGCGGGACAGCAGCCGGGTGAGCAGGAAGCTGACCGCGTAGACGACCGCGCTGACCAGCGGGATCAGCATGATCGCGATGCCGAGGGGGTCATTGTTGCGGCTGCCGCGTGAGAAGCCGCCCCACAGGGCGACCCGGGTGATGATGCCGGCGAGAACGCCGAGGAACGAGGCGATCGTCATGACGGCGACGTCACGGTGCGCGACGTGCGACATCTCGTGGGCGAGGACGCCCTCCAGCTCCTCCGGCTCCAGTCTGCGCAGCAGCCCCGTCGTGGCGCAGACGAGGGCGGTCTTCTCGCTGCGGCCGGTGGCGAACGCGTTCGGTACGTCGCTCTCGGCGATGGCGACCCGTGGTTTCGGCATATCGGCAAGAGCGCAGATCCGGTCGATCGCGCCGTGCAGTTCCGGCGCCTGGGCGGGGGTGACCTCGCGGGCACCCATGCTGAACGAGGCGATCCGGTCGCTGAACCAGAACTGCGCGACGAACATGCCGCCGGTGATGATCAGAATGATCGGCCAGGCCCCGCGCAGCGCGGCCAGCAGCACGCCCACCAGGACCACGTACAGCAGCCCGATCAGGAACATCGTGGTGACCATGCGGGTGGTCAGACCACGGTCCGGGGCGTACCGGCTCCGGGTTCGGGTCATCGGGTCGACCTCCAGTCCTCACCTGTCCAGCCTGTCCCGTCTGTCTCCCATGGTGCTCCTCAACGGCTGAAAATGGAGGAAACGGGGTGGGCGGGGAGATGTGGCCGAAGAGGGACTGGTCCAGATAGGTGCCTAAGGCATCTAGTGAGGGTGATCGGTAAGCAGGACCCACCCCCCTCGCTGCGAGGTCCGCATGACAGAGACCCAGTCCGAGATGCAGTCCCAGTCCGAGACCATTGCCTTCCCGCAGAACCGCACCTGTCCCTACCACCCGCCCACCGGCTACCCGAGTGCGAGCCGGGGCCAACGGCCGGTGTCCCGCGTCCGGCTCTTCGACGGCCGTACGGTGTGGCTGGTCACCGGGCACGCCGAGGCCCGGGCGCTCCTGGCGGACCCCAGGCTGTCGTCCGACCGGGCGCACCCGGCCTTCCCCTTCTTCGCGCCGAGGCTGGCCACGCTCGCACAGCGTCGCGTCGAGCTGATCGGCGTCGACGACCCGGAGCACAACGCGCAGCGCCGGATGCTGATCCCGAGCTTCACGGTCCGGCGGACGGCGGCGCTGCGGCCGCGCATCCAGGAGACCGTGGACCGGCTGCTCGACGCGATGGCCGAGCAGGGCCCGCCGGCCGAGCTGGTGAACGCCTTCGCGCTCCCGGTGCCGTCCATGGTCATCTGCGCGCTGCTCGGGGTGCCGTACGCGGACCACGACTTCTTCGAGGCCCAGTCGCGCAAGCTGCTGCGCGGGCCGGAGCCGGCGGACGTCATGGCGGCACGCGAGGAGCTGGACGCGTACTTCCGCGTCCTGATCGAACGCAAGCGGCGTGAGCCGGGGGACGGGCTGCTGGACGAGCTGATCGCCGAGCAGCTGGAGACCGGGGCGGTGGAGCGCGACGAGCTGGTGCGGCTGGCGGAGATCCTGCTCGTGGCCGGTCACGAGACGACCGCGAACATGATCTCGCTCGGCACCTTCACGCTTCTCCAGCACCCGGACCAGCTGGCCCGGCTGACGGACGGCGACGCCGACGCGGTGCCGCCCGCCGTGGAGGAGCTGCTGCGGTTCCTGTCCATCGCGGACGGGCTCTCCCGGGTGGCGGTGGAGGACATCGAGATCGGCGGGGAGACGCTGCGGGCCGGGGACGGGGTGCTGCTGTCCACCGCCGTGAGCAACCGGGACGCGTCCGTCTACCCGGAGCCGGACGCGCTGGACCTCGGACGCGGGGCGCGCAACCACGTGGCGTTCGGGTTCGGCATCCACCAGTGCCTGGGCCAGAACCTCGCCCGCGCCGAACTGGAGATCGCCCTGCCCGCGCTCTTCCACCGCTTCCCCGGCCTGCGTCTGACGGTCCCGCCCGAGGAGGTCCCGTTCAAGCCGGGCGACACGGTGCAGGGGCTGCTGGAACTGCCGGTGACCTGGTGACGGCCGAAACGCGGACGGGAGGAGCGATGGGCATGCGGATCGACATCGACAAGGACGTGTGCATCGGCGCGGGGCAGTGCGCGCTCGCCGCACCGAAGGTGTTCACCCAGGACGACGACGGGCTCAGCGAACTCCTGCCGGAGGCCGAGCCCGGCCCCATGGTCGGCGAAGCCGCCCGCGCCTGCCCGGTGCAGGCGATCACGGTGAGCTGAAGCGGGCGGCGGGCGGCGGGGGCGGTCAGGGCCAGAGCAGTTCCCGCTCCCAGGCCACCGTCCCCGTCCGCACGTCGGCCGAGCGGCGGTACCGCAGGCGCACGTGCCGCCGCCGGGCGTCGCCCTGGAAGAACTCGGCCTCGCGCGGCTCGACCACGTACCGGGTCCAGGTCGCCGCCTCCGCGTCGGGCTCGGCGCGCGCCCGGTCCCAGGCGGCGTCGGACGCGCGGTCGAGCGCGGCCGTCGAGTCCAGGATCTCGCTCTGCCGCCCCACCAGGGCCGAGGCCAGCGCCCCGGTCGAGCGGGCGTGCAGATCGGCGGCGCTCTCGGCCGTGGAGCACGCCGTGACCGGTCCCCGGACGCGTACCTGCCGGCCTTGCGCCGGCCAGTAGAAGCCGAGCGCGGCGTACGGGCGGGCGGCCAGCTGGCGGCCCTTCGCGCTGCTGTCGTGCGTGGCGAAGTGCCAGCCGCGCTCGTCCGCGTCGTGCAGCATCAGGGTCCGTACGTCGGGCAGGCCGTCGGCGTCCACGGTGGCCAGGGTCATGGTGTGCGGCTCGGTCTGCCCGGCGGCGACGGCCTCGGCGAACCAGGCGCGGAACAGGTCGAGGGGCGCGGGCGGTGCGGTGTCCGGGTCGAAGGCCGGAAGGTCGGTGTCCCAGACGCGCTGGGCGTGCAGCAGGTCGAGGAAGGACTGCCGGGCGGCGGGATCGAGAGCGTCTGTCATGCGGCCGACGCTACGCCGAAGGCGGCCGGGCACCGAGGAGCCGGTGGCCGAGTGCCGCCCGCCGCCCCGCGTGGACGGCCGGTGGCCGAACACCGGCAGTCGCCCCCCGTGGACGGCCGGTGGCCGAACACCGGCAGTCGCCCCCCGTGGACGGCCGGTGGCCGAACATCGGCAGTCGCCCCGCGTGGACGGCGCGCTCATGCGCCGTGAGACGGACGGGTTCTTGGGCCACGAGGATCGCGCCGGGGACGGCGGCCCCGGGGACCGCGCCGTGTGAGCACGGCCCCTCATCCCCGCCCCAGCACCACCGTCCCCGACGAGCAGAACCAGCCGCCCGTGCCCGAGGCCACCGCCAGTTCCGGGAGGCGGCCCCCCGCCTTGCGCACCTGGCGGGCCCCCGCCTCGCCACGCAGCTGGCGTACCGCCTCCACCAGCAGGAACAGGCCGCGCATCCCGGGGTGGCAGGCGGACAGGCCGCCGCCGTCCGTGTTGACCGGGAGCTCCCCCGTGAGGCCCGTGCGGCCGCCCTCCACGTACGGGCCGCCCTCGCCCTTCGCGCAGAAGCCCAGGTCCTCCAGCGTCACCAGCGTCATGTAGGTGAACGCGTCGTAGATCTCGGCCAGGTCGATGTCGGCCGGCCGCACCCCCGCCCGTTCGAAGGCGAGGCGGCCCGAGACGGCGGCGGGGGAGACCGTGAAGTCGTCCCACTCGGACATCGTGGAGTGCGAGACGTGCTCGCCGGTCCCGAGCACCCAGACGGGCGCCTTCGCCGTGTCGGGGACGTACTCCTCGGCCGCCAGCAGCACCGCGCAGCCGCCGTCGCTGCGGATGCAGCAGTGCAGCTTGGTGAACGGGTCGGCGATCATCGGGCCCGAAAGCACCTCGTCCACCGTGACGGGGGTGCGGAACATCGCGTCCGGGTTGGCCGCCGCGTTCGCCCGCGCCCGCACCGCCACCTCGGCCAGCTGCTCCAGGGTCGTGCCGTACTCGTGCATGTGGCGGCGGGCGGCCATCGCGTACTTGGCGATCAGCGAGTGCCCGTACGGCACCTCGAACTGGAGCGGGCCCCGCGCCCCGAACGACAGGCTGGAGGTGCGGCGGCCCGCTTTGATGTCGGCGCGGGCCGTGGACCCGTAGACCAGCAGGACGGCGTTGGCGCGGCCCGCAGCGACGGCATCAGCCGCATGGGCCGCCATCACCTCCCAGGTCGAGCCGCCCACCGAGGTGGAGTCCACCCAGGTGGGTTTCAGCCCCAGGTACTCGGCGACCTCCACGGGCGCGAGCGTCCCGAGCCCCGCCGAGGCGAAGCCGTCGACCACCGAGCGGTCCAGGCCCGAGTCGGCGAGCGCCCGGCGGGCGGCCTGGGCGTGCAGGGCGTACGGCGTGGCCGTGTCGACGCGCCCGCAGTCGGCGAGGGAGACACCGACGACGGCGACCCGGCGGAGGGAAGTGGGCGTGGCAGACATGAAACTGACGGTACATCAGATAACCGCCGCCGTCTCGCCCGCACGGCTCTGGGAATCTCGTCTCCGCGCGCCTAGCATGACGGGCCGTCAGTTCAGAGGCCGTCGGCCTCCGAGGGGAAGGAGTCCGCCGATGGATGCCGCCTTCACCGCGGAACAGGACGAGATCCGCCGCACCCTGCGCGCCCTGCTCGACGGGGGAGGGGGCGGGGGCGAGCTGTGGCGCCGGGGCGTCCGGGACCTCCGGCTGCCCGGTCTCGGCGTCCCGCAGGAGTACGGGGGCGCCGGCTGGGGCGCCGCCGAGCAGGCCGTCGTCCTGGAGGAGACCGGCCGCGCCCTGCTGCCGTCCCCGCTGCTCGCCACCAGTGTGCTCGCCGCGCCCCTGATCCTGGCCCTCGGCACCGGGGAACAGCGCGCCGCCCTGCTGCCGGCCGTGGCCGCCGGCGAGCTGACCGCGGCGCCTGCCGTGCCCGGCGGGGCGCTGTCCACGGCCCTCGGCCTCGCCGGCGACCCGACCGGCGGCTCCTGGGCGGGCGGTGGCCGGGCGGGCGGGGTGCAGGCGAGGCCGGCCGGTGGCGGGAGCGGCGGGTGGCGGCTGTACGGGGAGGCCGACCGGGTGCCGGACGGGGACCGGGCCGGGCTGCTCCTGGTCGCCGCGCACGCGGGCGGCTTCCCGCGCAGCCGCACCCTGCTCTTCCTGGTCCGCGCGGACGGACCCGAGCCGCCCGCCGGGCTCGTCCGGACCGGGCAGACCTCACCGGACCCGACCCGTCCGCTGGCCCGGGTCCAGCTGCGCGACACCGAGGCGGAACTCCTGGGGGCCGACGACACCGTGGACGCGGCCGCCGCCCTCGCGACGGCCGGACGCACGGCGGCGGCCCTGCTCGCCGCCGAGGCGGTGGGGGCGGCGGCGGGCGCGCTGGAGCGCATGGCCGCGTATGTGGCGGGGCGCGAACGGTCCGGGCGGGCCGGCGACCCCGCCCGGGCCTCGCACGCCTTCGGGGCCGAGCAGCACCGGATCGCGGAGCTGTACGTACGGGTACGGGCGGCGCGTTCCGCCGCGTACTTCGCGGTCGGGGACCCGGAGAGCGCCGGGCTGGCGCTCGCCGGGGCCCTGGAGGCGCTGCGGGCCGCGGCGGCGGAGGCGGTGCGGCTGCCGGGGGACGCCGGGCCGCCGGACCGGGAGCACGAGGCGCAGCCGTACGCCGGGCGGGCCGCCGTCATGGAACTCCTCCTCGGCCCCGCCCACCGCCTGCGCGACCACGCGGCCCGGCGCTCCGGGCTCTTCGCGGCGGCCGGGGACGAGGGCGGCGGCGCGGGGGGCGGGGCGGCCGGGGGTGGAGGCGGTGCCGGGCGCGGGGCGGCCGGGCAGGTGGCGGTCTGATGGCGGCGGCCGGGGTCCGGCTCGTCCAGAAGGTGTCCTCGACCCGCGCCTTCGCCCGGATCGCCCCGCATGTGGTGCCCGCCGTGGACCGCGCGGTCCACCGGCTCACCCGGGGCCGGGTGCTGCTGAGCGCGCGGATGCTGCCGGGGGTCGTTCTGACGGTCCCGGGGGCGCGCAGCGGGCAGCCGAGGACCACCCCGCTGGCCTGCATGCCGCAGCCGGGCGACGGTGACCGGGAGGGCTGGGTCCTGGTGGGCAGCAACTTCGGCAGGCCCGGGCACCCGGCCTGGACGGCGAACCTGCTGGCGCACCCGGAGGAGGCGGTCATCAACTGGAACGGGCGCGACATCCCCGTACGGGCCCGGCTGCTGGCGGGTGAGGAGCGCGCGGTGGTGTGGAAGGCCGCGCTGGCGTTCTGGCCGCCCTATGCCGCGTACCAGGCGCGGATCGACCGCGAGATACGGCTGTTCCGGCTGGAGCGGCGGGAGGTCTCCTCGTAACGGTCCGGGTCCGGATACGCCGACGGCGGACCACATGCGTGGTCCGCCGTCGGTGAGACAGGACCTGGGGCGCCCGGGAACACCGCGCGTCGCCCAGTGGCGGGGAGTTCGGCGCGGACGCTACTTCGTCGGCTTCTTGCCGGTGATGCCGAGGTGCACCAACAGGGCCAGATTCGGCTTGAGTTCGGCCTGCTTGACGCCCCAGGTGGTGAAGCCCTTCTGGTGCGAGGCGACGGCGGCCAGCATCGCGACCAGGGAGCCCGCCATCGCGGCGGCGCTGACGTCCTTGTCGACCTTGCCCTTGGCCTGGAGCTCCTTCACGGACTCCGTGAGGGAGTTGGTGACCGAGTTCAGGATCTTCATGCGGATCTTGTAGAACCGCTTGTCGCCCTCGGCCGCGCCGAGGTCGACCACGCGCAGGATCGCGTCATTGCGCCGCCAGAAGTCGAGGAAGCCCTCGACGAGTTGTTCGGCGGTCTGCCAGCCCGACTTGCCGACCCAGGAACGCCCGGCGACCAGTTCGGTCAGACCGGCGCCCTCCTTGGCCATTTCTTCGGCGATTTCGAGGACCGCGCCCTCGACGTCGGGGAAGTACTGGTAGAAGGTCGCGGGTGAAGTCCCCGCCTTCCGGGCGACGTCGATGACTTTGACGTCCCGGTACGGCGAGGAGCTGAGCATCTCGCTGAGGCAGTCGAGCAGCTTCTGCCGCGTCGCCTGTCCGCGCCGACCGGCCACGCGGCCGTCGACGGTGCGTACTTGTCCTGTCATGCCGTCAGCTTACCGACGGGTGATCGGAGCGCGATTCGGCCGAGTGCAAATGGGGAATGGCCGCCCGCTGACGCCCTCCTCCGACCGTCTCCGGTCCGTCTCTGCCCACAGTCTGATCAATGTTATTAACAGCCTGTGGATAACTTCGGTGGATAACTTTCGAAAGTGCGTTCGCTTCCGGGGGTAGGAGGCGGGTCCCGGGCGCGCGGAACGCGCCGCGCGGCTACGTTGGGTGAGACGAGCGTCACGACGGCGAGCGTCACGACGGCGAGCGTCACCACGGCTGGCGTCACCAGGACGAACGGAAGGATCCGGGCCCATGGCCGCATTCGCACAGTCCGCACCGTGCTGGGTGGATGTGCAGCTCTCCGACCTGGAGGCGGGCAAGCGCTTCTACGGCGAGCTGTTCGGCTGGACCTTCCGGGCGGCCGATGGCCCCCGCGCCGAGGCCCTCAGTGAGGGGAAGCTCGTCGCCGCGCTGGCCGCGAAGAAGGACGGCCGGATGCCGACCGCCTGGGGCGTCTACTTCGCCACCGACGACATCGAGGCGTCCGTCGCCCGGGTCCGCGAGGCCGGCGGCCAGGTCATCACCGAGCCGGTACCGGCCGGCCGCGCCGGGGTGCTCGCCCAGGCAGCCGACCCGGGCGGCGCGGTCTTCGGCCTCTGGCAGGCCGGCGAGCGCGCGGGCTTCCAGAAGCAGAACGAGCCCGGCTCCTTCTGCTGGACCGAGGTCCACACCCGGTTCAAGGACCGCGTCGACCCCTTCTACGAGGAGGTCTTCGGCTTCCGCTCCGCCGACATCGGCGACTCGGTCACCGACGTCCCGGACACGGACGAGTCCCGCGTCGACTTCCGCACCTGGTCCCCGCCCGGCACCGAACCCGGCCCCGACACGGCGGTCGGCGGGCGCAGCGTCATCACGGACGCGTTCCCGGCCGAGCTGCCCAGCTACTTCCTGAGCTACTTCAACGTCACGGACTGCGACGCCACCGCGCGCACCGTCCAGCGGCTCGGCGGCCGGGTCACCGCACCCCCGCTCGACATCCGGTACGGGCGGATGGCGGTCCTCCAGGACGACCAGGGCGCCGTCTTCGCCGTACTTCAGGAACCCGTGTCCTGATTCGGGCGGTGTGGCCCAGGACACCCCGATCCGCCCCCGGGTTCGCAACCGGGGCCTTCGCCAGGAACAATCGGGGTGCGCACCGCCGGGTGGTGCCCAGTGATGAGACGCTGCACACGGCGGGTATTTCGCGGACCTCTGTTCCCTGAGGTCCGTACGGGGAGGTGGCAGGCAAAGTGGTGGAGCAGCTGACGCAGCACGACCCGAGGCGGATCGGCCCGTTCGAGGTGCTGGGACGGCTCGGGGCCGGCGGCATGGGGCTGGTCTATCTCGCCCGGTCGGCATCCGGCCGGCGGGTGGCGATCAAGACGGTCCGTACGGAACTGGCCGAGGACCAGCTGTTCCGGGTGCGCTTCACACGTGAGGTGGAGGCCGCGCGTGCCGTCAGCGGCTTCTACACGGCCGCCGTGGTGGACGCCGACCCGCGCGCCGCCGTGCCCTGGCTCGCCACCGCGTACGTGCCCGCCCCCTCGCTCGAAGAGATAGTGAATGAGTGCGGGCCGATGCCGACCCAGGCGGTGCGCTGGCTGGCGGCGGGCATCGCGGAGGCCCTGCAGTCCATCCACGGCGCACAGCTCGTCCACCGCGACATGAAGCCGTCGAACGTGCTCGTGGTCGAGGACGGCCCCCGGGTCATCGATTTCGGTATCGCGTCCGGCGTCTCCAACACCCGGCTCACCATGACCAACGTGGCCGTCGGCACGCCCGCGTACATGTCGCCCGAGCAGGCGCGGGACTCGCGCAGCGTGACAGGGGCCAGCGACATCTTCTCGCTCGGCTCGACGCTCGTCTTCGCGGCGACCGGCCACGCGCCGTACCGGGGCGCCAACCCGGTCGAGACGGTGTTCATGCTGCTGCGCGAGGGCCCCGACCTCGCCGGTCTGCCCGACGACCTGCGCTCGCTCATCGATTCCTGCATGCAGATGGACGCCACGCGGCGGCCCACGCCCGCCGAGCTGCAGGCCCAGCTCGCCCCGCACCTCTTCGCCTCCGGCGGCGGTGACGACAGCGGTACGGCCTCGGCCTGGCTGCCGGCCGCCGCGACCGCGATGATCGAGCAGCGCCGGGGCGGTGGCCGCGCGGTCGCCCCCGTGCCGCCCGCCGCACCTCCGGCGCCCGTGCCGCCCCC